>NZ_JAASRQ010000003.1:295976-656895 GCF_011761545.1 Paenibacillus sp. BK720 | reverse complement strand
TCCCTGAGGGACCTTAAGTTGCAAAAGTAGCGGCCTCCTTTTAGTGTTAAGGTCCCTAAAGGGCCTTAACTTCTTCAAACTAGTCATTTGGATGCCCAATTTCGCGGTTTCGTGAGCTTTAAGGTCCCTGAGGGACCTTAAGTTGCAAAAGTAGCGGCCTCCTTTTAGTGTTAAGGTCCCTAAAGGGCCTTAACTTCTTCAAACTAGTCATTTGGATGCCGAATTTCGCGCCTTAAGCAAAAAAAGCCCGTCCCACGGTTAATCTCGGGGGACGGGCTTTTGATTATTCGGCGGCTTGAACCGCGGCCGCCGGAACGGCTTTTCGGGGCTTGCCGAGCAGCGCGTTCATCGCTGCGGCAAGCTCCTCCGGAGGCGGGGCGGTCCATTCGCCCCGCTGCCCGAACCGGCCGGCATCGTCCCAGGCGATGAACCGCCGAAGCGCATCGGCGCGCGCGCCGGGCATCGACGCCGACACGGCGTCCGCGTACTCGCGCGCGGTATGATGCGGCGGCCGCGCCATCATGCGGCGGCCGAGCAGCACCCACGCCGCGGCGGATACCGCGGCGAACTGCTCTTGCGCGGCGGCGGCGCGGCCTGCGCCATGCGCCGCGGCGTACCGGCGCAGCGCGAGCGCGAGGCGAAGCCGCCTGCGCTGCGCCGCCGCCGCAAGGCCTGCCGCGAAGAGCAGCGCGGCCGCGCCTGCGGCGGCCAGCGCGGCGGGCGAAGCCGCCGCCGCGCCACGGGCGGCGCTCCGCATTGCCTGCGCGAGGGCATCCGCCCCTCGCGCCACCGCCGAGGCGGCGTGATCCACCGCCGCCTCAAACCGCGCCAGCATGCCGCCCGTTCCGGCGGTGGCATGCTCTGGCGCCCCCGCATCATCGGCAGCTCCGCCCGCCGATGACGGCTCGCCTGACGCCGATGCCCCGGCGTCCGTTCCCGCTGGACCCATGCCGCCGGCAAAGCCCGGCGTCGGGTCAAAAGGCACCCAGCCTACGCCGGGGAAGTACACCTCTACCCAAGCGTGCGCATCCTTCGCCCGCACGTTGTAGAGGGTCCCGGCTTCGCTGGCAGCCTCCGCGCCAGCCGTTGATACCGGCGTGCCGGAAACAAAGCCTTTTACCCAGCGGGCCGGAATTCCTTCCTCGCGGAGCAGAACAACCATAGCGCTGGAGAAATGCACGCAATATCCGCGCTCCTGCTCAAACAGGAAATAGTCCACAAAGTCCGCTCCCTTTGGCGGAACCGCGCTATCCAGCGTGTACGCATAGCTGTTCTTCAAATATTGCTCGACCGCTTTCACCTGATCGTAACGGTCGGTCCCCGCGGCTCCGGCAAGCTTGTCCGCCAGCGTCTTCACGCGATCCGGCAAAGAATCCGGCAGCTGCAGGTAATCCGTCAGATCCGTCTTCTCCGTCTGCACAAGCGCCGCGGTTTCTCCCGCTAAGGCGGAGCTGCCCCCTTCCCGCAATAAAGCAGCATCGGTTACCGGAAGCCGGCTTTCGACGGTATACCGCTCCACCTGCGCTTCCGTATCCGCCGAATACAGAGCGCCGGCCAGCTCATCCTCCACATACGTGCTTAATTGCCGGTTGGGATCAATCGCCGAAAGACTAAGCACGCGTCCCCCGCTCCCCGCGAAAAAGAGCGGCATTCCCGGCGAAGCCGAAGGCTCGGTCATCACGACCGTCTGCCGAATGGTCCGGTCATCCCCGGAACCGTTTACCGCAAGCGCTGACGGTTTATCTCCGTATTCCACCGGATGCAGCACCTTCCCGCTCCAGCCGCTTTCCCAGCCGCGGCCGTTATAGACCGCTTTGGATTCGCCTCTCCAGTAAGTCTGAACCGGCGAAAAACCGCTGAACACTACCGTGTCGTCCTGGGATAGGGAAGCCCCGAGCTCCCGGTCGTCGAAGCCATACCCGGTCATGCCGCGGCTTTGACCCGCGGTGCCCATAGCCGCCTGCATGGCAGCCGAATAATTCTCCTTGCCAAGCTCCACCATCGCCTGTTCAAGCCGGTTCGCCGCGTTTACGGTCCATGCCGAAGGCTCCGTTTGCCTCGGCTGCCCGCTGGATAACAGCATTCCGACGCCCACGCATAGCAGCACCAGAAATTCTCCCGCAGCCAGCCATTTCGGATGGAGCTGACGGTCGAATTCGCTGCCGCCTCCCTGCATCCGCCTTACTCTGGCCATCGTTACGACGGCTCCTAACAGCAGGCCCTCCGCCGTTGCGCGAAGCAAGCCGTTAAACACGTCGATTCCAACCCAGGTGTGAAGAATGAGCAGATAAGAAACCGTGATGGCTGCCAGCCCCAAGGCAACCTGCCTCAGCCATACAAGCGCCTGCAGCGCAGGCGCCAGCATCGCCCAGCCTACGAAAAGCAGCAGCGTCCTCAGCTCGCTGGTCATCGTCCACATGCCGTACGTGAACAGCTCTTTGATATCTCCGGCCAGCATGCCGGGGTAATTCGCCAGCCACTGCAGCGCGTTTTCGTCATTTCCTTTAAATAGAAGCATCATGGTCAAGACGCATAAGGAGCCGTTCATAAAGAGCGATATATACCAGGCCGGGCGAAAAAGCCCCGTCGCCATCACGCAGCCGATCACCGTCAGCAGCGGGCCGATCTGGTACACATCCGCCCATTCCTTGTAATGGAGCCACGGCAGCAGCCATTCGGCCAACAGGCCGAATAACAATACGGTCGTCAGCACCCGGAAGCCCAACGACCCGTTATCGGGAGCGGAATCACGCATGCCGGACGCCTCCTTCCGCCGTATGCGTCGGCCGGTTCATCTTATCCGGATAGGCGAGCCAATTGACGGATAACCCCGCCTGCTCCAGCAGTCGCTGCTGCTCGCGCATCGCAAACGTCAGAACCGCTTGCTTCGTGACGACGTGCAGACGGATTCTGCATTTCTGATCGGCCGCATAAGCGGCAAGCTGAACCCAGCTTTGACCGCTTTTCCAGTCAGCGGTATAGACATGGATCACCCCGCCGGGCTTCAGACCGCCAAGCTCTGCCCGGAGACTGTCCAAGGAGACCGCCGCTTTCGTAAGCTTCAGCTTCGCAAGCCGTTCCAGCAGTTGGCTGGCCTGTTGGGCGGCTTGACCGCCCCGCTTCCGCTTCTCCTTGGTCCCTCCTGTACCGACTGTCCCTGCAAGGAGCCGGACATCGCAGCCGTCCGCTGCCGCTATTTCAATTCCTCTTGCCAGCCATGCCAGAGATGCGTCGAATAACCGCTCGTCATGATTAAACGCAGCGCCGTTCGTATCCGCCACCATAATAATCTCGGCAGGCTGCTCGAGCAGATGCTGCTTCGTGAACATCCCCCGTCCTTTTGCCGCAGCCCGCCAATTCATATGCCGAATTGAATCCCCATCCCGGTACGGCCTGCTGTCGGGCCCGATTCCGGCTTGCTGCAGCAGCCTGTCCGCGGTGATATCGCTGAGCTCCCCGCTGTCGCTGATAAAAGCTGCGGACGAATCGCCCGATACCTGCTCCGCTACGGCTCCGTGCAGCTGCTCCGTCCGGCGCCGCCCCTGCTCCGGAAGCGCGGGTACGACCGCTAAGGTGCCGGGACAATCCAGCTTTTTATGAAAAGCAGTAAGTCCAAGCCAATCCCCAACCGTTACGGTCACCTCACCGAATCGATGCTCCCCTCGCCTGACGGCGAGAACGGAGTAGCAGATCTCCACTTCTTTGCGCAGGATAGGCGCCACAAGATAACGATAGTCCAGGCGCGTCTTTTTTGCCGCGCTTGTATTGGTCATTTCGTCCTGAACGGCTATCCAAGCAAAAGGCACAAAGAAAGAACGCTTTAACGTCAGCCGTATAACCGCCTCTTCGCCGTCCTTGATTTTGGGTTCCGTAATAACCCGGCTTACCGCAAGGCCAAAGGTCGAGAGCAGCGGCATGAAAATCGATAACAACGGAAGCAGACTCAGCACGATCAGCATAAAGGTCTCTACCGCCCCGCCCCGGGCAAGCATGCCGGCCAGACTCAGCAGCCAGCCGGCCGCTATGAGGAGCCAGGCTCCCCAGCGGGTACGATAAACCGGAGGACGGGCAGACTGCGCCGGCTCATCCACCTGCGTTTCCGTTCCTCTCTTGTCTGCCCCGACCGGATTCTTGTTATGGCCGGCCGACGGTGGGAAGCCCTGTGCCAGCTGTCCTTGGGCCGGCTCCGCCATCATGACGTTCGAGTCGTTTCCCTGCGTCTTCATTTCTGCCTCCCTGCGGCTTGACCAGGGGCAATGGACGCGGGCAGCGGCGTGCTTCTCATTATTCGGATTAACGCTTCGGATACCTGTCTTCCCCCGGCGCTCACGCCGTTCAGCCGGTGCGCCAGCACCGCTTCGCCGGTTGCGAACAGATCATCCGGCAGCACGTATCTTCTTCCCTCTACGTAAGCTCTAGCCTGAGCCGCGCGCAGCCAGTCGCGTCCCGCGCGCGGACTTAATCCCAGCTCCAGCTCGGGCGCGCGTCTGGTCGCATCCGTCACCTTTGCCATATATTCGAGCAGTCCGGGATGGACATGCGCCTGCCGCACCTCGCGCTGCATCCGCAGCCATTCCTCCAGCATCAGCACCGGGCGCAGCTGTTGAGGCTCCAGCCTCGTGCCGGACGCGTACTGCTCCAGCATTTTTGCTTCGCTCTCCATAGACGGGTAGCCAATGGACAACCGCATCATGAAACGGTCCAGCTGCGCTTCCGGCAGCGTATTGGTCCCTTCATAGCTTAACGGGTTCTGCGTCGCAATGAGCACAAACGGCTCCGGCAGCTTGCGGGTCTCCCCTTCCACGCTGATTCTCCGCTCCTCCATCGCTTCGAGCAGCGCCGATTGCGTTCGCGGGGAAGTCCGGTTAATCTCGTCCGCCAGAACGATGTTGGCCATAATCGGCCCCGGCCGGTAGACAAACTCGCTGATCCGGCTGTCCCAGACCGCACCGCCGATCACATCCGCAGGCAGCATATCCGAGGTGAACTGGATCCGCTTGAATTCTCCGCCCAGCACGCGCGCAAAAGCTCCCGCCAGCATCGTTTTCCCCACGCCCGGCACGTCCTCGAGCAGCACGTGGCCGCCGGCCAGCATAGCCGTCAGCAGCTGGATAACCGTTTCTCTTTTCCCTAGCAACACCTGATCTACTCTATGAATAAGCCTTTGCAGCAGCACCTGCGGCGGCTCCGGCCAAGACTGCGCTTCCGCTCTTCCCTGCAAGCCTTCGAATTTCGGCACGATCATCTCTATCATCGACCTCCTGAAAAATAGCATCTCTATCTTTCAGTATCGCCACGCGCCTCTCTATTTAGACCTGCTAGAGGGAAGACGGCCCGATCCAAATCTCTCTTTTGCCTTCCGTAACCGTAATTCGGCTTATGCCAAAATGAAACCGCTGAAGCGTCTCTCTTAAAGGCACTATTATCCGGCTTGGCAGAGACGTTCCGCTGCCTCCTACCTCCGCTGCCGTCCAGCTAACGCTTTGATTGTTCACCATGGCTTCGACGACTCCGTTTGCCATGTCGAGACGGATAATCCCATGAAGCCCTATTGCCAGCTGTCTTAGAGGCACATCGATAGTGCCGTTCAGCATTTTGTAATCCTGCGGGGCAAACGGAATTTCATCCCCGCCGGCATGAATGATTAAGCTTTGGGTATTCAGCTCGGGTAAGTTTGTTCTCGTCCGGGCCGTATATTGCACGAGAGTCTGCGTCTCTTGAGCCGTTACCTTGGGACGCTTCCACTTGAGCGTTGGCGCGAGACGGAATTGAATGGGCTTAACCTGTTCGGTTAAGACCGCGAACTGATAGCCTTTATTTTTAAAGTAACCGATCACTTCCGGCAGCGCCTTTACTGATTCCCCGTGGATAGAGCTGTCATGCATCAGCACAACGACTTTGCCGGACAGCCTGGAGCCTTTAACGGTGCTTACGATCTCTTTGGCGGGCACGCCAACCCGCGCCGAGTCGCCGCTGTCCACGTTCCAGTCGTTGACGATATAGCCAGCCTTCGCAAGCGCGTCGTAATACCCTTGGTCAAAGTTGCCAAACGTCCCTCCCGGCGCGCGGAGCAGATTGGTCCGTACCCCCGTCACTTTGTAGATTTCATCGTCGGTGTCCATCACCTGCTTCGCGAACGCGGAGAAGCTGCTGTACAGCTCTTTATAGACATGATCGTACGTATGATTGCCGATGGCATGGCCTTCCTTGACGACCTGCCTCGCGATATCCGGATACTGCTTCACTTCCTTGCCCAGCATAAAAAAAGTCGCCTTCACGCCCTCCCGCTTCAGGATGGCCAGAACATCCTTTGTCTTCCCGCTAGGGCCATCGTCAAACGTCAAATAGACGGTTGGCTTGACCGCCGCCGTTTTCGCTTCCTCCGCGCTATAGTCAACCAGCTGATCCGCCCGAATCGGACTGCCCGCCCCTTCTTCCTGATACGCCGCTGGCCTTGTCGCGGCCGCAGCCATCTCGCTTGCCAGCCCGGCATGCGCCAGCTCGCTTGCTGCCTCCCCCCGCTCCTCCGTTACCGGACCGGCTCCAAGCAGCCCAAACCATAACACAACCAAACATAATCCCGTCCGCACCAGCAATCGCATCTTATTGCCACCCTTCTCTATTCTCGTTAGTCATCAAACTAGTAGAGTATATGAGCGGCAAATCTAGCAAATGCCCCGTTAAAAATTAATTTCGTATATGGTTGTCAGGTGGCTGCTCTTCCTCTACCCAAGTCTCTAGCTCAACAAAAAAAGACGGGCCCCACAGGACCCGTCTTCCAATCGTTATAGCTTTGCCGCCTCGTCAGCCACCTGCTGGACGTGGCCTTTGATCTTTACGCCGCGCCACTCGCGGACAAGCTTGCCTTTCTCATTGATGAGGAAGGTCGAGCGGACAACGCCCATGTACTCGCGGCCGTACAGCTTTTTCATCTGCCATACGCCGTACTTCTCGCATACCTTGTGATTCTCGTCCGAGAGGAGCAGGAACGGCAGGCTTTGCTTGCCGATAAACTTCTCATGCGACTTAACCGGATCCGGGCTGATGCCAAGCACGACCGTATTACTGTCTGCCATAGCCGGATAGGCGTCCCGGAAATCGCAAGCCTGCTGCGTGCAGGTTGGCGTATTGTCCTTCGGGTAGAAATAGAGGACAACCTTTTTCCCGCGGTAGTCGCTAAGCTTCACCGTCTCGCCGTTTGATGCCGGCAGCTTGAAATCCGGCGCTTTTTTGCCTACTTCTATCGTAGTCATGCCACTAACCTCCAATTACCTGCCTTAACCTGCGGGGTCTACGAGCCCGCGCCGCGGTACCGCTTCACGCCATGATTCCACAGCGCCAGCCCCAGCCCGAATACGATAACGCCCATAACCGGCGTAAACCAGGCCAGCTGAGACAAGTCATCCGCCTTTTTTTCCAGGAAGTACGATGCGGGAATTACGCCTACAAAGGCAAAGGGCAGCAGCCAGGTCAGGACAAACCGAATCGTTTTGTTATAAATGTTGACCGGGTAACGGCCATAGTTCTGCACGTTGTAAATAAGCGGCACGATGCCCGTCGGCGCATCCGAGAAGAATGATATCGCCGACAGCGCCGTATAGATCCCGCCGTACACAAGCACGGCGCCAAGCACGAACAGAAGCATGATCAAGACATAATACCAGTGGAACGCCAGTCCGAGATCATTCCAGCAGACGGCCATGATAACCGCCCCTACCACGGAACCGATCAGGGACGGCGGATCCACGTTTTCGAGCAGCACTTGAAACAGGTTGTGGGCCGGACGCGTCAGAATGCGGTCCATCTCCCCTTTTACGATATAACGCTCGCTGAAATTCCACATCCCGAAGAAGGTGGAGAAGATTCCGTACGGAATCATGAAGAAGCCGTATACGAAAATAACCTCCGATTCCGTCCAGCCGCCAAGCGAAGGCGTATGCTGGAACACGACAAGGATAAAGACCAGGTTCATCCCTTGGAACATCAAGTCCGACAGCACCTCGACCCAAAAATCGGCGCGGTAGGTCAGACGTGTTTTGGCATAGTTTTTAATGTATTCCCAGAATAACACGGCATACAGCATCTTGAGTTAACCTCCTTGCACGAACAGCCGCTTGCGGGCCGCACGCCAAGTAAATAGGATGGGCACAAGCAAAATAACGAACCACAACGCCTGAATGCCCAAAACGCCCCAAGCCTCGCTCATCGGGGTACGCCCGGTAAACACGGCGCTTGGCAAATACGTAATGGCCTGGAAGGGCAGCCATTCCATCGCCCCCTTGAGCCAGCCCGGGAAGAAAGCGATCGGAATGAGCACGCCGGAAAACAGATCGACAAGCACCCGCTTCATCCGCATCATCCCCTCGTTATTTTCCACGAAGAAGGCCGCGAGACCGGTCAGAATGTTTAGCTGCGAGTTAATGAACAAGCTGAATAGCAGCATAATGAAATAAACAATCCATACAGCCGGATCCTTCGGCAGCTTGACCGGAAACAGCAGACAAACGATTACAAGTCCCGGCCCCATAAAGAGAATCAGGCGGAACAAGCCTTCGCCAAGCCCCTGCATCATTTTGACGAGCAAATAGGAGTACGGCCGGATCAGCTGCATCGCGATGCTGCCGTCCCGGATATCGTTCGCAATCTCGCGGTCCAGATTATTGAAATAGAAGGCGCGCGCCATCCAGGACACGGCGATATAGGTCGTCATTTGAGCAAGCGTAAACCCCTGAAGCGTCTCGGCCGAGCCGAAAATCGCTTTCCAGAGGAAATAATACGCTCCGATATTAATCGCATAAATAATGATACCGCTATAATAATTAACGCGGTAAGCCAGCATGGTCAGAAACCGGATTCGGATAAAATCGACGTAAGCGCTCATCATCGGAGAGTAGTCTCCTTCTCGGGCTCCGCCTCGGCCTCCTGCTTTGTAGAGTCGGTTTCCAGCAGCGTTGCCGCGGCAGATGCCGACGCTGAACCGGAGCGGTAAATTTCGCGCACGATATCGTCGGTGTTCGTCTCGAGAATTTTGATATCCCGGATATCCGCCCCTCCTACAACTACGCCAAGCGCGTCCGATACGTTAATCGTATGAGGCAGCCACATCGAGGCGCCCTGCTCGCTCATCGTCCAGGTGACATCCAGTCCCGCCGTAAGCAGCTGCAGCTTCGCAAGCGACGTTGGCGTGCCGAATTGGAACTGAATCTCGCGGCCTTTGCTCCAGCGGTTCTTCAGCTCCTCCAATCCTCCGTCGTAAATAATCCGGCCGTCGTCCAGCATGATCACCCGCGAGCACAAGGCTTCGATATCCTGAAGGTCATGCGTAGTAAGCAGAATCGTAGTCCCTTCCTCACGGTTCAGATCCTTAAGAAACTCCCGAATTTCCGTCTTCACCATAATATCGAGACCGATGGTTGGTTCATCGAGGAACAGGATTGACGGGTTATGAAGCAGCGATGCGACAAGCTCGCAGCGCATTCGCTGACCAAGGCTCAGCTTGCGCACCGGACGATTCAGCAGATCGCCAAGATCGAGGCGCTGCACGAGGTTGTCCAATCTTTTGCGGAAATCTTCCTCGGACACGCGATATACTTTGCGCAGCAACTGGAAAGACTCTATAACACCGATATCCCACCAAAGCTGGGAGCGCTGGCCGAAAACAACGCCAATCCCTCCGACGAATTTTTCGCGGTCTTTGTAGGGTACATAACCGTTTACCTTCAGTTGTCCGGATGTCGGCACCAGAATGCCGGTCAGCATTTTAATCGTTGTCGATTTGCCTGCGCCATTCTCGCCGATATACCCGCAGATCTCGCCTTGCGGAATTTGAAACGAAATATCTTTGACGGCCGTTACCTCGTTATATTCTCGTTTGAACAGGTCTTTCAGAGCGCCGGACAAGCCCTCTCTGTTCTTTTGCACTTTAAACTGCTTTCGCAGATCTTTGACATCAATCGCCAGCATGGGTCTACTAAAACTCCTCTCCGTTAAGAACGGTCGACATTTCCCGGGGAATTATGAGTTTTTTCCAAGGGAAACGATAAAACTTGCGTCTATCCATCGTTCCGCTTTATAATTTTATGATATGTAATATTACAATAGTTATTGTTTTGCGTAAATGGCAGGCATCATCGGTTCGGGAGCGATGAATCGCCTGTCTGATTTGGGTTTACACACTTTGCAGGAAGAGTTGCTGAAAGGAGCACTACTACAGTCATGGCTACAAAAGCTAAAAAGAAAAGAAAACCTTGGAAATGGGTACTCAGCGGTTTTCTCGTAGTTATAGTTATTGCCATCGCCGGCCTGGTTTACTGGGGCACCGGCGTATATAATTCGTTAGACAATTTCAGCAAGAACAAAGAAGATTCCCGGTTTGGCCAATTCGATAACAATACAACCACCGCTCAAGCGCCTCCGAAATGGGAAGGCAAAGAACGCGTCAATATTCTTCTTCTTGGCGGCGACGCCCGCGGTTTGGAAGAGAATCAGGTTCCGCGGTCCGATTCCATACTGATCGCATCCTTTGACCCGGTTACGAAAAAAGCGCATCTCTTCTCCGTTCTCCGGGACACATACGTCGATATCGAAGGTCATGGAAAAGGCCGGATTAACACGGCGATTACGCTTGGCGGACCGCAGCTGGCCATGAAGACCGTCGGCGACCTGCTTGGTCTCGACATTCAATATTATGTGTACACGGATTTCGAAGGATTCAAAGCCTTAGTCGACTCGATCGGCGGCGTATACTTCGACGTTGAGAAGGATATGCATTATACAGACAATGCCGATAAAAATAAATACGATATCGATCTGAAGAAGGGCTACCAGCTGCTGGACGGCGACAAAGCCCTGCAATACGTCCGCTTCCGCCACGATGCGATGAGCGACTTCACCCGTACCGAGCGTCAGCGTGAATTTTTAGGCGCCGTAGCCGACAAGCTGAAATCGGGCTGGAACATCGTTCAGATGAAAAAGATTCTGGACAGCGTATCGCCTTACATCGAGACGAACCTGCAGGTTACCGATATGCTGAAGCTCGGTCAGCTCGGCGTCGATTCCCACTTGGCAGGCACGCAGCAGATTCCTCCGATGGACAATATTGCCGAGGAGCATGTAGGAGGGGCAGCCGTCATTGGCGTTCGTGACCTGGATGAACTGAAGGCTTCGGTTCAAGACACGCTGGCGAAGGATGATACGGAAACCACGCCATCCCCATCGCCGGGTGCCGGGAACGGAACCGATACCACTACAACCACTACTGACAGCGGCACAGCGCAATAGGGATATAGATAAAGGGAGTTAGTTTTTAAAAAAGGACCAGATCTCCGCCAACCGGCGAGAACTGGTCCTTTCGCATTCATGCGGTTAAAGGTAGAGCTCACTAACCATTCATTTGTTTAATCATTAGCTGTCGCGGGTTACATTGCACGAAATACAGCATCTTGACGTATTTAAGCCCCGTAGGCAGATCTATCCTGCACGGAATGCAGGATATTATAGACTTTACTGCCCAATTGGGCTAGATTCCGAGTGATATCCTGCATTTGGTGCAGCATAACTAGCCCGTTGCCTGTTCCTGGGGCAAATATACTGCTCTTCGTACAAAGTGTAGAGAAGAAGAGCTTGCTATGCCTATCTGTTTGGTAAGCCCCCAGCATGACTTTGCTTTTTGCTCCGACTGCGCGATAATGGGAAGTGTCGATTTTCTTCATTCAGGCTGCTTGCTTTAAACAAACGCTTACATATTACGAAACACGGAGGATTTCTTTCATGTCCATGCAACGCAAACGTTCAGAGGCGCTTTACGAGGAAGCGCTGCAGCATATCGTGGGGGGCGTTAACAGCCCTTCCCGTTCTTACAAAGCGGTTGGCGGCGGTGCGCCGGTGTTCATGAAGCGCGCGGAAGGCGCCTACTTCTATGACGTCGACGATAACCGCTATATCGATTATTTGGCGGCTTACGGTCCGATTATTACGGGACATGCCCATCCGCATATTACCGAAGCGATCGTTCGCGCAGCGCAAAACGGGACGCTCTACGGGACGCCTACCGAGCTTGAAATCCAAATGGCCCGCATGCTGAAGGAAGCAATCCCTTCTCTCGATAAAGTCCGCTTCGTTAACTCCGGCACCGAAGCCGTCATGACAACCATCCGGGTCGCGCGCGCGTTCACGAAGCGCAATAAAATCATCAAATTCGCCGGCTGTTACCATGGCCATTCCGACCTCGTTCTGGTTGCAGCGGGCTCCGGCCCTTCTACGCTTGGCATTCCGGACAGCGCCGGCATTCCGACCAGCATCGCGCATGAAGTGATCACGGTACCGTTTAACGACCTGAATGCCCTGAAGGAAGCGCTGGAGCGTTGGGGCGACGATACGGCCGCCGTTATGGTGGAGCCGATTGTCGGCAACTTTGGCATGGTTATGCCACAGCCCGGCTTCCTCGAAGGCGTCTGCAAAATGACGCGCGAAGCCGGCGCTCTCGTTGTTTACGACGAGGTCATTACGGCGTTCCGCTTCCATTACGGCACTACGCAGACGTTTCATGTCTTCCCGGATTTCAAAGCCATCGAGCCGGATCTTACCGCGCTTGGCAAAATCATCGGCGGCGGACTGCCGATTGGCGCCTACGGTGGCCGCAAGGAAATTATGGAACAGGTTGCTCCGCTCGGCCCCGCTTACCAGGCAGGCACGATGGCGGGTAATCCCGCTTCCATCTCGGCCGGAATCGCGTGCCTCGAGGTGCTACAGGAAGCAGGCATTTACGACCGCATGAACGATCTGGCAACAATTCTCGCAGACGGCTTGCGCGTTTCGGCAGCGAAGCACGGCATACCGCTTACGGTCAACCAAATCCGAGGTTCGTTCTCGACCCACTTCTGCAATCATCCGGTAACGAACTATGAGGAAGCGCAGGATACCGACGGCGAAATGTTCGGCCGCTTCTTTAAGCTAATGTTGGAGCAAGGCATCAACCTGGCTCCTTCCAAATATGAAGCTTGGTTCCTGACTACCGCCCATACGAAAGAAGATATCGCAGCTACTCTCGCAGCTGCTGATCATGCCTTCTCGAAGCTGTAATAGATTTAAAAGCTGTTCCAGGCTGACTGGAACAGCTTTTTTCATTTAGCCGCCTTGATAACAGGAAGAGACCCCGGCAATGTTGAATTTTGCGGGGTCTCTTCTCTAGCCACTTATTTATAGAGCTCGATTTCGTATAACGAAGGACCGTATGGAGCAAAGCCCTTCTCTGTTACATAGACTCGAACATATTGACCTTGCGCAGGAGCATCCAGATTAATAATCTGCTTCAATCCGTCTCCGCTAAGCGATTGTCCCGAAACGGTATGGACTGTCGTCCAGCTCGCGTTATCGGTCAGATCGGCACCCGGCTGAGCCACTTGAATGTCGAACGACTTCCCGTAAGCTCCTTCCCAGTTCAAAGCAAGCTTGCTGAAGGATTCTACGGCACCTAGATCCACGTAAATCCATTCTGGATGGTTATCCGTGTTTGTTGTCCAATCCGCACCCCATCTCGAGCCCTGATCGCCGTCAGTAGCCTCAGCCGCCAGGAATGCACCCTGCACGGAGGAAGCAACGGCAGTCTTGCCAAGAGCGAGGTTCACATCGGCCGTGACCGCTTGAGTTACTTCATTGTCCGCATAACCGGCAGCCGTTACCGTAATCGTGTAGCTGCCGGCTGCGGCAAATACGCCTGCATTCAGCGTGATTTTGCCTGCTGCAACCGTGTACTGGCTGGCTGCAAGAGCGGCATTGTTGACTTTAACGGCCGTAATCGCGCCTTCCCATGCGGAATCGCTGGCAAAAGCAAGGTCGATGCTACTGCCAACCTTATTATCGGTCGGGTCCGCTGTCAAGGCTGGGCCAAGCGGCAATACCGGGTCGGGATTCGACGGATTGCCGTATACTTCGACCTCCCATAACGAGTAGCCCCATTGCGTGCCTCTTGCCGTACCGTAGATCCGCACATGGCGCGCTTCTTCGCCGTGCAGCGTAATGTTGTCGATACCGCCGTTGCCGGAAGGCTCGGTAAAGATGGTGGTCCAGTCGCTATCGCCCGGCGTTTCCGCCGAAGAGACTTGAACCAAATACGTCTTGCCGTAAGCCCCTTCCCAGCTCAGCGTCATGCTGTCCAGCTTATAGAGCTTCTTCAGGTCAAGCGAGATCCACTGCGGATCCTGTGCGGCGCTCTCCCATCTTGTTCCGGCCTTGCCGTCAATTGCGTTTGCTGCAGGCTGGTTATTCGTAGAAGCGGTTGCCGTGCTGCCGAGAGCGATGTTCTTCGCGTTGGTCTTCACTTCCTGCGATACTTCCGCTGCCGCATAGCCATTAGCCAGAATGGCTATGGAATACGTCTTGATCGATGGGAACAGGGATGCGTCAAACGTGATTTTGCCTGCCGCAACCGTATATTGGCTTGCATTCACGGCTGCCCCATCGATTGTAATGCCCGTAATGGCGTTTCGCCAAGCCGCATTATCCGCAAAGGTCAATTCAATCGGGCTGGTCAGCTTATTATCCGTTGAATCTGCCGTCACCGTTGGCGGGGACACTTTCTCCCGGACGGCTACTTCATCGATATAAATCGTATGCTCGCCGGATGGTGTCGTAATATCTCCGCTAATGACATTGCCAAGCAAGTATTTCACCGTCAGCGTCATGTCAGCCGTTGGCTTCAATACTTTCGTATAGACCGTAGAAGAGTCGCCTGTAAGGTTGAACAGCACTTGCTGATTGCCGCTGTAACCTGTCAACTCGACCAGAATCGGACGGTCAACGGTTGACCAGGCTTTAAAGCTCAGCTCATACGTTTTGCCGGCTTTCAGCTTGATGCCGGATTGCATGAACTGCGTGGACCACGTATACGGAACGCTCCATTGCGGGTCCAAACCGCCGTTATAGTTGATTTGGATTGCAGCCTTCTCGTCCTCTACCGAAATCGAAGAGTAGTCATCGGCTCCTTTCCACGATTCCCAGTTAGCCGTACCGTTCGTAAAGCTGCCGTTTAATACAAGGTTGCCATCGCCGGAGAAAACTAGCTGCGTCAGGACAGCATCGCCATACCCGGTCGCGGCTACCTTCACCGGATAGTTGCCGTCAACGGAGAAGACATCCGAATGAAGCGTCAGCATCCCTGCTGCTACTGCGTATTGCGAGACATTGAGAGCCGCACCGTTTACGGACACCGACGTAATAGCGCCTCTCCAGGCAGCGTCATCCGCAAAAGGAATCGCGATCTCTTGGCCGGCGAGATTATCCGTGCTGTCCGCTACCATCGTTGGCGGACGCTTCACCGGCGCATTTTCCACCTCAAGCACAACGTTGTCGATCCAGACGGTACCCACTGCTCCACCCGGCGTTTTGCCGAGCATGATCTTAAGCGCAAGCAGCTCGTCGGCCGTAGGGCGAACGGTAAATGTCATATGCGTCCAGTCCGTGCCGACGGCTTGCACGCCGGAATCCAATCTCCGGACGTACGAGGCGTTTTCCAACGTAGCCTGCAGGTCGCGGGCAACGGAGGCTTTTACGTCAAACTCCAGCGTATAGGTTAGGCCCTTCTTGAAGCTCATGCCGCCTTGAATCAGCATATTGCTGTATGGCTGATTGCCAAGGCTTGTTATGTTGATTTTTGCGGCGCCATCCTCCGTGAAGAACTGTGCAGCCCCGCCATCCTGCGTATTCTGCTCCCAGTTCAGAAGGCCGGCGAAGAAATCGCCATTCTTCAGCGGGAACAGGTCAACGCCCGTGAAGTCGAAGTTGTTATTCGTCGTCCGGATCAGGGAAACGTTGTCGATTGCAACATCCGCGTCATTGCCGCCAAGTCCGAAGACCAGCTGGCCTTCCTCATCCGTAACGCCAATCGGCATCGTAAACGCAAGCTCCTGATTGCCCATTGCCGTGCCGATCGTAAAGTCTTTTGATGCATAGACTGTATGGCCGTCCTTGCTTACGAATGAAACCTTAATGGAACGCTCCGCTTCCCCCGAAGCCTTGAAGTCCAGCTTATAGGAATCGTTTTGAAGCAGATTGATGCCCTTCTGCGTAAGCGTAATGTCCGATGGACTGTCTCCGCCGTTTGCGATGGCGGCTTCAAGCTGTCTTGCCTCTGAGTCAACCGAAGCAACAGCGTTCGCGCCGCCCGAAGTTTCAAAGTTCCAGTAGGTCATACGGTTCATCGATCCAAGATCGAAATTGCCGTTGTACACATGCTGTCCGTTGCCAAGCGGCGCTTTTGCCCCGTTTTGCTCGGATACCGCGTCAACCTCTTCGATCTTAATATTGCCGATCCATACCGTATTGGTATTAAGACCGAGATTAAGCTCCAGCCGCGCGGCAAGATCGGTATCGTTATTCATCAGGAAGCGGTACTCGTAATGCTTCAGATTGGTTGTCAGCGCGGCATCGAAGTTATCCGAATAAGCGCCCCAGCCGTTATCCGCATCGCCGCCGACCTTCAGGCTCATGTTTCTTGGTGCCGATGCTTTGGCGTCAAAGCTGATTTTGTAAGCGTGGCCTTTCGTTATCGTTGCGTACTGAATCAATTGCAGTGCGTAATTCTGGTTGCCCCCGCCGGTAATCGACACTTTGGCGAACTTATCGTCGCCGATGGCGTCTACGACCGCAGAGCCTGCCCCGCCAAAGTCCGGCGTATGCAGGAAGCTCCAGTAGTTCGCGTCAAGCGCCTGCGTGGAGTCCGTAATATCGGTCAAGCCATGCTCGAAGTCCTGGTCCACAATCGCTTTCGCGTTAGCCGGAATCTCGTCCTTCGAATCCGGTTCTACCGGCGTACGGTAAGGACGGCCCGTCAGTTCGTAGGCACGAACATAGTCCACTTCCATTTTCGCCGGCAGATCGCTGTCGGCCGGAAGACGGTTGCCGTCAAATTGACCGCCAACGGCCAGGTTTAGAATAATATAGAACGGTTTATCAAACGGCGCGGGATATGCGTATTTATCCGGCTGATCGGCTCCCCAGCTGTTCCAGTTGTTAACCGTCTGATAGAGATTGCCGTCCACATACCAGCGGATCTCGCCCGGCTCCCACTCTACCGAATAGGTATGATAACCGGAGATCGATTCGCCTTCGGGGAAGTTGTAAGCCGCACCCGTTGCTTTATTGTTCGGAGCATTCTTGCCGTAATGAATCGTTCCGCCGACTTCATGCGGCAGACGGCCTCTCGCTTCCATAATATCCAGCTCGCCGGAAGCGGCCCAGCCGCCGTATTCGCTATCCTTCGGCATCATCCAGAAGGCCGGCCAAATGCCTGTGCCTTCCGGCAGCTTCATCCGGGCTTCGAATTTGCCGTAGGCCTTCGTAAACGTATTGCTGGTCCAGAGACGGCCGGACGTATACGGCTTGCCGTTAAACGTCTCTTTTTTCGCGGTAATAACGAGGTTGCCCGTTGCCGGATCAACGGCGATATTTTGCTTGCGGTAGTATTGCTGCTCGTTATTGCCCCAGTCCGCAACGCCGTATTCGGAGCCGTTGCCTTCCTGGTAGCCCCATTTCGTCAAGTCTACGCCGTTTGTATCGGGAGTGACGGCATCGCCGTTAAACTCGTCGGACCAGACAAGGCTCCACATTTGCTGCGCTTCAATCGTTTGCGTGACTTGACCCAGCTCGTACCCGGATGCCGCAACGACGATAACGTGATCGCCCGCTGCTGCAAATACGCTCGCTTTGATCGTAATGCTGTTTGTTCCCACCGTGTAATCTTCTGCAGCCAGCGCTGTTCCGTCCACGGTGATCGCGTTAATCGAGCTGCTCCAGCCCGGTTGGGAAGCGAACGTCAGCGTAATGTCCTTGCCCAGACTGTTGTCCGACACATCAGGCGTAACGATTGGAGCCGAAGGAAGGCGGATATCGTTCACGAGCGATACCTTTTCTCCCAAGGCTTCCTTGGCGCCCTTCCGCTCGAAGCGGACGTTGTCGATTAAGACGTCATGCGCTGCCAGAACATCGCCGTTCTTGCCGAGCAGGTACTTCAAGCCTACCGTATCATCCTTAGGCATCGTAAACTCGAAGGCGTAGCTCTTCGTTGTTTCGCCTAGCGTTAATTTTTGATTCAGATAACGGGTATAAGTGCCATTTTCCGCAATAACCTCAATGGTTTTGGCTGCGGTTGATCTTGCGTCAAAGGTGACGATATAGGTGTTATCCTTCTTTACCGGAAGCGGCTCTTGGAAGAGCATCACATCCCAAGGATTCGCGCCTGCATTCTCGATATTGATCCTTGCTCTGCCGCCCGTAAAATCAAACGTTCCTTTCGAAGTACCGTCATACACGCCTTGAATATGCTTTGACCAGTTGGCTTCGCCGTCCGTAAAGTAGCCGTTTTTTAATAGGAAGGCTTTCTCGCGGGCGCCTTTGATTTCCACGCGTACGTTGTCCGCGTACACATCATGCGCGCCTGCCGGATTGGTTGCTTGCTTGCCAAGCAGTACTTTAAAGGAGGCTAACGTATCTGCCGTAACGGGCAGCTCATACGTAAACGTCTGATAATCTTCCGTCAGGTGCTCCATCTTCGAAAGCAATCGTCCGCCGGCATTATCCACGACAATCTCCACGTCGCGCTCCGCGGTTGATTTGAGATCCACGGATACAACATAAGTATTGTCCTTCCGGAGAGTAAAATCGTTCTGCATCAGCATGACATCCCAAGGATTGTTGCCAACGCTGCTTACGTTAACCTTCATGCTTCCTGCTTCTTCGTTATAGCCGGTCACTTTATCCCAGCCGTCATAAAAGCCTTGCACATGCAGGTTCCACGATGCTTTGCCGTTCGAGAAGTCGCCGTTCTTCAGCGGGAACTGTTCGGAGAGCGGCAAATCGCCGATACCATTGTTCGTCAGACGGGTCATAACCACATGATCAATGATCACATCCGCATCGCTGCCGCCAAGCATAAACACTAGAATCGCCTTGTCATCTGCTGCTGCCGCAGAGTTGAAGTTCACCGTCTGTACAGCGGATGTTCCGGTCAGGTTGACCTCAATCGGATCGACCACATTCGTGCCGTCCTGCTTCCGAATGCCAACCTTGATTGTACGGTCGGAAGCTGCGCTTGCGTTAAACGTCACTTGATAGTCGTTGCTTGGAATCAAGTTAACGCCTTTTTGAAGCAGGGTAACGGAAGAAGCATCCGCTCCGCCATTCGTAATATTCGCCTTGAATTCGCGGTCTTCCGGATCAACGGAGGCCGTTGCCGCCGCACCGTCCGCCGTATTGAAATGCCAGTAAGTCAGACGGTCCAATCTTCCGAGGTCAAAATTGCCGTTGTATACATGATTGCCGTTAATCGGCTCTTTCGCCGCATCCTCGTTATACGGATCGGGTGCGTCCACTTCCTCCAGCTTCACGTTGCCGATCCAGACGGGGTTCGTATTCAGGCCGATATTTAGCTCAAGGCGAGCCAGAACATCCGTGTCGGCAGCCATCTGGAACGTCATGCTGTACGTCTTGAATTCATCGGTCAAACTAGCCGACAAAACATCGGAATAGGTTGCCCAGCCGCGGTCGGCGCCGCCGCCAATCTTGGCGGACATGGTCCGGTTCGCAGTGGATTTGGCATCAAAGGAAAGCTTGTAGTATCGGCCTTTGCCTACGGTAACATTCTGAATGAGCTGCACGGCATAGTCCTGCGAGCCTCCGGCCGTAATGTCCGCTTTGGCATACGTTTTGCCGCCAATAACGTCGGTTCCGATGGAGCCGTTGCCGTTATAAGTAGGGACATGCACAAAGTTCCATTTTTCCGGATCCAGCGTATCCGCGTCCGTCGCTACCGTCTTAAAGCCATTCGCGAAATTCACGTCATGCACATAGTTGCCGTCAATGGCCGGTTTATGATTGTCGGGCAAAGCCTCTTGTTCAACCTTTGGCTCTTCAAGTCCTTCAGTGGTGTATCCGCCCTTCTTATCGTAGACGCGGACGTAATCGACTTCCATCGTCCTGGCGTTGTCGTCGAGCGGCATCTTGCCTCCGTCGAAGTTGCCGCCAACCGCCAGGTTCAAAATCATATAAAACGGTTTATCAAACGGTGCCGGATAAGCGTATTTCGCCGGCTGGTCGATTCCCCAGCTGTTCCAGTTGTTTTGCGTTTGATAGACTTCGCCGTCAACGAGCCAGCGGATTTCGCCCGGCTCCCATTCAACGGCATAGACATGCTCGCCGCTGAAATCCGTTCCGTTCGGAAAGTTGTATTTGTTGCCTGTGTAGCGGTTGCCCGGGGCGGCTTTGCCGTAATGGATCGTTCCGGAAACCTCGCCCGGCAGTCGGCCGACCGCTTCCATGATATCGATCTCGCCGGAGGATGCCCATGTGCCGTATTCGCTTGCTGCAGGCATCATCCAGAAGGCTGGCCAGAAGCCTTGCCCCTTCGGCAGCTTCAGCTTCGCTTCGAACTTGCCATAGGCTTTGGTAAACGTATTTTGAGTGAAAATTCGGCCGGAAGTATAAGGCTTATTATTGCTGTTCGCTTCCTTTTTCGCCGTAATGACAAGCTTGCCGTCTTCTACCTTCATATTGTCCGCTTCATAGCTTTGCTGTTCGTTATTGCCCCAACCGTCAAGGCCGTATTGCGAGCCCGTGCCAAGCTGATAACCCCACTTGTCGAGGTTTACGCCATTCGTATCGAGGTTGCTGCCGGTTCCGTCAAACTCGTCATTCCAGACCATCTGCCACTCCTCGGTTGGCGTTGGAGTTGGCGACGAAGAAGGTGGATTGCTGCCTCCGCTGCCGCTGTTGCTAGACTGATTATCTACTTGAGATTCGCCTTTGCTAAGCTTATTGCCGTTTAACGTAGAACCGTCCGTTTGATTGTTTAAATGGTCGATATCCGAGTTATTCGTTTCCAGTACCGTCTCGGAATTCAAATTCATCGTTCCGACCTCCGAGCCGTCAACAACGACGCGTACCGGTCCTTCCTTCTTATCCACAACGATATTTGGCGTCTGCACGTTGTTCAGATGGATACTATGCACACCGCCGCCGCTTATAAAGATGGTTCCTTTTACTTCCGTGTTTTTCAGCGTAAAATCGCCTTCGCCAATCCCCGCGGCCAAGTAAAGATTCCCGCCGATTGCCGAGTTCTCGATCGTTACGCCGTCAAGGTTCACCAGCCCGTTGCCCGCCAGCTTCTGATCCTTGTACGTCTGCGCTTTCACGTAAACTTCGCCTGCTAGGCGGCTTAATAGAACAACCGCTTCCGCACGGGTAATGGACTTAAGCGGTTGAACCGTCCCGTCCGGGAAGCCCTTCAAATAGCCCCCGCTTACCAATTGGCCCAGCGGCTCTGCCGCAAATGCGCTAACCTGTGATTTATCCTGAAAGGCTTCGAGCGGATCAGCGCCTGTTACTAACGGCAATTTGAACAGTCCTGCAGCCATTTTTGCCGCCTCTTGTCTTGTAATGGCCTCATTTGGTTTAAAGGTTCCATTCGGATAACCGTTAATAAAGCCTGCTTTCTTCCCGATCGACACCGAATCGGCATACCATGCTTCAGCCCCTACATCCGAGAAGCTGTTCTCTCCTTTTGCCGTAAAACCAAACAAGCTGTTAATCAGCTTCGTAAATTCCGCGCGCGTAATGCCTTGCTCCGGCTTAAACGTTCCGTCCGGGTAGCTGTTAACGATGCCCTTGGAGGTCCAATCCGTTACCTGCCGCGAAGCCCAATGCCCCGCGACATCCGGCGCTGCTGCAGCCGTTGCTGCCGCCGCTGTATCCGATGCCGCAAATACGGCTGAAGGCACGTAACTTACCGCAATAACGACCGACATCGCTAACGACAATAACCTTCTTGTTCTTTTTCTAGTCAACACTGTTTTCCCCTCTCAAGCAAGATGACCAGGGTGACTGCACTAGTTGTGACGTTTTCAGAATTTTCAAAAAAAGGGTAACCGGCAAAAGAAAAGGAACGCCTGGCGTAAATAGGGCGTTCCTTATCCTGTTGCTAGCAGCTATTGCTGGATTACTTCGAAGCCGAAGCGTACCAATCGTTTACTTCTTTCGTTACTTGGTCGCCGCCGGATTTCTTCCAGTTCTCAACCATCGTATCGAACGAATCAAGCGGTGCTTGACCGTAGATGATTTTGGAATACGATTCGTTAACCAGCTTGTTCAGCAATTCGTTTTTGGACTTCATCGTTTCGGTCAGAGGACCTTGGAAGTAGTTCTTCATGCGAATATCTTTTTGATCCATAACGATCTTCATCGCTTCCAGGTTTTCCGGTTTACGAACGGCTTTCGTTTGCTCTTCGTATGGCGTAGTTGGAGCTTCGCCGTTGTATAGCTTAATCATCGTGTCTGCATACAGAGCCGGTTGACGTGCGCCTTCAAAGGTCAGCGAGTAGTAGATTGGCTCCACGAGATGCGTGCGGTCCGCATAGTTCGGGAACAGGTCCGGATATTTTTGCGGATCCTTCGTGATGGTGCCGTCCGGCAGTTTCGCCCAGTCATAGCCTTCCGCGAAGCCGTTTTCGAACTCGCTTCCTTTTTGCGGGTTCGCCCAATTATCGAAGAAGAAGTTGTAGTAACGGAGCAGCGCTTCAGGATGAGCCGCTTTCTTGTTGATCAGCATCCAGCCGTTAACGGACGGGTTGCCGCTTTGGGCACCGATTTTACCGTCTGGACCGGCAGGGATCGGGTAAGCTTTGTATTTCGCGCCAGGAACATTGTTGATCAGATCGCCAAACGGCCAGTCCGGCAGCCAGTTGCGGCCTACGATTGCACCCGCTTGACCTTTCGTGAAGAATTCGGAGCCGGAAGTGTCATCCTTCAAACCGGAGTCTTTCGAGATCCAGCCTTTATCCATCCAGTTTTTCAGCGTTGCCAGAGCTTGCTTCGCAGCAGGATCCACGGAGCCGAAAGCCAGCGTGCCGTCAGCCGCTTTATTCCATTGGCCCGGCATTGTGCCGTAAGCGCCAAACAGCCAGCTTACGTCCGTCATCCAGTTCAGGAAGCCGTTCTTGAAGCCGAGAGCCATGCCGAATGTATCCGGCTTGCCGTTGCCGTCCGGATCCTTGTTTGTGAATGCATCCATGATGGCTTCAAGGTCGGCAACCGTTTTAGGAGCTTGAAGACCTAATTTATCCATCCAATCCTGACGGAGCCAGAGAACCATATCGTCATTGTAAGCGTAGTCGAGAACCGGCAGCGCCATTTTCTCGCCGTCGCGCGTTACCGGAAGGAACGTATCCGGGTTCAGCGCAGCGGCTTTTTTGTACTCCTCGCCCGCATACTTGTCGAACAGCTCGTTCACAGGCATGAATTGACCGGAGTCAATCAGCATGTTAACCGTTTCCATGTCGCCGCGGTACGTAATGACGTCAGGCATTTTCTCGCCGGAGGAGAGCATCAGGCGAAGCTTCGTTTTGTAAGCATCGTTTGTATCCGTTACAACCCAGTCGTATTTCACGTCGATGCCAAGGTTGTCTTTCATATACTTTTGCAAAACGTTGTTTTCCATCGTTTCGCCCGTTTTGAAGAAGTAATTCGTTCCTACGCCTTTAACCGTTGTCAGAGTGATCGGCTCTACGTATTTTTTGCCGTCCCAGCCCGTCTCGTCGACGCCGCTGCCCGCGTTGTCCGTACCCGCATTGTTTGTTGCCGCCGCGTTGCCGGAGTTCGTTGCCGCAGGATCGTTCGACGGCTTATTCCCGTTATTATTATTGTTCGATCCGCATGCCGCAAGACTTGCCGCAAGCACGCCCGTCAACGAAACGAGCATTAGCTTTTTCATTGAATTACGCATTTTTTTCCCCCCGTAAAATGATTATTATAGCATGAGAGCGCTTTATTTACTCTCAAGTAATACTATAGTCTTGGTTATTAATGATAGAAATACCATAATTTTGAGTAACATGCCATTTTGTTATCCTCTTAAATATTTACTCTTTCACCGCGCCAAGGACAATCCCTTTGACGAAAAACCGCTGCAGGAACGGATACACAACCAGAACCGGAAGCATCCCGATAAAGATCTGGGCCGCCTTCACCGTACGCTGGGAAATGTTCTTGAGCTCATTGACGTCCGGGTTCAGCTTGCTGAAGTCCTGCTGTACGATAACCGTCTGCAGGAAGGTTGCGAGCGGATAGTTGCGGTAGTCGTTAATATAGAGCAAAGCGTCAAACCAGGCGTTCCAGTTGCCAACGATGGTGAACAGCGACATCGTCGCGATCGCCGGCATGGCCAGAGGCAGATAGACGCGGAACAGAATCGAGAAATGCCCCGCTCCGTCGATGAAGGCTGCCTCCTCCAGCTCCTTAGGCGTAGCGCGGAAGAAGTTCATCAGGAGAATCATGTTGAATACGGCAACGGAGCCCGGAAGAACAAGCGCCCAAATCGTGTTCATCATATGAAGATTGCGAATGACGATATACAAAGGCACGATCCCGCCGCTGAACCACATCGTAAACACGAAATACCAAGCGTATCTCGAGCGGGCCTTAAAGGCGGTATTATCCTTCGACAAAGCATAGCCGCCCAGCGTAATAACCGCCAGCGTAATGGACGCGCCGAGCGCCGTACGCCCGATCGAGATCCAGAACGCCCGGAGGAAGTTCGGGTTGTTCATCGTTTTCGTATACGACTCGGTATTGAAATCAACCGGCCACATGCCCACCAGATGCGCATTCGCAGGGGCACTGGCGCTAAAGCTGATCGCTAGAATATGAATGATTGGTATAATGCACAGCAGACCCGCCAGACTCAGGAGAACGTAGTTGAAGACGGAGAATGCCCGGTAGCCGAATGTTTTTTGATACATGTACGCTGGTACCCCTTTCTAGAAGATTTTATAATCCGCATATTTTTGAGCGAGCTTGTAGCCGATGATGATAAGCACGAATCCGATCAGGGATTTGAAGATGCCCACGGCCGTTGCCAAGCTGTACTGCCCGTTCAGAATGCCCGTACGGTACACGAACGTATCGATGATATCGCCTTTACTGTAGACAAGCGGATTATACAAGTTGAAGATCTGATCGAAGCCGGCGTTCAGGATATTGCCAAGCGCGAGCGTGCCCACTACGATAACGATCGGCAGAAGCGATGGAATCGTCACGTGCCGCGTCTGCTTCCAGCGCGTCGCGCCGTCTACTTCAGCCGCCTCATACAAGGAAGGATTAACCCCTGCCAATGCGGCAAGGTATACGATTGTGCCGTAGCCAAACTGCTGCCAAATGTCGCTGAGCACAACGACAAACCGGAACCAGTTGCCATCGCCCAGGAACAGAATCGATTCCTTTACGCCAAACCAGTTGTGAAGCACCGAGTTAATGATTCCGTCCGATGCCAGCATGTCATTCAGAATGCCGCCGAGAAATACCCAGGAAATAAAGTAAGGCAGGTAGACCAGCGTCTGCACCGTACGCTTGAACGGATTATAATTCACTTCGTTCAGCAAAAGCGCGAATATAAACGGCACGATAATGCCGCATATAATTTTCAGGCCGGCGATCAGCGCCGTGTTCGTAATAACCTGCTTAATGTCCGGATAATCGAACATGAATTTGAAATGCTCAAGCCCTACCCACTTGGAATGGAAAATGCCATCGTACGGTTTGTAGTCTTGAAAAGCGATAACCAATCCTCCGAGAGGCACGTACACGAATATGAATTGCAGGATGACCGCCGGAAGCAGCATGACATGAAGAGGCCAGGTCCTCTTCAAAAATCCTCTCGTTTTCGATTTGTCGGTCTCCTGCCGCAAGACCTCATTGCCGGCTATCGCCTTTGTCGTTGTCCCCATCCCCATTGTCCTTTCCGCTATTCTATTTGTCGATTGACAGAGTTTCATCATGATGTATAGTAAGTATATCAATCGGGGAATCGCGAAGTCTGCGCCAATGATTTTAGAACGATACCCCATTTTTTTGTTTTTATCGACTTTGATGCGGGGAGACGGACACCATGTCGCTGCGATTGAATACGTTTACAAAAATAGTCGGCATCATCGTTTTGCTGCTTATTCCGATTATCGCGCTCTACTGGTTTTCGAATAAGACAAGCATGGACGTCGTCATGAACGAAGTGGAAATTTCCATGCACAAGGACTTGTCCTACTTTGCCGCCGAGACCGATGAAACCGCGGAGCAGCTGGCGAAGAGCGGCCTTATGATAACCGAAGACATTAACGTCCGTACCCTCGAATTTCTGGAGATAGCCACCCTATACGAACAAACGGATCAGAAGATTCGCATTGCCGACAAGCTTCGGCTCATTAATGCCTCCTCCGATTGGGACACAACGATCAGCATCTATGCGCCGGCCACCAACACCTTCGTTTCAACCGACTTCCATCTGGAATACGATAAGGATCTCGTAGCGAAAAACTATTCCAAGGTCTGGAAATATACCGAGAACGTTGCCCCTTATTATCAGAACAATCCAAGGTTCGTAAGGTTTCTCAGCGAGCCCTACGACAGCACCTCCGGCAATGCGGGAGTTATCGTTGAAGTCAGCTTTGCGGCCGACGAATTAGTAAAAGCGCTTGAACGCTTCAAGGCGGGAAGCAAGGGAGATGTCTTCTTCAGCTCGCCGAATCAGGAGATTCTTGCGGTTAACGGCTCCGATACCGAGCTGCAGAAGAAGCTGCTTGCCAAGGTAAACCTGGAAAAGCTGTCGGAATCGCAATATACCCGCATTAAGCTCGACGGGGTCGAATATACCGTCAACAGCGTGTACATGCCCGAGCTTGGCTGGTACCTCTTCGACTACCTGCCCATCGATGATGTCGTCAGGCCGATTACGGCGAACAGCAATCTCTTTTACATCTGCATCGTCTTCCTTCTTATCGGCAGTACGATTGCGGCCTATGTGCTGTATACCAACGTGCAGGTTCCGATCCGGGAGCTGATCCGAGGCGTGAAAAAGCTGAAGAAAGGCGAATATCCGAAGCTGAAGGTGTTCCATCCGAACAATGAGTTCCACTTCCTGCTCGTCAGCTTTAATGACATGGCCTCCCAGATCGAGCAGCTCATTCAGAACGTGTATCTGGAGCAGATTCGTTCCAGGGATGCCAACCTGAAGCAGCTGCAATCGCAGATTAATCCGCATTTTCTCTATAATTGCTTCTCTCTGATCCGCAGTCTTACGAGACTTGGGGAAAAGGAATCCGTTATGGAGCTTGCGCTGCATCTCAGCCGGTATTACCGGTATACAACAAGGTCCGAAAGACAGCTGGCCTACCTGCGCGAGGAGGTGGAGCTGGTGAAGAGCTACCTGGCGATTCAGGCGATGAACGTCCAGGATATGACTTATGTCATTACGATTCCGGAGGCTATGGAGGAGCTTGAAATTCCGAGGTTAATCCTCCAGCCGATCGTCGAAAATGCCGTTCTGCACGGCCTCGAGCCGATCGGCGGCGGCGAGGTGCAAATTGTCGGCTCGCAGAATGACCGGTACAACATTATAACCGTCACCGATAACGGAGTTGGCGTGACGGAGGAACAGCTGGCCCAATTAAAGCTGCAAATGTCGATGCCGCCAACGGAGGATAAGGGCTGCGCCCTGTGGAATACGCGCCAGCGGATGCTTCTGCAATACGGACAGGAAGCCGGCGTCCGGCTGTTCCGCGGCGATGACGGCGGACTTACCGTCGAGCTCTATTGGCCAAATGACAGTGAAGGAAACCAATGATGCAAGCCATTTCATAAGCATATCCTTACGAAGCAGAATTGCTTCGCAATTCTTTTAGGAGGAACAAGAGATGCGCCAACTTCTTATTGTAGATGACCAATCGATACTTGCCGACGATCTGGCAGATATGCTGCCATGGGAGGAAGCCGGCGTGGATGTTGTCCATAAAGCCTATTCCGGCCCGGAAGCCATTGGTCTGTTGCATGAGCATGCAATCGATGTCGTCATTACGGATATCCGGATGCCGGGTATGACGGGACTGGAGCTTATTCAGGAAATCAAGCAGAACTGGAAGCATACCAAATGCATTCTGCTCTCCGGTTACTCCGACTTTGAATATACGAAGCAAGCCTTGAAGCTGAAATCCAGCGATTATCTATTGAAGCCGGCGTCGGACGACGAGCTGCTGACCTCCGTTCGCCGCGCAATCAAGGAGCTTGAGCAGGAGTGGCTGGAGATCAGCTCGATGCAGCGTGCGATGTACTCCTTGCGGGAGCAGCTCCCGAAGCTGAGAGAATATTTGCTGCTGGATATGCTGAGCGGCAAGCAGTCGCTGTCCCCGCAGCGCCTGTCCAAAAAACTAGCCGCCTATTCGGTACCGTTCCAAGAAAACGACAATTTCCATGTCATGCTGCTCCGGATTGATGACGGAGAACATCTCTACGATGACGGCGAGAGCGAGGCTTTAATCGATTACGCGCTGGCCAATATCGCGGAGGAAGTGTTTGGCGATCAATTGGACATGTGGCATTGCAAGGATTCGAACGGTTTTATCGTATGTCTCCTGAAAGCCAAAGCCGGTTCAACCATCCCAGGCGACCTGGATGAATGGATTGAGAGCCACGCCTTCCAGCTCCAGCATGTCGTGAAGTCGTATCTCAAGGTCGGCATCTCCATTCTCACGAGCAAAAGAGGAGCATTCCCGCAGGATGTCGGCCCTCTCTACCAGACCTCCATTACGAACTTCCGCCAGTTTATCGGCAGCGAACAGGAGCTGTTCGTGTCGCTCGCGAAGGAGCCGACGCGCGGCACGCCGCAGCTGCTTGGCGAGCTGTACCGCCCGCCTTCCGTGCTGCAAATGCTGGAGCTTGGCCAATGGGATGCCGCCGGCGAGAAGCTGGAAGCGATCTTCCGCGAGATTGAGGAGGAATGGCGGGGATCGCAGGAGCATGTGCTGGAGGCCTACTTCTCGATTGCGGCAACGCTTGCCGCCCTGGCGCACAAGAACAAGAAATGGCTGTCCGATATGATTGGCGAAGACTTCCACGCGTTTGCGAACGGCAGCCCGATACATAAGGTTGACGACCTGCGCGCGTGGACAGCCCGGACGATCGCTTCCTACCGGAAATCGGTCAATTCGGAGGATAAGGATTCCCGTTCCAGCATTATCCGCAAGGTTCAGGAGTATATTCACAATCATCTGGAGCAAGCCTCCCTTCACTCCATCTCGGCGCATGTGTATCTCAACCCCTCCTACCTGTCGAAGATTTACAAGACAGAGACGGGAGAAGGCATCAGCGAATACCTGCTGCGCGCAAGAATGGAGAAATCGGCTGACCTGCTTGCCCAGACGGATGAGAAAATCTATGAAATCTCGGTCATGCTAGGCTATCAGAAGCCAAGCTACTTTATCCAGCTGTTCAAAAAGCATTTTGGCATCACGCCTCAGGAGTACCGGAATAAAGTGACAAATTAGATGTACAGACATACAAAAGACGCTTCCTGTCCGCGTGGACAGGAAGCGTCTTTTTCGTTTCTTTAGATCAAATCCGATTTCGATAGAAGCCTTTGAATCATAACGACAGCTTCTGCTCTTGTAATATTCGAGGCGGGAGCAAGAATCGATGCGCTTTGTCCCGATACGATTCCGGCTTGCAGGCAAGCGGCGATACCGCTTGTCGCCCAAGCCGAGATTTTCGATTTATCCGAGAACGCGTTGATCAAGGCATTTACGCTGCTCTCTTGAAGATCGGTTTGAACGCCCGTCACTGTCATCGCTTTGGCTATAATCGTCATCGCTTGTTCACGGGTAATGCTGTCATTCGGATGGAAGCTGCCGTCCGGATAACCGTTAATGAGCTGAAGCGAGTATGCCGTCTGAACATCATCGGAATACCAGGCCGATGCTTTTACGTCCTGGAAGCCGCTTGCGCCGGCATCCATGCGAAGTCCCAGCGCGCGAACGATAATCGCAGCGAACTCGGCACGGGTAATCGCTTTGTTCGGGTAGAACAACCCGTCTCCCGCTCCGCCGACAATCAAGCGGGATGCCATATCATTCACCGCGTTTTTGGACCAATGATTCCCTATATCAGAGAAGGAAACGGTCTTGCTCACGAGCGCATACAAGCTGTTCGTAAGACTGCTGATGACGGCATACTGCTTGCCCTCAATGGTAACCAGCTTCGTTGGCACAGGCCGGATAGATCCGTCCGGCTCTACGACGATTGCCGTTAACCCCGGATTTGGGGCATTGTTATCCGGAATGGCAATCATCCGTTCCACATAGGAAGCAAACGTCGATAGCTCGACCTTTTTGTCCCCATAAGATACAGTTACCGAGAACTGAACAGGCGATCCTGCCAGATTAAGCTGATTCTGCTCGACCGCCTTCTGCGTCCATGCTGTCATTGCTGCAGACGGTTTGCCGACCTCCACGTTCACCGTAACATCCTTGGAGTTTACGCTGCCGCCAAACAGCTTTGTCAGATTAATAAGCCCGGCAGGCAAGTCGTATACGGCATACTCCGTTTCAATCCGCAAGGTTGCTTGCTTCTCCATAAGCAGCTGCAGGAGATCGCCTGGTATCTCGCCAATCGCAACAACGGCCCCTGTTTTGATTGGAAGCACAATCGTAGCCTTTTGGCCGGAGGAAGCAAGGATTTCCTTCATTTTATCCGCGCTCAGATGGATGGTCGATACCGCTTGCTCTCCCCGGATGGAAGACTTGAGCTCGCCTGAGCGGTAAGCCTTCCCGTTAATGAGGATCTCGAAGCCGGAGGCCGGATTCGAATTATTGCTGCCGCTGTTGCTGCTGATTACGGCGAACGCAGCCGTTACGGTCAGATTGCCGCTGACGCTGCGATCCGTTCTTGTTGCACTCCCCACTCCGTCGCTCCAGCCGGCAAATTGGTAACCGGCATCCGGAACAGCCGTCACCTCCTTGCCATCCGAGCCGTGTGCCACCGTTTGGAGCTTATCGCCGGTCAATGTTCCGTGATCGCCTGCCGCATAAGTTAACGTATATTCGTTCATCGCGAAATGGGCCGTTACGTTCACGTCAGCCACAATTCCGGTATCCTGACGGGTATCGGTCTGAACGCCGTCGCTCCAGCCGATGAAATGATAGCCAATCGCAGGCTCTGCCGTTACTTCCGTACCATCGGCTCCGTAATTGACGTCCTGCGCTGCCGCTCCGGTCACGCTCCCTCCCACTCCCGCGGAATAGGTGAGCTTAAACGTATCGATCGCGAATTCCGCCGTGACGATCAGATTGCCGGTCACGTTCAAGTCCGTACGACTAGCCGTCGTTACGCCGTCACTCCAACGGACAAAATGATAGCCCGTATCCGCCGTCGCCGTTACTGCCGTGCCATCCGAGCCGTGTGCCACCGTTTGGAGCTTATCGCCGGTCAATGTTCCGTGATCGCCTGCCGCATAAGTTAACGTATATTCGTTCATCGCGAAATGGGCCGTTACGTTCACGTCAGCCACAATTCCGGTATCCTGACGGGTATCCGTCTGAACGCCGTCGCTCCAGCCGATGAAATGATAGCCAATCGCCGGCTTTGCCGTTACTTCCGTACCATCGGCTCCGTAATTGACGTCCTGCGCTGCCGCTCCGGTCACGCTTCCTCCTGCTCCCGCGGAATAAATGAGCTTAAACGTATCGATCGCGAATTCCGCCGTGACGTTCAAATTGCCGGTCACGTTCAAGTCCGTACGACTAGCCGTCGTTACGCCGTCACTCCAACGGACAAAATGATAGCCCGTATCCGCCGTCGCCGTTACTGCCGTACCATCCGAGCCGTGTGCCACCGTTTGGAGCTTATCGCCAGTCAGTGTTCCGTGCGCTCCTGCGGTATAAGTTAATTCGTATTGGTCAATCGCGAATTCCGCCGTTACCGCAACGTCAGCTTGGACATTTTTCTCTTGGCGGGATGCCGTCAATACGCCATCGCTCCAGCCTACAAAATGGTAACCCGTGCCCGCTACCGCCGTTACCGTCTTGCCGTCTGTTCCGTAATCGACGGCTTGAGCAGCATCCTGGTTAATGCTTCCCCCGGTGCCTGCCGTGTAGGTCAGCGTATATTTATTAATGGTAAAAGCTGCCGTTACGCTTTTGTTAGACACCACTGCGAGATCTGTCCGGGATGCCGTCGCAACGCCGTCGCTCCAGCCGATAAAGCTGTAACCCGGGTTGGGTACTGCCGTTACTTCGCTGCCATTGGAGCCATGCGTGACCGTCTGGGAAGTCTGGCCGTCCAAGGTCCCGCCTGCCTCAGCTGCATAAGTCAGCGTATACTCGTTAATCGCAAAGCTGGCCGATACGCTTTTGTCCGCTTTCACATCGCGGTCCACGCGAGTGGCAGTCTCTGCCCCATCGCTCCAGCTTACGAAATGATAACCCGTATCCGGCATTGCCGTTGCGGCTTGACCGTCGGAACCGAAATCGACGGTCTGCACCTGCGATGCTTGCCCGTCAATGCTTCCACCCGTGTCTGCCGTATATGTAAGCTTAAACGTATCGATCGCAAACTGCGCGGTGACGTCCAAATTCCCCGTCACATTGCTGTCCACCCGGCTAGCATTCGTATTGCCGTCGCTCCAGCTTACGAAGTGATAGCCCGGGTTCGCTACGGCCGTTACGGTTGTGGCATTCCTGCCATGCGTGACCGATTGGGATACCTCCCCCGTAAGGCTGCCGTTTGGGCCAGCCGCATAAGTGAGCTCATAGACGTTGATTGCAAAACTAGCGGCTACGCTGACATCCCCGGTTATATCGTTTTCCTTCCGGTTTGCGTAAGCATAGTTATCGCTCCAATTGACGAAATGGTAACCGGTATTTCCTACGGCCGTTACCTCAGTCCCGCTTCCGCCCGTCCTTACGCCTTGCGCCGCATTGCCGCTAATCGTACCGTTCGAGTCCGCCGTATAGGTGAGCTTATGCTGCGCCATAAGAATCGTGCCGTTCGAGCCAAGCGCCATAAACTCACCGTTGACGTACGCGGCTCCGTACAGGACAGCTGTCGTGCCGCTTGCGCGCTGCTGCCAGTTCTGCCCGTCCGGCGAGCTTAGAATCGTACCGTTGCCGCCAACGACTACAAACGTGCCATCCCCGAATGCGGCTCCGTAGAACGTGCCGCTAACCGGCGGAGTAACGGAAGTCCAGTTCGCTCCGTCAGGTGACGTAAGCATTTTGCCGCTGCTTCCGACCGCAACGAATAGTCCGTTGCCGTATGTAACTCCCCGCAATGCCGTTGCAACACCCGAGCTTTGCGGCGTCCAGTTTGCGCCATTGGATGAACTCAGTATCGTCCCTCCGCTGCCAACCGCGACATAGGTCCCTCCGCCGAATGCTACCGCATTAAGCGCCCCGCTTGTCAGCACTTGCTGGCTCCACGAATACCCGTTGCTTGAGGTCAAAATCGTTTGCGTCTGATTGAAGTTGATGTCGTTGCTCGCGCCAACCGCTACGTAACCCGCGCTGCCGTAAGCTACGCCGTACAGCGTTTCTCCCGACTCGCCGGGAGGCGTAATCGAACTCCAATTCACCCCGTCATTGGAGGTCATTATCTTCCCGTGATAGCTCTGTTGACCGTACATTATGTACTGGGAATAACCCACTCCCACAAAATTAGCGGGGCCGCCGTATACCAGGCCTCTAATCTCGTGATTGCCCGTAGACAGCGCCGTCCATGCCGCGCCCGTTGTTGAAGTGCGGTACAAGCTTCCAGCGTGCATATCCCCTTGATTGCTGCTTATAAACGGCATTGGCGGGGTACCTGTTGCAACGATCGTTCCGTTGCCGTAAGCCGCCGTACGGAATGAATCCGTAGAATCGGTCGAGCCCGACGGCTTTGCTACCCAGGACAAGCCCTCCAGCGCGTCCGTCCCCCCGCTTGCGAGGGCTTTACCATATGCCGACAGCAGACCTGCTACTATTGCGAAGATTAATACCATTGCCATCTTCCTGTTTAATGCATGACGACTGATTGCATTTCCCCAGTTGTTCCTACCCATCGCCTGACCCATCCCATCCTCAAATATGACAATATACGATAATGCTAAACAGTATCATATACCATACCAACGAACTAATATATTATACCTACGACCTATTCTATCATTTATAGCGCTATAGTACTGCCACGCGCACGAAAAGAACCGGCTATCGCCGATAGCCGGTTCTTTAACAAACTCTATTTACGAATAAAATGCCTGTTATTTCACGGCATCCGCTGCCGCAAGCGCGTCAAGGAAGGATCGATGCACCTTGCCGTTGGAGGCTGCGACGTTGCGGACGCCCAGATTGTACGGCTGCCCTAGCGTATCGGTTACGATGCCGCCGGACTCCTGAATGAGCAGCGCGCCTGCCGCAAGATCCCAGCTGTTCAGGCCAATCTCCCAGAAGCCGCTTAACCGGCCGGCCGCGACATACGCCATATGAAGCGCAGCCGAACCGCCCGAGCGGATATTGCGGACCTGCGGCGCCAGCGCCTGCAGCCCTTTCATGTTAAGCGGCAGCGCATAACCCGCGTCTGCCGGGAAGCCCGTAGCAATAAGACTCGTCTTCAGACTATCCTCTTGGGATACGCTCATCCGCTTGCCGTGCACGTAAGCTCCTTTACCCTTCTCGGCAATAAACAGCTCGTCGCGCATCGGATCATAGACAACGCCAAGAATAACCTCGCCTTTATGGGCAAGCGCAATGGATACTACAAAGAACGGAAAGCCGTGCACGAAATTGGTCGTCCCGTCAATCGGGTCGACAATCCATAAATACTCGGCCTCGCTTACTTCCTCCAGCGCGCGCGCGGATGCTTCCGGCCCCGGCTCAACGCCTTCCTCCCCGAGGAAGGAATGATGAGGGAAATGCGTCAGCACAAGACGCTTGATCAGCGTCTCCGAGCCTTTGTCCACTTCCGTCACCAAATCGTGAGCGGAATACTTTATATCAAGCTTCTCATAGTTTCCTAGCTTAGACTTAATCCATTCTCCAGCCTTAGCCGCGCAGTTAATCGCCACGGCGGCGAAGCTTTTGCCTCCGACGACGGTGCCCTGCTGATCACTTACAGTCACAGTCCATCACTCTACTCTCATCATAATTTTACTAAACCCAGCCTCTAGCTTTTCACAATGCTTTTTTAAAAAAATGGCATGTTCATATCTTATACGAATGACTTCCTCTGCAAGTTTCGCGCAAGTTGTTATAGAGGTAATGTATACTTCGTATATTTTTAAAATATTACCGTAGTGTTAAAGCTTCGTCAAACCCTCGTAGATTAATTGGGCGGCCAGCAGGAGCAGCGTAACCCGCAACAGCCAGAGCAGCCCTTTTCCGCTCATCCGACCCGCGATGATGGCTCCAAGCTTGCCGCCGATCCAGGCGCCAGGCACCAGCGCCAGCACGATCCAGTAATTGATTTCCCCCAGCCAGCCGTGCATCCCGCTCCCCAGTATCGAAGAAAGAAAAATGACAAACATAGACGTTGCGGTCGCCGTATGCGGCGGGAAACGGAACAGAAGCACCATAAGCGGAACAAACAGGGAACCGCCGCCTATGCCAAACAAACCGGATATGAGACCCACGGCAAACCCGATAGCCAGCGCGGGAACAATCGCATAACCGTACGTATGCTCCTGCCCCTTCGCATCTATAATCGTACGCTCGATCGGCCATTCCCGGTTGATGGGCTTCAAATAATCGCGCGCTACGAGCAGACCGGCCATAAGCAGCATAAAAATACCGAAGGACAGCGAAAAGGCAGCGCCTTGAAACCGGCTGGTCAGCGCGGAACCGATCATGGCGGCAGGCCCGCTTGTAATAAAGAACAGCCAACCGCTCTTGAAATCGACCAGCTTCTTCTTCGCATAGCTCAGCGTGGAGGCAAGCGCCGTCACGATAAGCATCGTCAGCGAGGTGCCCACTGCCGTGGCATGGCTGATCTCGCCCCCCGTCAGCTGCGGTCCCAGCAGCATAAGCACCGGTACGATAATAATACCGCCGCCTAGACCTACTATACTGCCAAACATCGCTGCAACAACGCCAAGCAGCACAAGAAGAATCCATTCCAACACGATACCTTCACCGCTTTCCGGCTCAATGTGACCCCAAAAATGATGTAGTTGCACAAGATGAAAAGGGTCTCCCTCTGCCCTATTGGCGGGAGAGCGCGTTTCAATCCGGAGAATTCTAAGCCCTGTTGTAAACGCTCAAAATTCAAAAATAACACCGCCAAGCAACTTCCGCTGTCCTGTTGCGGCGGTACTTGACGGTGCTATCGCTTAAGGTTCAATCTCCACGGTACCGCCGTCCAGAATCCGGATTCCGTTTCCTTGGGCGGCCATTTCCTTTAAGTCCTCCATCAGCTGGAGCAGCGCGGCATCCTTGTTTTTCGCCTCCAGCATGCAGTCAATCCGCGGCGTTGCAGCGGCAACGCTCCGGAGGAATTGCACCAGCGGCTCCGGCTCCACGCCATCGGCATGCCCCCGGGGATCGGATAAGCTTTTTGGACTCGAAGCATGGATTTTGGGCGGAAGCCCTCCTTCTTCCAGGCCAAGACGCTGCTCCTCCAGCGTCCACGTTCGGGCAATCCTCGGCCATAGACCGGCGGAAAGCTCGTCCATCGTAACATCCCCGCTGTTCACGGCATGATGGTGGATGTCGAGGACCATGGGAACGCCAACAGCTTCGGCAGCGGCAATCGTTTCCCTGGCATCAAACGTTTTATCGTCGTTTTCGAGTGTAACCCGATGCTTGTACCGGTCAGACAATGCGCCAAACTGCCGGATGAAGCGCTCGCCGGACAGCTTCTTATCGCCATAGGCGCCGCCCATGTGGATATTGCATTTTACCGTTTCCGGCAGCTCCATCCCTTCAAGCATCCGTATATGATAATCGAGATCCCGTTCCGATTTGACCAGAACATCGGGCCGATTCGTGCTGAATACGCAGAAATGATCGGGATGGAAGGAAGTCCTCATTCCCGTTTTTTTCGCATAGTCGCCAATCTCCTTCATCGACGGACGAAGGACGGGGAACGGATCCCAGTCCAAGAGATCTTCATGCGTTGCCAGCGGTATCAGCTTGGAGGAGAAGCGGTACATATGAATATCATGGGCATTGGCATGCTTCATGATCCGGAGCGTGTTATGCAAATTTTCCTCGGCAATCCGCTCCAATTTCCTTATGCCGGCTTCTCTGTCATTCAGCTTGCTGAAATTCGCGAACGTCATCGTCCGAGACGGCGAAGCATTCTCTAGAATCGTGCTCATGGCGACAAATCCGAACCGGACGATCATAATCAATTATACCCTCTCTCCGAAAAACATCTCGTATGCGAGAGCCGTCTGAATGCGCGCTTCCTCCTCCGTCAGCTTGCGCACCAGCTCCATCTCCACCTCCGTCACTTCTTCGCCCTGGAAATTGATTTCCGCAATGGACGCGAGAATGCGAACGATCGCAATCGCTTCGTTGTCAGGCGTATACGCGATTACTTTCTGGCCGGTCGGGAAGACGCGGAACCCGCTCTTCACCATTTTGCCCCTGCCGTATTCAAGCAATTCATACAGCTCTTGCTCCGATTTGAATTTGCATACGGAATTAAACTCAGTTGCAAAGCCCATCTCTATCCCTCTTTCCCTGTAGTCCGATTTTTTGCATCGTTTCGTTTAGTTGCCTCCGCTGCTGCCGTAATCGATCGTTTGTCTAACCGCGTAGCGCTTAAACGCCAGCTCGATCAGCTTATCCAGCAACTCCTTGTACGGCATGCCCGACTCCTTCCACATCAGCGGGTACATGCTGATTGGCGTAAAGCCCGGCATCGTGTTCACTTCGTTAATGAACAGCTGGCCGTCCGTCTTGCGAAGAAAGAAATCAACCCGCGAGAGCCCTGCCCCGTCAATCGCCAAGAATGCCCGAAGCGCCATATCCCGCACCGCCTCCGCGGTCTTGTTCGGGATATTCGCCGGGATATGAATAGTGGACTTGCCGTCCACATACTTGGCCTTGTAGTCGTAAAACTCGTTGGACGGAGCTATTTCCCCGGGTACGGATATCTTCGGATCGTCATTGCCGAGAACGCTCACTTCGATCTCCCTGGCATCGACGAATTCCTCCACGATAACCCTGCGGTCGAACCGGAAGGCAAAATCGATTGCGGCGATCAGCTCATCGCGGTTCTTGGCTTTGGATATGCCTACGCTGGAGCCCAGGTTGGACGGCTTTACAAAACACGGGTAACCCAAGGCGACTTCGCATTCCATAATAAAAAAGGAGGCGTCCTTCTCCCACTGCGCCCGGTTGAAATACCGGAAGACGCATTGCGGCAGACCCTCGTAGGCGAATATCTTCTTCATCGTAATCTTGTCCATCCCTGCGGCGGAGGCCAGAACCCCCGCCCCGACATAAGGGATGTCCGCAATTTCGAGCAGGCCTTGAATTGTCCCGTCCTCGCCAAAGGTACCGTGGAGCAGCGGGAAAACAACATCGATCGGCTGTCCCCCGCCCGCCAGCGTTCCGCCGGCCAAGCGGTCCAGCAGCGGGGCAAGCGGAAGGTCCGGCACAACCGGCACCGGAGCCCCGTCCACAGGCGCAAGGCGCAGCTCGTCAATGGCTCCCGGCTGCCCGCCTAGCATCGAGCCTACTCTCCATTCGCCCAGCCTGGTAATATAAAACGGCGTTATTTCATATTTTGCGTAATCAAGCTCCCCCATCACCGCAAATGCCGTCCGCAGCGATACGTCATGCTCTCCCGACTTCCCTCCGTAAATCAACCCTAAGTGTACTTTCTGCCCCATTAGGTATCCTCCGGTATGTTATTTTTAGAAGTGGTCCGCAATATGAAAAAAACGGTATCTTGTTTGCTCGGTCCAAGCATAGGAGTCCCGGTAATCCCAGAACCGGTGCCGGCTAGGAACCGTATTCGCATTTACAAGCGGCATGCCCGCCGCATCGAAGGCGGTTATGATGGTGCTATGCTGGTACCGGTTGTCGCCGTTCCAGTCGTACGTGATAACATCGCCGAGCTGAAGCTCCTCCACCGATTGAACGACGGTCGCGTGCAGGCCGGAATTGCGTTTGCCGGATAAATAATGGGTCAGCGCATTGGACACCGCCCAGCTGTAGCTCCACCATTCCTTGCCGCCGCTGCGGCCTTTGTACCACCAGCCGCTTTCTCTTTTACCAGTATAGTTCATAGGCGCGTGGCCTGCAAAGAGACACTGGGAAATATAGTTAGTGCAGTTCACCTCGAATTCCTCGTAAGCCGGATTCCCCTCGTTCCACCACCTGTCGGCGTATGCCGCCGCCAGCTCGCGGCGATAGGGAATGCCTTTTACCCTTTGCTTCAGCTGGGGATATTGGTCCAGGTTCAAAAAAGGAGTTGACCGGAAGACCGATGCTTCGCGGATTTGATCCAGCTCCTCCTCCACCGCCGCGGTATATTCGGAAGCGCCAAACCGCGGTCTCCGCTCGGCAATGACGGGCTCGATCCGGAAGATGCGCCAGGCGCCCCCCGACTGATTCAGCCATAACCGCTCGATTTCGGTCCGTTCCTCCAGATAATACAGCCCCGACTGCTCCATCTGCCTTTTGATATGAAGCTTCACTAGCACGGATACTTCGGCAGCGGATTCATTCACCTTGATGAGCTCCGCCTTGGTCTCGCCCCTGGCGGGAAGCACGCCGCGGTACAGATCCCTTTCCCGCAGCCGTTCAAGCCGGTAACGAAGCCTCAAGCAATGGTCTTTGTCTTCTATATAATCATCGAGAGCGGCATAATGCTGATCCGTCTCGGCCTTGTTATATAAGTTCACGTACTTGGATATCACGGACTTCCATTCGCCTGCCTTCTCCCTTTTTCCGGAGCCTTCCTGCTCGGCGGAGCGAAGCAAGGAAGAAAGCTTCGCCACCTGTTTCCCGGCGGTATGTCCGGCGGAAGGCTGGGCAGACTTTGTAGGTGCGGATTGGACGGGTAGCCCAGCGGGCGGCGTTTGGCTGCCCCGCTGCCCGCGGTCGGCATTCTCCCGCGTCACGCCAGAAGGACGCTGCGTTTCGGGCTCATCCGCCTTCAGTAATAATTCGGACGGCTGACTTGTTCGCACCGCCGCCGGTTGGAGCACTAAAGCTTTGCTTGGCCGCTGCTTGTCGGGACGATTCCTCGTTTGATCCGATCGCGTAGACATGGCTACCCCTCCCATTCCTGTATTTGCTGGTTCATTATATGAGCAAATGTAAGATTTCATGTAACAATCACCAGGGGGCTTGGGAACACTACCTGAGGTAAACAGGAGATATGAGCGTTTAAGCGGAGGCTTTCGAAGCGATGCTTCGCAAGCTTTAAGCGGATGCTTTCGAAGCGAGATTGCTTCCCAAACTTTTAGGAGGTTAGTAAGTATGTCCAAGAACAACCCTTTTGCCGAGCGCAGCACGCTGGAGGCTGCCGGCAAAACCTATGCGTATTACCCGATCGCGGGGCTGGAGAAGCAAGGGCTGGGCCCTGTATCGAAGCTGCCGTTCTCGATTAAAGTGCTGCTCGAGGCCGCCGTACGCCAATTTGACGGCCGAGCGATAACCGAGGAGCATGTGAAGCAGATTGCTTCCTGGGCGAACGGCAGGATCGATAAGGAAATCCCTTTTATTCCAGCGCGTATTCTCCTGCAGGATTTCACCGGCGTCCCCGTTGTCGTCGACCTGGCCGCGATGCGCGATACCGTCAAGCGTGCCGGCGGCGATCCAAAAAAGATCAATCCGCTCGTACCGGTTGACCTTGTCATCGACCACTCGGTTATGATCGATTCCTTCGGTACGCCGGAAGCACTCGAATACAACATAAAGCTTGAATTCAAGCGCAATGAAGAGCGCTACCGGTTTCTGCGCTGGGCGCAGACTGCCTTCGATAATTTCCGGGCAGTCCCGCCCGACACCGGAATCGTTCATCAGGTGAATCTGGAGTACCTGGCTTCCGTTGCCGCAACCAAAAGAATCGGCAATGACACGGTCGTCTTCCCGGACTCCTTGGTGGGCACCGACTCCCATACCACGATGATCAACGGTCTTGGCGTTGTGGGCTGGGGCGTAGGCGGGATCGAGGCGGAAGCCGGGATGCTGGGGCAGCCGCTCTACTTTGTGATGCCGGAAGTTATCGGCTTTAAGCTGACCGGTAGCTTAGCCGAAGGCTCCACCGCAACCGATCTGGCTTTAACGGTTACTCAAATGCTTCGAAAAAAAGGCGTTGTCGGCAAATTTGTCGAGTTTTACGGATCCGGGCTGTCTAACATCAGCCTGGCTGACCGCGCAACGGTGGCGAATATGTCGCCTGAATACGGCGCGACTATCGGCTTTTTCCCGGTGGATCAGGAGACGCTCCGGTACATGCGGGATACGGGACGGGATGAAGAACAGATTGAGCTGGTTCGGGCTTACTATAAGGCACAGGACATGTTCCGCACCGATGAAACGCCGGATCCGGTGTTTACGGACACGCTGGAGCTTGATCTGTCCACGGTCGTGCCGTCCCTTGCCGGACCAAAACGTCCGCAGGACCGCGTTGAACTCACTCATCTCAAGGAAGCTTTTAACGATATTATCAACCTGTCCGTCGAAAGAGGCGGCTATGGCTTAAGCGAAGAAAATAAAAATCAAAGAGTGAAGGTTCACCATAAAGACGGCCGGGAGAGCGAAATGGGCACCGGCGCTGTTGTCATTGCCGCCATAACCAGTTGTACCAATACGTCTAACCCAAGCGTTATGCTTGGCGCCGGGCTTGTCGCCAAGAAAGCTGTCGCACTTGGACTAAAGGTACCGGCATACGTCAAAACCTCCCTCACCCCAGGCTCGCTGGTTGTAACGGAATACTTCAACCGCGCGGGACTGATGGAACCTCTGGAGGCACTTGGCTTCCACCTTACCGGTTACGGCTGCGGCACTTGCATCGGCAACTCCGGGCCGCTTCCTGACGAAGTGAGCAAAGCGATCGCCGACAATGATATGACGGTGGCGGCGGTGCTTTCCGGCAACCGGAACTTCGAAGGCCGCATTCATGCCCAGGTCCGGGCCAACTATTTGGCGTCGCCGCCGCTTGTCGTCGCTTTCGCTCTTGCCGGCACAGTAAATATCGATCTGTCAAAGGACCCGATCGGTACGGGCTCAGACGGCAAGCAGATTTTCTTGAAGGATATTTGGCCGACCAATGAAGAGGTGCACGAAGCGATCAAATCCGCTGTCCGTCCTGAGATGTTCCGGGATAAATATGCCAATGTCTTCACGCAAAATGAACGCTGGAACGCACTTGAAGTAGCTAAAGGCGAAAGCTATGAGTGGGATCCGGATTCGACTTACATTCAGAACCCTCCATTCTTCGAGAATCTGAGCGGAGATGTCGGCGATATCAAAGATATTCCGTCATCGCGCATTCTGGCCTTGCTTGGCGATTCCGTCACGACGGACCATATCTCACCCGCGGGCAATATTAAAGCCGACAGCCCGGCAGGCAAATATTTGACCGACCACCATGTTGAACGGGTGGACTTCAACTCTTACGGCTCCCGCCGCGGCAATCATGAGGTTATGATGCGCGGCACGTTCGCGAACATCCGGATCCGCAACCAAGTAGCGCCGGGTACGGAGGGCGGCGTAACCACCTATCTGCCGACTAACGAAGTGATGTCCATCTATGATGCTTCCATGAAGTATCAAAAGGACGGAACGAGCCTCGTCGTTATCGCGGGCAAGGAATACGGCACGGGCAGCTCCCGCGACTGGGCGGCAAAAGGCACCTTGCTGCTTGGCGTCAAGGCGGTCATCGCCGAAAGCTTCGAACGGATTCACCGTTCCAACCTGGTCGGCATGGGCGTGCTTCCGCTTCAGTTCCTTGAAGGTCAAAGCTGGAAGACAATCGGTCTGACCGGCCGCGAGACGATTGATATTTCGGGCCTGTCCAATGACGTGAAGCCCGGACAGAAGGTCCGCGTGAAAGCGACCGGCGAAGACGGCAAAGTAACCGAGTTCGACGTAACCGTGCGTCTCGACTCCATGGTCGACGTTGACTACTACCGCAACGGCGGTATCCTGCAAACCGTGCTCCGTCAGATCATGTAACTTATTTAATTAAAACAAAAGCGACTGTGCTAAGTATAATCAGCACAGTCGCTTTTCTTTTCTCTAAAATAGGTTAATGGCAAACGGAGCATTTTGAATGATTCTGGAGAAACGAAGTGGTCGCTTTTGTGAAGGGATTCCTACATTGTTAAACGTAATTCCAAGGAATCCCTGAGCAATGGCGATCGGAAGAACATTCAAATGCGGAGTTTGCCACTTAACCAGAACCCCATTCAAATGCGGAGTTTGCCACTTTAACCTGCACTATGCGGAGTTTGCCGCTTAACCTTACCTACTTAATCATGGTGCCCATACGCTTCGCGAACTCGATCAGAACCGGCGAGTATTCGCGCATCGTCTTCAGCGTTAGACGGCTGGACGGTCCCGATACGGACAAAGCCGCGGCCACCTGGCCATGCCGGTTAAAGATTGGCGCCGCCAGCGCCGCTACTCCCGGCTCGCGTTCCTCGAAGCTGGTCGCGTAGCCCTGCTGCACGATTTCCTCCAGCTGCTGCTTGTACAGGTCGAGATCGATCGCCAGCAGCCAGGCCGGGTCTCCGAAAATCTGCTCCTGCACAAAACGGTCGGAATAAGCAATCAGCACCTTGCTGGACGCACCGGCATACAGCGGCAGCCTTGCGCCAACCGGCGCTACCCGGCGAACGGGCTGATTGCTCTGGACCGCCTGAATCCGCACCCGCTCCGATCCGTCGCGTACATATATACTAACCGTCTCCCCGAGCCGGTCGCGCAAGCGTTCCATCTCCGGCTGCCAAATGACGGCTTGGTCATCCGAGCTGGATAGATGCGCCGACAGCTCCCACATCCGCATTCCGAGGTGATAACGCTCGGACGACGGATCCCGTTCCACGAAGCCACGGTCCTCCAACGTTGCCAGCATGCGGTGGACGGTGCTTTTATGCAGGCCTACCTTTTCTGCGATTTCGGACATTGCCAGATCCGTTCCCTCCGTGAAGCAGAGTAAAATATCCAGCGCCCGTTCTACCGCACGCACATTTGATTTGCCTTCCTCCATCCAGTCCGCCCTCCCTTAATCCGCTCTTATTTTGGTTTCGTACAATGAAACTTATTATCACTCAGTATACCTCAATTCAGCGATAATGGTAAAGAAAAGATCTTTCATTACAGCCTGATTACAAATGCTTAACATTACATCGACATCAATTGACAGGCTTACCCTGCGGGTCTACGATAAAAGTACTAGATATGTAATAGCGCTTACATCGTTAGCAGTGAGGGAGGGACTACGCGATGAGCACAACCATGATGACACCAATGCCGCTTGAAACCGGCTTTCCTCAAACGCTGCAGCCATTTCCGCTTGACGGCGGACTGCAGACAGGGCGACCGCAAGCAAAGACGCGCAAGCATTTCTTCATCGCGCTGGTTGCTTCATTCACGGCGCTATGCCTGCTGCTTGTTCTCGTATTCTACGGATATGTCGCCTGGATGCTGACTTATCCTTATGTAGCACCGCTTACTTCCAATCCGAAGGCCGCTGCCGGCCTTGATTACGAAGATATCTTATTCCCGAGCGCCAGCGGAAAAACGACCGTCAGCGGATGGTATGTACCGGCCTCGGACAATGATTCCGACGCCGTTCTGGCAAGCTCCGCCGCAAAGTCGGAACGCACCGTTATTTTCAGCCACGGCTACGGGGCGAACCGCGAAGAAGATTGGGTGCCGATGTATGATCTGACGAAGCTGCTTCACGGGCTTCACTATAATGTGGTGCTTTTTGACTACGGCTATGCCTCGCAGAAATACAAAGCGCCGGCTACCGCGGGGATTGAAGAATCGCAGCAGCTGCTCGCCGCCGTCAACTTCGCCAAGTCCCGCGGCGCCCAGGAGATTATCGTATGGGGCTTCTCCATGGGAGCAGGCACGGCTCTCCAAGCCGCGCTTCAGACGAAGGATATCGATGCGATGATTCTGGACAGCACCTTCCTGGCAACGGCCGATACGATGTTCCATAACGTGACTCAAATTCTGCCGCTTCCGAAGTTCCCGTCCAAGCAGTTGATCGAAATGCTGCTCCCCACCTGGTCTGGCACAAGCCTGAAGCAGGTACCGGTCGATCAAATATTAACGAAATCCTTTGATATACCGCTGTACATTATGCATGGCACGAGCGATGCCAAAGCGCCTTACCAATTAGCGGAGCAAATAGCCGCGGATCAGACCAATCCGCTGTCCCGCTCCTGGATCGTACCTAACGGCCAGCACGAAATGCTCTTCCGCGCTTCGCCAACCGAATACATCCAGCGCGCTGCCCTTTTCCTCGGCCAGGTTGATCAGCAGTTCCAGGAAATGCATCCTTCCAAAGATCATACGCAAGCCACTTAGAGCATACTGCCCTTATATATTTCAATTAAAAAAGCCACCGCGGCATCAAGCGATCTGACAACGCCTGATGCCGCAGTGGCTTTTTGTTGTTAATCCTGCTATTGCTTGAGCAAAGACAGAAATTCCGAACGCAGCGCACTGTCCGAGAACACGCCGCGGACTGCCGACGTAACGGTCTTGCTTCCCGGCTTCTTCACGCCGCGCGCGCACATGCACAGATGCTCGCCTTCCACGACAACCATGACGCCCTGCGGCTTCAGCACTTCTTGCATAATGTCCGCGATTTGCGTCGTGATCCGCTCCTGCACCTGCAGCCTTCTGGAAACCGCTTCAACCAGTCGCGCAAGCTTGCTGAGACCGGCGATTTTGCCGCTTGGAATATATCCGATATGCACCTTCCCGAAGAACGGCGCCATATGATGCTCGCATTGGCTGTAGTAGACAATGTCTTTCACAATAACAAGCTCTTCATGCTGCTCGTCGAAGGTAACGCCCAGCACTTCCCGCGGATCTACCTCGTAGCCCGCGAAAATCTCCTCATACATCCGGGTAACGCGAGCCGGTGTCTCCAGCAGACCTTCTCTTTCAACGTCCTCGCCAACGAGCTTCAGTATTTCTTTGACATGATGCTCGATTTGCTCCCGGTTGCGCGATACCGCCGAATTGACGTAGTCTTTCATCCCCGCCATTTCGTACCACCTCTCCGGCTACTTTCAACTAACCGCATTTATTTTCGTGGAAACTTCTGATTTTTCATCATTTGCTGTGCACGATTCATTTGCTGCTTGTTCAAGTTGTAGCCCATTTGTTTGGCCATTTTTTGGATCATTTCAGGGTCGCTTTGCATCTTCTCAAGCTGCTTGCGCAGATAGAATACCCCGATAAAAAATCCGCCTGCAACCCCTACGATTAAAGTTACAATCGGAATAATGATGTTCCACATAATAACGAACTCACCCGGCCCTTTCTACTAATCCAGCCTATAGTCTATAATGACCCCTATAATAGCATGTAAAGCAGGCATTCGCAAACGTCCCTCGGAAGTAAATTTTCCTAGCTTTCACGCGGGATCGAAGCTCCTTCCTCCGCTCTGCCGAGGTCGGCCTGCAGACCGGCAATCGCACGCTCCAAATAGACTCTCGCTTCCTCGTCCGACTCCTTGGACAGCGCCTCTATCAAGGCCTCCAACGCTTCGTCGCCGCCTATCCGGGAGAGTGCCCAAGCAGCCGTTCCTCGCAGCACCGGGCGCGTATCGTCCTTCAGCACGCCAATCAGATCGGGTACGGCGCTTTTATCTTTGAAATTGCCGAGGCCGATAACCGCGTTGCGCTGGATCGGCTTCTTGCCGCGCCATGCCGAGGAGGTGTGACCGTAGCGCTCCTTAAATTCCCGGTTGCCGATCGTCAGCAGCGGCACAAGCAGCGGCTTGACCAGCTCCGGATCCGGCTGAAGCTCGGGCTGATGGGTCCAGTTCTTGCCCCGGTTCACCGGGCAGACCGTTTGGCACGTATCGCAGCCATATAACCGGTTGCCGATCTTGCGCATGTATTCATCGGAGATAAAGCCTTTGGTCTGCGTAATAAACGAGATGCACCTATTCGAGTCCAGCTGTCCCGGACCAACCAGAGCATCCGTCGGGCATGCGTCGATGCATTTGGTGCATTCCCCGCACCCTTCCGTTACCGGCGTGTCCGGCTCGAACGGAATATTCGTAATCATCTCGCCAAGGTAGATCCATGAGCCCAGATCCTCGCTCAAAATCGAGCAGTTCTTCGCGCTCCAGCCGATCCCGGCACGCTCGGCAACCGCCCGGTCGGACAAAGCGCCCGTATCAACCATGCTCTCGAACCTCGCTTCAGGGACGCGTTCCTTCAGCCAAGCCTCCAGCTTCGCCATCCGGTCCCGCAGCACCTTATGATAATCCTCGCCCCAGGCGGAGCGCGATAAAATACCGCGCCGGGCTCCCGGCTCCGACTTTGGCGGATTAGGCAGCTTCGCCGGATAAGCGACGGCAATCGCGATGATCGATTGCGGATTATCAAACAGCAAAGCCGGATTGGTCCGCTTGTCCAAATCCGGCTCCTCGAAGCCCGACTCGCGGCCTAGCTCACGATGCCGGATCAGCCTTGTTTTCAGCTCGGTAAACGGATCGGCGGAAGCAAAGCCAATCTTGTCGATGCCAAGGCTTCCCGCCGCTTCTCGCAATTCTTCTTTTAACAATATCCAGCGGCTGCCGTCCATCAGTACCTGGCTCCCTTCCTCCTAAAATTACAACCGTTTAATCGCTTCGCGGGCAAGCTCGTCGCAGCGGTTATTCCACTCGTTGTCGCTATGTCCCTTCACCTTGATGTATTCCACCTGATGGCGCTTCATCAGATCCCATAGGGTTTTCCACAGATCCTGATTCTCCACCGGCTCCTTCTTGCTGTTCTTCCAACCATTCTTCAGCCAGCCGTGAATCCAGCCCTTCTGAAAGCAGTTCACGACATACGCGGAATCGCTGTAGATCTTTGCTTTGCACGGCTCCTTCAGAAGGCTCAGCGCTTCAATAACCGCCTGAATCTCCATCCGGTTGTTCGTCGAATGCTTTTCGCCTCCGGAAAGTTCTTTCCGGTGCGCGCCGTAGAACAGCACGGCTCCCCAGCCGCCCGGCCCCGGATTGCCCGAGCAGGCGCCATCCGTATAAATGGTTACTTCTTTCATTCTTTCATCTCCTAAAAGAAGCAATTCTTTAAAGGCTATAACACCTTTACCTGTTTGAACGGCCATAATATAAAATCCGCTCTACCGTGAATCATGGAACGCGGTACGGTGCCAAAAATCCGGCTGTCCTTGCTTGCTCTCGCATGGCGGTTATCCCCCATAACGAAATATTGCCCTTTCGGCACAATAACCGGCATAAAATCCAGGTCCTCGATTTCGACGTCGGTATAAGCCTCCGATACCTTTTCCCCGTTACGGTAGAGCTGTTTATTGTAAATTTCAATGCGGTCGCCCGCCACGCCAACGACCCGCTTCACCAAATAGTCTTTTTCGGTGCCGTAAGCGGAAGGGTCTTCGAGAATAACGATATCCCCCAGCTTGGGATTGCCGATCAGGTAAGCGGCCTTATTCACGAACAGCCACTCCCGGTCCCGAAGCGTCGGCTCCATGGAATGCCCTTCGACTGTCGAGAGGTTAAACACAAACAGGTGCAGCACCATAACGATCAGAAAAGAAATCGTAATGGTCTTCGCCCACTCCAGCGCTTCCTTGAACCAATGAGGCTTCCCATGTACCTCTCGTGGGGCGGTTTCGTTCCAATCCGAAGGGGATACACTCATCTTTAGCCTACCCCTCGCTTTCCCCGCAGGTGCTATGCCAGTCTGCATAGTAGCTTTGGACAATGTCATCCTGGAAAGGCACGGCTCCCTCGTCCATTCGTTTGAGCAGCGCAGCCACCCCTTGCTGAACCTTGTCCTCTACCATCTGCGGATAATGATAAGCCAGCTTGTGCATCTGGTACTCGTCCTGATCCACGACATAGCGGTTGCCTTCCGTCGTGCGGATCACATCCAGATCGTAATCGATATAAGTAAGCACGTTCCCCTGCAAATAAGGAGGAGATGCGATGTTGCAATAATAACGGATGCCGCTGTCTTCCAGCAGCGCTACGACATTAAACCATTCACCCGGAATAAAGAACGATACCGCCGGCACGCGGCTGATCCATTGCTTGCCGTCGGATTCCACAATAGGCGTCTGGCGATTTATAAGCACAATGATTTGGTTATCCCTGTGCTCCGGCGCAAGCCGTTCCGCCGGCACAAGGTAGTTGCGCTGCCATGTTCGGTGAATATGACCGTCGTGCTTGAAGCTTTTGATAACGCAGTGCCGATAAATGTCCATGACGCCTCTCCTTACTTATTGTGAAACGGGCCAAGGGCGGCATCAAGCGCCCCGTTCGTATGTTCCAAACAATAGTCCTTTTAAATAGAAAAGCATATCTGACCGCCAAAAGCAATGGCGATGCAGATATGCCCTGCACAATATGGCTATTAGGCTGAATTTGGCAGCCGTTTAGCCTGCTACAATACTTAATTTCTGGAATGAACGGAAAAAGTCGTTCGAAGCATAACCCATCGCTTCGTATAACGGCAACACCGGTTCATTATGCTCGTCGGCGGTAATTAATATTTTGGAAACGTTGCGCTGCTCGAAGCGCTGCCGCAAAGCTTGTATAAGCGCCTTGCCAATTCCTTGGCGACGATATTCCGTATGAACAGCGATACGATAATAATAACCTTTGTTATTATCAATCGTGCCGATGATCATACCTACAATTTCCGACTCTTCGACAGCGACAAGTACAAGCTCACTGTCCCATGACAATTGACGCGCAAAAGCTTCCATCGTTTGTTCGTAACACTCTTCAGACAATACTTCCTCAAGGAGTGTAGTGACAGGTCTGTAGTCAGACAACTGGAAGGAACGAACGTTCATTAATTATACACCTTCTATACCTTGTCATAGTGCTGCATTTATATATTTTACGACATTTTTTAACGAAATCCTCTTTTTGTCTTAAAAATAACTTAAAAATTTTAAAGAAATTTGCTGTATTCCGTTGAAAACGCTTTATTTTAAGCGCTTACATGTATTTATTAGCGGTTTGCTCTGAATTTGGCTCGTTTTCTAATGTTTTTGCATATTTCCGCGACTTCCGTGACACTCTACAACTCGTACGACTTTGTCCGCCACCATTCGACTTTCGCAACATTAATGTTGATTTATGTACTCGGATAAGGGATAATATGAGAAGAGTTTTACATAACCTATTTATGGGAGGCTGTTAATCATGGCTCATCAATTACCTGCTTTGCCTTACGCTAAGGACGCTCTTGAACCGCATATCGACGCGCTGACAATGGAAATCCACCACGGCCGTCACCACAACACTTATGTAACAAACCTGAACGCTGCTCTGGAACAAGCTCCTGAGCTGCAAGACAAGTCCCTGGAAGAACTGCTGGCTAACAACCTGGCAATCGTTCCGGAAGCAATCAAAACGGCTGTCCGCAACAACGGCGGCGGCCATGCAAACCACTCCCTGTTCTGGGAAGTTATCGGCCCTAACGGCGGCGGCGCTCCAACTGGCGCACTTGCTGCGGCAATCGACAGCGAACTGGGCGGCTTCGACGCGTTCAAAGCTGAATTCGCGAAAGCAGCTACAACTCGCTTCGGCAGCGGCTGGGCTTGGCTCTCCGTTAAAGACGGCAAGCTGAAAGTATCGAGCCTGCCTAACCAAGACAGCCCGATCTTCGAAGGCGAAACGCCTATCCTTGGTCTGGACGTTTGGGAGCATGCTTACTACCTGAACTACCAAAACAAACGCCCTGACTACATTGCAGCGTTCTGGAACGTTGTAAACTGGGCTGAAGTTGGCAAACGTTACGAAGCAGCTGTTAAATAAGCAGTTGGTTGAATGCAGACAAGGCTGTCCCTTTGGGGCAGCCTTTTTTTATTTTTGTCGCAATAAGCTCCCGAAGCAGCTGCTTCGTGCACACGGATAGGCATCCGCCGCATAAGATGAATCAGGATGATTGCCTAATCTGTCATACGAAGGAGTCTGACAAAACGCATGAGCAGCTATACTTATAAGTATATCGAAGGGAAAGGCAACAACACCGTTGTGAGCAACTGCGGCTGCGGGGGCACGCGGACGTTAATGCCTGCACCGCCTCCGCCACCTCCTGGTCCGGGCCCAGGTCCTGGACCAGGACCGTTCCCGCCGGGGCCAGGACCGTTCCCGCCGGGGCCGGGGCCATTTCCGCCAGGACCAGGGCCGTTCCCGCCGGGACCAGGACCGTTCCCGCCGGGACCAGGACCGTTCCCGCCGGGGCCAGGGCCATTCCCGCCGGGGCCGGGGCCGTTCCCGCCGGGGCCATTTCCACCGTTTTTCCCATTCCCGCCGTTTCCTCCATTCCCTCCACAACCGGGGCCGGCATATGTAACTGTCGTCATTAACGGGGGACGTTTCTTCCCGAACGTGACGAATTCTTATCGTGTAAGGTTCTGGCCGGGCATGAGCATTCGCGATTCTCTTGCGGCAACCGGCGTTGTACGTTTCTCGTTTAACGGCCAGATTGCTTCGGTAAGCGGCATTCCGATCGGCGGACCAATTCAGTTTGTTCTCCGCTTGAATGGCCGCGTCATACCGCAAACGCTGCTGACTTTCCCGGTACAACGCTTTGATACGGTTGCAATCGAGCTGTTTTTCTCCGTAACCGGAAGGGCTGACGAAGAGGATAAACTGCAGCAGGAACTGACGGATATTGCCCATCTGAACGTTGCCGAACACTTTGCCACTTACGATCCGGAAGAGGTATAAAGAATAAAACCGAGCTGGGAGGCCGATACGGACTCCCAGCTTTCTTTTGGGGCGATGCGCCATGCCGTTCTCCCGCCTATAGGCTGTTTCCAGTCTTTCAGCTCCATATTCTTGTGCCGATTCTCCCCCCTGAAAGGCGGATAACCGCCTATCGAAATCATAATTTCACCGCACAACCGGGTATGCCTAGATGCACGTTGCACGAAATGCAGCATATTCAACCAATAAGGCAGGGCTGAGCGAAATATGCTGCACATAGTACACTATATATCTCCGAATCGAGGTAATATGGCTACCCCCAAACCAAATATCCTGAACTCCGTGCAGGATATTTGGCGTTACGTCACTCAAAGACTCCATTATGATGCAATACGTGCAGCGTAGCGGACCAAGTTCTTTAGCTAACAAGTTTTTTTAGCCGGAGTTCACCATCGCTATATTACGGGAATGGAGCGCGTGCATCTTCAGAATCGCCATTGCGGCACGCAATGCTCAGTCACACTTCGGCGGTCAAGCCTCAACTCGAGCCGGGAGGCGCATGCGGTGATGAGGAAGCTGGAACTCTAACGCTAGTAAACAGGCGAGCCGCTCCTTCCCTTATAGGGCATGCAAAAAAAATGACCGCGGGGCTGTGCCCGCGGCCTTTCCTTCGCTCATTTAGCCTTGGTAGGCTTATCTTGCTCTTCGCCTTGCTTGATGACTTTCCCTTTGCCGCTGATCAGCTTCAGCTGATCGTTCTCGTAGCCAACGTCATAGGTAACCTGATACTTGCTGAGCCGGTATTCCCCGTCCACCCGCTCATCAACCGAAATGATTGCCGTAACGATCGCTTCGTCGTTGCTTTCCTTCGTGACGTGAATGTTGTCGATAACCACGTTCCGGGTCATCATGTAGCCCTGACGGAACACCTCGTAGCTGGTGCCCAGCTTCCAGTTGCCGCCAAGCAGGGAGTACGCGTAAACGTAGTCGGCATTATTAAGACTGTCGTAAAAGTGCGTAACCAAATATTCCGCATACTCGGTAATCGATGCGTCCTTCTTCACGTTGCTGTCATCCTCGGCCGGCTTCCATTCGGGCAGCGTCTTCATCGGATGCTCCGACCAGGCCTCGGCCATGTCCAGCACGTTAACGATAGGTATGCTGAAGCCTATGGAGCTTTGCTCGATTCCGGCAGAGTTGATGCCCAGAACCTCGCCTGTCTTCTTGTCGACCAGCGGTCCGCCGCTGTTGCCCGGCGCGATCGGCGCCGAGATCTGGTACAGATCGTTATACGTGTAAGGCTTGATCTCGAAGCTCCGGCCTAATCCGCTGACAATGCCGGTTGTAACGGTATTCTGGAAGCCAAGCGGACTGCCGATCGCGATAACCTCGTCGCCAATCTCCGCTCTTTCCTTGCGCACCATCGCAAGAGGCTCTACTCCCGCAAGTCCTGCAACCCGTACGACCGCAACGTCGGTCTCCGTGCTGATGCCAATGACATCTCCTTCGAGCTCTTTCGCGTCCGCCGTTTTCACCGTAACCTTGCTTGCCCCGGCAACCACATGGGCATTGGTAATCAGGTCGCCCTTATCGTTATAGACGAAGCCGGAGCCCTGCGTGCCGTCCTCGGTTTCGATCATGACAACAAGCTTTTGCGTTGCGTAAATAATATCCTTTAACGACTTGGGCGCACCAGCGTTAGCATCAGCGAGCAGAGGCAGGCCGCTTAGCTGCTTCGGCACCCCCGCATGGATATACGCAGCGGTGCCCGCTCCCGCCAAAAGAACCGCCACAGACGCGATGAGACTAATCCATGTTCCTTTTTTCATGACGAATTTCCCCTAATCCAAATACCAAGTCATATGATCGATAGCCACTGTTGCATTCTCATCCTGTACATGATGAACCACAAAGGAGAAGCTGAACGTCTCGCCCGCCTCAATGTAAGAAGGGGTTGCATCCACTTTGCCCGTTGTAATCGCTTTTCCTTCCGAGTCATGAACCGTATACTCAATGACTACGGAGTAAATCGGCCGGGTGGCTGCGTTGAGCAGTTCTCCCTTCACGTTAAAATCGCCAAAAAGATCAAGCTGCGCATCGATATGCTTCACCTTAACCGCCGCCGTCTGATTGATCAGATCCTCTTCCGCCGCCTTCTGCATGGCCTGCTCGATCCGCTGCTGCTCCGCGTCTTCGAAGTTTTTCTTCTCCACGACTATCCGGTCGTACAGCTTAGCCAGCTTATCGTTGTCAGACGCGTAGATGAGTCCCTTTTGCGCTGCCGTAATAGCCGCCGAGAAATTCTTCTTCTTCCGCATCTCATCGGCCTCATCATAGCTGATAGCCGCAATCTTCGCTTCAATCTTCTGCCGCAGCGCAAGCGCCTCGTCGCCGGACAGGCCCTTCACCTGGTTATATTCGCCGGCAAGGTCGTCAATGCCGTTCATGCTCTCATACTCCGCCGATACTTGAAGCACCGTCACCTTCGTTGACATTTCGCCAACCTGATCCCGCACTCTGCCAAAAATCGGCTCCTCGCGGCCGCGAAGCTTCGACTTCACCTGCTCCAGCTGAATGGAGGCTTCGCCCAGATCCTGGTCGTCCAGACGCTGCTGAATTTCCGTCAACGTGCGGTCAAGCGATAAAGCTTCCTCCACAACCTTCAAATCCGCCTGCACCGGCTTAAAATCCGGACGCGCATCCGCCGCTTTGTTCAGCTGCCGGAATGCCTCCTCGTATTTACCCGCCAACGCCTCTTGTCTGGCCGTACTCTGCCAATCCAGCACGCGGTTATTTAATCTGGTTTCATATAAATAATAGGACAACAGCACCGCCGCAATACCAACGAGTAAAATGACGGGAATCAGTCCAATGAACAAATTGTCCCGGCCAGTCTGCTTTAACGGCGGTTGCGACGTCTCCAATGCCGAGCTTGCTTGGTCCTTTGCTATATCCCATTCTTCCAATGCTGCCGCCTGATCCTCTGTTCCTTGCTGCAAATTTCGCTGTGGCTCCAGCAGCCTGCCGCACCTGCTGCAGTATACGGCATCCGCATCATGCTCCCTGACGCAATGATGGCAATACAATTTCATTCTCCTCCAGCTTGAGTTGTTCATCTCTTTATATCTCTTATCTATTCTATATGAAAAAATAAATGATCTCCATTTTTCCTTTACGGAAAATAAAAAAAGTTTCTCCAGCCCTTTCCATAAAAAAAGCCGGAACCTGCATAACCAGGAACCGGCTCATTCTTTTCCGTTATTTTACTCCAATCGGCACCATATACATGCCGTTCGTTCATCGCGCTGCGCAGGAGGTTTCCTCTTCACAGCAGCGTGCTTTTCCGTTCATCCCTCAACCGAGACGCTCTCGCAAATATTTGCGGACCTCCTCCGACAGATCCTCCCGCTCCAGGGCGAAATCAATCGTCGCTTTCACGAAGCCCAGCTTATCGCCGACGTCATGGCGTTTGCCCGTAAAGCGGTGTGCCAGAATCGGAGCGATATGATTCAGCTGCTGAAGGCTGTCCGTCAGCTGTATCTCCCCGGCCTTGCCCGGCTTGGCATTCTCCAGCAGCTCGAAGATCGCCGGATCAAGCACGTAGCGCCCAACGACCGCCCAATTGGATGGCGCCTGACCTGGGGCCGGCTTCTCGATCAGGTCTAGAATGCGGTTACGGGAAGGATCGGCGTTATCGAAAGCGGCAATGCCGTATTTATGCGTCTGATCCCAGGGCACCTCCATAAGGGCAATAACCGAGGAGCCCGTATCCTCGTACTGATGGATCATCTGCTGCAGGCAAGGCGGCTCGGAACGCAGGATGTCATCGCCAAGCAGTACCGCAAACGGCTCGTCTCCGATAAAACGACGTGCGCACAGAACCGCGTGTCCAAGCCCAAGCGGTTCCTTCTGGCGGACATAATAGATGTCGGCCAGATGCGAGATATCCCGGACGATGGCGAGCATTTCTTCATTGCCGCGTTCTTCGAGTTCCTTTTCCAATTCGTAAGACTTGTCAAAATGATCCTCGATCGCCCGCTTATGGCGTCCGCTCACGATTATCATGCTGTCGATGCCGGACTGCACCGCTTCTTCCACGATATATTGAATAGCCGGCTTATCGATAATCGGAAGCATTTCCTTCGGCTGTGCCTTGGTCGCGGGAAGAAAGCGCGTACCGAGCCCTCCCGCCGGAATAATCGCTTTGCGTACCTGCTGCCTCTTCTTCTCATGAAACATGGCCGTCACCCTTTCGGTCTCAAATGTCAGGATCGGGACTGAGCGGCAGACGGACGACAAATACCGTCCCCTGCTCCGCATCCTCGATCTCGATTGCCCCGCCGTGAATGTCGATAATCTTCTTCACAATAGATAAGCCAAGCCCGCTTCCGCCTTGGGTACGGTCCCTCGACGGATCGATTTTGTAAAACCGCTCAAATACCCGGTCCCGCTCCTCTTCCGGTATTCCGCACCCCGTATCGGAGATCCGGACGACGGCATAGCCGCTTTTCTCCGACAGCTGGAACGAGATTTTACCTTCCTCGGGCGTAAATTTCATGCTGTTGGTAAGCAGGTTGATCCACACCTGACTGAGCTGATCCTCGTCGGCTTTAATGACGGTCTCTTCCATTAACAGCTCTACCGTCAGCCGCTTCGCAAGCCAGGTCGGCTCGCAGGACAAGACGACGTCGCGAAGCTGCTTATCCAGCCGGTAAGTGACCGGCTTATACGGATGATGCTCGGAATCAAGCGATGCCAGCTTCAGCAGATTTTCGCTGAGCCGGGATAAGCGGCTGCTTTCCTGCTTAATAATACCAACATAACGATTCCGGTCCCCTTCCGTCAAATCCTCGCTGCGCAGCGCCTCCGCAAAGCCGCCGATCGAGGTGAGCGGCGACTGGATTTCGTGCGATACGTTGGATACGAAATCGCGGCGCATCGTCTCCAGCTGCGACAAGCTGTGCGCCATCTTGTTAATGCTGTCCGCAAGCTCGCCCAGCTCGTTCTTGTGGGACATCGGAAGCTGTACGCTAAAATCGCCCTTGGCGATGCGAGTGGTGGCAGCGGTCATCATTTTGAGCGGCTTCACCAGATAACGGGCAGCGAACAGGATAAGAATACAGCCGACGACCAAGAGCGTAATCAGAATGGTGAAGGTATTTCGCTGGAAGCTGCGAACCTGCCGGACATGATCCGGAGTAATAAAGACGGCCCATTCCGTATTGCCGAATTGAGCCAAGCGGCCGTATGCCGGGGGCGAAGGAGGACCGCTCTCATGCTCGTCCGCATACTTCACCCGTTCCGTTTTGCCTCCGAAGATGTTCTCGACCGTCTTGTACGTTAAATGATTTACAATGGCCCGGCTTGTCCGGCCGACTTGAATAACAAGCCCTTTCCGATTGACCGCGACGATCGACATTTCCTGAAGGCTTGAGACCTGCTCGAGGAACATCGGCAAGGACCGCGGAGACGAATCGTTGTAAAGCCGCTCCAGCCGGGTAATCATCATGTCCTCCAGACCGTTCTGCCCTTGCAGATCCCGCCGGAACAGCTGGTTCGCCGTATAATAGGCAATACTAATACTTACTAATACGATGACCAGAAAAGTCACCGCTATTCGCACATACAGGCTGCGGATCATGCCCGCTCCTCCAATCGGTAGCCAAGACCGCGGATCGTAACGATGCGGAAGCCAAAATCCTCCTCCGGAAACCGTTCGCGTAGCCGCTTAATATGTACATCTACCGTGCGCTCGTCCCCTTCGTAGTTCATTCCCCACAGCTGCTCGATCAGATGCTCCCTGGTGAAGGTTTTGCCCGGATAGCTTGCCAGCTTGAAGAGCAGCTCGAATTCCTTCGGCGGCAGCAGGATTTTCTCTCCGTTCGCGACAAGCTGGAAGTCCGAACGGTTCATGGACAGCCCGCCAAGCTCCACAACCTGCGACGACGCAATGCGGTATCGTTTGAGCAGCGCCTTGACCCGAACGATCAGCTCCGGCGGATCGAACGGCTTCACGACATAATCGTCGGCGCCAAGCTCAAAGCCTTTTACCTTATGAGCCGTCTCGCCCTTGGCCGTCAGCATCAAGAGCGGCATGTCGAACGACTCGCGCATAGCCGAGCATAAAGCCCAGCCGTCCATTTTTGGCATCATTACGTCAATAACCGCAAGATCCGGCTTCACCGCCTCCAAACGGGTTAAAGCATCCTCTCCGTTGGCTGCTTCGATCACTTCATAGCCTTCTCTCCGCAAAAACAAGCTGACCAGCTCCCGTATATTCGGATCGTCGTCCACGACGAGTATTTTCGGCATTATAGAGCACCTCCTGTATACTGTCTTTCTACAATAATACAACTAGATGAAATTAAGATGAACTGTATTGACAAAGTTTACAGATTGTAATAATTTTAAACTAGAAAATGCGACATACATCAACAACATATAGATGGAGCGGAGGAATTCTTCATGTACAAAACAGTCATTATCGGTACCGGCCCTGCCGGATTAACGGCGGCGATTTATCTGGCGCGCGCAAATATGGAACCTCTCGTTATCGAAGGCTGGCAGCCAGGCGGTCAGCTTACAACAACAACGGAAATCGAGAACTTCCCTGGCTTCCCTGAAGGGATTCTCGGCAGCGAGCTGATGTCCAACATGCGCAAGCAAGCGCAGCGGTTTGGCGCATCCTTCCGCAACGGCTCGGTAAAAAGCGTCGACTTCAGCAAACGCCCTTACACGCTTGACGTAGAAGGCATCGGCGAAATTCAAGCAGAGTCCGTCATTATCTCGACAGGCGCTTCCGCGAAATACCTCGGCATTCCGGGCGAGCAAGAAAACATCGGCCGCGGCGTCAGCACTTGCGCAACCTGCGACGGCTTCTTCTTCCGCAACAAAAAGCTGATCATCGTGGGCGGCGGCGACTCCGCCATGGAAGAAGCGGTGTTCCTGACTCGCTTTGCGTCCGAAGTAACGGTTGTTAACCGCCGCGACGAGCTCCGCGCTTCGAAAATCATGCAGGACCGCGCGCGCGCGAACGAAAAAATCAGCTGGAACCTGAACAAAACCCCGCTTGAGATCGTTCCCGGCGAAATGGGCCTGAAAGGTCTGAAGGTTCGCAACAACGCAACCGGCGAAGAAGAATTCGTGGAAGCGGACGGCGTGTTCATCACCATCGGCCATACGCCTAACACGAAATTCCTCGGCGGCCAAATCGACACCGACGAGCAAGGCTACATCATCGTGAAGCCCGGCACTTCGGAGACCAACATTCCTGGCGTATTCGCCTGCGGCGACGTGCAAGACCGTCAATACCGCCAAGCGATTACGGCGGCAGGCAGCGGCTGCATGGCAGCTCTGGATGCGGAACGCTTCCTGGAAGCGCAAAGCCACGACGCGGTGCATGCTTAAGATTTTATGAAATCGGAATTGCTTGTGGCTCGTTCGGAAAGATCATAGTATAATGAAGGATGTTCGAACGACAATTTAAAGGCAATGCTACCTATAAAGGTACAACCTCGCTGATTTTTATAATTAGCCGGTTGTGCCTTTTTCTGTTTTGTACCCCATTATCCGATTGGAGTGATCTTACCTTTATGCTGCTGGAAGCGATCTATCACAGACCCAAGCAAAATTGGGCTTACGCTTATGACAAGACGACGTTGCATATTCGAATCCGCACGAAACGAAATGACGCGAAGCGCGTGGAGCTTATTGCCGGAGACAAATACAACTGGGCCGGAACGTTTACCGTTGCCCGGATGAGCGTGCTCTCCTCGGATTCGCTTTTCGATTATTGGGAAGCTTCGATCCAGCCTCCCTTCCGCCGGCTGCGGTATGCGTTCCGCCTGACGGATGGCGATGAGACGGTTATTCTGACGGAAAGCGGCTTTCCCGCCGATCTGCCGGATAATCCGAATACGTTCTTCGACTTCCCTTACATCAATCCGGTTGATGTCTTCTCTCCTCCGGCTTGGGTGAAGGATGCGGTGTTCTATCAGATCTTCCCGGAGCGTTTCGCAAACGGCGATCCTACGCTGAACCCCGAGATAACGGAAGCCTGGGGCGGCAAGCCAACGCCAACGAACTTCTTCGGCGGCGACCTGCAGGGCGTGCTGGACCATCTGGATTATTTGGCCGAGCTAGGCATTAACGCGGTCTACTTCACCCCGCTGTTCGAAGCAACAACAAACCATAAGTACGATACCGAGAATTATATGCAGGTGGACCGTCATTTCGGCACCAACGAGAAGCTGAAAGAACTTGTCGGGGAATGCCATAAGCGCGGAATCCGGGTGCTGCTGGATGCGGTATTCAACCATGCGGGCCGTACGTTCCCGCCGTTTGTGGATCTGCTGAAAAACGGCGAGAAGTCCGTCTACGCGAACTGGTTCCACGTGCGGGAATGGCCGCTTCGGGTGGAGGACGGCATCCCGACTTACGAGACGTTTGCCTTTGAACCGATGATGCCTAAACTCAATACGGAAAATCCGGATGTGAAAGCCTACTTGTTCAATGTGGCGCGCTACTGGATTGAGAAAATCGGAATCGACGGCTGGCGGCTTGACGTGGCCAACGAGGTGGACCACCAGTTCTGGCGGGAGTTCCGCCAAGCGGTGAAGGCCGTAAATCCGGATGCTTATATCCTCGGCGAGATCTGGCATGACGCGATGATGTGGCTGGAGGGCGACCAATTCGACGCGGTCATGAACTACCCGTTTACGAACGCGGTGCTGGACTTCTTCGGGCATCAGACCATCGGAGCGAAAACTTTCGCCGATGCCATTGGCCGGCAGCTTGCCGCTTATCCGCAGCAGGTAACGGAGACGGCGTTTAACCTGCTGGACAGCCATGATACGCCGCGTCTTCTGACGATCTGCGGCGATGAAACGGATGCGATGAAGCTGGCGGCTCTGTTCCAGCTGACCTATCCGGGCACGCCGTGCATTTATTACGGCGATGAAGTAGGCATGAACGGCGAGGGCGATCCCGACTGCCGGAAATGCATGGTGTGGGAGCCGGAGCAGCAGGACCGGGAGCTGCTCGCGTTCTATAAGCAGGCGCTTGCGCTTCGGCGCAAGCACGCCGCGCTGCGCAGCGCGGACATCCGCTTCCTGCAGGCAGCGGATGTCGAGGACGGCGGCGTTATCGTGTACGAACGCCGCGATGGGGCTGAGCGCATCCTCGTCGCGATGAATGCGCGAGGACGCGAGGCTGTTGCCGCCGTGCCAGCCGGCGGCAGCTGGGTGTCGCTGCTCGGGGATGAGCAGCGGCTTGAGCCGGCAGCCGGGAAGCTGCGGCTGCGGCTCCCGGGGTACGGCTACGGCATTTGGAAGCAGCTTGTTTAAAAACGAAGAGACGGACGCAGCGCAAGCTGATCCGTCTCTATTTTTTATCAAGCCTGTCTCCCCGATAAAAGCGATTGCGAATTAATGTAATTGCCGTCTGAATCAAAAGCAGCAGCAGGATGCCGCTTAGGAACGAGTAAAAATTGATGTATATCGTGTTGGTATATGGGTTCAGCCAGCCGTAATCATTCGTTCGGCCGTCGATCCGATCATGAATCCGCTGGGCATTATCAACCTGAAGCAGCACCGATACCGCAAAAAAAACGAGAAGAATAAGCAGGACCCGGATTCTATTGTATTGAACCAGATACCGTTCCCTATGTACGATTAAAGCGACACCGGCCAATAACAGCAGATACATCGGCAGCTCAATAAACCAAAGGATAACCGCAGGATTTCCGTCGCCGGAAATTCCTTTATCCGGGAGCATCTCGACCGTAAACCAGTCAACAAGAAAAATAAGAATCACATTAATCAAGAAAATTATAAGCGTCGCAATCCGCAGAGACTTCGTACTCACTCCCGTCACACCACCCGTCAATCGTAAATATCCATATACCTACTCAAGCCATAGACAACTAGTTTACCGCATTTCTCCATTTTTCAGTCACCTGCCCCTCGTTCCCATGCTTGCCCCGCTGTAGCACGGTTTTTCCGTCTTATTCCGTTACTCATGCCCCTCATCCCCACACCTAGCGCGCTGTAGTACGGTTTTTCCGTCTTAGGGGGACATTCCGCTTCAATCGGAGAGAAGCGAGGGAGAGCCTGCGATCCCCAAAACAAAAAATCCGGCGCCTCAGGCACCGGATTCGTCTACTTCAATATAACGCTGCTGTACGGCGGCAGCGTAACGACGCCGCCGCTCAGCTCGGCGGCGTTGTCGCTCTTGCGGCTCAGCTTCGCGAATGAGCCGTACTCTTCGGCCAGCTCCGACATTTGCGGCTGGCCGGACAAATTGTGCAGCACGAGCACGCGCTCGTCTGCTGTTTCCCTCACATACGCGGATACCTGTGGTACCGCGTTCTTCAAGCTGTACGCGATGATTCCCCCATCGCGCAAAGCCGGCTCCTCGCTGCGCCAACGGAGCAGCATCCGGTACCAAGCGAGCAGCGAGCCTTTATCCCGCTGCTCGCTCTCCACCGATGCGGCCGAGCCGGCCGCATTGTACTTGCCCCGCTCCCAGCTAGTCTGCCCCTCCCCGCCAGCGGGATCAGCATACCAGACCATCGGCTCGCGCAAATACTCATCCGGCTTGGCGCCGGCCATGCCTATCTCTTCGCCGTAATAAATAAACGGATTCCCCGGCAGGGTCAGCAGCATGGCCGCAGCCATCTTGGCATGCGACACGTTGCCGCTCAATGCGGTCATCACCCGCGTCTGATCATGGTTGCTCAGAAACGGCGCATCTACATACGATCCGCCCGAGGACTTCTCATATAACCCGTACGCCTTGCCAAGCGTAAAGGCCAGATCCGAGTCCCGCTCCCGGTCAGCCGCGCTGATCAGCTTGCCGGCGAGATCGAAATCAAAAGCCGAATCCAGCGCTTTATCCAGATAAGGAGCGATAACAACCGGCGAATCCCATACCTCGCCTACCAGGTAAGCATCCGGCTTCACGCCGGACAAGCCGCTGCGGAACTCCTGCCACCATTTCTGATTCGCGCCTTGAATCTCCGCGCTATTGATCATTGAAGAATAGTCTCCATAGATATGCTTGGCCGCGTCGAGCCGGAAGCCGTCGAGCCCCTGCTCCAGCCAATATCGGCCGATGGACGCAAGCTCTTGGCGTACGTCCGCATTGTCGAAATTCAAATCCGGCATGCCTTCCCAGAACACGCCTAAATACTTGCCTTTTCCGTCAGCGGCCAGATGCCACGGGTTGCTGCCAACCGCGCCGTCCGCCTTCAAATCTTCATCGGCCCCGGCAAAATGATACCAGCTCCGATACGGACTATCCGGATCCGTAAGCGCCTCCTTAAACCATGGATGTTCCGTGCTCGTATGATTCACGACCAGATCCATAATGACCTTTATGCCACGCTTATGCGCTTCATCCGTCAGCTTCTTCAGATCATCAAGCGTACCGTAATCCGGATTGACCGCCCGGTAATCCGTCACGTCATACCCGTGATAGCTTGGCGAAGGGTTAATCGGCATAAGCCAAATTCCGCCGACGCCGAGCTGCCGCAAATAGTCCAGCTTCGCCGTTACGCCGTTCAGATCGCCAATCCCGTCCCCGCTTGCATCATAGAAGGACCGGACAAAAATCTCGTAATAAACGGTGCCCGGCTGTTCATCCACCGGCAACGCAGAAGCTTCCTTCGCGGCAGCGGCAGCCGTCGGCGCAGCCGACGAAACAGCCTCACTTACCGCCTTCCCGCCACCAGCGTTATCGACCGAGCAGCCCGCAAGCGAAGCTGCCAAAGCGGCAGCAATCGCAGCACGGGCGCACCAACCTCCATAAGCCATAATCGCCCTTTATCCTTTCGAAGCGCCTGCCGTAAGCCCTTGAACAAGGAACTTCTGCAGGAAGACGAAGAGCAGCGTGATCGGAACCGCAATAAGCACGGCCCCGGCGGCAAACATCGTAAAGTTTGAGTTCTGATACGAGCTGACCAGATCCCACATGCCGACGGCAAGCGTCCAATTCTCTTTCGAGCGAAGCACCAGCCGGGCGAAAATAAAGTCGACCCAAGCTCCCGCGAACGTCGTCAGCGCGACATAAATCAGAATCGGACGCGCAAGCGGCAGCATGATCCGGTAGAAAATCTGCAGATGGTTCGCGCCGTCAATCCGCGCGGACTCGTCAAGGCTGCGCGGAATCGTATCGAAGAACCCTTTGATCACAAACCCGTTCATCAATACCGAGCCCGCGGAATACACGATGATAATCGCCGTATGGGTATCGAGCAGATTAAGCTGAAGCAGGAAAATGTAGACCGGCACCAAGCTCATAAAGCCAGGGAACATGCCAAGGACAAGCAGGGTCGTCAGCAGGGTTTTCCGCCCCTTGAACCGGAAGCGCGACAACGCGTACATGCTCATCGTCGATAGAATCGTCGAGAAGACCATGGACAGGAAAGCAATTTTGAGCGTATTCAGATACCATCTGCCATACAGGAATACCTTCGAATGGAACAGCTCCGTATAATGCGACAGCGTAAACGTCTTCGGAATAAACGAATCGCTGTACAGCGAGGTGCCCGGCCGGAAAGAGGACAGCAGCACCCAAAGAGCTGGATAAAGACAACAAACCGCAAGGACGGTCAGCACCACGTAGCTGAGCGTCAGCCGAATATAACGGCTTCTCGATTGACCAGCCTTCATTGGATCATATCCTCCTCTTTGAACGACTTCGTGCGACGGTAGTTAATAATCGAGAACGTTGCGATAATGATGAAAATAATAATGCCAATCGCCGAAGCCATATTGAATTGGCTGTTGTTCAGCGTGAGTTTGTACAGCCACGTTACAAGCAGGTCCGTGCTGCCCGCATATTGATATTCACCGTTCAGCGGTTCGCCGTTCGTCAGCAGGAAAATCAGGTTGAAGTTGTTGATGTTGCCCGCAAACTGCGTGATCAGAATCGGCGCCGTCGCGAACAGGACAAACGGCAGCGTAACGATCCGGAACTTCTGGTAACCGGAGGCTCCGTCCACGTCCGCCGCTTCGTAGAGATCCTTCGGAATGGCGGTAAGCACGCCAAGAATAAGAACCATCGATACCGGAATGCCCACCCACATATTAACGAGAATAGCGGTTGCCTTCGCCCAAGTCGGATCCGTCAGCCAAGGCAGCTTGCCAAAGCCGAAGTACGACAGATACTGGTTAATCGGTCCAAACTGTCCGTTGAACAGATTACGCATAACGAGCAGCGAGATCAACTGAGGAATCGCGTAAGGCAGGATGAATAGCGTCCGCCACAGCTTTTTAAACTTCACATCCTTCTGTTCGATAAGCAGAGCGACAAGCAGGCCGCCGAAATAGCAGGTTGCGGTCGCAAGCACGGCCCAAATAATCGTCCACGTAAAGACGCCAAAAAACGTTCTGCTCCAGGATTTCAGCGTCAGCAGGTCCTTAAAGGTGTTAAAGCCAACCCAATCGACCAGCTTCGCCGGCGGAATATGTTGAGGCAATGAGTAGTTCGTGAAGGAAAGCAAAATCATGAAGACAATCGGCATAATCGTCAGGAACAATACGCCGAGGCCCGGAATGGTGAGCAGCAAATGAGGGAATTTGCGGTCCCACACATAGCCGATGGACTCCCGGAAGGTCGCGGCCCGAATGCCTTGCTCTCTTTTCGCCCCCGTACGGTACGCATCGCGGATATTCATAATGTAAATGGTGATAAAAAGCGCCAATACCAGGACCGTAATTAGTCCGTTAATCATCAGAAAGACCGAATGATCCCCTTTTACCGTCTGATAAACCTTGCCTACCTTCACCATCTTGGATGGCGTATCGCCAAGCGTCCAAATCCCCCACAGATCATGCACAAGGCGAGGGATAAAATAAACAAGCGCTGCCGCCTCCGTCAGGAGCAGCAGTATTCCCTTCATATATTGCCGGTTGTACAGTTGGCCAAGCCCCATAGATACGGCGGACAAAATAGCACTGCGACGACCATTCATACCCGTGTACTCCTTCCATAGCTTACGCCCGCCGAAACATGCTTTCGGCGGGCGAGCCATCTGTCTCTTATTTCGCTATTTCGTTATTTTGTCGTACCTTTAGCCGCATCTTGGATTTGCTTCACCGCATTGTCGAGAGACGCCTTCGGATCTTTGTTCTCGTTCCAGATATCAGCCAGAGCCGCGCCGATCGGATCCCATACCTTGCCCATTTCCGGAATGGAAGGCATCGCCTGCGAGTTTACGAATTGAGCAGCAAAGCCGCTCGAGATCTCATCGGCTTTGAACGTTGGATCTTCCATTGCTTCTTTGTTCGCCGGAATCGCGCCGGTCAGCGAGTAATCTTTCAGCTGGCCTGCTTTGGAAGAAATAAAGTTGGCAAACAGACGGGAAGCATTCGGGTATTTCGTAAACGAGTTCACGTACCAAGCTTTAACGCCGGAGAACGAAACAGCCGGTTTGCCGTTAACGGTCGGGATTGGCGCTACGCCAAAGTTAATGCCCAGGTTCTTGAAGTCGCCGACTTTCCAAGGACCCGTAATGGTCATCGCCAGCGATTTGTCCGCGAATTTGCCTTGAATAATGTCCGCGGAAGCGTCGCCGGACTTGATCGGCAGAATTTGCTTCAAGGACTGGAAGTACTTCAGGCCTTCAACCGCTCCGTCGTTGTTCAGGCCGATATCGGCAGCGTTTGTGCCGTTCTCGCCAAACACATAACCGCCGGTTGATGCGAAGAAGATGTAGTTGAAGTAGAAGTTGCCCATTTCCCACATGAGAGCGTATTTATTTTTTGCAGGGTCATTGAATGTTTTGGAGAAGGTGACGATGTCGTCAAACGATGCCGGAGGCGTCTGTACCAGGTCTTTGTTGTAGAACAAAGCGTACGTTTCGACCGAACGCGGGTAACCGTACAGGATACCGCCCGAAGTTACCGCATTAACCGCAGCTTCGGCGTTTGCTGTTTTGGTCTCTTCTTCGAAGAAATCGTTAGGAAGGATAAGTCCGGCCGCTACCGCTTGGCCAAGGTTGTCATGCGGGAACGTTACGATGTCGGCACCGATGCCTGCAGGACCGTCGGTTGTCAGCTTTTTCACTTGGTCCGGCGACTCTACCTCTTCGATTTTGACCGGAATATTGTATTGCGCCGTAAATTCCTTCGCCATTTCTTCCACGAAGCCGCGTTCGTTCTTCGAATCCCATACGGTAAGCGTTGCGCCTTCTTCCGGCACGATTGCTTCGTCTGCCGGCTCCTCGCTTGCGCCTCCATTGCCTGCGTTAGCCGAAGCTTCTTCCGTTGCCGCAGGAGCGTTTGTTGCCGCGGAATTGCCGTTGTTATTGCTGCCGCCGCCTCCGCAAGCCGACACGATGAACAATGCCGTAATCATCGTCGTTACAAACCATTTTTTCATCCTTAATGATCCCCTTCCGTATTGTATGACTTGGGATAGCCGCGCCCGATCTTACCCGCTTTCCATGCCTGCAGCAGGAATGCTGCTATTCGTCGATTTGTGCAAACGTTTGTGCAAATGGCAATAGAAAAGAAAGGGCATCTGTCGTTTTCGTCTGTTTTTGGCCCTTTTAACGCCAAAACTCATCATGAAAGCGTTATATCCACGGATTCATCATACAACAGCCTATTGCGTTTGTTAAAACGTTTGCACAGATGATCTGTGCAAGTAATTTTATGGTTATCTCCCATTTTCTTCGGTTTTCTTGCTTTTACCCAATATCTCACTTATTGCATGGCCAAGTCCTGACTTGCCCGTTTACTTTAAAGAACCATTCAAGTAACATGGATGCATAGAGTTCAAACGATTGCATAAGAGTAAGGGGATCACGATAACGATGGTAACCATAAAAGATATTGCGAAAGCCGCAGGAGTTTCCCCTTCGACCGTGTCGCGGGTGGTATCCAATCATCCTCGAATCAGCAAGGAAACGTCCGCGAAAGTTAAAAAGATCATGGAGGAAATGGGCTATCACCCGAACGTCATGGCAAAAAGCCTGGTCTCGAAGACAACCAAGACGTTAGCCATCATGCTCCCCCGCCCGGCGGAAGAGCTGTTCCAGGACTTCTTTTTCGGAGAACTGTTAAGAGGAATATTGACCCACTCCACCAGAGCGGGCTATGATATGCTGCTTACGACGGCAACAAGCGCGCATGACGAGACCGAGACGATCTCCCGGCTTGTGTTCGGCAGACGCGTAGACGGGGTCATCCTGCTGTCCGCAAGGGTGAACGATCCGCTTATCCGTTATTTGAACGAGCAGGATTTCCCGAGCATTCTGATCGGCCGCGCCGGCGAAGAATACAGCCGGGTGATGACGGTCAACAACGATAACGTACAAGCTGCATATGACGCCACCCAGCATCTGATCAAGCAAGGCCATGCCCGAATCGGCTTTGTGAGCGGACCCACCAATCTGACCGTCTCGAATGACCGGATGGAAGGCTATAAAAAAGCGATGCGCGAAGCAGGACTGCCCCTGCAGTCGGAGTGGATTGTGGAAGGCGAATTCCTGCAGGAAAGCGGCTTCCGCGCGATGTCGTTTATCATGGGACTGCCGGAACGCCCGACAGGGCTTGTGGTCATTGACGATGTGGTGGCGTTTGGCGTGCTTCGCGGCTTAACGGAAATCGGCTATAAAGTGCCCGATGACATCAGCCTTGTCAGCTTTAACAATATTGCGTTGTCGGAGCTTGCCACGCCGCCAATCAGCTCGGTAGATATCGGCACGTACCAGCTTGGCTATACAGCCTCGCAGCTGCTGATCCGCCAGATCCAGGGCGAGCCGATCCATCAGGCGAATGTCATTATCCCGCACCGGCTGATCGTTCGCGAATCGTCCGTCCGCCTTGCCGCCAGCCGCGGTTTTTAAGTATGCAAAACCTTTCCTTGACGCACACTACTGCCTAGGAAAGGAATGTGAAACCCTATGACACAAACAAATGACGTTCTCAATAAACAAATCGCCAACTGGAGCGTCCTGTACATCAAATTGCACAACTTTCATTGGTATGTCAAAGGCACTCAGTTTTTCACCCTGCATGTCAAATTCCAGGAGTTCTACGAGGAGGCGGCTCTTCATGTCGATGAGCTTGCCGAACGGCTGCTGGCGTTAAAAGGCGCACCGGTTGCGACGATGGCGGAATACCTGCGAATCGCCAGCATCAAGGAAGCCTCCGGCAGCGAATCGGCCCACCAGATGGTCGAAGCGCTGATTAACGACTTCTCTATTATCATCAGCGAGTTGAAGGAAGGCATGGATATCGCGCAAGACGCAGGCGACGAAACCACCGCCGATATGCTGCTTGCCATCCACACCACCCTCGAGAAGCATGTCTGGATGCTGACCGCGTTTAACGCGTGATTTCCCGCCCTAAGACCAAACACCCCCGCTTCAGGCTACCGGCCTCGGCGGGGGTATTTGTTAGGATGCCGGAAAGTTTCAAGCAACCGTTTGTCCAGCTGCCTCCTCTTCTGACTCCTCATGTTTCGTGAGCACTTCCTTCTTCAAGAACCAGGTGATGACAAAGGAGACCGCCGCGAATCCAAGCGCGATAGCGAAGATATGGTCGAAGGAATGGGCAAATACCGTTTGGATCTTCAGCACGAGATCAGATGGCAATCCGGCCGGAATCCCGCCCGTCTTGATCGAATCGACCGTCCCCGGATCCATTCCGCTCGACAAGCTGTTTACGCCGTCTTTAATACTCTTGGCGAGAACACTGCCGAATACGCTGAGACCAACCGTAGCGCCAAGCGACTGGAACAGCTGTACCGTGCCTAGCGCTACGCCGCTATGCCTTTTCTCTACGGACTCCTGCACGATCAGGTTATCTCCGCCAAACAACGCTCCGATGCCTAGTCCCATGACAAAGAAGGCAATGATAACAAACAGCGGAACTGTGCTTACGGCCAGCTGCGTGAGCATGAATATTCCCACAAGCGGCAGGAGGAAGCAGGTAATAAACAGGTTGCGATAAGCGACACGGGTAATTAAAAATCCGTTTACGATACTGGACGGGATGGCTCCCGCCATAAAGGCGAACATCAGATAACCCGCTTCGGTTGGCGTAAGTCCCATCACATTTTGCGCAAAGAACGGGAAGGTTGCGATTCCGCCCATTAGCCCAAGCATTAACGTAAAGACAAGAAGGGATAAGACAACGACATTCCGGTTGCGGAACAGATGAAGCGGAATGATCGGCTCCTTCGCTCTCGACTCAATCCGAATAAACAGGGCGATCAGAGCGGCAGATAAAACCAGCAGGCCGATGATGATCGGAGACGACCAGCTTAATCCCTGATTATCGATCAATACGGGCGCAATCAGGAAGGACAGCAGCGCGGCGACAAGCGTTCCCGCCCCTGCCCAGTCGATGGCATGCTTTTCTTCCCCTTTGGACTCATGCAGTCCTTTGAACAAGAAGGCAACCGCGATAACCGCTACGGGAATATTGATCAGGAACAGCCAATGCCAATTGAGATTTCCGACAAAATAACCGCCGATGGTTGGTCCGATTAGCTGCGGCAGAATCATCAATGGACCAATGAGGCTTTGCACCTTCGCGCGCTGCTCCAGCGGGAAGGATTCACCGATAATAACAAGCGCGATAGGCATTAATCCGCCGGCGCCGATGCCTTGAATGCCTCTGCCGATAAGCAGCTGGGCCATGGAGTCGGCGGAGCCGCATACGATGGAACCGAGACAGAACAAGGCCATACAGCTCATGTATATTTTTTTCCGGCCAAATACATCGGCAAGTCTGCCCAATATCGGCATAGCAATCGTCATTGCCAGCATATACACGCCGGCTACCCAGCCGTACAGCGATAACCCGTGCAGCTCGCGGATAATCGTTGGCATCGCCGTTGAAACGACGGTCTCATCCATCTCGGCAAATATAAGGCCAAGCAGCAAGCCGATCAGGATGAGCGTTTTATTGTTTTTATTCACAGTCACCGTTAAGCACCTCTCTACTTCGTTGATCTGGAATCATCATACCCGCCGAATTTAAACGGAATTTAAACCGAAGCAGAATAAAAAAAAAGACTGTCGATCATCTTGATCTCGACAGTCTAGTTCGGTTTATGGGGCGCTAAACCAGCTTCACCGTACAGCTGGCTGCTTTTTCGCCGTTCCACAGCGCTTCAAGCACGTCGCCGTCATGCAAAGCGGCTACGCCGGCAGGCGTGCCGGTGAAGATAATGTCGCCTTCGCCAAGGCCGTAACGCGAATCGATATGGCGCACCAGCTCGGAGATGCTAAACAGCATATCCTTCGAATTGCCAAGCTGCGCTTGCTCCCCGTTGCGCATCAGGGCAAAATCGAATGCTTTCAGCCCTTCCTCGCCCGGATAAGCCATCCATTCGCCAAGCGGCGCGGAAGCTTTGAAGCCTTTGGCATCCAGCCAAGGCTGGCCTTTGGCCTTGAGCTTGCTTTGCACATCGCGGAGCGTCAGGTCGAGTCCAAGCGCCAATCCGTCAATAATCTCGTCCGGCGACATGCCCGGCTCAAGCGGACGCGCAATGCGAAGCACAAGCTCCAGCTCGAAATGCACTTCCCCGCGCCCACCCGGAATTTCGACGACGTTGCCGTTCATCGGCGCTACCGCATGAGAAGGCTTCGTAAAGACAAGCGGCTCCTCCGGCACTTCGTTGCCAAGCTCAAGCGCATGCAGCCGGTAGTTCCGGCCGATGCAGTAGATGTTGCGAATTTCGTTTGCCATGAATGGGGATCCTCCTAGAAAAGAATTGCGAAGCCATTCTTGCTTCGTATGCATAAACTTATTTCTTCTGCGCCTCGATCTTCTCGGCCAGCTCGTTAAGCTCCGCCCAACGGTCCATCAGCTCTTCCAGCTTGGACTCCAGCTGCTGCTGCTCTTCCACTAATTGCTGCAATAGCGCTGAGTCGCTGCCCGCGTTGTTCATTTTTTCCGTCACGGCCGCCAGCTGCTCCTCCGCCTTGGCGATCCAGCCGTCAATCTGCTCGAAATCCTTCTGGTCCTTGTACGACATGCGCAAACGTTCGCCGGATGGCTTGCTTCCGCTGTCCGCGGCTGCCGCAGAAGGTTCTGCTGCAGGCTTAGCTGCCGCCTGTGCCGGCTTTACGCTGCCCGCCATTTCCGTAGAGACGCCGAACTTCTCCACATACTCCTGGTATTCGGTGTAGTTGCCGACATGCTGCGTAATCACGCCATTGCCTTCAAAGGCAAAGATTTTATCTACGGTCCGGTCAAGGAAGTAACGGTCATGGGATACCACAAACACAACGCCCGGGAAATCGTCGAGGTAATCCTCGAGCACCGACAGCGTCGCGATATCGAGATCATTGGTAGGCTCGTCGAGCAGCAGCACGTTAGGCGCGTTCATCAGGACGCGCAGCAGCTGCAGACGGCGCTTCTCGCCGCCGGACAGCTTGCCGATAATCGACCATTGCATCGCAGGCGGGAAAAGAAACCGCTCCAGCATCTGGCCGGCGGAGATCGTAGTGCCGTCTGCCGTTTTCACCTGTTCCGCTCCTTCGCGGATATATTCGATGACGCGAAGCGATTCGTCCATCTCTTCATGCTCCTGCGAGAACCATCCCAGCTTAACCGTCATGCCAAGCTCGATCTTGCCTTCATCCGGCTGCAGCTTGTCCGCGATGAGCTTCAGCAACGTAGATTTGCCTTCGCCGTTTCGGCCAACAATGCCGACTCGGTCTTCCGGCACGGCGATATAGCTGAAATCGCGAATAAGCGTGCGGTCGCCAAACCGTTTGCTGACCGACTCCATCTCCACGATTTTTTTGCCGAGGCGCGTGGATGCTACCGATACGTCCATTTTGCCGCCTGCTTGCTTCGGCGCTTGCGCCTTAAGCGCTTCGAACCGGTCGATCCGAGCCTTCTGCTTGGTCGATCTGGCTTTCGCTCCGCGCCGGATCCAAGCGAGCTCGCTTCTCAGCAGATTCTGCCGCTTGTCCTCCGAAGCCGCTTCCCGCTCCTCGCGTTCTACCTTCAGCTCAAGGAAACGGCTGTAGTTCGCTTCATAGAAGAATGCCCGCCCTTTATCCAGCTCGATCACGCGGTTGCTTACCCGATCCAGGAAATAGCGGTCATGGGTAATCATGAGCAGCGCGCCTCTGCGCTTTTGCAGCATGCTTTCCAGCCAAGCAACGGATTCGTTATCGATATGGTTGGTAGGCTCGTCCAGAATAAGGATATCCGAAGGCTGCAGCAGCGCCGCCGCCATCGCCACGCGCTTTCTCTGACCGCCGGAGAACGTCTCTACCTTATCGTTGAAGTTCTGGATCCCCAGCCGGCCAAGCGCCGTCTTCGCTTCGCTTTCCAGCGTCCAGGCGTCCAGCTCGTCCATCTTCTGGTTAGCCTTGATCAGGCGCTCCTGCAGCGACTCGTCGCTTGGCTTCAGCTCAAGCGCTTCAAGCGAAGCCGCATATTCGCGCACGGCGCGCAGCTGCGGCGAATCGCCGCCAAGCACATGCTCGAGCGCCGTCTCGCCCGGCGCAAACGTCGGGTCCTGCGCCAGCATCCGCACAACGACGCGGTTGCCGATCGAGATACTGCCGGAATCGGCAGGTTCTATTCCGGCGATAACCTTCAGGAACGTCGACTTGCCCGTTCCGTTGACGCCGATAATGCCGATTTTGTCGCCCTCTTCGACGCCAAAGGTCACGTCCTCGAAGAGCATTTTCTCGCCATAGCTTTTCGTTATATGTTCAACCGATAATAAATGCATAATAAGTTACCCTACTTTACACCCAAAATGTGCAGCCGCCGCTTGCGGCATCTGCCATCCGTATCATACCATATTCCGCCGTCCGCTGGCACCCGGACCCATCCAGCAGGAAACCTCAGCAGCCCTGCCTCACGCCTCACGCAAACAGCTTATAGATGTCGCGTATCGTTAAGAACCACTAGCTGCCCCATTTCTGATGGCTTAACGATAAGGCGTATCGTTAAGCCCAGTCAAAACCGCCCATTTTGCTCATTTCCCCGACTTTTCTCTTCCCTTTACGATGTCGCACATCGCTAAGTCCGCTGACCTTCCACTAAATAGTCACTTTAACGATGTCCCACATCGTTAAGCTTAGCCCGTTGACTGCAACCAAAGCCAGTTTCTTGCTGCCTTGGCCAACTCTAAGGCCCTTTAAGGGCCTTAAGAGAACAATTCACACGCATCAAACTATCGTTAAGGCCCCTTAGGGACCTTAACGACACACTCTTCAGAACATTTACACCAGTGTCAGCGTCCTACGCCAGCCTTAAGGTCCCTAAAAGGCCTTAAGAGCCCGACTCGCACCCCGCCGAACACCGTTAAGGCCCCTTAGGGACCTTAACCCTCACTTTTCGGCGCAGATCCGCCAGCCGCGCAGTGCGCCTCCCCGAAAGGCATGCATACAAAAAACAGGCTCCGGGAACCCCGGAGCCTGCCCTATCTAATATTAACGCTTGCCGACCATCGCTTCCGGCTTCACGTATTCGTCGAACTGCTCCGAAGTGAGGAGGCCGCTTGCGATCGCGGATTCCTTCAGCGTCAGTCCTTTTTTGTGCGCGTTTTTCGCGATTGCCGCCGCGTTCTCGTAGCCGATGTACGGGTTCAGCGCCGTAACCAGCATGAGCGATTGCTCCAGGTTGCGCTTGATGACCGCTTCGTTTGGCTCGATGCCAACCGCGCAGTTGTCGTTGAACGAGATCATTCCGTCCGCCATCAGAGCAACGGATTGCAGGAAGTTGTAGATAATAACCGGCTTGAACACGTTAAGCTCGAAGTTGCCTTGGCTTGCCGCGAAGCCGATCGTTGCGTCGTTGCCGAACACTTGGCAAGCGGCCATGGTCAGCGCTTCGCTTTGCGTAGGGTTTACTTTGCCCGGCATAATGGAACTGCCCGGCTCGTTCTCCGGAATCGTGATCTCGCCGATGCCGCAGCGAGGACCGCTTGCCAGCCAGCGAATGTCGTTCGCGATTTTCATCAGATCCGCAGCGAGCGCTTTAACCGCGCCGTGCGCGTACACGATTTGGTCATGGCTTGTCAGCGAGTGGAATTTGTTAGGAGCCGTGATAAACGTTTTGCCCGTCAGAGCCGTTACTTCTTCCGCTACCTTCACCGCGAAGTCCGGATGAGCGTTCAGGCCCGTGCCAACCGCCGTACCGCCAAGCGCCAGCTCGCGCATTTGATCAATGCTTTGGATCAGCATCGCGCGTGTTTTCTCGAGCATGGCATGCCAGCCGCTGATTTCTTGGCCAAGCGTGATTGGAGTAGCATCCTGCAAATGCGTTCTGCCGATTTTGACGATGTTATCGAACTTCTCCATCTTCTCGACAAACGTGCCGGCCAGCACGTCGATTGCCGGGATCAGCTTGTCTTCCACGTCGATTACGCCCGCGATGTGAAGAGCTGCCGGGAACGTATCGTTCGAGCTTTGGGAACGGTTAACGTCATCGTTCGGGTGGATGCGGGCTTCGCTGCCGCGTTCGGCAAGCAATTGGTTCGCACGGTGAGCAACAACCTCGTTCACGTTCATGTTCGTTTGCGTGCCGCTGCCTGTCTGCCATACGACAAGCGGGAAATGCTCGTCCCATTTGCCGGCCAGAATCTCGTCAACCGCTTCGCCGATGACGCCGGCTTTCTCCGCGTCGAGCTTGCCCAGCTTCAGGTTTGCGTTCGCAGCCGCTTTCTTGATGATCGCCATCGCATATACGACTTGAAGCGGCATTTTTTCGCCGCTGATTTTGAAGTTTTCCAAGCTGCGTTGGGTTTGAGCCCCCCACATTCTGTCCGCAGCAACTTTAATCTCGCCCATTGTGTCTTTCTCAATCCGGTATTCCATGCTCTTTAACGGCCTCCTTCATGTTTACATGCACATAGTACTACTTTATACAAAAGCACCCGGTCATTTCAATACGATTACCGCCTCATATCCATGCCGGGACGGCATAATTTCAGGCCCAGCAAGCAAAAACGCCCCAAGAGGAAGAAGCAAAGCTCTCCATCTCCGGGACGTTTCAATCACTTACAGCCCTTTCGCGGCGCGATAGGCTTCCATATAGGCGCTTGCTTTTTGCTCGATCAGCGAGAAGTCGCCCGTTGCCACGGCATCCTTCGTCAGGTCGGAACCGATACCTACCGCAACGGCTCCAGCCTTGATCCAATCCTTCAGGTTGGAGAGCGATACGCCGCCAGTCGGCATAATGTTCGCTTGCGGCAGCGGACCTTTAATCGACGGGATAATGCTTGGCGAGAACAGGTTGCCAGGGAACAGCTTGACTACATCAACCCCCATCTCAAGCGCGCTTTGAATTTCATGAACCGTCATCGTGCCCGGCATAACCGGAATCGCGTAACGGTTGCAAAGCTTAATCGTATCCGGGTTAAAAGCAGGCGCTACCACAAATTCCGCTCCGGCCATAATCGCCGCGCGCGCCGTTTCCGGATCAAGCACGGTGCCTACGCCGATAATCGCGAAGTTGTCCGCATCCGGCGAAGCCGTGCTGGAATACTCCTTCGACAGCTGTTCAATCGCGCGTAGCGCGAACGGTACCGTCATCGTAATTTCAATCGCTTTAATGCCGCCTTTAATGGCACGGCGCGCCATTTCGGCTACTTCCTCCGGAGAATCCGCGCGCAGAACCGCAACGACACCCGCCTCTGTTAATTGCCCAAGTACTTTCAGCTTCTTCATGAAAAATGACCTCCCATAGTCATAAGTGAAATAAACGCAAAAAGATTGAACATTCCCGCTCCATTATAGGCCTATGTTTCACATTCGGACAACCCTGCAAAAAAACTGGTTCCGTTTTTGCTTGTAAGCGGATACTTATAATATACGAGTCAGACCTACCAAGAAAGGAATGAATCCAATGACAACGCCATCCGCTTCCCATCTTATTACGCCGGGCTCCACCCTCTTCTCCCTGATGACCCGCCACAAGGGCCAGTTAATGACCGTATCGACCGCAGCCGGCGATGTACAAGGCATTCTGACGGCTTTCGACCCTGCTTACCTCACCTTGACCACGGATACGAACCAGACCAAATACGTGCTTGTCATGAATATTGCCTCATTTACCTTCGAACCGGCCTATTAATCGCTTTGCGCAAGCGAAAAGAGGGTGTTCCCGGCAGCCATAACCGGCCCCAAAGGAACACCCTCCCATTGTCTATACTTCTTTAAGCTTCCGAATAATCGATTTCGAGGAACGCTTCTACTTCCTTCTCCCAACGCTCCGCTACGAAGGCAGTATGCAGCGGATGCGCATTATAAGACTCGTAAGCCGCCTGATCGGCGAACTCCATCGAGAACCCGAACTTATAGTCATTCTTCGGGCTTACTTGACGGAAAACCCGGAACTGCCGAACCACGGGAATGGAGCTGAGAATCGCTTTGCCGTCCTCGAGAAACTGACGTTCCTGCTCCGAGCCTTCTTCATGCTTCAAGGTAAAAATAACGGAATGCTGAATCCAAGTTGCGCTGGGCAAGTGCTTCCTCTCCTTTTATAACGCTATGATAGGCCAAGCCTGCCCTAAGTATATAATTAATAAGGGCGGTCGCCAAGAATGGAAATTCGTTCCGCTACGCGGCGGTTTGGATAATAATCGGAGGAGGCGTAATGCTGGGTCGAACGGTTATCCCACAGCGCGATCGAATTTTTCTCCCAATGGAAGCGCACTTGGTATTCCGGAATTTCCGCCTGACGGAACAGGTACTGAAGCAGCTTCTCCCCTTCTTCCTCAGCCAGGCCAACAATACGCGTCGTGAAAATCGGATTTACAAACAACGTCTTGCGTCCCGTCTCCGGATGCGTACGGACTACCGGATGCTCCGCCGCGGGGAATTCAGCCTGCTTCTGCGCAAGCAGCTCCGGCGGCATGTTTCGGCCAAAGGTCGGCGTAAAATCATGAATAGCGGTTAAATCGTCAATCCGCTCCTTCACGGCTTCAGGAAGGTTATCGTAAGCAGCCCCCATGTCCGCCCACAGCGTGTCTCCGCCTTGAGGAGGCACCTCGGACAACCGCAGAACGGCGCCGAGGGACGGCTCCAAGCGCCAGCTTACATCGGTATGCCAGTTGTTCTCCTGCCCTTTCATGTTCGCATCCTTCTCGAAACGGGTAATCTCGGCCGCTGCGCCCTTTGGCAGGAACGGATGATTCTCAAGCTCTCCCCATTGTTTCGCAAAATTCAGCTGCTGCTCGCTCGTAATGTCCTGATTGCGGAAGAAAAGAACCTTCCATTCCAGCAGCGCGCGGTGAAGCTCTGCCTTAACCTCCGGCGATACTTGCTCTCTGAGATCTACTCCTTCAATCTCGGCACCGATGACCGGACCTAGCGGCTTCAGCGTAAACAACGTATAAGGACGGTCTTCCAAGCCGTCGGCCAAACGCTGCAGGTAACGCGGGCCGCCTTGAATCGTGCGTTTCGCAAAAAGATCGAATTGACGGGATGTGTCTACGGTTAATTGAGTCATGGTTAATCGCTCCTTTTTTAAATAAATGATTTATTGGGACAGCTTCTCAAGAAAACTCGAGTCGACATGCTCCTGGAAGCTAATCTTATTCTTAATGAAGCCGTTGCTGAGCAGGAGCTCTGCCGACTTCTGCTGGGCGTCCAGCTCTTCTTGCGAATAAGCGCGAAGACTAGGCGCGGAGCTGGCAAGCAGCGCTTTTACCACGCCCGCATCAATCTTTTTCAGATCCGCATAGATCTGCACCGCCTCGTCGTTATGGGCGTTCTGCCAATCAATCGCCTGCTTGTAAACTTTCAGGAACGCCGTGACAAGCTCCGGATTGCTCTTGGCAAAATCCGTTCTCGCGATAGCCGATACCGGTGCGGCAATGCCTTCGTTGGATCCCGCGATAACCGTCGCTTTGCCCGATGCGGTCTCCTTCGTCGTGTAAGGATCCCATGTTACCCAAGCATCCACCTTGCCGGTCTCGAAGGCCGGCAGCGCATCCTCCGGCTGCAGCGCAATCAGATTGACGTCCTTGTCGCTCAATCCGTATTTCTCCAGCACTTTGAGCAGGAACACATGCGCCGTTGTGCCTTTGGCAACCGCAATCGACTTGCCCTTCAGATCCTCGACCTTCGTGATCCCTTTATCCTTCGGCGTAATAATCGAGTTGGACAGCTTGCCGTCGCTTAGAAGAGCGATGACCTCGAAAGGCAGGTTTGCCGATAAACCGGAAATCGTTGCGCCATCCCCCAGGAAGGAGAGATCGACGCGTTTGGAAGCTAGCGACTCAAGCAGCGGAGGCCCGCTCTGGAATTCACTCCAGCTGACGTCGGCGTTAAGCGTATTGAACTCCTCCACAAGCCACCCCTTTTCCTTGGCCAGAAGCAGCGGCGACAATCCTCCGTTGATAGCTACGTTGACCGTCACATGCGGCCGTTCAGCCGTGCCTCCGTTAGCCGAAGCCGCCGATGCGGTTGAATCCTTCGACGCCTTGCCGCCGCAGCCGGCCAGCACCGTAACCAGCGCTATCACCGATAAAGCCGTCAGCGTTAAAGCCCGAAACTTGTTTCTCTTCATCATGCTTCATCTCCCTTAATGAAACTTAACTTATTTGTTTAATCGGATTTAGAGAATAAAAAAGATTCGATTCTTAACCTTCCCCTGTGATTAGGTAAAGGTTAAGAAATCGAATCTCCGGTAGACCAGTCGACTCTTCATTCTCTGCGCTCGACAAACTGATAAATTGATCAATTTGTCATTTGGTGATTTTGATCATAACAGCTGACTTTTTTGCTGTCAACCACTTTTTTCCGATTATTCCAATCCGTTTGGTTTACTTTCTTAAAACAAGCCGCAGCATGATATCGACGGCATGACCGGAAGGCTCGCCGAAGCCGCGGTAACCCCATATCGACGTGCTCTGAAACAGCGATAACAGCAGCGTTGCCAGCTCAACCGCATTCCCATCCACGATTGTGCCTTCCGTCTGCCCGTCGCGTATAATATCAGCGAGCAGATCGCGGTTAGCCTGGGCCTTCTCATTGATCTCCGCTTTCTCCTCCGGACTTAGCACCTCGGTCGCCTGCGCCTGGAGCACGACCCAGAAATGCGTGGACGTCCTGCCCTTCTGCAGATATTGTTCGATGAGCCACCTAAGCTTCTCGGGTGCGGTTCCGCCGCCGCCGCGCGCTTCGAGCAGCAGCTCGGTATACCTCTCCTGCGAGGACTGTACGAGTGCCAATAGAATCTTCTCCTTCGATTCGAAAAAATTATAAACATGGCCGTAGCTTAATCCCGCTTCGGTCGCGATATCGGATATTTTCGCTACGGCTACGCCGCGCACGGTAAAGACGGAAGCCGCTGCCGACAATATCTGATTGCGGCGCAGTTCCCTTTGCTGCTGGTCTTTGATGACGTTCCTGGCCATAATATCTGCTCCTTCGCCATGATCCTCTCAAGAGGTTCTCACACGCTCATTCCTGTTTCCTTCGCATTTCTGTTAGAATGGATAGGCATGAGCAATTTATCGGGGGTTAATAAATGGATTATATTATTCTGGACATTGAATTTAACGGACGCAAATTCGCAAGCGACCTCCCCATGGAAGTCATTGAGATTGGCGCCGTGCGGCTGAATGCCGATTTGCAGCAGACCGATATTTTTTCTTCCTTGATCAAGCCGGTCTACTTCTCCAAGCTGAATTCCTTTATTAAGAAAAAGACGGGCATTCCGCAGGAAGAGATTGATATAGCACCGAAATTTCCGCGCGTGATCGGCGAGTTCATGAAGTGGCTGGACCGCGGAGAGCCCTTTATGCTCTTTACTTGGGGCGGCGAAGACCTGAAACGGATCGTCTACGATACCCGGATGCATAAGCTGGATGACGCCTTCTGGCTCTCCATCGATTATTTCGACCTGCTGAAGGGCTATCTCCGCTATAAAAATATCACAAACGACGTTAGCGTTGAAGCCGCATTGACCGATCTTAACCTGGTCTCCGGAGGAAATGCCCACCGGGCGCTGGACGATGCGATCATGACGGCCGACGTGTTCCGCGCCATCTTCGAACACTTGGATCTCGAAGCTTACAAGCAGAAATACAAAGACCTGTACACGAATGCGAAGGAACGCCGCATGGTTAAAAACGCCGTGCGCGCCATGCGTACTCAAAAGGCAGCCCCTACATGGGAGCTGCTGGTCAGCAAGCACTTGGAGGGCAAGGTTGCCCTGACGGATCCTCGCAAGGAGGCCGAGCTGAAGGAGTATTTCGAAGCGGAGGCCGCCAAGCTTCCGCCGCGGCAGGCTCCGCCGCAGCAAAGCCCTGCCGGCAGCTAACCCTTGTAGCTGTCGCGCCATTTGAGCAGGCGCCGCTCCAGTATCCGTACCAGCGAGTCCGTCAGCTTGCCGACGGCAGCAAACAGAATAATGCCGATAAACACCACCTCGGTGCGCATAAACGACCGGGCATCTTGAATCAAGTAGCCGATGCCCCGGTCGGCACCCATCAGTTCCGCCACGACAAGCACCAGCCACGCAATACTGATCGAAAGCCGAAGTCCGAGCAGCACGTTCGGCATAGCCGCCGGAAGGACAAGGCGGATCATCTGGTTCACCTGCTTGAATTCCAATACCCTCGCCACGTCAAACAGCTTGGAATCCACGTTCCGTACACCAAGAAACGTATTTACATACAGCGGGAAAAACGCTCCCAGCGCGATTAACAGGATTTTCGAAGTCTCCCCAAACCCGAACCACAAAATAAACAGCGGCGTGATCGCAAGGAGCGGTACGGTTCGGATCATTTGAACGGTAGGATCCACGATCTCCTCTACCTTGCTGAACATGCCTACCGCAAGGCCGCAGAGCAGCCCGAGACTCCCGCCAAGCAGAAAGCCAAGCAGCGCCCGGAGCACGCTGATCTCCAGATGGCGGAACAACTCGCCGGAGACGATCATTTCGTAAAACTCTTTAATAATGGAGGATGGCGCCGGGAACAGCATGGCGTCTACGATTCCCGTGCCGCTGACGTATTGCCAGCCTCCAAGAATAACAAGCGGCAGCAGGCTGCCCATCAGCAGCTTTCTTCCCTTGAAGTCCCCTTTCTTCCTCGCGGCGCGAACAGCCGCGATCGGCTTGGAAGCCGCCGCCGGGGGCGGCGTTGCTCCTTGTAATGCTTCAGTTGCAGGATTGGACATGGTTGATCTTCCTTTCTGTGCTCCGGTTGTTTGGGGCAAGCGTTCCTTGCGGTTTGTTCGGCGCTGAGGCTCCGGTTAATCGATCGATGTTCCTTGCGACGGTTTGTTCGGCGCTAAGGCTTCGGTTGTTCGGTCGATTGTTCCTTGCGGTTTGTTTCTTGATTTGAATTTTTTATAGGTTGAAACAAACGCGCAATAGTCACACTCGACCAAACAACCTACGCTAGCCGCTAAACCACAATGCCACATTCAACCAAACAACCTACGCTGGCCGATACAAACACGCAAAGTCACATTCCGCCGAAACAATCTCCGCTGGACGCTTAAACAAGAGTCACAACAGGCCGATACATTCGGGCGGAGCTAAATGGTATACGTTTCTTTATCCGGCTCCTCGTGATCGAGAGCCCGGAGGATTAGTGTGCGGAGATCCTGGAAAGCAGATCCCGTTCTTTTGCGAGGGAACGGAAGATCGATCGGGACGATCGTCTTGATTCGGCCGGGACGAGGATCCAGCACGATGACCCGGTGCGACAGAAAGACCGCTTCGTCGATATCGTGGGTGACGAACAGCATCGTTGTGCGGTTTTCGCGCCAAATATCGAGCAGCGCCTCCTGCATATGGCTGCGGGTGAACGCATCCAGCGCGCCAAACGGTTCATCGAGAAGCAGCACCTTCGGATTTCGGAGCAATGCTCTTGCAATAGCGACCCGCTGCGACATGCCACCGGACAACTGCTTCGGGTATGCTTTTTCGAAGCCTTCCAATTTAACCAGCTTAATTAGCTGATCCACCTTCTTGCGGGTCTCCGGATTGCGAAGAGACAGATCGGCCGCGATGTTGCGTTCAACCGTTAACCAAGGAAATAAGCGGTGCTCCTGAAAAATAAACCCTTTCTCCTGGGAAGGCTTTTTCACTTGCTCCCCTTCAAGCAACACGCGACCTTCGATATCGACATCCAGTCCCGCTACAATCTTAAGCAGCGTGCTTTTCCCGCAGCCGCTTGGTCCTATGATCGATACAATTTCCCCTTGATTGACGGTCAGCTTCAACCGGTCCAGCACGGGAACCGCCTCGTTAGAATTACGGAACGTTTTGCTTACGTCTACAACCTCCAATAATGCCGTCGACATAGCCGGCACCTCCTCTGTTTGATTGTTTTCTCCTTAAACTTACTTTAACGCATTGGAATAGTTGGGATTAAGGCGTAAAAAAAGATCCAATGGAAGTCCATGCAGACATCTCCATTGAATCTCTGGTTGGTCCAGTCGATTCGATCTCCGTGCTACAGACTGACATTTTCGTCAATCCGTATCTGATGATAAGATCATAGCGGGTTGGGAAAAGACTGTCAATCGTTTTTTAAAGCCCATAACCAACAGTTACAAATTGCCCCGGTTGTCCGCCTGTAGTAGTATTACATGTTGGGGTTTTATACGAATTTATTGCATGGGAGAAGTATCATTCATGAATCGCGCATCCAAGTCATTCTCCGCCTACGAGCTCCTCTACGTCGTCGGCATCATCGCCATCTCGTTCTCGTCCATCTTCATCAAATGGTCCAGTGCCGAGCCTTCGGTCATCGGCATGTACCGCCTCTACCTGACCGTCCTGATTATGCTGCCGCTGGCATGGAGATATAAGCAGGAGCTGCTCTATCATACGGTTCGCCAGCTATTGCTGCTGTTCGCTTCGGGCGTTATGCTTGCCTTGCATTTCCTCTTCTGGATGTCGTCGCTGAAGCATACCACGGTGGCCAGCTCCACGATCTTCCTGGCGCTTGAACCGGTGCTTGTGATGCTGGGCTCTTATCTCATCTTCAAGACAAAAGCAAACAAAATGATGCTGCTGGGCATGGGAATTGCCATGATCGGCACGGTCATTATCGGCTCTAGCGATCTGGCCTTGTCGAAGGAAGCGTTGTACGGCGACGTCCTGTCGATTCTCGGCACGATTGCGGTAGCGCTTCATATGCTGATCGGCAAGCAGCTCCGGAGCAATACGAGCGCCTTCGCCTATAACTTCCTTGTGTTTGCCATTGCCGCGACAACGCTTGCCGTCTATAACCTTATTCAAGGCTACCGGTTTACCGGCTACAGCTCGCATGAGTGGGGCATCTTCCTGCTGCTCGCGATTGTGCCAACGCTGTTTGGCCATTATCTGTTCAACTGGCTGCTGAAGTATATGAACGCGACGGCGGTCTCCATGTCCGTGCTGGGCGAGCCGGTCATCGCTTCGCTGCTGGCCTGGGCGCTGCTCAAGGAAGCTCTAACAGGCTGGCAGTTAGGCGCGGGCATCGTGATCCTCTTCGGCGTGTGGCTGTTTATGCGCCACGGCAAAGAATAAGGTCAGATTAATTCCGCCATAATCGGAACGCAAAAAATGTATCTCCTTCCGCTGCTGTTGTCTCCCCTTTGCCTGAACAATTTATATGGTTGCAAAGGGAAGACAAAGGCAGGCGCTGACGCTCTCCAGGAGATACATTTTCCGCTTATCCTCTATTTAGCGATTAAAACGACCGCTTATCCATGCGAGCAGTAAGCCACGACCTCATCGTAGGACAGATTGCCGCCGAAAATATCCAGCGCGCTGCCGATCGTGATGTCCAGCTTGCCGTCCGTCAAACGGCGGAACAGCTCCAGATCCTCCAGCGAGCGGGCGCCGCCGGCATAAGTCGTCGGGATGGTCACCCCATCCGCCAGCTGCTTCACCAAGCTCTCCAGAATGCCTGTCCGCTTCCCTTCCACGTCTACCGCATGCACGAGAAACTCGCTGCAATACGATTCCAGCTCGCGAAGATTCGCTTCGTTCACCTGGAAGCTGCTGAAGGTCCGCCATTGGTTCGTCACGACATACCAGCTGCCGTCCTTTTGCTTGCAGCTCAAATCGATGACAAGCTTGTCCTTGCCAACCTCGGAGACAATCCGCTTCAGGTTGTCCATATTCAGCTCGCCGTCACGAAAAATATACGACGTCACAATGACCTGCGAAGCGCCCGCTTCGAGGTATTTGGCCGCATTATCCGCCGTAATTCCCCCGCCGATCTGCAGGCCCCCCGGGTATTCGCGCAAAGCGGATAACGCCGCCTCTTCATTTCCGCCGCCCAGCATAATGACGTGACCGCCGGTCAGCGCATCCCGCTTGAACATCGAAGCATAGTAAGCCGAGTCATGCTCGGACACAAAATTTTCAACCACGCGCCCTGGATTGGCATCCAGCGTTTCTCCGACAATTTGCTTCACTTTCCCGCTATGCAGGTCAATACACGGTCTGAACTTCATGCGATCTCCTCTTTCTCGTCTTTAAGTACCTTTATTGTAACAGAACTGTCCGCCACGGCGTATGCCGCATAGGCAAAATTTTAAAGCCTTCGAGCAGACGGGCGTATGTTACACTAGAGTACGAGAGTTAATAGAGAAGGAGATTCGCGAGCGATGAAGTTCGTTTCCTGGAATGTGAACGGCCTTAGAGCCTGTGTAAATAAAGGATTTTTGGATTATTTTAATGAGATGGATGCGGATTTCTTCTGCCTGCAGGAGACAAAGCTTCAGGAAGGACAGATCCGGCTGGAGCTTGGCGAAGCCTATCATTTATTCTGGCATTACGCCGAGAAAAAGGGGTACTCCGGGACCGCGATTTTCACGAAGCATAAGCCTCTGTCCGTAAGCTACGGCCTGGGCGAAGAAGACGAGGACAACGAGGGGCGGGTCATTACGCTTGAGTACGAGAGCTTCTATCTCGTAACGGTGTACACGCCTAACGCCAGACGGGACCTGTCGAGGCTGGAATTCCGGCTGGCTTGGGAAGACATGTTTAGAGGTTATCTCACTAAGCTGGATGAACGTAAACCTGTGATCGTATGCGGAGATTTAAACGTGGCTCATCAGGAAATCGATCTGAAAAATGCGAAGTCGAACCGCGGCAACTCCGGCTTCACGGACGAGGAACGGGAGAAAATGACGCGTCTGCTTGACGCCGGATTTATCGACTCCTTCCGCTACCTGTATCCGGACCGGACGGATGCGTACACCTGGTGGTCTTTTATGCCGAAGATCAGAGAACGGAATGTCGGCTGGCGCATCGACTATTTCCTAGCATCCGCAAGACTTGCCCCGGCCATTGTTGATGCCGGCATCGATTCTCAGATTCTCGGCAGCGACCATTGCCCGGTTGTTCTGACCCTCAACATGGAAAAAGGACATCAAGCTTAACGCTTAATGTCCCAATCCTGCACATCAATAAACATGCCGTAGTCGGAAGGATGTACGCCGGTGACGGCATGATTAACAACCCCCAGGGAACGGGTCGCGTAAATGGACAGCATCGGTACGTCTTTCGCCATAATTTGCTGCAGCCTGCTGTAAGTCCGCTTCATATCCGCCTCCCGGGTCTCTGATTTCAGCGCAGCAAGCAGCTTGTCCACTTCTGGATTTCGGTATCCGTTAGGATTCCCCTCCTGCAGGAAATAGCTTACGTCAGGCAGAGGATTAACGAGCGACATCGAGACTGTCATTACGCCAAGATCGTAGTCCTTTTCGACGATTTTATGGATAAGCGGGGCTAGATTAATCACTTGAATCTCGGCGTCTATTCCAACATCCTTTAAATCATTGGCTGCCATTTGAGCTGCCTGCTCCAGCGTGCTGTCCCCGGACAAGACGGATAACGTCAGCTTCGTACCGGGCACCCAGCCTGACTCGGCGAGCAGGCTTTTTGCCTTGTCCGGATCGTATTCCGCCTGTTTGACCGACGGGTCAAGGTAAGGACTGTAGCTGGTGAACAAGCCGTCGACCGTCTCTCCCGCCCCCCGGAGCAAATCGTTTACGATCCTCTCCCGGTTAATCGCGTAAGAGATCGCTTGCCTTTGCCTGGCATCCGGCAGCTCTTGTTCATTGATATACATGAATTGGGTCGTAATGGATGGCCCGTTAACAGCCGTCACATTCGGGAGCGATTTGATTTTGCCGTAGTCGTTAATAGGGATAACCCCAAACGACGGGATATTGAGATCAACATCCCCGCTTTCGAACTGATCGGCAAGCGCCTCGTCCTTCACTATTTTAAAGTTCAACCGGCCGATTCTTGGGGCTCCCTTGAAATAAGCAGCGTTTGCCTTCATCTGCACAAGCTGATCCCGCTCATAGCTGTCGAACCGATAAGGACCGCTGACGACAGCCGATTTTTGCACGAAATCACCGTTTCTGAGTTGATCAACCTGCACGCTTTCAAGCGCCTTTTTCGGCAGCGTAAACAAGTTCCGCCCTATGGTATCCTGCACAATGGTTAACGTTGTTGGCTCTTTGGTCTTAATCGTCAACGTATGCTTGTCCACGGCTCGAACGCCGGCCAACGCAGACTTTCCTTCCGGCTTGAAGCCTGTTGAATCCGTCCCCTCTATGATAGCAAACATATACGCATAGGTGGATGCAATCTCCTTGCTTGTCATCAGCTCCAGCGTAAAAACAACATCGTCCGCGGTGACAGGACTCCCGTCGCTCCATTCGGCGGACGGATTCAGATTGATCGTAAATAACCTATGGTCCATTGTTGTAATGGAATCGGCCAGCATTGGCTTAAAGGTCAAGTCCTGATCGAGTTCAAAAAGCGGCAAATACATTAAACCGGAAATATAAGAAGAGACCTGTCCAACAGGCGACAAGGGATTAAGAGTATTTGGCGAGTACGTTACTCCGATATTAACGGTTTTGGCCGAGGAGATCGGCTTCATGGATAGTTCCGTGCTACTGCATGCCGATAGGATAAACAGCATGCCTAATAGCAGTCCTAACAGGGAGCGCATACGACTAAAGTTATGCAAGCTAGCGTCACTCCTCTTCAACAATCCACGCGTAAACGACTGCCGAAAGCATGCGTTTCGCGAAGGATTCTTCTTCCTATAGTTTACCACTATATGTCTAATCGTGGAATCTATCCCTGAATCGGCTTGGCGATTCTCCGGTCCAGCGCTTGAACTGTCTGCTGAAATGGGCAATATTGTTGTAGCCGAGTCTCGCGGAGATCTCTTCGACGGACAGTTCGGGATCCATCAGCATCAGCTTTGCCTTCCTCAGCATAATCGTGGATAAATATTGCCTCGGGGATACGCCAAAGGACCTAGTAAACAAACGGTTAACCGACGAGGTGCTATACCCGACCGCAGCGGCAATCGAGGTGATCGTATCCTTGTCATTTAAATGGCCGGGGGAAGCCGTACCGTCCAGCGCCTCCTCCAGCATGACGGCAACTCGCGAGGCCAGCTCGGAGCTTCTAAGGCCGGGAGGGTCCTGATTCAGCTTGGACAACGTACCGCTAAGGGCGGCGAACAGCTCGAATAATGCAGACAGGACATGCATGCGGGCTTCCGTTCGCAGCACCGCTTCTTGCGAAACCGTTAATCCGATAAGCTTATTTAATGCAGGCCTTATAGCCACCGAGAGCTCGCTGTCCGCAGGGTAGAAGCATCTCGGGCTCCTGTTGAGCAGTTCTCGGAACGAAGGCTCGTCCACGTCAAAATGTAGACAATAATACGTCATGTCTCCTTCCCCCGACACCCGGCTTTCGTGTTGGTCTCCTGGCCTGAATAACAGCAGGTCCCCTGCTTGCTGCGTGTAGCTTGTCCGTTCAACGCTAAACTGCTGGGTACCCGTCAGCACGAGATTGATTTCGAACATCGGATGCTTATGCAGGGGATAACTCCAATCCGGCTCCACGGTCCGGGAATGGGCCCCAAACACGCGAAAGGTCGAGTCCATGTCGGGCAGCATATACTCTTTTTTCTGACGATCTTTTTGCTCCATTTCCTTCTCCTCTCCAGTGTCGCCATCAGCTTAATCGATTTGGGTAAATAGTATCCCGCTATGGATATGGGATAACCTGAAGACCCTTGATAATATAGAGATATTATAACATATCAGCAAGTGAAGCTCTGTGATCAAGAAGGGTAATTTCTAAGTTATCCCAGTCTTCCTAGTGGCATATTTGCTGACCTGATGAGAGGAGAATTTTGTCGATATGGCTACTATTACGAATCCTATTCTGCCGGGCTTTAATCCGGATCCTTGCATTTGCCGCGTAGGCGAGGATTATTATATTGCGGTATCGACCTTCGAGTGGTTTCCGGGCGTGGGAATTTACCATTCCAAGGATCTTAAAAACTGGCGGCTTGCGTCCCGTCCGCTGAACCGTCTAAGCCAGCTGAATATGACGGGCAATCCGGATTCCGGCGGTATTTGGGCGCCTCAATTGTCGTACAGCGACAATCAATTCTGGCTGATCTACACCGACGTGAAGGTTGTCGAAGGCCAATGGAAGGATTGCCACAACTACCTCGTTACCTGCGATACGATTGACGGCGAATGGTCTGAGCCGATTCCTATGAACAGCTCCGGCTTTGACCCTTCCCTCTTCCATGACGAGGACGGCAAAAAATATTTCGTGAATATGCTGTGGGACCAACGCGTCGGCAATCATCCGTTCTACGGGATCGTGCTGCAGGAGTATGATGCGGCTGAACAGCGTCTGGTCGGCAAAGCGGAGGTGATCTTCAAAGGCACCGACATTAAGCTGACCGAAGCACCGCATTTGTATAAAATCAACGGCTATTACTACCTGCTGACCGCTGAGGGCGGCACAAAATACGACCATCAGGCGACCATTGCGCGTTCCAAGGATATTCGCGGGCCCTATGAGGTTCACCCGGAAAATCCGCTCATCTCCTCGCACGCTCATCCGCGGATTGCGCTGCAAAAAGCGGGACATGCTTCGATCGTCCAGACGCATACGGATGAGTGGTTCCTTGTCCATCTGGTGGGACGCCCGCTCTCCCGCGAAGGACAACCGCTGCTCGATCCGCGCGGCTATTGCCCGCTTGGCAGAGAGACCGCGATTCAACGTCTTGAATGGCATAACGATTGGCCGTACGTGGTTGGCGGCAATAAACCGTCCTTGACCATTGAAGGACCAAACATCGAAGAGGTCGTGTGGGGACCGGACTTCCCGGAGAAGGACGATTTCGATTCCGAGACGCTTAACCCGCATTTCCAGACGCTGCGTATTCCGCTTGGCGAGAAGATTGTCTCCTTGAAGGACAACCCGGGCCATCTGCGCATCTACGGAAAAGAATCGCTCACTTCGAAGTTCACTCAGGCATTCGTTGCCCGCCGCTGGCAGCATTTCAGCTTCACCGCGGAGACGAAGGTTGCCTTCAACCCAAGTACGTTCCAGCAATCCGCGGGTCTCGTGAACTATTACAATACGCAGAACTGGACGTCCTGCCAGATTACCCGGCATGAAGAGAAAGGCAGGATTCTGGAGCTGGTTGCTTGCGATAACTTCTCGTTCTCGCAGCCGCTGCAAGGCTCCGAGGTTGTTATCCCGGACAGCGTGGAGTACGTATTCCTACGCGTTGAGGTTACGGAGCTGACGTACCGTTACTCGTATTCGTTCGACGGCGACAGCTGGACAACGCTGCCGGTCACCTTCGAGTCGCATAAGCTGTCGGATGATTATATCCAAGGCGGCGGCTTCTTCACCGGCGCATTTGTCGGCATGCAATGCCAGGATACCTCGGGCAGAGGGTTGTATGCGGACTTTGACTATTTTGTTTACAAAGACAACTAAGCTCGTCATGGCGGGGGTTGGAGACAAGTGCGCTCGTCATGGCGGTAAAAGTTCTCCTTCCGGCTCACTGAAATTTCGCCAACATCTAGTTCGTTGCCGAAATTCGGTGTGGCTGTTGCCCTCCGGGCAAAGGCAGACGCTCCGCTCCTCCAGGAGAAACTTTTACCTCTATTCCTCGCCCGTTGTCTTATTTTTTTGGGGGACCGTAAGAAAAGGAAGGCCTGCTTTAATGGGCCTTCCTTTCGTTATTTGTAATGCCTTATTTTATATACAGTAAACATACCTAAGCCCGGTTTATAGACCTGAGATACTTTTTTTCCATCACCATAAAACAATATGTAATCACCGTTAAGTAACAGGGAAACCTTTTCGTCTGATCCTAACGTGATTTGTAACCTTGGCGGCCCACCCTTTGGAGCTGGTCCATAGTACCGGGTAACATCCTTCTTTGATAACTTCTTGAAGAAATCAATGAAATTACTTATCTCATCTTCAGTAAGATGAGATCTCTTATTGTGCGGACTAGTAATATCGGCCGATTTAATCTTTTCTGTAATTAAAGGGCCGATTTCCCCTAGATAACTGATGTCTCTATGCATAGGTTGAGCGGCAAGCACTCCACCGCTTCTAGCTGACTCGACGCATAAGACCGCAACTGCAAAGGCTAGAATGATTGAAAATAAACGCTTATGTATTGTCTTCATATTCTTACCCCGCAATTTTTTATTTACATAGTATTTCTTGCTATTGTCAGGGCATTCATTTACTTTGAAATAAAGAGTTTTAAAAGGAATGATGAGACAATGACAAGAGACGATTTGAAAAGACTCATTGAACGCCGCGAAGAAGGCCGGGCAAAGCAGGATCAAGGGATTCTAAGCGAAGTACGCGAGCAATTATTAGAGTTGCTTGGCCATTATCCCGATGATGCGGAAATTAATTACCAAATGGGGATCGCCTGCGATAACTCCGGTCTCGGTAATAAGGCGATTCCCTATTACGAACGAGCAATTGAATTAGGGTTATCCGGTCCTGACCTGGAAAGATGCCTGATGGGACTGGGGAGTACCTACCGTTATTGGGGACAATACGACAAAGCCGTCGAGACTTTGCGGAGAGGCATGAAGGAATTCCCCGGGAACCGCGCCATTCAAGTATTTCTGGCCATGGCCCTGTATAATAGCCACAACTATAAGGAAAGCGTGGGACTTCTGATCACGAACCTGATGGAAAGCACCACCGACGAAAAGCTTCATTACTTCAAACGCGGAATATTGGCTTACAATGAAGATCTTGACGAAACCGCGGAATAAACAGAAGGCTATCGTCGAGCAGCGTTTTATCATTGCAATCATTCATTGAAGCATACCTTTTCAAGCCCTCGAATTATTCGGGGGTCTCTTCCTCTTTTGAGAGAACCTTTTTTTTCAATTCGACTACCTTAGTTTTCAAGAGCCTGTCCCCTAGTCTTCTCCCCGTGATAATGAAAAACAAAAGTTCAAGGGGCCACAATATCAAAGGTACATTTCTAAAAAAAAGCCTGATGATCCCCGGGGTATGTTGAACATTGGATTGATCCCTTACACCTATCCCTACGATTCGTTTCCCGATGCTTCTGCCGTCTATAAGATCTCTGTTATAGAAAACAAACAGAACCAGGAACAGAAGCGGATAAAAGATTTCAAAAGGTCTATTAGAGTTTTCTTCAGTCGAATTTAAATTGATGAGGATACTAATTGGAACAAAAATAAGCAGAACCAAGATATAATCAATAAAAAATGCCAATAGTCTATTCCTCTTCATTACTGCCCCTGCTTTCAACGTTAAGTTGTGATGGATTCTAGAAAAATACGGTATAAAGCAAATAATATCCTACTTATCGCGCAATAAGAAGCCAAATAAAAAAGCTGTCTCCTTGCGGCGGGAGACAGCCCCGGTTAAACCATGGAATTCGCGATTTTCAGCAAGGTTTCCGGCTTGTATTTGACCTTCAAATATTTCTTGTTGCCGATGCCAAGCATATACTGCATCCCATTTTTCTGAAACCTCAACTCATAGCCTAAATCATAATTCACTCTGTAAAGCGCCTTGGTTCCGTCTTTCAGCGTGTAGTACACATCATCTTTATCAAACTTGAAGCGATCCAAATCCACGGTTACCGGAGACGCTTTAACCTTGAAAAAACCGTTTATTTCATCGTTCCGATACAACAGCTCGATTGAGCTGTCCTCCTCGATGTAGCCATGAAATTCAGTCACCTTCTTAAAAGGCAGCTCGGTTGGCGCTAAGAGATGACGCTTGAATTTGTATTGATATTCTCTTATTAAGCGAGCCTCTTCCGCCAGCGGGTTGAATCCCTCGTATAAAACACGGATCTGCGTAATACGGCCGTAATTAACCGACAACTCCCAGATATAAGCCAGTCGCTCGGTTTTTCGTTTCTCGTCATAAAGGTTCACCATAAGGACTTGCACTCCGCTTATAGGCGAGGGTACAAGCTGATAGCTTTGCGCGGAAACATGTTCCGGTATCTCGGGAATACGCACATAATCTTGATCGATGCAGCTTTGTGCTTTTTTATAGTCATTGCGCGTAATGGCCTTGGCGAATTCAACAGCGGGGTCGTTCTCTTTCGCAAAAGCAGGCATCCCGAATAGATAAGTAAATCCGAGAATTATCGCAATTGTCCATATCCACTTTTTCAATAGCAAACACCTCAATGTTGGGATATTATATTTATTCCCACTATAAGGATTTAAATATGCTCTTGCGATTCTATGGCAAGCGCCCAAATTTTATCGCCCTTCCCATTCCTCGCGCAAATCCGAATGGAATCGTAGTACTAGCCATTATAAAGCCGCACGCAGCCCTACTTTCGAACTAGTCCGAACGGTCCCTCTTTTACAATACCCTATCACACAAATCTGGAAGCACGTGGTAAACTAACGCCGGAAAGATACAATTGGGAGGTATGGTTATGGAGAGATTGCTTCAAGTGAGACACAAATGGCTCAAGTTGCTGCTGATGCTGCTGCTGGTTGTACCGGTTCAGTATCAATGGACAAGCAATAGCGCTCATGCGGAGGGACCATCGGATCCTGCCCCTTACATCAACGCAAAGGTCGTCAACGAGAATGCGGGCAAAAAAGTGCTGTTCGACAACACGCACGCGCAAACGGCTGGAGCAGCGGACTGGGTTATCGACGGCGGCTTCTCGGATTTCGCCAACGGGCTTGCTAACAATGGCTATTTTGTCCAAGAGCTTCGCAAGTCGACCCCGTTTACGTATGACGATTTGAAAGGCTATGACGTATTCGTAATAGCTGAACCCAACATTCCGTTCAAAACTTCGGAGCAAGCTGCCATGGAGCAATATGTGGAAGGCGGCGGCAGCATCTTCTTCATCGGCGACCATTACAACGCGGACCGGAATAAAAACCGCTGGGACGGCTCGGAGTCCATTAACGGCTACCGCCGCGGCGCATGGACGAATCCGGCTCAAGGCATGAGCACGGAGGAAGCCAATTCCTCGGCCATGCAAAATGTCGCAAGCTCGGACTGGCTGGCCGATCACTTCGGCATCCGCTTCCGTTACAATGCGCTTGGCGACATTAACGCAACAAACATTGTCGCTCCGAATCAGGCGTTTGGCATTACGGAAGGCGTATCGGCCGTCGCCATGCATGCCGGCTCGACGCTTGCCATTATTGATCCGGCAAAAGCAAAAGGCATTGTGTACCTGCCTCAAACAAACGAAGCATGGGCAAGCGCGGTTGACCAAGGGGTATACAACGGCGGCGGCACAGCGGAAGGCCCTTATGTAGCCGTCTCCAAGCTTGGCGGCGGGAAAGCGGCTTTTATCGGCGATTCCTCCCCCGTTGAGGACGTCACGCCTAAATATTTGCGTGAAGATACGGGCGCTAAGAAAACCACTTACGACGGCTTCAAAGAAGCGAATGACGGCGTATTGCTCGTGAACCTGATCGACTGGCTGTCGACAAAGGAAAGCTATACAAGCCTCAGCCAAGTAAATGGCTTGCAGCTCGACCAGCCTACTGCCCTGCTTCCTTTCGAGACGCCATCCTTGTCCACGGAGCCGCAGCCTGAACCATGGGCAGCTCCGAATGCAGGCTACAAATGGTATGACCGCTCGACGTTTAAGGCTGGTTCATACGGCGGCGCGACGGCTGTCTCGAATCCGGCATACAGCTTTGTCCACCAGTCAACGCTGCCCAGCAGCGGAACGTCGTTCCCGGTTCGTGTCGTATTTAACAACCTGGCTCCTAATTCGACCGTCAGCAATTATCAGATTGGCGTTTATTTAACGAGCGGCGGCACCCAAATCGCTCAGGTGCAAAATACGGACGGAACTTGGCCGACGGCTTACGGCTACAGCGCGAACTTCAGCGTTACGGCCGACGCCGCGGGACATGCTTATAAGGATTTAACCATCCGCTTAAAAGCCGGATCCACCGGTGCCGCTAATCTTCGGCTTAGACAAAACAGCACGAACCTGCTGACTGAAGCCGTTACGCTCGGCAACGTACCGGCTGAGCCGCTTCCGGGCGACGAAGGCGGAATCCCGGCCAAGAGCACCATTGCGGAATCCCGTGCCGCAAACGTAGGCGCCACCGTTACGGTTGAAGGCGTGGTGACGACGGAGCCTGGTATTTTCGGCGGGCAAACCTTCTACCTGCAGGATGAGACAGGCGGTATTTACGTGTACCAGAACGCAGCCGGTTATCATCAGGGCGATGTTGTCAAAGTAACGGCAACCACCGCACTCTATAATGCCGAGCTTGAGCTTGGGGATATTGTCGCGATCGAAAAAACAGGGACGGCGGCTTTGCCGGCCCCAAGCGCGGTAAACGCAGCGGACGGCTCCAATCAAGGCCAACTGCTTCAGCTGAGGGACGTCGCGATTGCCAATATCGTCTCCGCCACGCCATCCGGCTCCTTCGAATTTGATGCGGTCAGCGATAACGGAACGGTTAATCATATCCGTGTTGACGGTCGCACGGGCCTTACGCAAAGCAGCTTCCCTTACGCCGTTGGCCAGAGGGTAACGATTACCGGCGTGTCCGCTATTTTCAAAGACTTGTACCAGCTCAAACCGCGCAGCCTCGCGGATTTCACGGTTTCTCAACCGGCGGATAACGCGCCGCCAACCGCTGAAGCCTCGCTGTCCGCTTCCCCTAATGCGGAAGGCTGGTTTAATCGGGATGTTCAAGTGGCCGTAACCGCTAAAGACAACTCGGAAGGTAAAGTAGAATCGTTTTACGCGTTAAACAACGATAGCTTTTCCGATTACATAACGCCGGTTACCGTAACCGCTGAGGGCAATCATACATTTACTTATTACGCGGTTGATGCGGCAGGCAACAAAAGCAGCGTGGCTTCGGTCCATGTCCCATTGGACAAGACCGCTCCAACTGCGGTGTTAACGCAATCCGGCGGACAAGTGGCAGACGTTGTTGAGACGGCGACTCTTGTCTATGAAATTGCAAGCAGCGACTCGCTTTCCGGTGTTGCTTCGGAGCAGCTGCTCTTGGACAATAGCGTAATTGCAAATGGATATTCTATCGCAGCCTCCAAGCTTGGTATCGGAAGCCATACGGTCAAATATACGGTAACCGACAACGCAGGCAATACGTCCACCGCAAGCTACGCGTTCAAAGTGACAAGCAAGCCGCTTGCCGCCGGTGCTCCGGGAACGCCCGTCTTATCCCATGACAACGGCTGGGATAACGGTCTTCAAGACGGTAGCTATACGGTAACGATGAACCTGTGGTGGGGCAATAACGGCACAGAGTACAGACTGTATGAGAATGGCGTGCTGGTCGATACCGCCCAATTGAAGGACGCCTCTCCTTTCGCCCAATCCGTTCAAACCAAAATCGCGGGCAAAGCTAACGGAACCTACACGTACACCGCGGAATTGATGAATGCCTACGGCAAAACGTCCAGCAGCACGCTGGTCGTTCAAGTAACCGACGCTTCACCGGGCAAAGCCGTCCTGTCCCATGACAACTGGGATCAAGACGGAAGCTACAAAGTAACGATGAACCTATGGTGGGGCACAAACGCATCGGAATATCGCTTATACGAGAATGGCGTGCTAATTGATACGCAATCGCTGAAGGAAGCTACTCCCGCGGCGCAAACCGCCGTAACCGCCGTTTCGGAGAAAAAGCCCGGCACCTACGAATACCGCTGCGAGCTAGTGAATGCGGCAGGCGTTACCACTAGCGATACCATTACCGTTACCGTCACGAAATAATGGGATAAAAAACGAACGTCAAGAAACCCCAAGCCTTATGGCTTGGGGTTTTCGCTTTTCATGCGGACAACGATTTTGCCTTTAAACTCCCCTTCCCCGAAATACCGGAGAGCCTCGGCGGCATCCTGCAGGCCATAAAGCCGGTCAATGACGGGAGCAATCCGGCCCGCCTCAGCAAGCGACCGCCATACCTGTTGATCCGCCTGATTCGGCTTATGAACCAGAATGGTCATGTTCTTCTTCTCAAGCCTGCGGAATAGCGGTGCGGCCAGCAGGGTCTGGAGAAGACGCGGCATTAAGCCGCCAATCATGACGTACGTACCGCCTTTCTTAAGCGCACGCTTTACCTTGAAGACCGAACGGGTCCCCACTACATCGAGGATAAGATCGTATTGCCTTCCGGTCGCGGTAAAGTCCTCTTTCTCGTAATCCAGCATATGATCCGCTCCGAGTGACAGCAGCATGTCCCGCTTGCTTGCACGGTCCACGGCGGTTACTTCAGCCTCATGCAGCTTGGCATATTGGATCGCAAACGTCCCTACGCCACCCCCTGCCCCATTGATAAGCACATGCTGGCCCTTCTGCAAATTCCCTTTATCGCGCATTCCCTGCAGGGCAAGCACGGCGGCTTGCGGAATCGCAGCCGCTTGCTCGAAGCTTAGCCGCTTCGGCATTGGGGTCAAGGCATCCTCACGCGCGCATACATATTCGGCAAATCCTCCCCAGCTGCAGCCGGATAGATCGCCGAACACCTCGTCGCCCGGCCGGAACCGCGTGGCGGAGGCGCCAACGGCAATTATTTTCCCGGCAATATCCGCGCCAAGAATCGGATACCGCGGCTTGCGGAAGCCGCCAATGCGGGTTATGTACGGCTTGCCGCGGAGCAGATCCCAATCCCATGAATTGACCGAAGCGGCATGAACCTCGATCAGCACTTCATGCTCCTTCGGCGCAGGGACTTCCACTTCTTTGATCCGGAGAACCTCCGGCGAACCGTAAGCTTCATAGACCAGCGCTTTCATCGTAATAGACTTCATGGCAGCCCTCCATATTACACCGTTCAAATGGCGTTAAAGCTTTTCATCGCTTGGTTGATCCGTTTTAGAAGAAGCGGGTTATCTTTATTGTACGACCAATAGGTAAAGCCGGGTGCAAATCTTATATCCATCTAAAAAAGAAACCGTAATCGACTTTTACGTTATTCTTCTTCGCCCAGTCAGCGATATCAGCGAAGCCTTGCTCCTCTTTATCCACGTACCTGAAGCACATGCGGACAGGAACAATTCTCGCGCCATGAGGCTTGATCCCGATAATGGGGTGAACCGAGTCCCTTCTGATCATGATGACCTTAATTTGCTCCGGAGCAATCGTATTTCCATTGAGCAAAAGCGCATCCTCCCGCAGGCAGAGATCAATCGGCTTCTGAACGGCCCGGTACAGCGACCAAAGCAATGCGGCAGCGCAGAAGCAGAACACCGCGATTCCGAAAATAGACAAGGCGGTACCGTCGTCTTTCCCCCGCAGCTTGCTAACAAGAAAGAGTGAACACAGCACCGTCATCCCGAAAATGTTCTTAACGCCCGAAGGGTTTCTGACCGCATGCTTGAATGGCTGATTGTCCAATTCATCCAACCTCCCCTGATCAAGTACGAGATTGTATATTACTATTCCATACACGGCCAAATCATCCTGCCTATGAGCCATGAAATGAAAAATCCGCTTGAAAGCTTGCTTGACAGAAACTGGATACGAGTGTACTCTTGTCACTAGGAATTCCACTAGGGGCGCCCGCAAGGGCTGAGATAAGGCGTAGCCTTGGTCCCTTCGAACCTGATCTGGGTCATGCCAGCGTAGGAAAGTGGTCTTGTGCGCGTCAGTCATATGCGATAGAAACGGGTGCTATTGTCATTCGTCCGTTTCGATTTGCACGGATTTCGACACCTCAAGCCGCTCCCGACGGGGCGGCTTTTTTCGTTGCCGGATATCGTCCGGCCGCATCAAAAGCTGTCTTTGTGGGAGCGGCCGGGGGGATGCGAGCTTTGCCCTGCCGGGGCGAGCTCTGCCTATTCGTCGTGCCTAACGCGTACATTCTCATTTCCCCTAACAACGGCCTCCTAGCGGACATTCCTGAATCTATCGAATGTTCTTAAGGAGGTTTTTTGATGCCGATTTTATCGACGCCGCTGCCGGGCAGCCGCAAAACGTATGTGAGAGGATCGAGGGAAGATATTCGGGTTCCCGTGCGCGAAATCGTATTAGCCGACAGCCAAGGGAAAGACGGACAGCCGCAGCCGAATGAACCGGTGCAGGTGTATGACTCTAGCGGCCCTTACACGGACGAGTCCTACGAGGCCGATGTACGCAAAGGGCTCCCGATTGTGCGGGGCGGGTGGATTAACGAACGTTGCGACACGGAAGCCTACGACGGCCGCATCGTCAGGCCGGAAGACAACGGCTTTGCAAACGAGGAACGCGCGAAGGAGAAAGGCGCGGAAGTATTTCCCGGCCTGAACCACCGGCCTCTTCAGGCACAACCGGGGCGAAACGTGACCCAGCTTCACTACGCCCGCAAAGGCATCGTCACTTCGGAAATGGAGTTTATTGCGATTCGCGAGGGTGTTGATCCCAAGCTGGTCCGTTCGGAGGTAGCCCGCGGACGTGCGGTTATACCGGCGAACATCAATCATCCCGAACTCGAACCGATGATCATCGGGAGCCGCTTCCATGTAAAGATTAACGCCAACATCGGCAATTCGGCCGTTACCTCCTCTATCGAAGAGGAAGTCGAGAAGATGACGTGGGCGACCCGCTGGGGAGCGGATACGATCATGGACTTGTCCACGGGCAAAAACATCCATACGACCCGCGAATGGATTATCCGCAACTCCCCCGTTCCCGTTGGCACGGTGCCGATTTACCAGGCGCTTGAAAAAGTGAACGGAAAAGCGGAAGACCTGAGCTGGGAAGTGTTCCGCGATACGTTAATTGAACAGGCGGAACAAGGAGTCGATTATTTCACCATTCATGCCGGCGTGCTGCTGCGTTACATTCCGCTTACCGCCAAGCGCGTCACCGGCATCGTTTCCCGTGGCGGCTCCATCATGGCCGCCTGGTGTCTCGCTCACCACAAGGAAAACTTCCTCTATACCCACTTTGAAGAAATATGCGAGATTATGAAAGCTTACGACGTAACGTTTTCGCTTGGGGACGGCCTTCGTCCAGGCTCCATTGCGGACGCTAACGACGAAGCTCAATTCGCGGAGCTGAGAACGCTTGGAGAATTGACGGAAATCGCTTGGAAGCATGATGTTCAGGTTATGATCGAAGGGCCGGGCCACGTTCCCCTGCATCTGATCAAAGAAAACGTCGATCTCCAAATGGAAATCTGCAAGGAAGCGCCGTTTTATACGCTGGGGCCGCTGACCACGGACATCGCGCCGGGCTACGACCATATCACATCGGCGATAGGAGCGGCGATGATCGGTTGGTTCGGAACGGCAATGTTATGCTACGTAACGCCGAAAGAGCATCTGGGCCTTCCCAATAAAGAAGACGTTAAAGACGGTGTCATCGCCTACAAAATAGCGGCGCATGCCGCCGACCTCGCCAAAGGACATCCCATGGCGAAACTCCGGGACGATGCCTTGTCGAAGGCAAGGTTCGAATTCCGATGGCGCGACCAGTTCCATTTGTCCCTTGATCCCGAACGGGCAATCGCCTACCATGACGAGACGCTGCCAGCCGAGGCGGCGAAAACGGCTCACTTCTGCTCCATGTGCGGACCGAAGTTCTGCAGCATGCGGATTACGCAAGACATCCGGGAATACGCGGAAGCACGGGGTCTGAACAACGAAGAGGCTTTCCAGGCCGGAATGAAAGAACAGGCGGATTCGTTCAAAATGTCCGGGAGCAAGCTGTACGGCTGAAGCAAAACGACGCATATCTAGGGGTGAAAACAAAAGATGGCTGTGCCAAAGTCATTATTCATGACTTTGGCACAGCCAGCCCCGTTGCCGATTTTCAATTTAACCTTTTACCGAACCGGCCGCGATGCCTTCTACGATCCGGTCGCTGAGGAACAAGAACGTGATAAGGATCGGCAGGATGCTGATCATCAGCGTGGCGCCGATTGCGCCCCAATCGGTGGTGTATTGGCCGATAAAGTTCTGTACGCCAACGGTAAGCGTCTTGAACTTATCCGAGCTGATAAACGTATTGACGAAAATAAATTCGTTCCAGTTGTAGATCATGTTGATGATGCCCGTTGTCGCGAGCACTGAGCTGGTCATCGGGAACACGATGCTGAAGAATACCTTATGGATGCTGGCTCCATCGATGATAGCCGCTTCCTCCACTTCCTTCGGCAGAGCGACATAGAAGCCAAGCAGAATCATAATGGTGATCGGCATGTTAAATGCCACGTAAGACAGGATGAGAGACAACGGATTGTCGATCAGATGGACCTTGTTGAACATGCTGAACAGCGGAATCAGCGTCGAGTGTACCGGAATCATCATGGCAACCATAAAAAGACCGAGGACAAGCGAGCTGAGCTTCCATTTCATGCGGGTAATCGCGAACGTCACAAGGCTACCAAGCACAATCGTCGCAGCCGTTGCCGCTACCGTAATCCATACGCTGTTCAGGAAATACGTATCGATATTGCCCGCGTTCCACACTTTGCTGTAGTTGCTCCAGTGCGGAGGCGATGGCAAAGCAAACGGCGATAGATTAAACACTTCCTGGTTGTTTTTCAAAGAGAAGAACAAGAGCCAGATGAGCGGATAAACCTGGAACACCGCTACGGCAATGAGAACAATGTACAGTACAGCGTAGCCGACCTTCATTCCTATTCTCGAACCGGATTTCGCTTCTCCGCCCAGTTTCATAGTTGTCGATGACATGAAGCGTACCTCCTGAAAAGAATTATCACCCAAACAGCCTTTATAAGGCTGTTTGTGATGATTCTTACCTCGTAAGCATTAGCTTAATGAATTTATTTTACTTAGGAATACTGGATCGTGTCTTTGCTGGCCGTTGCCTTTCGGATGATCCATGTTGCTACCAGACAGATAACAAGCAGGAAGAAGCCAACCGCGCTGCCGTAACCGAAGTCATAAGCCTTAAAGGCTTTATGGTACATGTACGACGCCATTACTTCGCTGGAGCCGTTCGGCCCGCCGTCCGTCATGACGTAAATCAGGTCGAAGTACTTCAGGGAACCTACGACCGCCAGGACAATCGTTACTTTCACAACCTCCATGACAAGGGGGAATTTGATTCTCCAAGCGATCTGGAACGAATTCGCTCCGTCAATCTTAGCCGCTTCTTCAAGCGAAGAAGGGATGTTCTTCAATGCCGCATAGTAGATCAAAATATAGAAGCCCGCGTACTGCCACAGAATCGGAATAAACAATGCGAACAGAACAAGATCCGTCTCTGCAAGCCAGGCGGGAGGATTTGCAACGCCAAGGGATTCCAGCAAGCTATTCATAATGCCGTTGGTAGGGTGATAGATTTTGAGCCACAGCTGAGCGATTGCCACCGAGGACAGCAGCATCGGGATTAAGTAAATTTTGCGGAACAGATTTGCTCCTTTAAGCTTTGCCGCAAGCACCATTGCTACGATGAGATAGATGATAAGGCTGACCATGGAAAATACAGCTAGCAGCAGCGAATGTCCCGCACTGCTCCAGAAATCTTGATCCTTAATCAACGCTGCGTAGTTATCGAGGCCCACCCACTTCATTGCGCCAATGCCGTTCCATTCGTTCAATCCGTAATAGCCCGTCAGAACGATGGGGATATAAACGACGGCTAGAATGAGCAGAAGGGATGGCAGAACGTATAATGCGATGACTTTCTTGTTAGATAGCACCTTATCCAAGTTGGCCGACTCCTTTCTCTGTCAAAAATAAGGAGGGCGGCCTATCCGGTATTTCGAACCCGTCCGTCCGGATAGGCCTCCCTTTATTTTTGGATGTCTGAACTAGTTGCCTTTCGCGATGGCCGCATCTTGCTCGGATGCAAATTTCTCTGGGTTAACGGCTTTGCCGAAGAGCGATTGAATCATGTTCAGATGAGTCTCAGCCGCATTGGCCGGCAATTGAACGTCCGCGAACAAGGTGATGCTGCTTGCTTTGTTCAGTTCGTTGAACAGGTCGATGTACAGCTGCGGCAGCTTAATCGAAGAAGTATCGATCTTCGTAGCCGGGATAACGCCCGCGCCGGTTACGGATTGCTCGCCCCACTTCGTTACGAAGTATTGAACGAATGCTTTCGCTTCTTCTTTCACTTTCGAGTTCTCCGCTACGAACAAGCCTACGCCGGGACCGCCAACCCAGCTGTCCGCGTTGCCTTTGCCGCCTTCAACCGTCGGGAATTTAAAGAATCCAACGCTGTCGCGGAACGATTGCGGAATGTCTTCGTTGGTTGTGAAGTTCGGCAGCTCCCAAGTACCCATCAAGTACATCGCGGCATTGCCGTTCAGGAATTCGGATTTCGCTTCTTCGTTCGACAGACCGTTAAAGCCTTTCACGAATGCGTTTGCGTCAACCAGGGATTGCACCTCGGAAGCCGCTTGCTGCAGACCCGGATCCGTGAATTTCGCCGCGCCTTTGATGGCGTTGGCTACGGTCTCTTGACCGGCAATGCGGTCAGCCAGGTACATGTACCACAGGGAACCCGTCCAGCGGTCTTTGTTGCCGAGGGCGATTGGAGCTACGCCGTTGTCGGACAGCGTTTTCACAACTTGCTTGAATTGCTCGTAAGTCGTTGGAACTTCAAGATTGTACTTCTTGAATATTTCTTTGTTGTAGTAGATCGGAGCGATGTTGAACTCCAGCGGAAGCGCATACGTTTTGCCGTCGATCGCGTAAGCCTCCGTTGTGCCTGCTACGAATTTGCCGTTCAGCTCGCCGCTCAGCAGATCGTCGACCGGCGTGAACAGCTGGCCGTCTACATACGGCTTGAGGAAGCCTGCCGCCCAAGTTACGCCTACATCAGGAAGCTGGTTGGATGCCGAGAGGACCTTCAGCTTGTTTTTGTATTGCTCGTTATCCAGTACCTCTTGCTTGATCGTCACGTTTGGATGTTCTTTTTGGTAATCGTTGATGATCTGGTTCACGATTTTGTTCTGACCCGCGGATACGCCTTCCGGCCACAGGTGCATGAAGTTGATCGTTACCTTCTTGTCGGAACCGCTTTCAGAGGAGCCCCCGTTAGAAGCCGTGTTGCCGTTATTTGAGCTGCTGCCGCTGTTGTTGCCGCATGCTGCCGTTACGATGGCGAGACAGAGAATAAGTCCGAGTGTCATCCACTTCGATTTTTTGAACACGTTTACAACCCCTTTTGACTGATGTGTTTGTATTGCTAAACAAATTGTAACAGCGCTTTCACAGCAGCATAAGGTATTGCGAGTTGGGAAAAGTACTACTTTTATTGGATTGTCTCCTCCGCATGCGAGACGTTTTTCCGGTATTGCCCAGGGCTTACGCCTTCATGCGACCGGAACACTTTAACGAAATATTTCGCCGTCTGGTAGCCCGCTTTTTCGGCTATCTCGTTAATCGACAGGCGCGTGCCGGTCAGCAGCTCCTTGGCTCTTTGCACTCGGCGCCTTGTCAAATAATCGCTGAAGGTCAGCCCGGTCTGCTCCTTGAACAGGACGCTGAAATAGCTTGCGTTCATGTGCAGGTGATCGGCAATATCCCTCATCGTAACAGGCTCGTGAAGATGCTCATCCAGATACTGAATCGATTCCTTCACCGGCGCGCTGTACTGCGTCTCCTGCTCGCTAGTCTCCAGCAGCTTCGTATCGACAAGCCGCTCCATGCGCTCAATCCGGTTCAGCTCCTCCTCCTTGCGGAACGCAAGCTCCACGGCTTCCACCAGCTTCTTCTTGTCCAGCGGCTTCAGCAAATATTCGATAACGCCAAATTGCAAAGCTTTATGGGCATAGTCGAACTGCGGATGGCCGGAGATAACGATCACAACCGGAGGATGCTGCCTATCCCTTAGCTTCTCTACCAGCTCCAGCCCGTTAATCTCCGGCATCCGGATATCGGTAATAACCAGATTGGCTTCATTCGCCTCCAGCCATTCCAATGCTTCCACGGCACTTGAGGATGTGGTGATTTCGTAACGGCCTGCCGACCATGACTCCAGCACCTTCCGCACGCCTTCCCTTGTTCTTGGCTCATCATCTACGATCAGAATGGTCTTCATCTTGCCTCGCCCCCATGTTCATCGGTATTTCAAAGGACATCCTAGTGCCCATTCCCTGCTCGCTCTGAATCTCCAGGCCTTCCGTCTCTTCCCCGTAGTAAAGCCTTAGTCTTCGGTCAACGTTGGATATGCCAACCCCGTTCCCCTTCGCGTCATGGACATGTCCCTGCTTCATCGCCGCATACAGCGATTGCACCTTGTCCAGGCTCATGCCCGGACCGTTGTCCGTAACGGAAATCCGGATATAGCCCGGCCGCTCGGTTTTCTCCACGTCAATGACGACCGAGCCTTGTCCGATCCTCTGCTCTACCCCGTGCGAAATCGCATTCTCGACAAGCGGCTGGACAAGCAGCTTCGGAATCGGAACGCTCCGAAGGCTTTCGTCTCCTTCTATCCTCCACTTCAGCCGGTCGATCAAACGCATCTCCATGATTTTCAGATAACGTTCCGCATGCTCCAGCTCATCGGCTACCGTTACCCATTCGTCATCGTCGGCGCGGTTGATCACATACCGGAACAGGCCGGACATCGCGACGACAACCTGGGACAGCTCTTCTTCAGCCTTGTCCTCAAGCGCCCAATATAAAGCTTCCAGGGTGTTGAAAAGAAAATGCGGATTGATCTGCGCCTGCAGCGCCTTGAGCTCCGTCCGGCTTTGAATAATCTCCTTCTCGTACACCACTTCAATCAGCTCGTTCAAATACGCGACCATCTGGTTGTACGTATTGTTCAGCTCGTTAATCTCCAGCGTGGAGGACGTTACCGGTATAGGCCTCAGCGAGCCGTACTTTGCGCCTCTCATCGCCTTGATCAAATTAAGAATCGGGCTCGTGATCATGATCGACAGGATAAAGGTCAGGATCAGGAACAACAGCACGCCAACCATGACCGATACGATTATCGCCGTGCGCAGCACCGAGACGCCTTCGGCGGCGTATTCGGCCGGCGTCAGAATCAGCACCCGCCACCCTGCCGCACCCTCAAGCTGCTTTTGAATCGGGATATACAATCTGCCGTGCATGCTGACGGTCTTTCCGTCGGTCTTCTGCAGCACGTCCTGCGGAATGTCCGCCGAGAAGTTTGCCGCGATAATCTGACCGGAGCCGTCGATCAGGCCCATTTCTTCCTTGCCGTCAGAGGAGGTATTCGTATCAATAAGCTCAAAATATTTTTTGTCGATTCGGACCAATAAATACCCGGCATTGGAAAAGGATTGGTCAATCAGGCGCACGCGGCGGATCGCCGTAATCTGATTCGGATTGTTAGGATCGATACCGAACCATACCAGTTGGCCCGCGGCACGGTCCGCCTCCCGGATCCATTCATTGGGGACCCGGTTGTATAGGCTGATATCCGTCAGCGGAAACAATACCCGGAAGCCATTCGAGTACAATTCGATCGACTGTACACCGCTTACGTACGCCTGCTGCTTGCGGATTTCATGCTGGAGCACCTGCCGCTCCTCAAAGGTGAGGTTGGTGCCGCCCGCCTCCTTGGCCATCAGACTCTGAATCGACGCGTTGGTGGCTACCTGCATGGTGAACGTTTCCATTTGATGGAGCAGAACGTCCATCTTGCCGGTCGCCTGCACCGCTGTCTGCTGAATATGATTCTCGGCATTATTGCGAAGCAGCTCCGATACTTGTCCGTAAGTAAAAAAGCCTACCGATGCAAGCACCAGCAGCATAACGAGCACGAACCCGAGGAAAATCTGATTGCGCAATGTGTTCATGCGATTAAACTGAAACAACCCGGACACCCCCGCCTAATATCTGTCGCCATAACTATACACAATATAAATAAAAAAAAGAAAGCCCCTTTATCGGGGCTTGGCTATTCGGCGGTCAGCTGCGGGCAGCTTTGCTTCAGTTAGGAGGGCGTCCCGTTCAAACGGAGAAATGCAGGTCCCATCCTAATGGGGGAGATTGCAGAGAAGCCGGGATCCTCGTCGTAACCCAGATCGTATTCGAGAGCCATAAGTCCCTTTTTGGAGCAAAAATCACGGTTGTACCCCCTTGTTCAAAAGCTTCTCCAGACGCTCCTTCACCGGAAGCCATTCTTCCGTAACAATGCTAAATATGACATAATCCATGCCGTTATATTTCTTGCGGAGCACGCCTTCGCGCGTTGCCCCAAGCCGCTCGATCGCCCGCTGCGAGCGATGATGCGAGGTCGTGGTGATGAGTTCAACCCGGACGGCCTCCCATTGCTCGAAAGCATGCTTCAGAAGCAGATATTTGCATTCGGTATTAACGACCGTCCGCCACACCTCGGGCGAATACCAGGTCCAGCCGATATTGAGATTGCGGTGGGACGGGGCGATACGGAGATATCTCGTTGTCCCGACAATCCGGTTCAGCTGTTTGTCAAAGACGGCGAACGGATATTCTTCACCCCGTTCTCTTCCTTGTATCGCCGTATGGACAAAACGCTCCATTTCCTGCAAGGTATGGACTTTGACAGGCAGCTGCTCCCATATTTCGTCCGAACGCGAGCAGGCAAATAACGCCTCGGTATGCTCCTCAGCGATAGGGAGCAGCTCAACCCGTTGGCCTTCCAGCGCCGTAATATTCATCGCAGCAGCTCCTCTCCATACATAAAGAATGAACGATATCCATTTTTTACTATTATTTCATCATAACCCGTCTGTTGTTGCATCGTAAAGAAAAACCGCAGGCTAAGCACCTGCCGATGCCGTACCCTGCGGTTTATTTTTAGGCTTGGGACCGTATACGGTCGATTGCGGATGCGGCTCTAGGCCATCCCGCATAGAATGCCAGATGCGTGACCGCTTCAACCAGTTCCTCTTGCGTCAAACCGTTCTCCCTGGCAAGCTGCAAGTGATAAGGGAGCTGCTCCATATGCCCGCCTGCTACTAAGGCCGCTAAGGTAATCAAGCTTCGCTCACGCATCGAAAGTTCCTCCCTCCGCCACAAGTCTCCAAACAGAATATCCTCGCTATAACGGGCAAACGCGGTATCACCGTATGCTGGGCCGATATGAGCCGTATCGATTTTTCTATGCATTGGGTTATGCCTCCCTCTTCTGTCCCAGCATCTGTGCGATTCCGTTCCCAAACGTCCAGTCCTCAAGCTCCGTGCCGACAAGCACAACAAAGATATCCTCCGCTCTCACTCCGCATGCGGGCAACAGCTCCGCAAGCCGGGCGTAAAAGCCTCTTTTTTGCTCCTCCGTCCTCCCGGACTTCAAAGTAATGTGGATATAGAGCAGCCGATCCGTGCGCGAGACATTCAGATAGGCCGGATCGTAATAGAACTCCCCCGGTTTATGGCCATGAAAAACTTGAAAATAATCATCCTCCGGCACGCGAAAATACTCCGTTAACGCCCGATGAATCGCATGGCCGATTGGCGGCAGCTCTTCCTGCTTATATTGATCCTCCCTATAGCCGACCCGGATAAAAGGCATCTGTCATCACTCCCTAAAGTAAGATGACTTCATTGTATATCCGTTTTCTTTATCTATATAATTGAATTAATTAAACAACTCATTCAGATATACGAATGGAGATGCTTTCGAAGATGGATTTGAAAGAACTAACCGCTTTTCAGACGATCTTGCAGGAAGGTAGCTTTGCGAAGGCGGCAGCCAAGCTGAATTACGCCCAGTCCACCATAACGAACCAGATTCAGCGCCTCGAAAAAGAACTGGGCTTCCAGTTGTTTGACCGAGGCTGGGAAGCCGAGCTGACCCCCGCCGGGCAAATCTACGCCGCCGAGGTGGATCGGCTTATTCAGCATTGGCATTACGTGTCCGACCAGGCAAAAGCCATTTTGCGGGAGGAGACCGGCACCCTTCGGATCGGCATGCTGGAGATGCTTGCCCGGCAGATCATGCCGGAAGCATTAAGTCGGTTCCGCGAAGAAAAGCCGCACATTGCCTGCCAATTCGTGATCGGCAACACCGATCTGGCAGCCAGCGAGCTTCGCCGCAAACAGCTGGACTTGGCGATATGCGGCGAGCCTCCCGAGCTGACGGGCCTGCGCTTCGAACCTTTGCATGAGGAGAAAATAGTTTTTGCGGCGGCCAAGGACCATCCCCTTCACCTGCATGGAGAAGGCAAGCTTCCTTTTCAGGAGCTATTGCCCTTTCCGATGGTGGTTGGCGGGCCAACCTGCCTGTACTATCTGCACTTATCGAGACAGCTTGCCCGATTCGACAGCATGCCGCTGCTCCACTCGGTGAGCCAAATCTCTGCGATTCCGGGCTTTGCTGCGCGTCCGCCGTTTATTGGCGTTGTCCTGGCTTCAACCCCTCTGTCCGATCAAGTAAAACCGCTTGCCGTTGACTGGGAGGAGCCTACGATCCCGGTAGGCCTGCTCGATCGGCGGGATACCGTATATCCATCGGCTGCGCGCGAGCGGCTTATCGGGATAATCAAAGAGGTCTGGTTGACGGAGGCTTGACGAAAAAGAACGTTGACAGAAAGCGCAATCCCCTATATTTTTCTTATTAAACTAAAAACAAAAGAGGTGCAGCCCCATGCCAGTTGAATACCGTATTGAAGCTCCCGTTACAGCCGTACAAGTCGCCGAAGTATTCCGAAGCTCCGGCATCAAACGACCCGTCGACGATCTTCCCCGCATTCAGAAAATGATCGACAACGCCGATCTTATTCTCTCGGCTTGGGATGGCGAAGAGCTTGTCGGCATTGCCCGGGCGGTTACCGACTTCGCCTATTGCTGTTATCTCTCCGATCTGGCCGTAAGCAAAACGCATCAACGTCTTGGTATCGGCACCAACCTGGTGAACCGGCTGCGGGAGCACCTTGGCGAAGAGGTTGCTCTTCTGCTGCTGTCCGCGCCATCCGCCATGGATTATTACCCTCGGATCGGCTTTGATAAAGCCGATAACGCGTTCCTGATTAAGCGGGTAAGATAATCCCAACCCACAACAATTAAGCCGCGAACACGCAGGTGACTTTCTCCCGTAACGGGCAGGAACCCGATTAAACTGCAAAAGTACAGTTAAACCGTACCCAGATGCTCAATTGAGCATTTTTCGTCGGAATGAACTGTACTTTTTGCATTTCCGTTCTATTTATTGAGCTCAATTTTAGAATTGACCTGTCGTTTTGCAGGCATAAGTAACCTTCTAATCGAGCCAGCCGTTTTTCTCCGCGATTCCGATCGCATCAATCCGATTCTTGGCATCCAGCTTCTGAATGGCTTCGGACAAGTAATTGCGTACGGTCCCCGCGGACAGAAACAGCCGGGAGGCAATCTCGCCGGCAGGCAAGCCTTCGCGAGCCAGCCTAAGCACCTCCCGCTCCCGTTCGGTGAGCGGATTCTCCGCTTCCCAAAACGATAGGGCAAGCTCCGGACTTACCGCCCGCTTCCCGGCATAGACGTTGCGAAGCGCCGCGGACAGCTCATCGATCGGGGAATCCTTAAGCAGGAAGCCCTTCACACCTGCCTTCATAGCCCGCTGGAAGTACCCGGCGCGTGAAAAGGTGGTCAGAATGACGACCAGGCAAGGATGCTTATCCGCCCGCAACCGTTCCGCAACATCAAGTCCGGTCAGCTTGGGCATTTCGATATCCATCACGCAGATATCCGGCTTCAGGCTGCGAATCATCTCTAACGCCTGTTCACCGTCTTCCGCTTGTCCAACAACCTCAATATCTTCTTCCAAATCGAGCAGTGCGCTAAGCGCACCGCGCAGCATTCCCTGATCCTCGGCTACAAGCACTCTCATTTATGTGGAGCCTCCCTTCTTCGATGACGAGTGTACTCTAGGCACGGTAAACGTTATAACGCTTCCGCTGCCTCTCGCGGACTTGAAGTGCAGCTTGCCGTCCACCAGATTTAACCGTTCCTGCATCCCTCTAAGTCCGTTATGCGCAGGCCCTTTGTCTGCCAAATCACAGCCAACCCCGTTATCCCGAATAGCCAAGCGGTACTGATCGGGCGTCATTGCCCATTCAATAACGCACTGGCGAGCTTCGCTATGCTTCACGACATTGGTTACCGCTTCGCGCAGGCACATGCCCAGCATATTATCGATAAGCGGGCTTAAGGATGCGGAAGCGGGGTCGCCTTGCACCTTAATGGTTATGAAAGCTGCCGCCAGAATACGCTTCGCATTCGACAGCTCATCCTGCAGCGTTACCGTATTCATGCCCGTAACCAGCTCCCGGACCTGCTTCAGCGCGGCACGCGAGGTAAGCTGAACATCCCTTATTTCCTGCTTCGCCCGGTCCGGATGATGGACGATCAGCTTCTCGGCCAATTCGCTTTTGAGCGTGATCATCGTAAGGGTATGACCAAGCGTATCATGAAGCTCGCGGGAGATCCGCTGCCGCTCTTCCTGAATGGATAAACGGGCAATCTCGTCATTAGCAAGCTCGAGCTGCGCGCGAAGCACTCTGGAGCGTCGTCCGATGAACATGACAAAAGGAACCAGCAGGACCGCAACCATAGCAGGCAATAAATTGTACAGTCCTTCCAGACCGTTCCTTTCTTCATAGTGCCAGACCTCCATCCCGTACAACAGCAGCACGCCGGACATGGCAATCCCGATCTGACGGAGGCTCGGCAGCATGCCGACGAGCGAAGCCGTAAAAAAGCCCATATACATAAAGCTTTCATCATACCGCCAACTGAAGTACCCAATCACGAGCAATTGAATAATAACCGCCCAAATACGCCAGCCTTTGCTCAAATGCCCTGTAATGTAACTGACGATAAACAAGATAATAAGAGGAAATCCGATCCACTGCTCCTCAGGCGGCCGTTCGGCGAGCGCCATGACCGGGAATAGGATATAGACAAGCCATAACAGCATAAAGAAAATGGGCGGCCCACCTTCAGGGGGCCGCTTCATTATAAATCGACGTAAATCATGCAAGTATATTTGCATTACACCGCTTCCTGTTTTTTCATGATATAAGACGAAATCGCAAGGAATACCACCACGTAAGCAACCAGGATTCCTACGCCGGTCCAGTTAATCGAAACACCGGCAACCGCGTCCCAAGCCCCTTGCCCAAGACGATAGGTTGGCGTCAGGTGAGCAATGGTCTTCATCGTGCTGGACATGGTATCCGTCGGGAACCACAAACCGCCCAGAATGGACAATCCCATATAGCATATCATGGAAAGGACTTGAACAAAATCCGCATTTTTGATCGAGCCGATCAGAGTGCCAAGACCCATAAACGAGAAGCCGCCGATAAAGATAAACAGCCCGCAAGCGATCCAGGTGGACGCGCTTAGGTTAACATCCTTGAACACGCCGCCTACAACGAACATAACGATAATGATTGCCAGGTTAATAACGGCCTGCGACAATACTTTGGACATTACATAAGACCAGGAAGGGAGCGGAGTGATTTTCAAGAGAGACAGCCAGCCTTGGCTCCGTTCTCTCGACAGCCGCTGCGCATAGGAGGTTAAGCTCGCCCCTACTACGCCGTACACCGTCATCGACATCAAGTAATAGGCTTTCCAATCGACATTGCCAACTTGCACATTATCGCCAACGGTATTGGTAAAGATAAAGTAGAACACAACCGGCATAATAAACGAGAAAATAACGAATCGGCGGTTACGGACGGTACGCAGCAGCTCCGCTTTGCATTGCGCCAGCGTTGCCTTCATGCTTGTGGATTGACTCATTGATATAGATCCCCCTTAGTTCGTGGAGTGGACAATCGCCTGGAATGCATCCTCAAGGCCGCCACTTTGAATTTCGATATCCTTCATTTCAATGCGCTGCTCGATCAACGTTACGATCAACCGGTCGGTATCCCGGCTATGAAGCTTAACGCGTCTTCCGTTCCATTCCGCTTCGATAACACCCGGCAAAGCCTGCAGCTGCTCGTTCGTTACGGAAGCGCCAGCCGTAAAGGAGATGACGCGGCCGGTTGTTTCGGCTTTGATCTGGCTTGGCGAGCCGTCCGCCACAACCTTGCCCTGATTGATAACGACGATGCGGTCGGCGAGGCTATCCGCTTCTTCCAGGTAATGCGTCGTCAGAACAACCGTGCGGCCTTTGTCCGCCATCGAACGGATCGTATCCCAGAACATTTGGCGGGAGGTAACGTCCATGCCTACCGTTGGTTCGTCGAGGAAAATAATTTCGGGATCGCCCGCCGCCGCAAGGGCGAAGCCTAGACGGCGCTGTTGTCCGCCGGACAGCGACGCGGCCATTTTATCCTTTTCCTTCTCCAAGCCGGAGATCCGGAGCAGCTCCTGCAAGGAGAGCGGATTGCTGTAATAATTGCGGAAAAGTTCAATCGTCTCCGCTACCTTCAAATTATCGATCACGCTGACATCCTGCAGCATCGCGCCGATCCGGTTGCGCACCTTGATGTCCTTTGGGCTTCCGCCCAGCAGCTTGATCGTTCCGGAGGTCGGCTGCTTCAGCCCCAGAATCATGGAGATCGTTGTTGTTTTGCCGGCGCCGTTTGGCCCAAGCAGCGCGATCACCGTACCCCTCTCCACCTTCAGCGATAAATTATCAACCGCTTTTTTACCTTGGTAGATCTTCGAGACCTGATCCAATTCGATTGCGTAACTCATTGTCAACTTCACTCCCGCTATCTATAATTTGTTGTGCGTTTACGTCTCAAGTTGCCGCGTCTTGCTTACATACCCATCTTACCTTTTTGAGCGGATTGCTCCTACGCATGAACGTAATCTCTTTCAGATGACAAATGTCATATCATGGATATGATAAGTTACAATAGGACAAACAGACCTTTATCAAAAGGAGCATACCGGCATGATTGATTCCATCTTCGAAACCCATTTGCAGGTGACGGATTTAGACCGTTCCATCAAGTTTTATAAGAAACTCGGACTAACCCTTGCGTTGCATAAGCCCGAGCGGAGGTCTGCTTTTTTCTATGTAGGAGAGCGCAGAGATTTACTCGCTTTAAAGGAGCTGCCGAAAGGACAAAAGCTGCAGCCGCGGCATTTCGCTTTTGGCGTTCGGCTTGATCAGCTGCTTTCGGCTTCGGACTGGCTGATTGAACGGGGAATCTACCCGTTGCCTGGTTTTGACAAAACAGAGGCTCCTCCGGAGCCCTTCGTGCATGCATGGATGCCGGCAGCAAGCGTCTATTTCAACGACCATGACGGCAACGAGCTCGAATTTATGGCATGGCTGGACGACGAGCCGCAGCGCTTGGATTATGTCCCGTACTTGAGCGAGTGGAATGAAATGAAGGCGAAAAAATAAGACCCCGAAGGGTCTTATTTTTCTGGCATAGGGGTCCGGTTGAGATATCCTGCATGAAATGCAGGGTATGGACTTTGGGTAAGGGCGTTTGAGTGAACTATACTGTACGGAATGCAGTCTATTAGAGGTATTGCGGCTGAATGGAGCGGTTTAGCAGCCAATATCCTGCACTCCGTGCAGGATATTTCTATGTATAGGGCTATGATCGACGATTATGCTGCAATTCGTGCAACGTCGTAATCCCCGCTACCTACTCTACCGGTTCCCGTCCCATTCCTCGTAGAACCGCTCTACGAATTGCTCCATATAGCGGTGGCGCTCTTCGGCTATCCGTCTGGCAGCATCCGTATTGACCAGATCTTTGAGCTTCAGAAGCTTTTCGTGAAAATGATTGATCGCCGTGCCTTTCCCGTTCCGGTATTCCTCTGCGGTCATCTCGCCGCGAGGCGGAATAGCCGGATCATGGATCGGAGTGCCCTTCCAGCCCGCGTATACAAAAGCTCTCGCAATGGAGATAGCCCCAATGGCGTCAAGCCGGTCGGCATCCTGCACAACCTTCCCTTCCAGCGTACGCATCGGGGGATTTTTACCGCCGTTGTAGGACATGTTCGAGATAATATCCATCACGTGTGCGCGGTGTTCTTCATCCGGCAGATTGGCTTCCAGCCAGGCTTGAACTTTCCGAAGCCCCGCTTCCTTCGAAGGATTCAGCTTCTCGTCCGCGACATCATGCAAAAGCGCCGCTATCGTGCAGACGAACCTATCCGCTCCTTCCTCTCCGGCGATCCGCTTCGCCATCTGCACCACCCGGTGAATATGCCACCAGTCGTGGCCGCTTGTATCGTTCTCCAGTACGGAACGGCTGAACTCTTCGGCCTTGCGGATCATCTTTTCTTTATCGTCATGCGTGATTGTCATGGTTGTTGCACCTCAACTTTATTTACTGTATTCATGCGTCTCGCGTCTCCTCCTTGCCTTTATGGAAGGCTTGAGCTCTATTTCTATCGTAGGCAACCCTGCATAGCTTAACGAATAGAACCCCGATTACGATGAAAAGAACGGTTACCCAAAACGTAAATGCCCCGGTATGTCTGGTAGCCGTATACCATAGCGGGGTAGAGCCAGGGTTCCAGGCGTCACTCGTAAATCGATCATACCCGCCATCAATGAACATCATCGCCCAGATCAAATAAATCTTCGCCATGGCGTAACCGGCGATACAGCCAATAAATCCGCCTAAATAGTAGTAAGGATTAACCTTCTCCAACGCTCCGCCAATCAGACCGTCGTTCATATCCTCCGCAGCTCCCTCCCGGTAAATGGCATTTGTCATTTTCTACGATAATGTTAATCGAGAGCCCGCCCCAACAGCAAGCCAGAAGCAAAATAAAACTCCGCCTCTATGGACGGAGTCGATCTTCTGTCCGTTACAGCACTTTTTCATAACAGAGGCTGGATTCGCAATCCGCATATTCGCCGAAGCGGTCGATTTCGTAATAGCCTTTGCTTGCGTAAAAACGAAGAGCCTCCGGCTGCGGCGCTCCCGCTTCCAACCGCATGACCCGGCGATTCATCGCAACCGCCTGATCCTCCAGAGCGGATAAGACGGCTCCCGCAATTCCCTGCCTCCGAAAGCCGGGATCTACATAGAAGCGCTTCAGCTCGACAGATTCCTCGTCCAGCGGGCGAATAGCTCCGCAGCCGACCGGAGTTCCACCCAAATAAGCGACCATAAAGATCATGTCCTTCACCTTCGGATCCGAAAAATCCACCGTAAACACGTCGTCCGGATTGGAATAGCGCTCCGCCAAATCCTCGTCCAGCTTCCGGATTAATTCGTGCAAATCCTTGTTGTCATGAGTTACCTGGATGATTTCCCTCTCCATGGACAGCTCCTCTTTCCCGGCATCCCAGCCTGTACGTTATATTTTCTAACATTATAGCTTGATAGATTTCAAGGAACAACTTAAAACAGGAGTCCCGCAAGAGACCCCTGTACCATACTATGCTACTTTTTGCCGTTCAAGTTCAGCGTTGGCGTCTGGTCGAAGAAGTTCCACGGCTTCAGCATCGTGTACACCCATTCCGTCGGCATGATCGGCCATTCCTCCGCGCGCGCCACATGGGTGGTGCCCGTCGTCATCCAGACCACGTTGTCCGTGTTGACGATCGATTCATTGTCCGAGGTGAACAATCCAAGACCGGTATCCGTCTTCGCTCGGTTCGGGTATTTGCCCTCCGGATAACGCTCGTTCTCGTAATAGCGCGTGACCCACAGCTGTTTATCCATAAAGTTAACGCGGTTGAACAGCCATTCGTCCTCGCTGAAGTTGGCGCCCTTGGCAATCGGATGCGTCCCACCGGCATACGGGATAATCTGATAGGAGACCGGATTGCCTACCTTGTTCTCCTTATTGGTATTCGTGATCAGGCGAATGGTCGAAGCATCGAACTTCTGAGCCGCCTCCTGCTCCGTCCCCACAATGCGCGTCTCGGTCTGCATCGTGCTCGCGCGCGGGCCGCCGGCCGTATTGTCCGCTACCACCGGATTAATCTCCATCAGGGAATTTTGCTCGCCGTCCACGTCCATATCGAGACGGAAGTTATAAATATGCTGATGCGTCGTACCTACGATGTTATGATCAATCAACGTGCCGTATTTCGTATCGTCGGCAGCGGTCTCGTCATGCATCGTGCCGGACTCTACGCCTTTTACGGCTTCAATGCCGGTAGCACCGGCGTTAATGCCGATGGTGCCGTTCTGCGCGAATACCCAGTCGAAAATATAATCATAATTGCCTACCGTGCTGATCCAGCGGACAACAAGCTCGCGTCTTTCCGCGCTGACGTTGTCCTGTCCCATCTCCTGATGCTTGTATTCCGGGCCTGCATAGCGTTCGAAGATGGCCATCGCGTTCGGAATATTCATCGCGGCGCCCGTATAATCGGCGATCGTCGCATCCAGCAATACGGCGTTGCTTGGCACATCCTTGCCGCGGGCAAGCGAGGAGGTCAGAGTCCCCATGCCATATTCGCCCGAATCGAGATAAGCCTTGAAGTACCAGCCTACATCCGGATCGCCATAAGGAACGATCATGCCGCCAAGCGAGCCCTCGTACATGATTTTGCGCTTTTTGCCCTGATCGTTATAGGTCACCGTCGACAGAATCGGACCAACGCGGGAGTCCAGGCGAAGGTGGAAGTCCCAATTCTGCCAATGAATCGTATTGCCCGTAATCGTGTAGTTCTTGCCTTCCGGCTCCGTAATCTCAAGCGGCTTCGAGGGCGCCGAAGCTGTCATATTGCTGCCGTCATACGGGGTTGCCTTCATCGGAATCGGCACGACGCCGGCATCCTCGATCTTAATCACCTTCTTCTGCTCGAGATCGACCACCGCGACCAGATTCTCGATCGGATGCGCCCAGTAGTTGCCGTCTCCCGTGTTCAGGTAAGCGACTACCTTAAGCAGTCTCTTGTCCTGCTGAAGCTCGTCCTTGCCGTCGAAATAACCAACCGTCAAAGGCGTGGAAACGACCTGCTTCACATCGTTAATGCCGTGTTTCTTCAGAGCTGCCGCATATTCCGGGCTTTCTTCGATGGCTTTCTGTACCGTACCGAAATCATCGAGCAGCACCATGCCATGCGCGCCTTCGACCGGCTGCCATGCGGTTACTTTTTGGGCTGCGAGATCAACCGTCCCTTCAATGACACGCTTGCCGTCCAGAATAACGACCGCAGCCGAACGGTGAGCCGATACGTCCGTGCCGTCAAGCGCAAACCTCCATACCTGCTCCTTTGGCGGAGCCTTCAACGTAATTTCGGTAAAGCGGTAGTTGTCCCCGAATTTCCCTTCCGCCTTCAAAATATTCACCGTCTCCGCTATCTCGGCGGAAGTAAGCGGGTTTAGCGGATTGGCCTTTTTCTCTACCTGAAACGTTTGATCCAGACCCGACTGGAACACTTCGCCGACAAAATGATGGGATACGTACGCCAGGCTTTTTTTCATAATGACCGGAGCTTCCATCTCCAGACGCTGACCGTTTACCAGGGCGATATTGGAATTCGGCTTTACCTTCACCAACGTGCTGTTCTTCGTGATTGTGATCGTTCCCGCAAAGCTGTCCCATTTCACCTCTGCCCCAAACTCCTCCATGGTTGCGCGAAGCGGAACAAAATCCTCCGAGCCTCCATGCGCTTCGGCCGTTGGCGCCGATAGCGGTGCGATTAACCCGCCGCCTAGCGCAACCGTTAAAGCCGTGCCCAGGACCGCCGATTTTTTAGCAAGTGAACCCTTCAGCTTCTTCATCTTGGTATGCCTCCCCATTCTCTTACGTTTTCCCGTGACGTTAATTTACCTCACATAATAGAGCGGATTATTGTAAAAAACGGAACAAACCCGAAAATTATGTTAGAAAATATAACTTTCGCTCATTGACGAGAGAACACAGGGTTTGCTATTGTTGTACGCATATTAAGGTTACGGGAGGAACTGGCACAGATGATGGAGGAACTTGTCAGCGGCATCCAATACGGCTTCGAATGGGAAACAACGGGCTATACGGAGCGGAAAATCCATTATAACGGACAGCCCGTTATCTATTATCAGTTCATGACGGATGCATCCGGGCGGATGATCCATGTTGTCCCGGACGGCTGTGTCGACCTTCTCTTCTGCTGCCAGCCCGGGAAGCCATCCGCCAGAGTTTGCGGTACCGTGCTGCAGGGAAAAGAGCTTTATTTTGAAGCTGACACGACCTATTTCGGGGTTCGACTGTCCGCAAGGCTAAGTCTTCTGCTGCCAAATCTGCCGTTGAAGGAAATTATCGAAATCCAAGCGCCGTTCGAGGATTCTTTGTCGGTATACAAAGATACGGGAGCGATTATCGCCGAGCTTCAAGGCTTCTCCGAGCGGATAAGAGGCTTTGAAAGGCTCTGCATGCCCCTTCTGACGGGCGACGCGCGTCCCATCCGGATGATCGATTACTGCCTGACTTCCATGCAGCGTTCAAACGGCAGCGTTACGATCCGGGAGCTGGCCGAGGATACCGGCTACTCCGAGCGTTATATCCGAACCAAATTCGAGCAATCCCTCGGCATCTCCCCCAAGCTGTACAACCGGATTATCCGCTTCCAGCGTTCGCTTAGCGGCATTGTCAGAAGCGCGTCCTCCTTGACGGATGTAGCGATGGAAGGCGGATATTTTGACCAGTCCCATTTCATGAAGGAATTCAAATCCTTCAGCCAGCTCACCCCTATTCAGCTTAGGAAGAACCGGAAAACAACCTCCTCTTTTCTCTGGTAAATTCGACACAAATCTACAAAAGTTCATCCCAATTCCAAAATAATCCGATATAATGTTCATAGTATTACACTTCTCTCAAGAGGGGAGACCATCTATGAATACGGATGTTCTCACGCGCAATAACGTAAAAGTGCTTGGCCACGGCAAACAGACGATCGTCTTCGCCCACGGCTTCGGCTGCAACCAGAATATGTGGCGGCACATGCTTCCCCTTTTCGAACAGGACTACCGGATCGTTCTATTCGATTACGTCGGTTCCGGAGCATCCCAAATCAACGACTACAGCCCCGACAAATATAACAGCTTGTACGGCTACGCCGAAGATGTGCTTGACGTGATGGATACGCTTCGTTTGGAAGACGCCATATTCGTTGGCCACTCCGTCAGCGGCATGATTGGCATGCTGGCTTCGATTCGGGATAAGAAATATTTTCAGCGGATGGTTATGCTAGGCGCTTCGCCGCGTTACGTCAACGATCTCCCAAGCTACTACGGGGGCTTTGACCGCAACGAGATAGACGAGCTGCTGCAGATGATGCAGATGAATTTTATCGGCTGGGCAAGCTACCTCGCCCCAATCGTCATGCAGAATCAGGATCGCCAAGAGCTGTCCACCGAGCTGGAGGAAAGCTTCTGCTCCAGAGACCCGCATATCGCCAGACAGTTCGCGGAAGTAACCTTCTTGTCCGACTGCCGGTCAGAGCTGGCCTCCGCTTCAATCCCGACGCTTATTTTGCAATGCACGGACGACAGCATCTCGCCTCCTGAAGTAGGAGAATTCATGCATGCGCAGCTGAAAAACAGCACCTTACGGCAAATGAAGGCAACCGGACATTACCCGCATCTCAGTCACCCGGAAGAAACCACGCAGTACATTAAGGATTATTTGGCGATTTCCTAAACGACGAAACGACGAAGAAAGGCAGTATTTGAATGGATACCCTGTTAAATGAAGCTCCTTGCGGCTATTTCTCGATTACCGACAAGGGACTAATTCAATCGGTCAATCAGACACTGTTAACGATGCTGGGTTATGACCGCGAGGAATTACTGGAACGGCATATCGAGTCCACGATGTCGGTGGCGAATAAGATGTTTTTTCACACTTATTTCTATCCTTACATCCAGCTTTACGGCCAGGTGAACGAGATGTATTTCTCGTTCCGGTCGAAGGACGGCAAGGATCTTCCCGTGCTCTTGAACGGCATCAGGCGGAACCGGGACGGCAAAGCCGTGATCGACTGCGTGGCACTTGAGATGCGGAAACGGATTGAGCATGAGAAGGATATCATGAAGACCAAGCGGCAGCTTGAGATTTTGTATCAGGAGACGAATGAAGCCAATCACAGGCTGGAGCTGCTGCATGCCCAATACGAGAAGAAGCAGCGGGAGCTAATGGAACTGAATGAGCGGCTGGAGACCTTGGCTTCGACGGATCCGTTGACCGGCCTGAAGAACCGCCGGTATTTCCAGGAGCAGCTGCTGAGGCATACAGAACTATCTGAGGGGGCTGGGACTGCCCTCTCGCTCTGCATCATCGATATCGACCGCTTCAAAAGCATTAACGATACGTACGGTCATCCTGTCGGCGACCTTGTTCTGACCAGACTGGCCCAGCTGCTGCGGGATCAGTCGCCGGATGAGGCGGTTGTCGCCCGGTTCGGCGGGGAAGAATTTGTTATTTTGCTGCCGGGGCTGGATCGGGATCGGGCTCTCGCTGCCGCGGAGCGGTACCGCGCAGCCACGGAGACGACTCCGCTTGGCGATTTGCGCATCACCATCAGCATCGGCGCGGCAACCTTTGCTGCGGAGGAGGAATCTGAGTTATCCCTGCTGCAGCAGGCCGACCAAGCGCTCTATCTCTCGAAAAACAACGGACGCAACCGGGTTACGCATTACCGTAGTTAATAGTAAAGGCCGCCCATACCATTCGTATGGACGGCCTTTTCCTTTCTTTATTGCCAGCCCCTTACGTCCGGGCCTTAACAATGCGCGACATCGTTAAGGGGCCTGACTAGCTGCTCTTTCAGCTCTTTCACCATGTTAACGATATGCCGCATCGTTAAGCAGCACCCTGGCCATCAACGATGGCCAGGACCTTCATTAACCCCGTTACTTTTAAACAAAAACCCATAAAGGAACACGATCGCAGACAGCAACGCTGCGGAGATGAGGAGAATATAAGCTACCTGGTACTTAACGAACTCCCCGCGAAAAACAACCAGCTCCACGCACGCAATCATGCTTAGACCAATATTTTCTCTATTGTACTTCGTTAATTTATAGCGCAATAACCGATAGGCAAGCAGAATAAAGATAAATCCTAGAATCACGCTTCCGAAATAGATCACGACAGCAGCCTCCTACAAATACGCAGCTTTCAGTTACACCCAAATTATACCATTTTAAAAATACGCAATCCACCCTCCCCCAGCATCTGCTTTACATTAAGAAATTTACAGGTAAGATGGTTAAGACAGCATATCCTATTTACCCGAAAGGAACCGTCATCATGTCATCCGCTCCTACGCTTCAAACACCGGCAGCACAGGCGGGCAAAGCCTCGCTTTCCAAGGGACTGCTGCTCCTGATGGCTTTTACCGCCGGCATGACCGTCGCGAATTTGTATTACAACCAGCCGCTGCTGGCGGATATCGGCCGGTCCTTTGGCGTTGCCCCAAGCGAGGTTGGATTTGTCTCCACCTGCACCCAGATCGGCTACGCCCTGGGCATGTTCCTGTTCGTGCCGCTGGGCGACATCAAGGAACGCAAAGGACTTATTACCGTTCTGCTCTCGCTCGTCTGTCTTTCCCTGATTGGCATAGCCACCGCGCAAAATCTCGCCTGGATGTTTATCGCGAGCTTTACCGTTGGCCTGACAACCGTTGTGCCGCAAATCCTCATCCCGCTTGCCGCGACACTCGCTGCACCCGGCGAACAAGGCAAAGCAGTCGGAACCGTTACAAGCGGTCTGCTGCTCGGCATTCTGCTCACCCGAACCGTGTCCGGCTTGATCGGCGGAACCTGGGGCTGGAGGTTCATGTACGCCTTAGCGGCGGCGGCCATGCTGGCTTTGCTGCTTCTGCTCCGAATCAAGCTTCCCGTGGCCCGCGCAACCGCCGAGCTGCGCTATAGCGAGCTGCTGCTTTCCATGGGCAGGCTCGTGAAAAAATATTCCACGCTGCGGGAGTCCGCTTTGATTGGCGCAGCCAACTTCGCCGCCTTTAGTATTTTCTGGACGGCTTTATCCTTCTATGTGGAAGGCGAGCCTTATCATTACAGCAGCCAGATCGCCGGCCTGTTTGGATTAATCGGTGCGGCCGGAGCATTAGGCGCTCCCTTTGTCGGCAGACTCGCCGACCGCATTCCAACCAAGTGGATGATTGGCGGCTTAATCGCGCTAAACATCATCGCGTATCTGTTCTTCGGGCTGCTTGGCGGCATGTTATGGGCGCTTATTGCAGGCGTTATTTTACTTGATCTCGGCGTGCAAGGTACCCAAGTCGCCAACCAGACCCGCATCTATGCGCTTGAGCCCCCGGCCCGCAGCCGCCTGAATACCGTTCAGATGGTAACCACCTTCCTTGGCGGAGCGATTGGTTCGTCTGCAGGCAGCTTCGCCTGGCATGAATGGGGCTGGAGCGGCGTATGCTGCGCGGGCGGATTCGCAGGATTATTCAGCTTCTCGGTATGGCTGATTCATCGTTTGCGAAAATGACCCACACGACAAAAAACGCTGTAAAGCTGGTCCACCGCCAGCCTTACAGCGTTTTTCCCTTCTTTAAGCTACATCCGCTGAGCCGCTCTTTTCCCTGCCCGCTTATAAATCGCGGCAACCGGATTGGAGCAGATGCGTCCCGCGTATTGATCAAACACCTCTGCAAGCACGTCATGCTGGAATTGCAGCTTAGCGCGTTTATAACCCTCGCGGACCAGCCTTTCGCGCAGCTGCGTATCGCTCGCCAGCTTTACAACGGCATCCGCGATCGCCATTATCGACTCAGGCTCCACAAGGAGCCCCGTCTCCCCGTCGAGCACCGCTTCCGAAGCTCCGCCTGAGCGCCCTGCAATGACCGGCACGCGGGCGGAAGCCGCCTCCAGATAGACGATGCCGAACCCTTCGGCGTCGCCCTTTTCCAGCTGCCGGCTTACCATTATGAACTGACTCGCCAGATTGTAATAATCGTTTAACCGCTCCGTGCCGTTTATCCCGCCCACGAACCGAACCTTTCCCGACACGCCGACCGTTCCGGCCAATTGCTCCAGTCTGCCCCGCTCCGGACCGTCTCCTACAATGACATAGACGGCATTCGGGATATGGCGCAAAATCGCGGGCATCGCTTCGATCACCTTGTCATGGCCTTTGCGCGTAACAAGCCGCCCTACCGACAGCAGCACATACTTCCCTTCCAGTCCGTGCTCCCGCCTTAGCTCCTCGTCAACCGCCTTTGGCTCGAATAAGCTTTCCACGCCGGGATGAACAATGCCGATTCTGCCGGGCTCCACCCCGTACTCCTCGACCAGGCGGCGGGTAAACTCGCTGTTGACCAGCACGCCGTCCGCCTTGCGCAGAATCAGCTTCACAATATGATTAAGGCCGATATAACGACGGAACATCAGCATATCCATACCGTGGGCGGATATCATATAGCGGCGCCTGCCAAACACGCGGAATAACAAACCGATAAAGCCGATTAACACGTACCCGTACACCGTGATATCCGGTTCTTCGCTGCGCAGCGTTTTTTTCACCTGCCGAAACAGCCGTCCCCAGCTGAACACGTCGGCACGCTCCCCCCGCATAAACGCTCCCCTTAGGATCCGGTAAGGCTGACCCTCGTCAAAGGAAGCGCAATCCGGGTATTCAGGCGCGATAACGATCATTTCATGCTTCGTATGTTTGGACAGATTGTAATAGTAGTTCTGCATGCCTCCGACACCCGGCGGAAAAACACCCGCGACGAGCACGATCTTCCTACGTTTCATATACCTTCTCCCCTCGCGTCAGATAGCACACGCCACGTATAACCGCCCAGAACAGCAACTCCGCCATAATGTTCCAAAGCCGGGCAATAACCGAAATCTGGAGCGCCGTCTCCGTCCCTAGCTTCATGGACAGGAAATAGACCAGGAAGCCCTCCCTTACCCCGAGCCCGCCGGGCAGCGGGCTTACAAGCCCAAGGAGCCAAGAGGTCGCGAACGTTCCCGCGGCGTAAAACAAACCTATCTTCCCTTTATCAAAGCTGTTGGTAAGAAGCCAAAAGGCGATGCCCATAACAAAATGGCTGGCCAAAAAGCATGCCAAATAAGCGAAAAACTGATTCCGCGTCAAGCTGACCTCGGAGCCGGCCATCTCCACGCCGCCAAACGACTTTGTCATTTTCCCGATCATCTTCCGAAGAAATTTCCACCGGGATGCGCGAACGAACAAGCCTTTGACCGCTACCGTCAGCGGATGGTAGAACAAATAAATTAGCGCAAACACGAGAACAAGCAGGAGCGCTACCCAGACGGGCACAATATGGAGGGTGACAATCAGCAACATGGCGTAGACGAGCGCCGCCGCAACGAGCAGAATGTTCTCGTACACAATGGCGGCGAATTGGGCATCCAGCGGCACCCCGGCTTTGGTCGCCATCACAATCCGTCCGGCCACGTTCCAGAAGCCTCCGGGAATGTACTTGCCGAACTGGGTTTCAATAAAAATACGGAGACCGCCCAGCATCGAAAGTCTCGCACTGCCGCTGAAGCGGCCGGTATCGGATAAGGAGGCATTGACGATTAACACCCAAATACCGGCTTGAAGCATCAGAAAGATCGAAAATAAGAGCAGCGATAGGTAAAACCGGAAGTTCGCGTGCACCAGGAAGGACGTAAGATCTTCCAGCTTCAGCGGAATGTTGCGAACAATAAATACGACGATGATGGCCAAGACAGCGACCTTGAGCACCGTTGGCGCCAGCTTGCGGTACATCGGCAACCATCAACACCTCCTGACTATAGTTAAGCCATCTTTCCATTATAGGGATGTTCTGTCATCCGTGATTTATCTAGAATGCCGAATTTGGTAAAATCCATACCTTTTCCATGTAAAAATGAATAAACAAACAGCCGGCTGCGGAAGCAGCCAACCCTGCTTGACTGCCTTTTCCGCTGCCGATTAACCCAGTTCCCGAAGCTGCTTCTTAAAGCCCTGATGATCGCTGGAGTAGCCAAGCGCCCGGTAGAACTGATGAGCCTTCTCCCGGTATCCGCTGGACACAAAAATAATGTAACTGCACTCTCGTTCCTCCGCGAATTGCTCGAGCCGCTTCATCAGCATTTTTCCAACGCCACGGCCTCTATAATCAGGATTAACGACCACATTTTCCACAACGAGGAACGGACGGCAATTCCCGACAAGATCGTAACATTCAATCCCCATTGCGGTTCCAATCACCTGATCGCCGTCGCAAGCCGCCGCCAGAAAATATTGCGGATCCTCCGTCACAGTCGCGAGCATCCTGCCCATTGCCTCTATATTGGAACGAACCTCCATCAGCACCTCGAACAGCTTGGCCAAATCGCGAAGATCCCGTGTCCCCGCTTCCCGTATCGCAATCGTTGTCATATCCAATATCCTCCTGTCTTTCATTGCCGTAGTTCATTGTATCATTCGGTTAGAACAAAAACCGAATAGGCTTGCCGGTGATGTTATGCTTGCCTTAACCGGATGACATAACAAGAAAACCGCTGCCTTGGAGGCCAGCGGTTTTCTGCTCGTTTGGGATCTATTCAGCTGCACGCCAGCTGATCATTCTCGAGATGAACGCAAACGACACGATAATAAAACCGATCAGAACGAACATATCCATAGTCACTGCGTGCGTCCAGCCTTTCGTGAGCATCTCCCGGAGCGCGGAGGCCGAATAGGTGGTCGGGAAAATAACCCCGATATACCTCAGAACCGGCGGCAGCTGGCTGGCTTCCATCATAACCGGCGACAAGAACCCGACAAACATCATTAACCCCTGCACAAGCATATTGGTCATCTGGTGATCCGGAGACCAGAATCCGATTCCCGCCCCTATGCCGACCATGCTCAATACGGCCAGCAGGAAGACCGGTATAAGTCCCCACTCGTAATGAAGCTTTATTCCGTACGCAAACTGCCCGATAAAAGCCATGATAATAACCGAAGGCATCGCCGTCATCAACCCGCGCACAAGCTGGGTAACGACAAAGATCGCTTTCGAGATGGGAAGAGAGGAGTAAAAGGTAAAGTAGCCCGCATGCTTCTGCCACGAGATCTCCTGTCCCAGCGCGTTAAAGCCCATCATAATGATCGCGAATACGATATTGCCGACAATGACATTTACCATGATCTGACCCGAGGAAACCCCGTACATAAATTTCATGAACAACAGCGTGGTCAGCGGAAAGATCGTCGCCATAATAAAGATCCATATCCATTGCTCCCGCACGATGGCAACCTGGATCCGCAATAGGATATACAGCTCGGTCCACATTCGTCCCTTTACAAAAGCAAGTGCATTAGCCAATGACGCTCCCCACCTTTTCCTCATGGATTACATATCCCGCAGCCTTCGCCTTCTGACTGTCGATATAGAGATAGACGTCCTCCAGATTGGGAGGAAGCATCGCATATTCGTCAATAGGCAGGTCGGTCGCATGAAACATCCAATCCAGCATCGTACCCGCCCGATTTTTGTCGATCAGAAGCCGAAGCCGGTTCTCGCCTGTCTGCTGGATATCGCCCCACTCCTCCATCCGCTTCATCAGATTAACCGCTTCCCCCTCAACAGCCGTCAGCTCCAGCTTCAGCCGCCCATCCACGCGCTGCTTCAGGTGAGAGACGCTGTCGATCTCCAGCAATCTTCCATAGTTGATAAAAGCAACGCGGTCTACCACCCGCTCCGCTTCCAGCACGTTATGGGTGACAAGAAGAATGGTAGCCCCTTGGCGGTTCCGCTCCACGATAATATCCCACACCAGCCGCCGGTTCAGAGGGTCAAGCTCGTTAGTCGGCTCATCAAGCACAAGAACGCGGGAATCGCCTATCATCGTTGTTCCGATTCCGACCATCCGTTTCTGTCCGCCGGACAGCTTCTTGAGCGGCCTGCCCGCGAGCTCCGCCATATTAAATCGCTCGAGCAGCTCCATCGTCTGCTTCTCTGCTTCCTTCTTCGGCAGGCCTCGAAGAATGCCGGTGAAAAGCAGCGCCTCTCTGGCCGTCAGCGCGCCAAGGGCATGCGGCTCTTGCGCGTAATAACCAAACTCCGAGGCTACCTTCTTGGCCTGCTTGAGCACATTAACCCCTGCGTACCGGACTTCGCCGGAGGTTGGGGCAAGCAGTCCGACGATCTGCTTGATCAACGTGCTTTTCCCGGCTCCGTTAGGCCCAAGCAATCCCAGAATCTCGCCTTCCCGAATGGAAAAGCTGATATCGATGTTCGCTTGCTTCTTCCCTTTCTTGTACACCTTGTTGACCTGGTCAATCTCGATTAAGTCCATCGGCATCCACCTCAAGCTTTCAAGATTATTAGGTTGCTGCAGGCGCAAACAGCTGCAAGCCTACCCGGCGCATCCCATCCCATACCGGAGAAGAAGGATCATCGGTGTTGACCAGCCCTACGCCTTGAATAAAGCAAAAATATCCCCACGCGACTTCATGCGCATCGTAAGACTGAAGCTGGCCGGCCGCCTGGCCCTCAGCAATCACCGCCGTCAGCCCCGCCGTATAGTCACTGGCGAACCGGTACATCGCTTCCGCTTCCTCCGGAAACCGTTGATGCTGCCCCAGCACGTACTGCACCAGCCGCAGAAAGGACGAGTTGCTTGCCGCAATCCGGATATGCACGTCAATCATGGACTTGATTCTGTCCAGCGGCGTTCCTTCCCCGTGCACGAAGGCAAGGAAGGGCTCGCGGAACCGCTCGAGCGGCTCCAGTACGGCGCAACGGAACAGCTCCTCCTTGCTGTCGAAATAGAGAAGAATCGTTGCCGCGCTTATTCCCAAGCTCTTGGCCAGCAAAGCGAATGTGGTACCGGAGAAGCCATTCTCGGGAAAAGCAGTGACGGCAGTCTGTAAGATAAGCTCTCTTTTCTCTTGTCTGGCTTGCTCATTGACGGTCCTTGCCATGTTTGATTGTCCTTTCCTAATTAAATATATGAACGTTTATTTATATAATAATCATAGTTCCTTAAATTGTAAATACATCCAGTTAAGGAATCGTAAAATGGTTACCCTTCTTATCCCATGCCTTCATGGATTCTAGAAAAAAATGTTCTCGGTTGCCCTCGTTTACTAGATATGTAAAACAAAAAAATACTATTTTTTATACTATTATTTTTCGCGAGAATATCTGTTTTCCTGTTATTCAAAGCTTCAGCACCTAATAATTTCGCCCTAAAATAAGTTATTCTCGCTTATCTTTTTTTTAATAGTCTTATTCCAAATTAAGGAACAGAAACGTTTGTCGAAAAATGGATATTACTAGAAAATTTCAAGTTGACGCTGTCGCCTGCCGTCATTTATAGTTATTTAGGACTAGTTAGGTGTCGAATCTAGCAGGGACTTTAATCCTAAATTTTGACACAAGCAGACTATAAGAACGGAAAGGAAGTGAGTCTATGTTGGCTCGATCATCGGCCTTTACAAGAATTGCCCTATTGCTTCTTGTATTGGGTGTCATGCTCGGAGTCACGCATCCAACTGCCACCAAAGCAGCGGTAAATGTGGTTGACATCAAGAGTAATGCAATGAATTTGGGAACTCCAACCCTGGTTTCCGGCACTGCCGGACAAGTAGGGGCCGTCTACAAGTATACGAATGTCATTACAAGAGACGGCATTACGGTTGATGCCAAAGTAACGATCAAGGGGGCAAGCGGGGCATCCTTGGCCGGAAACGTATTGGATAATCCGGGAACAGGCTTTGATGAGCGGTTTAATCCATGGGTTACAACCAGTCCCGGAAGCGGCTCATTGACCTTTCACTTTGATTTCATTGATCAGGCAACCGGCAATCCGGTTCAAATCAAGAACTTCTTTGTGACGGTCATCGATATTGACGGCAGCAGTTCCACCTCCAAGGAATTTGTCCAATTATCCGGCTTTGCGAGCTATTCTGTGAATAAAAACACACAGCTTGTCATAAGCTCGGCAACTGCCGGCAGAACGCAATTTGCAGGAAGAGGCTCCTCCCTTAATGGTACATCTTTTGAGGATACGGCTTCCGTAATCATCAATTACACCGCGCCAATAAACGGACTGGATCTTGTCGTTGGCAACACGAGCAATTTAAGCTCCCGTCAATTCTCGGTTAACTTCGGTGCCCCGGGCGGTACATTCAGCGATCCGAAGCAGGTAGACAACAGTTCTTCTCCAACTATCGATGTTTCTATTGACGACGGTGGAGACGGCAAACTGATTGCAGGCCAAGATAATATTAAAGTCGTTAATATTTCCGGATCCACCAATGCGGGCGCTGGACAGCCTGTCACCCTTACGGTGAAGGATTCTTCGGGCTCGGAACGGAATTACGCGGCAACCGTTGGACCCGACGGGAAGTATGCCACTCAGCTTGACTTCTCTGCTCTGAAATACGGAACCGTAACCGTATCGGCGGACACGGTCAGCTCCGACGGCAATCCGGCCAAGACGGCAACGGATACAACGGATAAAGTGAATACGGCACCAGTTGCCGAAGATGCCTCTTTCTCAGGAGACGAAGATACGACCTTTAACAAATCCCTGAGCGATAAAGGCAGCGATATCGACGGTGAAACCATCACCTTCTCCAGAGTAACAGGACCATCAAATGGTAGCTTGACTTTGAACCCGAACGGTTCTTTTACATACTCGCCTAACGCGAATTACAACGGTCCCGACAGCTTTACGTACAAAGTAAATGACGGATCTCTTGACTCTAATACAGCTACGGTTGATCTTACGGTAAAGCCGGTTAATGACGCGCCAGTCGCTTATGACTCCAGCATAAGCGCCGTGGAAAACACGCCGGTTGGCGGGACTGTGAATGGTTCGGATATAGACGGGGATCTGCTGCAGTATCTGGAACAGGACTTGCCGCAACATGGTACTTTAGCGCTCGATGCGATAGCGGGTTCATACACCTACACGCCTGATCAAGGTTTCGTTGGAATGGACAGCTTTACGTTCACTGCCAACGATGCCGAAGTGGGTTCGAACAAGGCAACTGTCACCATCAACGTAACAGCAGCTCCTAACGCTTCTCCAGTAGCCCAAGATGACAATAAAACTATAGATGAAGACACTCCGGTTACGGGTGCAGTAACTGCAACTGACGGAGACAATGACACTGTTACCTATTCTCTTGTCACGGCACCGGTTAACGGTACGGTCGTTCTGAATGCAGACGGCACTTACACGTATACGCCAAATGCAAACATCAATGGTACCGACAGCTTTACTTACAAAGCGAATGACGGCAAAGCCGACTCTAACGTCGCAACCGTTAATCTGACGATTAACGCTGTTAACGATGCACCTGCTGCGAACAATTCGAGCAAAACAACGGATGAAAATACGCCTGTCAACGGCAGCGTAACCGGGCAAGACGTAGAGAACAGCGCGCTGACTTATGTGCTTGATACGGCGCCTGTTCATGGTACGGTCGTCTTAAACAGCGATGGAACGTACACGTATACGCCAAACCCGAATTATTCCGGCTCGGACAGCCTCACCTTCAAGGCTTACGATGGCGAGCTCTACTCGGCTCCCGCTACCGTCAGCATCACGATTAATGAAGTAAATGAAGCTCCCGTTACTCAAAACGATACTCTGCAAACCGAGGAAGATAAATCCCTTAACGGCAGCGTTCATGCAACGGACGATGACGGTGATACCCTTCACTATTCGGTAGTCGGCCAACCTGCTCATGGCGACCTGACCCTGAACGGGGACGGCACGTTCACCTATACGCCGGATCCTAATTACAACGGCCCGGACAGCTTTACGTTTAAAGCTAACGATGGCACGGCTGATTCTGCGCCGGCAACGGTAGAGATTACGGTTACTGCCGTGAACGACGCGCCAACGGCATCGGATGATTCCAAAGTCGTTGAGTCCGGCTCCAGCGCGACGGGCGGCTTTAAGGCGAGCGATGTTGACGGCGATACCCTTACCTTCGCGGTTGTAACCCCGCCGGCGCATGGTACGGTTGTCATCAACAACGACGGTACTTACACGTACACGCCAGACGCTGGCTATGGCAGCACGGACAGCTTTACGTTCAAGGCCAATGACGGAAAACTTACTTCCAATACGGCTACCGTTACTTTAGCCGTTCGTCTTCTTGACGGCTGGGTTGGCGACCGTGCTGTTACGGATTCTTCCGAATGGACCGTAGCGCCTAACAAACCGCTGAAAATCTCGGCTATTACGGAAGTTACCGCAACGGCAGTTACGGCAACCTTTGACTTCGACGGTCCGGACAACGGAACGGACAACGATTCGGTTACGCTGACTTTGGCTAACGGCGATACTTACCAGACAGACGGATATAAGAAATGGGAAAACGTGCAGTATCGTCTTCCTTCAGAAGCAACAAGCGGCGCCCATGCGGTAACCTTCGCATCTTCGAAGGGGGACGAAGCATTGCCGGCCGAAGCGGCTTCCAAGCTTCAGAACAACAATTTTACCGTGATCCGCACCGTGTCCGTTGACGGAACGGTTCAAGATCGCAACAGCCAAGCTCCAATTGAAGGAGCTAAGGTAACCTTGTATGATCCAACGGGAACGAATAAAGTTGCCAACACAACAACGGATGCTTCCGGATACTACAAATTCCCGAATGTCCGTACCGAGCATTACCTGATTGTTGTGGAGAAGCAAGGCTATGCAACACGCAATCAAGTCATTAACGCTTTGCCTGGCTTAGCTGCTGAGACAACGATTCATCAGAACTTCGAGCTTGTGAAATACATCTTGAAGCTTAGCGCGAACCCTAGCTCCATCGTTGGTGACGGCCATACGATTTCGAAATTGACGGCCATTCTGACTGATATAGACGGCAAACCGCTCAAAGACGTCACGATTACCTTCTCCGCTTCGCTCGGAACCTTCCTTGGCGGTTCCCCAACCGCGGTGACGGATGCGGCTGGCAAAGCAACGATTGAATACCAATCTTCGAAGATTGAAGGTATTTTATCGCAAAGCGTTCCGGTAACGGCTACGGCTGATGACGTGGAACGCAGCATTTACGCGCAAGAGCAAATCATCATTACCTTTGAGCCGGCTTCCGTAACGGGCGTTGTAACGACAACGGATAACGGAACGCGTTCAATCGTTGCCGGCGCAGTCGTAAAAATCACAAAAGACTTTGACGGCGACGGCATTATCGACTTCGCGGCTGAAGCCATTACCGACGCAGACGGGAAGTACAGCATTGCCGTTCCACGCGGCGACGAAAAGTATGACATTGAAGTTATCAAGACCGTTCAAGTAGGCAGCCAGACCAAAGAAGTTTCCTTCAAGCAAACCGTTGAGGTTGGCGCGGTAAGCGGAAACCCGGGCGAAGTTTTCGAATCGACGAAAACCGTTACCGGCCTCCTTACGCAAAAGCTTCCTACCGGTCAGAATGACACGCTTAAACAGGAATTCATGAATCAGGTCACCGTGAAGCTGATTGGTCCGGCACCGGATCATAAAGAATTTACCGCACCTTTGAAAGACGGCGTATTCAATATTCCTGGCCTTGAACGGAATACGGAATATCAGATTGCAATCATCTTCAAGGTTCCGGATTCAGAGCACGGCGGCTTCAAAGACATTATTATTAACGCATTGGACAATAACGGCACGCTTCCGACAATCAAGCTGGCAGCGAACGGCGAAATGAACATCCTTAACGAGCTCATTGACCCGTATGGCGACATTACCGACATCAACACCCATGCTGCCATTGACGGTGCAACCGTAAAGCTGTATTACGCAAACACGCCGCGCAATATTACAAACGGCAATACGCCTGGCACGGAAGTTAAGCTGCCTGAGATCGCAGGCTTTGCTCCAAGCGACAACGCGAACCCGCAGACAAGCAAAGACGGTGGTAAGTACGCGTACATGGTTTATCCGACAACCGATTACTACATCGTTGCAACGGCTCCGGGCTACGTCTCTTACACGAGCCCAACGATCCCTGTCGAGTATGCGATTGTCCGCCATGACATTCAGATGTCTAAGGCATCTGTTACGCCTGCCGGCAAGCCTAACGTCGTTGTTAACGTATCCGTTGACAAGGACAGACAAGTAGAAGGAACAGCAGGCAAAGTTAAAGTGGAGTACCTGAACAACGGTACGAAACAAGCTACCGGTGCTACTGTGACGTTAACCCTCCCTGAGGGCACCACGGTAACAAGTGCAGACGGAGGCAAGGTAGAAGGCAATAAAGTGACTTGGAATGTCGGGGATCTCAACGTCGGAGATAAAGGCGTACGCAATGTGGAAGTGAAGTACCCTTCGATCAATGAGACCGAGCTTCTCGTAACGATTTCCGCGGAAGGCAAAGCAAGCCAAGAGCTGCTGAATCCTGAAGCGGCAAAAGCATCCGTGAAAGTATTGCTCTTCTCCACCGGAGACGAAACCGTGACGCATCAGCGTTATATTCTCGGCTTCCCGGACGGCAAGTTCAAGCCTAGCCAGAAGCTGACCCGCGCGGAGCTAGCGGCCATTATCGCACGCCTCCTGAACGGCGGCTCGACAACGCTGAAAGCCGAATTCAAGGATGTGCCTTCTACCCAATGGGCAAGCGGTTATATCCGGATCGTCACGGACAGCGGTATCTTTAAAGGCTTTGCAGACGGCACCTTCCGTCCGAACCAGCCTGTAACGCGCGAGGAATTGGCTACAGTCATGGTACGTTACCTGAAGCTGGAGACCTCAATGCCAATCACTCCGCAATTCGGAGACAGCGAAGGACGCTGGTCCTCCTCGGCAATCGAGGCATTGTTCCGCAACGGCCTGACAACGGGTTATCCGGATGGTACGTTCCAACCGGGCAAAGACATCGTTCGCCTTGAAGCCGTAACGCTGATCAATCGCCTTCTGTACAGAGGCCCGCTGACTGACGTAGAACCATCCTTCCCGGATGTTGCGAAGAGCAACTGGGCGTTTGGTCAAGTCGAAGAAGCAACAAGAAGCCACGAAGCAACGCGCACTTCGGACGGCAACGAGCATTTCGTTAAAGCAATCGACGACAATGTAAAGTAAATTCTTAAGGCCGGCATTCCTTGATGGAATGCCGGCCTTTTTTACGGTAAAAACGTATTCACCTCATTTCTAGAAAAACGCCCAGCAATGCAGCTAAAACAGGCAAATAAGGATACCAGCTTTCGTTAGTCTGCTGAATTATTCGATGAATTAAGAATATGACGTTTCGTTAGCCAATACGAAAAAGAGGCGGTTACTTTGCAACCGCCAGATCCGCATTGTACTTGGACACGTATTGCTCGGCTACGTCTTCTTGCGTGGACGATTTCGCTTCTGATGAAGTGCGGAAAAGCCATCTCCGGCACTCTCCCCTCAATATAATTACGAAAAAGCCGGTCAACCCGGTAAAGGGCTAACCGGCTATAATCATCTACTGCTTATCCTTTTGTCCGGAACATCAAGTAGAGGAAATACGGAGCTCCAATCACCGCAACAACGATACCCGTCGGAATCTCCGACGGCTGCAAAATCCATCTGCCGATCGTATCGGCCACAAGCACCAGCAGTCCCCCTGCAAGCGCCGTTGCGGGAAGAAGGATCTGATAACGCTGTCCGACCAGCCTTCTGGCCAAATGCGGCGCGATCAGCCCGACGAATCCGATGCTGCCGCTTACGGCGACGCAGGAGCTTGCCAGGCCAACGGCAGCCGCCAGAAGCCAGATCTGCTGCTTGGCCACTGCCGCGCCTAGCCCCGTCGCGAGCGGAGCGCCAAGGTTAAGGACATTAATCGTCTGCGACTTGAAATAGACGAATGGCAGCAGCACGACGATAAACGGCAGAAGGGCCGTCACATAGTTCCAGTCCTTGCTCCAGATACTGCCGGCTGTCCATGTCGCCACGAATTGATACTGCTCCGGATTAATCCGCAAGGAGACCAAAATGGTCACGGCCGAGAAGCCCGAGCTGATCGCTACCCCGTTCAGCACAAGCCGGTTCGAGGACAGTCCCTTGTGCTTGCGGTACGAGATAACGAAGACCAGCAAGGCGGCAACGCCGCCTCCCAGCCATGCCAGAATCGGAAGCATATAAGCCGGCGCTGAAGCCGGAGAAGAATAGAACGCTACATAGAGCAGAATTACCATGCCCGCGCCGGAGTTGATTCCGATAATGCCTGGATCGGCCAGCGCATTTCGGGTCAATGCCTGCAGTACGGCGCCGGATACAGCCAGCCCCATGCCTATCAGAATGGAGATGATAATGCGGGGAAGCCGGAAATCGAACAACACCAGATGCTGCTGGGCGGTTCCGAAGCCAAATAGCGTTTTAACCACGTCAAGCGGCGACATCCGGATAACCCCGGTGTTCATGCTAATTAGAAAGGCTGCAAGAATGCCGATTAGCATAATGAAAATAACAAGAGTATTGCGTCGTTTTCCGCGTATTTCGGATAGAGAAATCGTCGTCCCTTTCATCGCTTACAACTCCCTCCTTTCCTTATTGGCAAGGTACAGGAAGAACGGAACGCCAATTAACGCAATCATGGTGCCGATAGGCGTCTCATACGGAGGATGGACGGTTCTTGCCGCCAAATCCGCAAGGACAACAAGCAAAGCGCCAAGCACGGCCGAGGTTGGAATAATCCATTTATAATCAACGCCTACCAGCTTGCGGGCCACATGCGGTACCAGAAGGCCGATGAACGATACCGCCCCGGCCACCGACACGGCCGAGCCGGCCAGCATCACAACGATGATGACGCCGGCCAGCTTAACAGGACCCGTCCGCAGGCCAAGACCTTTGGATACCTCTTCGCCAAGGCTCAGCATCGTGATGGAACGGGACAGAGTCATCGCCGCGATAAGCGCAACGCCTACCCATGGAAACATAATCTTCAGCTGTTCCCAGCGGATACCGGCTACCCCTCCGGCATACCAGAAGGCAAGCTCCTGGCCAATGCGGAAATACAGCGCAACCCCTTCGCTTAATGCGGTTAGCAAGGCGGACAACGTTACGCCCGCGAGCACCATCCGCATTGGCGTCAGCCCGCCGCGCACGGACGCTCCTAAAGCGACAACGATAACGGTGCTGACCGCCGCGCCAAGGAAAGAGAATAGAATATGATAGGGATACGAAAGGCCGGGAGCAAAAGCAAAGCATAAGGCAAGGGCAAAGCCCGCGCCGGAGTTCAGCCCCAAAAGTCCGGAGTCCGCAAGCGGGTTACGCGTCATGCCCTGCATAATCGCGCCCGCAACCGCAAACGCGCTGCCCACCAGCATGCAGCCCAACACCCGCGGCAAACGGAGTTCCCGAATAACCTGATGCTCTTTCAAATCGGGATTAAAATGAATGACCGCTTCCCACACCGTCAGGAATTTGATGTCCATCGCGCCAAAGGATACCGACAAGCCTAACGCAAGCACCAGCGCGGCAAGACCGAAAAGAATGATAAGAATCGCGGTAATCGGCCGGGAATATAGTTGTTCAACCTCCCGGCCTGTTGAGGCAGGTTCGGTTTCCAATTGCGAGTTATGCAGCCTAGAGTTATCAGCCATAATGTCTTATCTCCGCTCCAACATGTTTTTCGATCACTTCAATAACGGAAAAAAAGGGAGCAGCAGCTCCCTCCATTCCTACTACTCATTATTTCACAAGATCTTTCAGTACGTTATCGATCATTTGGGAGCTTGCTACAGGACCGTAGTACAACCAGCTGGACGCTCCTTCATATTCGTATACATGGCCGTTCTTAACAGCCGGAATGGATTGCCAGATTGGATCCTTCAACGCTTCCGCTCCGGTGCCCTTGTCGCTGTTGATGAGAATCAGATGGTCGGCGTCCAGGTCGGCAAGCTTCTCAAGGGAAATTTCATTCCAGCTGCCCGTTCCCGTAGCGGAGATTTCTTTCACGACATTCGGCACTTTCAGACCGAGATCATTGTAGAGAACCGCGCCGCTCGAAAGCTTATCGCTAACCACGTAGAATTTGTTTGCCACAAGCCAGATAGCTGCAACGGATTGATCCGGAATAGCCGCTTGCAGTTTCGTCTTCGCATCCGCCGCTTTCGCGTCGTAATCGTCAAGCACCTTTTGGGCTTGATCCTTCTTCTGCAGAACCTCGCCGATTTTCAGCAGAGCTTTGCGCCAGTCGCTGTTCACTTCATCGCCAAGGACGAAGGTTGGAGCAATCTTCGCGTATTGATCGTATTTGCCTCCGTCAACCGTGCTATTCGAGCCAAGGATCAGCAGGTCCGGCGTGAAGCTTGTTACGGCTTCGAACGGAAGATCGTAAGAGATGGTGGGAATGTCTTTCAAATCGCCCTGCAGGTAATCCTGGATACCGTTAGGCACGCTCCATTGGGCAACCGGCTTCACGCCAAGCGCAACCAGGTAATCTTCCAGGTAGGAAGCGATAATTCGCTGCGGGTTAGCCGGAATCGAAACCTCGTGGCCCATGCCGTCCGTCAGCTTTTGCTCCGTTGGCGCCGCTGCCGTCTCCGGCGATGGCGATGCGCTTTCCGTTGCCGCCGCGTTGTTTGCATTGCCGTTATTTTCTTTATTCCCTCCGCATGCCGCAAGCATAAGCGAAAGAGACATTACACTCAGAAGCACTACAACTAGTTTCTTGCCTTTTCCAAACACAAATACGTCCCCCTAATAAGCTGCTAGGCTGTAATCTCGTTAATTGACTAAAGTGATGATAACAATTCTCATTATCAAAGTCAATCCTTAATTATAAGAAGATACCCGATTCTCCCTCCGCACCGCAAACAACAAAACCTCTAACCTGGACCTTTGAAAACGGCCGAGTCTAGAGGTTTCATTATCATGCCCAATGGAGTTTAAACTTATTCCTTCACGGCGCCGAACACGACGCCTTTCACGAAGAAGCGTTGGAGAAACGGATACACAATCAGTATCGGATGCAGCGAGATCGGCAGATAGACGGAGACGCAAGCCCAATAACAAGCATTATAAGAGCAGGCTTATAAATTCTTAGAAATTAACAAGGACGGCTCGAGAATGATCCCGATGCCGTCCTTTCCTTTAGTATCGCGGCAATGCCGCAACGGATGCCCGGAAATCCGGTCTTCCGTCCTCCGTCCATTTCAGCTCCGTCACAAAGGTATGACGGTTCGGGTCGTACAGCGGATCGCCTACAATCTCCTTGTACGTTCTGGCGTGGAAGACAAACAGCGCGGTTGTGCCGTCCTCCGCTACCGTAAAGTTATTGTGGCCTGGACCGTACAAGCCAAGCAGCTCATCGGTTGTCAGCACCGGCACCGGGGATTTGTCCCATGAAGCCGCCTCAAGCAAATCCGCGTCCGCCGATGCTTCAAGGAGCCCGATGCAGTAGTTAAAGTCAGTCGCGCTTGCGGAGTAAGACAAGAAGACGCGATCCCCCTTGCGGATAAAGGCTGCCCCCTCGTTTACTTTAAAGCCGATTCTTTCCCAGTCCAGATCAGGGACGGAAATCATCGTCTGCTTGCCGGTAAGCGTCCACGGATTGCTCATTTTCGAAATATACAGATTGGAGTTCCCTTCGATTCCCGGATCCTTCTGCGCCCAGACGTAATACCGTTCGCCGTTATGCTCGAAGGTTGTGGCATCCAGCGAGAAGCTTTCCCAAGCCGCGCGAACCTGCCCCTTTTCCACCCACTCGCCCTTCAGCGGGTCGGCATCGCCGCACTCCAGAACAAACATCCGGTGGTCGAACAGGCCTTCATTCGTCTCCGAAGTATGCGCCGCCGCGAAATAAACGTACCATTTGCCATCGATGAAATGCAGCTCCGGCGCCCAAATATTCGCGCTTAGCAGTCCTGTCTCGTGCTTTCTCCAAACAATGGCCGGCACCGCATCCGTAAGTCCCTGAATCGTATCTGCCCTGCGAATCTCGATCCGGTCGTATTCCGGTACCGAGGCAACAAAGTAATAGCAGCCATCCGTATGCCTGAAAATAAAAGGATCCGCTCTCTGTTCGATTAGTGGTTTAACTCCGTTAATTTCCGATTGCTGGACTCCCATCCTGTCACCTGCTTCTATTCGTATTTGTCATTAGCCTTTCACGCCACCCACGGTTAAGCCGGAGACGAAATAGCGCTGGAAGAAAATAAAGACGATCATAATCGGTACAATCGCCAGCACGGAGCCGGCAATAAGGATATCGTAGTTGTTGCCGTAAGGCGTCACGAGACTGGACAAGCCGATTGGCAGCGTCAGCTTCTCTCCCGAGTTCAGGACGATCAGCGGCCAGACGAAGCTGTTCCAGCTGGCGAGTGCCTGCACGATAATCATCGCGCCAAACGCGGGCGTCATAAGCGGCACGAAGATTTTGAAGAAAATGCCGTACTCCGAGCAGCCGTCGATTCTACCCGCATCCATGAAATCCTTCGGCAGCCCCGCCGCGTATTGACGGAAGAAGAAGATCGGCAGCGGCGATACCACAAACGGCAGGATCACCCCGCTGAACGTATTGATCAGGTTCATCGCGATCATCTGCTTGTACAGCGGCAGCATAATGATCTCGACCGGCACCATCATGACCAGAAGGACAAACAGAAAGATAATATTGCGGCCCCTGAAACGGTACATCGCCAGCCCATATCCAACCATGGAGGAGAGCAGCATGCAGAAGACGGTATAGATGACGGTAACGATCAAGCTGTTTTTATACCAGATCAGGTATTTCTCCGCCCCGCTCGAGAAGATAAACGAATAGTTGTGGAAGGACAACAGCTCCGGCTGCAGACGAATGTTAAGCCCGAAGCGAAGCAATTCCTTTGACGGCTTAAACGAAGCGAGCAGCAGGCTGTAGAAAGGAAAGACCGACAAGGCCGCAAACAGAATGAATAAGGCAAGCAAAAGCCAGGTTTGAGGACGATTCCATTTGGTGCTCATGTTCAATCCTCCTTCCTAAACAGTCCGAATAAACGAAGTTGAATAACATTGAGGACCATCGTAAGCAGCAGCAGGATCATCCCGATTGCCGAACCAAGCCCAAGCTCGTTCTTTTCGATTCCGCTGCGGTATAACAATCCGATCATGGTCAGGCCAATATCGTTTGGCGAATGGTTGCCGCTCCATAGAATGAAGCTTTCCGTAAACATCGAGTACCCGCCGTAAATGCTGATCGTAATGACATAGATCGCAATCGGTTTGAGCAGCGGCAGCGTAATGCGCCAGAATTTATTCCAGGTATTCGCCCCGTCGATGCTTGCCGATTCGTAAAGCTCGCTTGGAATGGACTGCAAGGCCGACATGAAGTAGATGATGTTGATGCCCAAATAACGCCACGTCGCCAGGATGACCAATACGAGCATGCCCGATGCGCTGCTGCCGAGCCAATTGATGGTCTCGAAGCCAAAGGCATGACGGAACGTATTCATGACGGAATTGTCCAACGAGCCGAATACGAGCCGAAACACAATGCCCGCTACGACAACCGAAGTCAAAGCCGGCAGGAACAGGGTCGAACGGAAAAACGCGCTCCACTTCATCAGCTTCGAGTTAAGGAATACCGCCAGCACAAGCGGCAGCGGAATGAGGACCAGAATCGTCCAGAATGTGTATTTCGAGCTGTTCCAAAGCGCGGTATAAAAGGAATCGTCCCATAGATTCCTGTAGTTGTCTAAGCCAATGAAATGGGTCTCGCCCGGCAGTACTTCCTGAAAGCTCATAATGAAGGTCGATATAACCGGATAGACGAAAAAGATCGCTAACGAAAGCACAAACGGCAGCACAAAAACATAAGGGGCGACTCGCTGATTGTATAGAAGCTTTTTCATTTGGACGCTCGCTCCTTCCTGTCAGGATTACTTCGCTGAAGGCCCGCCATGCAAGGGGTCCTTCAGCGAAGCGGTGAAGCTTGTTTTTCTGATGGACTGTTATCTCGCTTCTACTTAATGCTAGACGCTGCGTCGTCCAATACTTGCTTCGGATCCTTCAGATCGTTAAGCGCCTGGAACATCGCTTTTGTCTTGATCACATCGGATACCGCAGGAGTTTTCTCTTTGATATTGGTTGGCGCGATTTCATCCTTCAGGCTGCTAAGGAACGTAAAGATATCCTTGCCGAAGTAATCGGTGTATTTGTTCGACTCGTTCATAGCCGGATCCGTCCAAGCGTCCGTGCGGATCGGGTCAAAGCCAAGCTGCTTCCAGATCTCGATGTTGCCTTCTTTCGATACTTTCGCAAACTCGAGGAATTTCTTCACGAGCTCCTGATTTTTGGATTGGTTCGTAATGACGGTACCCGTACCGCCCATACCGGAGGAACGCATTTCGCCTTGTTTGAATACAGGCATTGGTTTGATGATGATTTTGCCCTTCAGGTCAGGCATGTAATCCGTAAAGCGGCCCATGTACCACATCGGCATCCAGATTGAAGCAGCGCCTCCGCCGTTCATAAAGCCATAGTATTCTTCCGAGTGATGGAAGCCGCCCGGTGCTACAACGGCTACCTTTTCTTTAACGAGCTTTTGCAGATAAGTCAGCACTTCCACATTCGCCTGATCGTTAAGCGTTACATTGCCGTCTTTATCGAGAAGATCGGAGCCATGCTGTACGACCAGCGGCCAGTACGACCATTGGTCCGTTGTTTCAACGGTAGCCATCGGCTTGCCTGTTTTCTCAAGCACTTGCTTGCCTGCTGCTTCGTAATCATCCCAAGTGATGATTTTGTCGGCATCTACGCCTGCTTGATCGAGAATTTCTTTATTGTAGTAAATGACCTCCGCGCCTACGTGGTAGTCAATGCCGTAGTATTGGCCATCCTTCGCGTAGTTGTCGAGGCGGGACATGACGAGATTGTCTTTATTCGGCTCTACGATGTCGTTAAGCGGTACAAGCTGCGGCTCGCCTTTGAGGAAGTTTCCGATTTTGCTGATCTCGATGTCGGCCATGTCCGGCGCGCCCTTGCCGGATTGCAGCGCAACCTGCAGTTTGTTGTGGTTATCGTCGTACGGGAATGTCGTCGCTACCAGCTTAATTTTTTCGTCCGGATGAGCTTCATTCCATTTGTCTGCCATGCTTTCGAAAAATTGCTGGTGAAGCTCGTTAAAAGTCCAAAAAACAACCTTCGTTGCTTTGCCCGAAGAGTTGCTGGAGCTGCACGCGGATAAGACCAACATGAGTGCCAAAGCCAAGGTTGCTGTAACCGTAATCCCTTTTTTCATTTGACGTTTCCCCCTCACATATTGGTTAAGCTTTTGATACCAGAACCATTGTAAGCGCTTCACAATTAGATTATAATAGGCGTAAAGTATTATTTATATACCCAATTGGTTATAAAAACATATTTATTTATTGAGAGTAGGTGCCTTCATGAAAAAGACAGCTCTGTACAAGCAAATCCAGATGGAGATCAAGGGACGGATTGCTTCCGGGCAGCTCCGGCCGCTCGACCGCATCCCTTCCGAGCAGGAACTAATGGATGAATTCAAGGTCAGCAAAATAACGGTTAAGAATGCATTGACGGAGTTGGCGGATGAGGGACTCGTCACGCGCATTCAAGGCAAAGGAACGTTTGTTGCGGCGGATTTGAAACCTGTCGAAGTAAAGGCGCCTGCCCCCGGGCCGGAATCCGAGCCCTTCAAAGTTCCGCTTATCGGCTTCATCATTCCTACCATGAAAACAACCGTCATCCAGAAGCTTGTTGACCATATCGAGTTCTATTTGAAGGAAGCCGGCTTCCGAATGATTCTTAGCATTACCCGGGAGCATGCGGCTGAGGAATCCAGGGCGATTACCGCTCTGGTCGATGCCGGCGTTCAGGGGCTTATCGTGTTCCCGACCGAGGACGAGAAGTATAACGAGTCCCTTCTGCGGCTCTCTCTGGATAAATTCCCCTTTGTGTTTATTGACCGCTTCCTGCGCAATATCGAGACGTATACGATTACTTCGGACAATGACGGCGGCGCCTATAGGACGGTGACGCATCTGTTATCGAAGGGGCATCGCCAGATCGCGTTGATCTCGCCGGAGAACACCAATACCGCCATTGAAGACCGAACGACCGGCTTTGAAAAAGCCTATATCGATCAAGGCGAATCCATCGACAAAAGCCTTTGGTGCCATGTGCCGCTGGAGGTTCTGCGCAGCGAGGGCGCGCTGAATTACGTAACCGACTTCCTGAAGTCGCATCCGACTATCACCGCCGCCTTCACGTTAACCGAAGAGATTGCCGGCCTGACCTGGCAGGCGCTTCGGCTGCTCGAGCGCCGCACCGAGGTAGAGCTCTTCTCCTTCGACAATCCGGACATCCCGAATGTCCCTTACGTCCAGCAGGACGAGCAGGAGCTCGCCCGCTCCGCGGTTATGCTGCTGCAGGACCAGATCGGGCAAACGTACGACCCGCGGCACATCGTCGTGCCGGTACAGCTGGTGTTTCCGTGAAGCGTGCGGGGACGGTGCGAGCTGGGCATGCGCGGAGGCCTAACGATGCGGCGCATCGTTAAGAGGCTGGTAGAGTTAAAGTATCGGGACCTTAACGTTGCGGCGTATCGTTAGGGTTAGAATAAGCTACGCTTTTAGGTGAACAGCTAGACTTCGTGTAGGGGAGCTCTATTGGCGGGTTGTCGGCAACAAACTGCGAATGTACAGGTAAATTTAATCCAACGTGGTGCCGTTAGCCCTCGTAATGCATAAGTGCAGGTAGGTCATTTGCTCGTTGTGGTCCATAAGTACCCCGTTTCAGATTAACCTGCACTTTTGCAGCTGTCTTGCATGATGAGCTATTCTACTTGAAGTAGCTCAAGCCAATTAATTGGTTACTTATTCGTACTACAGCTTCACCTGGGACGGAATGCTACACGCTAGCGCGCCAGAGATATTGCTTAAATAAAAGAGGCTCTCCTTGACGGGAGAGCCTCTTCTTACTTTCGCTTCAATACTATTCTCTATTAGATATTTGCGAATACCTTGTCAAACCCGGCTTTGGAGCGTTCCAGCGCTTCTTCCACCGAGCTGACGATGTCGCCTGGCGCAAGGATTTCTTGCGCCACCGCGCCGGTGTAGCCGATTTTCTTCAGGCTGCGCAGGAAACCGGGCAGATCGATGACGCCTTCGCCCGGATACACGCGGTCATTGTCCAGCACCTGCTCGACCGGAATGTCTTTCGCATCGTTAATATGAACATGAACGATTTGCTCAGGGGACAGCTTTTCGATATCCTCCGTGCCGAGCCCGTTTGTATACCAATGATAAGCATCGAACAGGAGGCCAACGTTCGGAGCATGGATTGCATCCGCAAACGCAAGCGTATCCTCCATGGAATAGATAAACGGATACTTCCAAGCCGTGCGCAAATGATGCGGTCCAACGAACTCAAGTCCAAGCTTAACGCCGTAATTATTTAATATGTTCGCGGATTCTCTCAAACGGCGGACGGCCTGAATCGTGAAGATTCCAGGAGATACGTCCGTTGCCGGCAAAATATACGTGCAGCTTGCCGTACAGCCCAGCTGCGCCGCGGCTTTTGCCTGCTCCTCCAGCTGAGGCAGCCCGTCCCGGAACGCTTCGTCCGTCGTGCGCCATTCGACCGGGAAGCCGCATGAACCAACCGAGATTCCGTTCGCCGCCAGCAATTCTCTTGCCCCGTCCAAGCCGTATGTATGAATAAGACCCGCAGCGTCCAGATCTACCGATTGAAATCCGTACCGCGCCGCCTGCTCAATAAAGGCTTTGTCATCACCGATTGGTCCTAGTCCTGCTCGCGTTAATCCTTTCAGCATCTGATCAGCTCCATCCAAATGTAAATAGGTACTACTATCATTATACAGGAGCCCTTTCCCCGTCACTATTATAAAAAGGCGCCATTTCATTTGTTAAATGGCGCCTTTTTATTCTGCTTTACTGCAGCAGCCCGTCGAGCAGGCGAGCTAGCCCTACAGCCGCTTCCGCTCGGGTAACTTCCTTATCCGGAGCGAAGTTTCCGTTCCCGGTACCGTTCATCAAGCCGGAAACAAACGCTTTGTTAACCGCCTCAAGCGCCCAGCCGGAGATCGCGTTCATGTCGTTATATTGGTGTCCATCCGTCACGCCAACCGCCCCAATCTTAAGCTCGAAAGCTCTTACGATCAGAGCCGCCATCTCTTCCCGGCTGATCTTGTCGTTAGGCGCAAACGTATCCGAGTCGCGTCCTTGAATCAAGCCGGCTTTCGCGGCCGCCGCAACCGCAGCCGCACAATAAGCATCCGCATTTACGTCCGTAAACGGCAGACTATCCGCCGCCGGCAGCTCCAGTACCTTCGCCAGGACAACCGCGAATTCACCGCGCGTAATCGACCGGTTTGGCGTAAAATGCTCCGCATCCGTACCGTTAATAATCTGAAGAGCCGCAAGCTGCATAATCGCGTCGCTTGCCCATGAGCCATCCGGAACATCGGCGAAATGCTTCTCTCTCGTCAGCACCGCGTAGCTTCCCGGCTGAGCAATAAACGTCCGGATAACCGTCCCCGCCTTATCCGTGCGGCCGCCGGCATAGCTCCATCCGTCTTCCGCGCCGCCCATATAAATACCGGCAAGCTTTGGATTCAGCTCCTCGCTTACCGGGAGCTGCAACAGAACAGGGTATGCCCACTTCGTCAAAGGCTGTTTGGTGCCAGCCGCCGTCCACAAGCCAACTTGAATATTATAGATGCTTCCTGCTGCCTGCCATTCCTCGCCCGCTGCCCCAGGAACCGCTGCAGGACCATTGGCGGAAGTCAATGAGATATAAAGACTTGCTCCCGTGCCCTGCCCGCTTGCGGCGAGTAATCGGGAAGCGGCTCGCAGCGCGTCCGCACCTACCGTTAGAACCCCGTAGCCGATCTTAATCTGCAGATCGTTTGTCCCCAGCAGCTCGCCTGCCTGGAGCGGCAGCTTCAGCGCGGTTACGCCAGCCGGAGCGTTCAGCGCAACCGTACCTTGGCCCGTTGTCTTGAGCTGCCCCGCGGTCACTTCCCAAACCGTCTTATCCTGAGGCGTACCTGGATTAGACGGCCCGCTTGGCCCCGGATCCGTCGGATCTGTCGGATTTGTATCACCCTGATAGAGACCAATCGAGTCAAAATAAAGGATGCCGCTGCCAAGCGTGCCGTCCCCTTGATTGACGTAAAGCGAAAACTCCGTAATGGCGTTCAGATCCAGCGTGCCGTTGCCCGCCGTATTCCACGGGGCGTGCACAAACTGATCGAACGGCATCTTCAGCCCTTTTGCCTGCGTGCCAGTCAATGTCACGTAATACTCCCAAGTCTCGCCGTCCGATTCCTTGAACTGCACAACCAGCTTGCGGCCGGAACCGTCCGGCGTATACCAGAACCGGATGCCGTCCTCGCCGCTCCAATCGGACAGGCCGAGCGGCTTAGTAGCCCCGGCAAAGTTGGTTGCCGTATCCGGATACGAGTATTCGTACTTCAAGCCGAAACGACCGCTTTCCTTATGCTCGGCATCCGGCGTCATCGTCAGGCTGCCGCCCCATGGGTTGCGGGTGTACGACCCCAGAGCAACCAGCTCCCGGCCGTCATAATAATCGAAGTTGTCGATTACCGGAATGGTCGTCAGTCCAATATCATCCAAGCTCACCGAATACGTTCCGGCAGAGCCGCCGCCTTTATTCACGTAAATCGAGTACTCGGCTACGCTTGATACATCCATGACGCCATCCCCGGTTGACCACTGCGTACGGGTTAAGCCGGCAAGCGGAATCGTCACAAGCTGTTCCTCCGTACCCGCCATGCTTACCTGCGCTTCCCAGATATCGCCATCCGACTCTTTGAACTGGAAGGTCAGTCCATGGTTTGCTCCGTTAGGCAGCATCCAGAACTGCACGGCATTGCCGCCTTCGGACCAGTTCATGGCGCCAAGCGCCTTGTTCACGCCGGCATAACCAACTGCATCGGTTAACGTATAGTCCAGCTTCAGGGCGTAGCTGCCGCTTTTTTTCCATGCCGAATCCAGGGATGCCGCAATCCTATCGCCGCTTGCATTGCGCGCATAGGCCGCTCCGACAAGCGTTGCATTGCCTTGGTAATACTCGAACGTATCGATATCCTTCAGCTTCGCAGCCTTGATATCGTCCAAATAAATGGCGCCGGTACCGGCATCTCCCGCTCCGCGGTCCACATAGACCGAGAATTCCGCAATGGAGTTAATGTCGAGCCTCGAATTGTCCTTGCCGCTCCAGCTTGGCATCGCAAACAAATGGAAAGGAACGCTGACGGTCTGCGCGGCCGTACCGGAAGCTGCGATCTTCGCTTCCCAATACTCGCCGCTTGTTTCCTTCACCTGCACCGTCACGCCGCGCTTCCGGCCGTCCGGCTCCAGCCACAGCTGAATACCGTTGTTGCCGGTCCAGTCAATGCCTCCAAGCTGCTTCGTTACGCCGCCGAAGCTCTTGCTAGACAAATCATAAGCCAGCTTCAGTCCCAGTCCGCCTTCGCTCTTGTGTTCGGCATCCAAAGACAAGGTAATGGGGCCGCCATCCGAATTGACCGAGTATCCGGCAGCCAGCTTGCTGTTATCCCCGCCATAGCCTTCAAAGGTATCGATGGTCGGCAAGCGATAAAGCTTAATATCGTCAATCATTAAGGCCGTATCGCCAGCGGGACCGTCGAAATAAAGGCCAAATGAAGCGGCGCCGCTTAAGTCTACCGTTCCGTTGCCTTGTCCGGCATGGCTGCTCTTCCACCAATCCGGAATATAGAAGCTCCGGAACGGGAGCTGCACGAGGACCGGCTCATTGCCGCTGATGCGGGTATCCGATTTCCACACTTCGTTTTGCGTGCCCATGCCTTCGGTCAGCTGCAGCGTAAGGCCAACCTCCTTGCCGCCCGGATTCACCCACAGCTGGATGCCGCTGTTGCCGGACCAATCGGCGCCCGCGAGGTCCTTCTCCATGCCGCCCCAGCCTTTGCTGAGATCCGTAACCAGCTTCATGGCATAAGTGCCGTTCACCTTGCCTGCCGTATCGAGCGACAAGGTAACCGGCGAACCGTCCGCGTTCGCTTTATAAGCCGCGCGCAGTGCATTGTTTGAGCCCGTATAGCCTTCGAAATCATCGATAATCGACGATTTCTTCACTTCCGCCGGCGGATCCAGCTTCGCTCCGCCTACCCCGATCTGCAGGCTGCTGACCTGCGGATTCCAGCGCTGATCCTGATGGCTTTCCGGCACAACCGGAAATTCGAATTTCACATACCGCGTACCGGCCGGCAGCTGATAAGCGATATAGTCGGTTTTCGCCCAGTATCCTTCGCCCAGCTTGCTCGTCTTCACCACATTCGTAAATTCCGTGTAATCCGTTCCGTTCGCCGACGTGTAGAACCTGAAATCCGGTAGGACGTAATCTGCCGGGTTCTGCCTGGCGTATTCGTAGAATTTGAAATAGTTCATATCGCCGTCCGCTTTGTACGTAAACCACTCATGCTCGTTGGACGTACGGGACAGCCGCTTCGTATCGCCGCCGAAATATTCCGGCGTATCCGACGAGAGGCCAAGGTTAACGGAATGCGAATCCATCTTGAGGAAGTTGTTCAGGTCATCGGACAAAATCCCGTTTGCGATGCCGCCCTGCTGCACGGAATCCGGGAATGTAAGAGCCGAACCGTCATGCTCGTACTCAATGACCACCTTGCCCAGCTGCCCCGCCGCGGATGCCGCCGGATAGTCGATCCGCAGCACCTTTACGCCGTTTGCCAGTTCACCGGTCGTATACACCCGCTTTTTCCACGAGCCGCCCGACTCCGCCGCTTCCGCATCAATCGGCTCAAAAGCCAACCCGTCTACCGAAGCGGACAAACCAAAGTTTTGATCGCTGCTTGCCGAAGCGACATATCCTTCAACCGTCACGGACTTCACCTTAACCGGCGTGCCGTCTTCATGAAGCGGAATCGCGTATTGCACGCTTTGCTGATTATCGGCTGCTAATGCTTTGATACGGGATACATCCCCGCCAAAAGCGTCAGGATCGCGGCTTTCGTATTCGAGATCCGAGGTATGGCTGTACAGCTTCCCGAAATTGCGCATTTCGTCTTGAATGACATGCCTTGCGACAACCGGCCCCATAACGGCCGAGGGTGCGGATTCGCCCGCGCTGTTCTTTGCCGTAACCCGGTAGTAATAACTTTGACCCGTGACGGCGCCAGTATCGTCGAACAGCTGCGACTCCGCCGGCACCGCGTCATACACGTTCTCGCCAACAACCGCCCAGCCGCCGTCCGGCTGCTCCGAACGTTCAACCCGGTAAGACGACGCGCCAACCGAACCCAGCCAGCTGATCGTGGAGACGGAAGCAACTGGCAGCATAACGGGAGCATCCGGCTTCTGGAGCGCAGGCGGTTCCATGCCGCGGATTTCAAACGCTTTGTCCCGCAGCGCATTCAGCATATTCGTCTCGTCAAAGCCGTCGCCCGAAGGGAAGCCCGGCCAGCGGTACGCTCCGTAAAAGACGCCGTTAAACGTCGATTCGGTATGCGGGTAAAACCCTCCGTCCCGGCTATGATAACGAAGGCTCCAGATCATTGCGCCGGAGGTGCCGTTCTCGATCGCGTTATCGAGGAACGAACCAAGCTCGTTTGTCGGCTTGAAGCCAAATTCTCCAACGATAAACGGCTTTTTGCCCGCTGCCTTGTTCTTGTCGACGTTCACCTGGGAGGCATAACTCGGGTAATGATCCGGGTAGTAGTGATTGGAAACGATATCGATCGCGTCATCCGTCAGGGAAGCGTCGTCGATGCCGTATTTGCCGTCGAGCACGAGATGGTTGGCGTCGATGCTTTTAATATACGCCGCGATATCATGCGTCCAAGCCGAAGACTGAGGCACCAGCTCGTTGCCCGTCTCCCACGCGAGAATCGTTGGATCGTCCTTGTAGGCAACGCCGGTGAATGTATTCACCCGGTTCAGCGTATACGAAATAACCGATTTGAAGTCCGCGATCAGCTGCGGATCCGTCCAGAACGCGTCCTTGCTCTTGCCGCGGAAGGCCGCGTAGTCGGCAATCCCGCCCTGCCATTGATACTGGTCCACAAACGGGAGAATGAGATGAATCCCGTACTCTCCGGCCAGTTGAATCATTTTATCGTAAGCAACAAAGGCATCCTCGTTAAAAACCAGCTTGTCGTCCGAGCCTACGCCCATAATGTGGCGCACCATGCCGGCGGGATCATCCGCTTTGCGCACGGACAGCACATACGGCCTGGTCACCGTACCGCCCAGCTGGACAAGCGTCTTGAACGCATCCTCCTGCTCCCACTCGGTTGGCGTGCGCCAATAAATATCCTCTACCATCGATAGGGTTGGCACGTTGGCCGAAATAAACCGGAACTCCTGAGCCCCGTCCATCAGCTTATCGCCGCTGCGCGTAATGAACGGGGATACGGCTTCCGCTACGATTGGCTCGCCCGATTCCTCCGCGTATACTCTCGAGCCTTGTGTTCCGGGCATAACAACCGAAGCCGCTACGAGCACCGCGAGACCAAGTGACATCATCTTCTTGCGCATAAACATAGGTCCACTCCTTCAAAGGTCATTGAGACTTTCGTTATTTGACCGAACCGCTGACGATCCCGGAGAAGATAAAACGCTGCATGAAGAGATAGAGGATTGTCGTCGGAATAAGAATAATAAGCAGCGCCGCGCATACCACGTTCCACTGCGCGCTGTTGACGCCCACGAAATTCATCAGCCCCGTCGAAACGACCCGCAGCTTCTGCGACGGCATGTACAGATACGGAATATACATATCGTTGTAGATCGAGATGCTCTTCAGAATCACCGCCGTTGCCGTCGCCGGCGCGAGCAACGGGAATATAATCGAGCGGTAGATCCGGAAGAGCGACGCCCCTTCGATCATGGCATTCTCGTCGAGATCGTAGGGAATATGGCGGATAAACTGCAGATACAGGTAAATCTGAACCACATCCGTCCCGATGTACAGCAGCACCGGACCGTACAGGGAGTTGAACAGGCCCAGCTCTTTAATAATGCCGAAGGTAGCAACCTGCGTGGTAACGGACGGAATCAGCGTAGCCGCGACATAAGCGCCGAGAATCCAGGATTTCAGCTTGAAATTAAACCGTCCGAGCGCAAACGCTACCATCGTCCCCATCAGCACGTTGCCAAGAACGGACAGAACAAGAATCGTTCCCGTATTCATAAAAGCGTTCAGCATATCCCCGCGGTGGAACACCGTGGAGAAGTTATCCCAGTTGGCAAACGAGTGCGGGAAATCGAAAACGCCGGACTTGGCGTATTCCTCATTGCCCTTGAACGCATTCAAGACGACAACATACGGCGGGAACAAAATGACGAATACGGCTGCCAGCAGCACGGCGTATTTCAGGACGGCAGCTAACGTTCCAGAAGGCGAGACCGAGGCCGGTCGCGTGATAACGCTGCCGGTACGGTTTTTCAACGGAGCTTCCATGACCTAGTCCCCCCCTCGCAAAATGAGCTTCCGCTGCACAAAGATCACCAGCACCACGATAAACAGCAGCACCATCCCCATCGCCGAAGCGAGCCCGTAATTGCTGAAGTTAAAGGCCGTCTCCACGGTCTGGGTCACAAAGGTCTGGCTGGAGCCGGCCGGTCCGCCCTTTGTCATCACAAACGGCAGATCGAATACTTCAAGCGCGCCGCTGACCGTCAGCAGCATGCTGAGCTCCACGATTTTGATAATGCTAGGCCAGGTAATGTAGATGAAGGATTTGAACGGTCCTGCCCCGTCGATTTTCGCTGCCTCGTAAAGATCGCCGGGAATCGATTGCAAAGCCCCTAAATAAATCACCATATTAAAGCCCATAAACTTCCACGCCGAGATAAAAGCAAGCGAATAGTTGACGATAGCCGCATCTCCCAGCCAGCTCCGAATCCAGGATTCCAGCCCGACGGAGGTCAGCAGCGCATTCAGCGAGCCGTTCTGGGCGTCATAGACATAGGTGAACATGTAGGCGATAGCCACGCTGTTCATAATGTAAGGCAGGAAGAGCAGCACCCGGAACGCGTTGCGTCCTCTTAACCGCGAGTTGAGAAGCACGGCAAAAAATAACGCCGCGATGTTCTGGACGATTCCCCCGATGAAGTACACGAAGTTATGGGAGAGAACCTTGAAAATATCCGCATTCGTAAAAATTTCCTTATAGTTGCTTAAGCCTACCCAAGCCTTTGCCGGGCTGTAGCCATCCCACGAGGTAAAGCTGAGCCATGCCAGATAAAGCGCCGGATAGAAGGAAAATACCGCAAGCAGCAGCAGCGGAAGCGTGAGGAAGGAGATCAATATGACATAGCGCTGTACCTTGTAACTCATTGCAAACATCGGCAACCCTTCTTTACTCCTTGATAAGGAGGAAGAGAAAACGTTATCGATTCCGCGATAAGCATCTTCTCTTCCCGTTAACCGCTATGGACCTTATTTGCTTAAAGCCTTCTTGGCGTCCTTCCACTTCTTGTTGTAGGAATCAAATACGGTCTTCATGTCTTTCCCCATAATCGCGTCTTGGGCAAAAGCGCTTGTGTCGAACTGCATTTTGTTCGCAATCGCGAGGTAATCGTCGTTCTCGGCGGACATTTCGATTACCTTCGGATTGGTCGCCATAAATTCGTTCAGCTGAGCCAGCTTAGGCTTCTTGTCTTTCAGCACGGGGATGAAGCCCGCGTAATCGTCATAGCCGGATTCTTCGATCAGGAATTTGAGGAAGGCCTTTGCCGTTTCCGGATTTTCGCTGTTCTTATCAATACCGTAGTAGTAATCGGAAGCCAGAATAACCTTCGCTTCCCCGCTGTTATCCAGCGGCAGCGGGAAGAAGCCTACGTCCTCGGCAGCCGCGCCGTTGTCCACAACCTGCGGCACAACCCAGTTGCCAAGCAGGAACATCGCGATTTTGCCGGAAGCGACATCCTTCTTCGAGCCTTCCCAGTTCGTCGACATCAGGTCCTTCTCGACATAACCGCTGTCCACCATTTTCTTCAGGATGGAGAAAGCCTGCCAGTGCGGGCCGTCAACGGCAAACGGCTCATCCTGCGTTGCCATCGTGTTGTGCAGGGACGGGTCATTGGCGAAAATAAACGCCTCCTGATCCCAGCCGTACAGCGGCCATTTGTCCTTGAAATTTGTCGCGAGCGGGATGATGCCCGCCGCTTTCAGCTTCTCCGCATCCGCGTAAAGCTCGTCGAGCGTCTTAGGCGCTTCGGTAATGCCGGCTTGGGCAAATGCCTTTTTGTTATACGTGACGCCCATCGCGGCGCTGCCGGAGGAGATGCCGTACAGCTTGCCGTCCTGGCTGCGGTTGTCCTTGAAATAAATGCGGTCGTTCAAGCCAAGATCGTCAAGGGGCAGATAGAAGTTTGGCAGGTCCGAGTTTTTCACCGTGCCGGGGATCAAGCTGATGTCAGCGAGTTCATTGGACGCCATACGGATTTTCGTGGTTTGGTCATAGTCCTTGATGGCTTCGATCTCCACCGTTGCGTCCGGGTATTTCTCATGGAATTTGGCCGCGTAGTTTTTGAGCTCCGTGTCTACCAGGTCCGTCCGGTTGGTTGTGAACACGACCTTGCCCGCAATCTTCGGAGCCGCCGGCTCTTCGCTGGCTGCGGCGTTTGTTGCGCCGGCGTTGTCGGCCGCATTTGTTGCCGCGGCATTATCCGCTTTATTGTTGCTTGGCGATGCCGTTCCTTCGTTGTTGCCGTTATTCGAGCCGCATCCTGCTGCCATTGTCATCGCGAGGCCTAACACGGCCATGGCGGAAATCAACTGCTTCTTCTTCAAACTGGGTTCCCCCTCGAATATGTAGTGAATGCGCTTACTTACAAATCCGATTATAGAGAAAGCGCCTTCGCAATTTAATGTCGCGATTTTTTGTTTATGGTCTTGTTTTTGGAATTTTTTCAAAAGCCAGCTTCGGCAACCCGAGGAAGAACTATAAATTCCGGTACTCCTTTGGCGTAATGCCTACCATTTTTTTAAACACCTTATTGAAATAGATGGAATCCGGATAGCCGACCTGCTCGCCCACCTCGTATACCTTCAGGTCCATTCTCTTCTTGAGCAGCTCCTTCGCCTTCATCATGCGCAGCTGCAGCACATATTGCGTAATGGTCAGCCCCGTCTCCTGCTTGAATAGCGTGCTGAGATAGCTGGGGTTAAGGAATACATTCTCCGACAGCTCGGTCAGTTCCAGGTCTTTATCGTAATCCTGCTGGATCAGCTGCTTAACCGTCTCGATGACCCGATTGCCTCCTTCTTTGCGCAAGGAAGCAAGCTTGTATACCGAGAGCTCCAGCAGATGCTGGATCCGTTCCTTCAGCTCCGCCACGTTAAAAAAGTCGGCAACGGACTGGTAGACGCCCACGCCCGGCGGCGTCAGCTTCACCAGCTCATCCAGCAGACCGTCGGCCTTCTGCACGGCGGTATACAGCAGATTCGCCATAAACTGGACGAGGTCCGCATAAGGCGGCCGCACCCGCTCGATCTCCACGAACAGCTGCTGAACCGCCGTCCCCATGCCTTCGGCATCAAGCCGCTCGAGCGCCTGGGTAAACCCGCCCGTCAATAGCGCCGTAAAAAAAGCCGGCTCCGCGGGAGCGTTTGGTCCCTCCTTGCCCGTTACGACGGCAAACGCTTCGCGCTTGTAAATGCCGGCATAGGACAGCGCCAATGCTTCCCGGTAAGCAGCCAACGCAGCGGCGCTCCCTTTATAACTGCCGCTGATTCCGACGACAAACTTGCCTTTGGCGGCAAACTGCAGGTCGCTTATTAAACGAAGCGCTGACTTATGGGCTAGCCTGCATGTCTCTTCCTCCCTTGGAGAAGGAATCAGCAAGGCGATAACCTGCGCCTCCATCGCCACGCTTTCCATGCCTTCAGCCGCCATCGTTCTTCCCCACTCCAGCAGCTGCTCCTTCATGCCCTGATTCGAAGCCCGAACGGCAAGCACTGCGTAAGGCTGCTCGAATATAACAGGTGCGGAAGGCTCCTCCACGCCTGCGGATACGGGGGCATCCCTATCTCCGCCCAGCAGCCGGCGCAGCTGCTGCTCCCGCAGCAGGAGATCGCTCATTTGCGCTTTTTTGCTTAACAGCTGCTCCTTCTCTTTCTCCTGCTTCGCTGCCCTCAGCTCCTCATGAATATGAGACAGGTTCGCCAGCAGCTCCTCCTTGTCAACCGGCTTGATCAGATAATCCTTTACGCCGTACTGCATGGCGGTACGCGCATAATCGAAATCATTGTAGCCGCTCAAAATCAGACACCGCGTATCCGGAAGGCGGCGTCTTAATTCCTCTATGAATTGCAGCCCGTCCATATAGGGCATTTTGATATCGGTAATGACAACATCCGGCGTTAAACGGTCCAGCTCCTGGGAAGCCTCAAAGCCGTTCGAAAAGCTGCCGACAACCAGATACTCCTCGCTCAGCTTGGAAATGATCTTCTCCAGCCCGCGGCGGATCAGATCCTCATCGTCGATAATCATAATGCTCAGCATTTGTTATTCACCATGCTTTCTCGGAAGTTTTAAATAGACGGTTGTTCCTTCTCCCCACTTGCTCTCGATCTCCAGCCCATACGTCTCGCCGTAATGCAGCTTGATCCTTTCGTTGACATTGCGCAGGCCTACCCCGGTCTTGGAGCTTCCCGCCTCGCGGGTACCTTTCATGGATTGGCGCAGCAGATCGAGCGTCATGGCGTCCATCCCGGCGCCTTCGTCCTTAATCGAGAAGATAAGAAGCTGCTCCTTCCGCTCCGCCGACAAGCGGATCGTAACTTCGTTGGGCTTGCCCTCCATGCCATGGAGGATCGCATTTTCGACAATCGGCTGGAAGGTCAGCTTCATGACCGGGAAGGCCATCAGCTCTTGAGGGATATCGAAGGTGACGACAAAACGGTTGCTGAACCGGTAGCGAAGCAGCTGAAGATACCGTTCCAGATGCTGCAGCTCTTCTTTTAATTCAACCGTCTCCCGGCCCCGGTTAATGCTGTACCTTAACAGCTTGCCGAGCGTGAAGGTCATCTCCGCTACCTCTTCATCATCGTTAATCTCGGCGGTCATCCGGATGGTCTCTAAGGTGTTGTATATGAAATGGGGATTAATCTGGCTTTGCAGCGCCTCCAGGTCGGCCTCTTTTTTGCGGGACTGGATAACGTAAATTTCGGAAATGAGCTCCTTCATCCGCCTGAGCATGCGGTTAAATTCCGTGCCGAGAATGCCGACCTCGTCCTTCTGCTTCACGTCAAAGCTGACGTCCAGGTTGCCGCCGCGAACCGTACGCATCAGTTCCGTCATCTGACGGAGGGATCTGGTCATCATAAAAGCCAATATGACCGAGACCAGCAGCGCGAAGCTGATAATCGCGATCGTCGTCGTAAGCGTGACGTTCCGCGTCAGCTGGGCATCGTGATGCAGATAGTTAACCGGAACAAAGGCGAATATTTTCCATCCGGTATCTTTGGATACGGAGTAACTGCAGATGTAGGAGATGCCGTCGACTACGACATTGAAATTGCCCTGATCGCCGACGGCTTTCCGAATAACCTCGTTGCCCGTAATATTGGTAGCCGTCAGCACGTGATCGCTGTCATAGGCCACGTTGTTCCGGCCGTCAATGATAAGCGTCTTCCCGTTCGTTACCGTATTCAGCTCCTGCACGACATCCTCAATGACGCGAATATCGGCGTCCACCGCTACATAGCCGATTGTCTCCAGCGTGCCGATATCCCGGATGCTCCGCAGCACCGTGAACAGATATTGGGGCGTTCCGTTTGCGCGCATCACCCGCTGGGTCGGAATAATGACGGGGTCGCCGTTGCCTTGGACGGCCAGCTGCTTCCATTCCTCGTAATGGCTCATCATATCCTCGCGGATGGCATCCGTCTTGATTCGGTAGAAGACGTTGCCGTAATTATCGTAGAGATAGGCGGAATAGAGATTTTTCCTCATGCTGTCCAGCAGGCCGATGTAGAAGTCCATCTGGCGCTGCTTCTCGAGCGTCATCTCCTGATGGCTCATGTATTGCTGCATTTCAACCGAGTAAAGCGGGATTTTGCTCACGGTCATCATGTCTTCCAGATGGCTGTCCAGGTTCGCCTGCATATTGCTGATCAGCTCGGTGACGTAGTTTTTGGTATTCTTATTAATCGATTGGATGTAATTCTGGTAGGAAATAAACCCCGTAGCCGAGATAGGAATAATGATCAGAACCACGAATACGATAATGAGCTTCTTTTGCATGGTCATGCTGCTAAACCCGTTAATATGGAAAAAGCCACGTCCTATGTTCATTTGAGCAGGCTCCTGTCTTTCTATTATGTAAGCGTTTACTGTGATTCTGACACAGAGGCAGAGGAACAGGCAACCTTTTCTTCGCGTTAACCGGGAAGGCCTAAACATAGTGCAATAAACCTAAAAATTAGCCAATAGTCAAGAGACTGCGGATGGCGTTAGATTAGTAGCACGCGGCCTGCGTATTCCGTGCGGAAAGGAGGTAAAGCGTTTACATTTGTCCCAGGCCTTGCGTGCTTGGCTATCCATTGGCCACCCAAATTGAAGGAGGTTATCGTGTGATCACCACCAGATTCCGTATGCTCTCCTATGCTCTCGCCCTGCTTCTCGCCTTTATGTCTTTGCTGAGTCTCGTTGGTCCTCCAGCCAAAAAAGCTTCCGCCGCCGTCTCCGGCTTCGTTACCCGCTCCGGCAGCCAGCTGATGCTGAACGGCCAGCCGTTCCGCTACAGCGGCCCTAACATCTACTGGCTTGCCCTGGACGAGAATCCCGTCGAGTATCCGACCGAATTCCGCGTAAACAATGCCCTGCAGACGGCAAAAGAAATGGGCGCAACCGTTGTCCGCTCCCATGCCGCCATCTCCTTCGGATGTACGAAGTGTATTATGCCATCGCTAGGTACATACAACGAGACCGCTTTCCAGAAGCTCGATTACGCGATAAAAGCGGCCGGCGATGCCGGACTTCGCCTTGTTCTGCCTCTCATCGACCAATACGATTACTACCACGGCGGCAAAAAATCATGGACGCGCTGGTTCGGCTATCCCGACGACGGCATCAGCTACACCGGCTACGAGTTCTACAACAAGCCTGAGATTATCAGCGCCTTCAAGCAGCATCTAAGCGTTCTCCTCAACCGCACCAATACCTATACAGGCGTCAAGTATAAAGACGATCCGACCATTATGGCCTGGGAAACCGGCAACGAGCTGGGCTGGTACGACAATCCGACGGCCATGAAGAATTGGACGCAGGACATTGCCGATTATTTGAAAAGCATCGACAGCAACCATCTCGTCATGGACGGCACCTATGGCGTGAAGGATGCTCATCTTTCGATTTCGAGCGTGGACATCTACAGCGATCACTTTTACCAATGGCCAGCCGTTGGCGCCTGCTGCAAAGGCTTGTCGGTTACCGAGCTGAATACGCAGGCTAACAAGGTTCAAGCCGCCGGCAAAGCGATGGTTGTAGGCGAATTCGCCTGGAACCTGGAAACCTACGGTACCCTTGCGAGCTTCCTTTCGGCCATCGAAGCCCAACCGGCGATTGCCGGCAGCAACTATTGGGCGCTGTTCGGGCAAAACGACGATTACGGCTACAAGGTGCATAACGACGGCTTCACCATTTACTATCCGGGCACGACAACCGACATGCGGACAAAAGCCCAGCAGCTGCGCAACCACGCTTACGCGATGCGCGGTATATCGGTTCCTGCCGCCGGCGTCCCCGATGCGCCGCTCATTACAGGGCATCAGGCAAGCGGTGGCAAGGTTCAGCTGAAATGGAGAGGCGCGGCCGCAGCGGACAAATATACCGTTGAGCGCGCAACTGCCGGTGCAAGCGGACCATGGACCGTCGTGTGCAATCAATGCGCAACGGATACCAGCACGCCATGGACCGACTCGACCTCCGTCTCGGGCACGGCTTACTGGTATAGAGTAAAGGCTCATAATCTTGCGGGGGTTGCCGGCAGCTACTCTCCTGTCTATGCCACGGGCGGAACGGCTCTGCCTGCTCCGGGCGCTTTCACGCAATCGTCTCCGGCAAGCGGTGCAACGGGCCAAAGCGTGCTGCCGACATTCAGCTGGAATGCTTCCAGCAACGCCGCAAGCTATACGCTTGTTGTTGCGGATAACAGCTCCTATACAAGCCCGGTTATTAACGCGGGCGGACTTACTTCCACTTCCTATGCAGCGGGCTCCGCGCTTGCCTACAACAAAACGTACTACTGGAAGGTAACCGCCGTGAACGGCACCGGATCCACGGCGGCATCGAATGCCGGCCTAACCTTTACGACTGCCGCACAATCGACGTCGGCTGCGGTTGATTCGTTCGATTCGTACAGCTCGGACAGCGCGCTGCAAAGCGCTTATGTCCGCAATACGGACGGTGGCGCCTTGACGGTTACCCGGGATGCCGCGAACAAAAATGACGGCACTTACGGCATGAAATTTGCCTATACCATCGCGGCCTCTCCGGCCAACTTTGCAGGCGCAACCAAGCAGCTTGGCACGGCTGACTGGTCCGGAGCAACAGGCTTGTCGCTCTGGCTCAAGCCGGACGGGTCGAACCGGACCCTGACGATTCAGTTCAAGGAGACCAGCGGAGAGCTGTGGGAAACGTACTATACGTTGTCCGGCACAACCGCGGGTATCGTCAATCTGCCGTTCAGCTCCTTCAACCATCCGGGCTGGTACAGCGGCGGCAACGGCGTGAAGGACCTTAATACCGTTAAGGAATATAGTATCTACGTGAATCAGGGCTCCGGCACGACGGGCAGCAGCACCATTTATTTAGATGCGATTACAGCCGGCCAGGTTGGCGGGGGCACGCAGCCTCCAAGCGACGCCATCGACAGCTTTGACAGCTATGCTTCAAACAGCGCGCTGCAAGCCGCTTACAACATGAATTCGTCCGGCAGCGCGATTACGCCAACCCTGGATACGTCCCTAAAAAGCGATGGCACTAGCAGCATGAAATTGAGCTACAGCATTACGACAGGCGCCAACTATTCAGGCGTTATTCACCCGATTTCCGCCAGCTGGTCCGGCAAAACCGGCCTCTCTTTATGGGTAAAGCCGGACGGCTCCAACCGTACGCTGACCGTGCAGTTCAAGGAAGCCGGCGGCGAGCCGTGGGAGACGACTTACGCGCTCTCCGGCACAACGGCCACAACCATCCAGGTTCCTTTCAGCAGCTTTGCGCGCCCAAGCTGGTACAGCGGCGGCAACAGCACGCGCGATCTGGGCTCCATCGCCGAGATTAACTTCTACATTAATCAAGGCTCCGGCAGCACCGGCAGCAGCGCGATTAATATTGACGCGGTAAAAACGTATTAAGACGTTTATTATGATAAAAGCCCTCTCAAGCGCAGGCTAATTGCCGGCTTGAGAGGGCTTTTTTCCTCTTAAGATAATGTCGCGCATAAAAGCAGGGTCCCAACGCTGCCCACCCATAACATAGGCGCGCAGTTTGTCAGTATCGCCGCCCTTTTGTAGCCCCGATGAAGAGTCATTCTATATGACCTTAATAGTTTGCTACGCGGAAAAAATATCCTTTTCCTTATTTTCAGGAATGTTCTCTCCGTTCCTTCCGTATATTTAGATGGCTATCCATCCTAAATTTAAGATGACGCTTTCGACGCAAGAATCATCCTAACAGCCTTAAAGCGGCTGTTTGAGTGATAATTCTTTTTAGGAGGTACATATGAACACATCGTACTCGGAACTGCGGGCCAGAGCGAGAGAAAGCCTGAGAGGCAATTGGGGAAAAGCGATCGGAGGCTTTCTGCTGGCCATATTATTGGCGGCCGTTATCGGTCTGATCAATTACTTGATCCCGGTACTCGGCAATGTGATCAGCTTCCTGATCAGCGGCGCCATCTCACTTGGACTCATCAGCTTCTATCTGGGCATTGCGAGAAAAGAAAATCCGCCTGTATCGGAAGTCTTTAGCGGCTTCGCCCACTTTATTAAAGCGTTCTGCCTGTACTTTATGATCGGACTATTTACTTTTTTATGGACGCTTTTGTTAATCATTCCGGGGATTATTGCGTCGTTCCGCTACTCGCAAGCGTTTTTTATTCTGCGGGATAATCCGGATATCGGCGTTCTTGAAGCCATCAACGAAAGCAAACAAATCATGAAGGGCAATAAATGGCGCTACTTCGTGCTGCAGCTGACCTTTATCGGCTGGGCGATCCTGGCCGCGATTCCTTTTGGCCTGGGTTTTCTATGGCTGTGTCCATACATCAGCGTTACGCAGGCTCACTTCTATGATGAAGTAACCGGCAGAAACTCGCCTCCAGCCCCTGATTCGTTCTAAGTAACTAAATAACGAGAAGAAGACAGCACGGCATGCGCTGTCTTCTTCTTGTTTAATCGGAGAAATTGCTCGGTTGAAAATCAAACACCCAAGGTCCCCGAAGGACGACATCAGGACGGTTGATATGCAAAGTTAGGTGCTTGCTCCCCGGTTCTATCGTGCATTCCAAATACTCCACTTCGCCTGTACCTTCTTTTAGCCTCGCCATTCCGCTTTCTTCAGCACCAATCATATAAAGCGATGAAGGCGCCTGCTTGTCATAGTGGAAATCCGTATACACCCTAAGTGTCGTTGGGGAGGTTTTCTCCACCCGGGTAATCGTGACGGGGTACCCTGCAATTTCAAAGGTTTGATTGAGGTTGTTAGTTGTTTCGGCCGGCACTTTTACCTTGACCTCATCTTGGTATTCAACGTTTATTTCCGGAATCGTAAGGGTATAGGATTCATCTGGCGCGCGGCCAAGAGGAAAATACAACTCGCCTTGGGGGCTGCTCAAGCCTTGAATCGTTGTAATCTCCAGCTTTTTGCCCGCTTTGTTTACGACATGCAGCTTAAGGCTTTCATCATGCATGTAGACGCCGTGAATTCCGTAATCGATAATACGGAAATCCTGTCGTGGCGGAGCAATTATAGACACCCTTGCTTTTCCATCTACCTTATCCGTAATAGCCGTGATTGACAGTCCGTTTACTGTAGAGGTTAGACCAAGCTCGGAATAGCTGTCGAAGGACTCTGCCTTCGTTAAATGAATAGGTACTACCACCGGAGCTTCTTCCCCCATCATCAGCTTGATATCCCCCTGTACATCCAGTTCTCCTTTATGCCAGAAAGAAGACGTCCAGACCGTTCCGCCCCAAGAAGCCATAGAGGTATCAATCTTAAAGGCTTCACCCTGAGCATTAACAAGAGTAACGTCCTTCAATCTGGTTGTATTTTGCCCGGTCATCGTTAGATAGGTCATTTCATGGTCGGACATCATGCCTTTTATAATAATGGTCCCCTCTTTCCCAACCTTTACGGTAATGGGCTTGCTCAGGATATAACGTTCTTCCGGGGATTTCTCTTGTTTCACCATTCCCGTACCAGGGATAAACTGCAAGGCATTCTGAATAGCCGCCCATACCTTCGTATGGTTAACTAATGCCGTAGATAATAGAAGGACAATAATGACAGCAGCAATAGAAGTCCAGCCCCGCCTTATTCGCTTTGCCTTCCGCCCTTCTCTTCCTGCTTGCTCTATACCAAGGCGTGCCCTGTAACGAAGCTGCTCAGAAGGGATGGGAATGGTCTGCATTTGCTGCTTTATTTTATCGGAGCCCGTATCCATAATCTCCATCCTCCTCTACCCGTTTCCTTAGCTTTTTCAACGCCCGATACAGCAAGGTCTTTCCCGTGCCTAGCGGTATATCCAATACTTCCGTTACTTCCCGGATCGTAAGATCATAATAATATCTTAGAATAACGACGCTTTTCTCCTCCGGCTCCAAAGCCTCCACCAGTTCCTTTAACGTAATCGACAACGTAAAATCTTCCTCATCGCTGACGGTTATCGACTCCAGATACTCCGGCCTCCATTGCATTTGTCTCTTCCGTTTGCGCAGCAGATCGATTGAGCAGCTTATCGCAATCTTGATGAGCCACGTTTTGAAATAAGCAGGCTCCTTCAGCTTGCGTATCCCCTTGAATGACCGATACGCAGTCTCCTGCATGACATCCAACGCATCCTCTTCGTTCCCCACATGCACGTAAGCTGCTCTATACAAATCCTCTTCATACTGCTGAAAAAGCTTCAAGTACGCAGACTCGTCGCCGTGCTGCGCCATTTTCACCAAATCAATAATGCCTCTCACCTGCTTCGCTTTAACCTCTTCTATAAATTAGACGCATAAGCGTTTCGTTTGGCTTTAACATAAGAAAAATTCCAACCGGGCAATGCACCTTCGCGGTAGGCGGCTAACTCTAACGAAACTGTAACACGCTATTCCAGCAAAATGGAGCATTTAGAAATTCTCGGGCGGTGTCGGACGGCGACTATTCGTGTATCAGGTTGCAGCCAGCCCCCTAATGCCATACGGCGTAACTATAGCAAAAAAAACAGATTCCCTCTGGGAAATCTGGTCTTCCACTCACTCACTCGCTCGCTTGTTAGCCCACCATCGGCGCGGTCTCCGCATGCGTGCCCTCTACCGGGTTGCCTTCTTTGCGCCAGTACTCGATACCGCCGATCATCTCTTTTACTTTGAAGCCTAGGCCGGACAAGCGCGCTGCGCCTTTCGTGCCGCCGTTGCAGGCCGGGCTCCAGCAGTAAACGACGATGAGCTGCTCCTTCGAGAACGAAGCCGTTGTTTCCGCCGTCATCTCTCTGGAAGGCAGGTTAATCGCCCCCGGAATACGACACTCGGCATACGCTTTTGGGCTGCGTACGTCAATCAGCAGAAAGTCGTCGAGGCCATGCTGCATATCGTAGTACACATCCGCCACGTCCGTCTCAACGGACAGCTTGTTCATATAGTGGCGATGCGTAGCTTCCGGTGCGGCGGCGGGAGTTTCAAGGACGAGCGAAAAGGGTTGGGTTGTCATAACGAGTACCTCCAGTTAGGGATTTGCCAAATGCCTTGGCTTGTTGAATTCAATATAGCATGATCCCTAACAACGGAGTTATCGATGGTTTTCGATGGCATACTTCAATGATTCCGATGATTGCCCCCGCCCATTAAATCCACGAAGCCAAGAAAGGCTTTGGACTGCCATTTCTTCTTCGAATAAATCAGCTGGGTGTAGAATCTGCAGTCAGGATGGTTAAAAGGCAATGCAATCAGCTGCTGCTTCCGAATTTCCTCGGCAGCCGCGATACGCGGCAGCAAGGCAACGCCAAGGCCATATACCACGCATTGCTTGATAGCCTCCATATTCCCGAATTCGTAAGAAGGCTTGCTGTCAATCTCGCCGTCCCGCAGCACTTTGAGCAGCATCGCCCGGTACGTGCAGCCATCCTCGGTCAGAATAAGAGGTTCTCCCGATAAATCCTCTGCCCGGACCTCGCTTAATGCCGAGAACCGATGCTCGGGACTCGCGATAATAACAAGCTCCTCTTCTCTCAACACCTGCGTATGGAGCTCCGGGTCCGAGAACGGCGGGTCCAGAATAACTCCTACATCCAGCGTCCCTTCTTTAACGGCTTCTATAATAACAGGTTCATTCCCCGGCTGCAGCATGATGCTGATATCCGGATACTGCTGGCGGTAAGCCTGCAAATACGGCGGAAGATAGTAGGCTGCCAGCGTCTCGATCGTCCCGATGGACAGGGTCCCTTTGGACTGCTTCGACACGACTTCCTTCGATTCTTCGTGGAGCCGGATGACTTCCTTCGCGTAAGGAAGCAATGCTTCACCGGCTATGGTCAGCCTCATGCTTCGGCCAAACCGTTCGACTAACACGGCTCCGTACGACTCCTCCAGCCGCTGGATTTGCGTCGTAATGCTGGACTGGGCATAACCCAGAATTTCCGCCGCGCGGGTGAAGCTCCCGTGCTTTGCGACCTCGCAGAAGGTTTTCAAATAGGTCAATTCCACGCCGGACACCTCCTTTTCCCAAAAGCCGGCTAATTCCGTTTCCGATACTGGTTCGGGGGCAGACCCGTCGTTTTCTTGAACGCGGTGCTGAAATAATGCTGCGACTCATAACCCGTCTTCTCGGCGATTTCATGAATAGCCAGATCCGTCTCGTTCAGCAGCCGAATCGCTTCCTTCATCCGGGCGGCTGTCAGCATGCTGATAAAAGAAGTCCCCATCTCTTGCTTAAAGATACGGCTCAGATACACCGCCGATACGTTCAGCTCGCCCGCGATTCCCTCAAGCGACAAGTCCCGGTCTTCAAAGCGGCCCGCAATAATCTCCTTCGTCCGCCGGACAAAGGGGCTAAGCTTCGTCTCCCGGTTAACCGAAGCACGCGCCTCCGCATACAGCGACGGTACGTCCCCGGATGAACCAGGCTGGTAGCTGGCCACGATCTCAATCTTCAAATAGCCCGCCACATCCGCCTCAATCTGCCGAAAGACCGCTTCCTGCGGCTTGCCCCAGATCAGAACAACAATTAATCCTACTTTATCCCGGAAGTGAACGGAAGTAAACGGCTCAAGATGCTCTTCCATAATATTCTCGATGGCAAACAAGAGAAGCTGGCGGTCCTTCTCGGAGAAAAACGCCTTGCCCTTCGACTGCTCCGGCCACCGGATGACGCCTACATAGTCCGGTTCCTCGCCCGGCATCCGAAGGAACGAAAGCTGCTCGCGAATCTCCGCTTCTCCAAGCTCCCCCTTGATCCATTCGAGGCAAAACCTTTCCCGGAGCAGCGCGAAGTTTTTATCGATCTGCTTGGAAGCCATCTGCAGGAGCTCTTCATTAACGGTCGTTTCCTCCAGCTTTTGAACGACTCTCGCCAGCACTTCTCCCAGCATATCGGGATTTACCGGCTTAAGAATATAATCGTCAACCTCCAGCTTAATGGCTTCATAGGCATAATTAAATTCATCATGACCGGTAATAATGACGATCTTGCATTTGGGAAGCTGCTGACGAAGGTGGCTGATCAAGGCGAGGCCGTTCATTATGGGCATGCTCAAATCGACGAGCAGAATATTCGCCTGCTTTTCCACGGCCAGCTCCAGCGCTTCCTCCCCGTCCTCGGCTTCCCCAACGACCTCCAGCCGCAGGTCCTCCCATGGTATGGAGCTGCGGATTCCTTCCCGGATAATGGACTCATCATCCGCGATTAACACCTTCCATATGCGTGTCATGCGTACCCTGCCCCTTCCGATGAATAATAGGATGCTTAATGATTACCGTTGTCCCGGCTTTCTCTTTGCTCTCAATGGTAATGCCATAGGTCTCGCCAAAGCTTAGCCGGATCCGCTCCTGCACGTTTCGGAGTCCATAGCTGGCCGCTTGCCCCTGTCCTTGCTGACGCTCTTCGGCTGTCCTCTGCGCTGCGCTTGCTTCATGAACCGCAGGTGCGGCCTGAAGCACGGCGCGCAGCGCTTCGAGTCTGGCCTCCGTCATCCCCGCTCCGTCATCTTGGATAACCAGCTCCATAATCTCTTCGCTAATAATGGCGCGGATCGTAATCATTCCCGGCCCGCGTCGTTCCTTAATGCCGTGATAGATCGCGTTCTCGACAAGCGGCTGAAGAATTAGCTTCAGCACGAACAAGTCGTCGAAGCTTCCGTCTACTTCGATGTTATAGTTCAGCTTATCTTTATAGCGGGTTTGCTGGATTTTCAAATAGCTCCGGATATGCTCGATCTCATCGGTGAGCGGTATCATCTCCTGGCCTTTGCTTAGCCCGATCCGGAACAGCTTGGACAAAGCCTCCACCATCTCCGTCGCTTCCTTCGCGCCGTCCTTGCGGGCCAGCCACTGGATCGTATCGAGCGTATTGTACAGAAAATGCGGCTGAATATGGGCCTGCAGGCTGCGCAGCTCCGCCTCCCGCTTAAGCCGCTGCTCCGCCCACACCTGCGAGATCAGCCGGGTCATCTGCGACAGCATCTTGTTAAAGCTGCGGCCGAGCAGGCCAATCTCATCCTCCCGCTCCTCCGGAATGCGAATGCTCATATTGCCCTCCTCCACCTTGCGCATGAAGGAGGCCAGCTGCGAGATCGGCCGGGAAATCGAATGAGACAGGTAATACGATGCGGCAATGCCAAGCATGCACACGATAAACACGAAGGTAACGAGGTACAGGTTAATGTCCTTAATCTCCTGCACGCTGTCTTGAACGGCAAAGACCCCAACGGTCGTCCAATTGGTGAAAGAGGATTTCTGATAAATAAACTGCAGCTTCTGGCCCCCTACCGTTTGAGCGAACATACCGGATAGCTGCTGTCCGGGCAGCGCCACGCCCAAACTTCCGACCTTGGAGTTTTTGGGTGCGTAAATGCTCTCGCCCTTATCGTCGATAACCATCAAATAACCGGATTTTCCAAGCCGCACATCCCTAACCGTCTCCGCGATGACCCTCAGCTTAAGATCAATAAGAACAACGCCCAACGTCTTCTGCGTATCCGGATCCTGAATGGCGCGGACAACCGAGACCACCTCGCTGTCCTTGTAATTGGAATGGGTGGTCACGTTCCGGTTGGCCGGATGGCCGATAATTTTGAAGATTCCTTTGGCCTGAACCGCCTCCCGATACCAGGACTCCTTCGCCAGACTGTCGCCCGTCCGGGCATACATCTCGTTGCTGAAATAATCGCCGCTCGGCCGTACAACGATAATGCCCGCAACCTCCGAGTAAAGCGAGGTAAAGCCCTGCAGAAACTTGGACATGCGGTATTCCTCACGGTCGTCGTCGATAGCCTCCTTGCCCTCGCTCAAGAAGGCCTGAATGTCCGGATTCATCGAGATAAAATAGGAGATATTCTGAATATTGCCCGCGTAATAATCCAGCGACTTGTTCACGTTGTCGATAAGCTGCATCGTATGGCCGTTGACCTGTTTTTCGACAATGCCGTTAACGATCCACCCCATTAATAGTCCAATAACAAGGGAAGGCAGAATGCTGATCAGCAGGAAGTGCAAAATAAGCTTGTATCGGATAGACCAGTTGTTCAGCTGGAAGCTCTTCTGAAGCTGTTTGAGTATCATGGTTAGCGCTCCCCTTTACCGGTTACTTGGCATAAAACTGGTCTACGTCATCCGGGGTTACTACCGTAATGCCGGTATCGATGTTCGTCGGCAGCGGCGGAATGCTGGAATCCCCCTTATCCTGCGACATCGGATTCACGATGTGGTTGCGGAGATGGAACAGCTGCATAAGCGACCAATACCCCATGTTCCATGTGCCCTGCGCCAACGTCGCCGAAATCGTGCCGCTCTTGACCATGTCGAGCGTTCCTTTATCCGTGTCAAAGCTGATGATTTTGACCTGATCCAGCTTGTTTAGACGCAGAATGGCATTGCCCGCGCCAACCCCGCCGTTCGCTTCCGTTACGAAAATGCCGCTTAGGTCCGGGAATCTGCCAAGCAGATCGCGCGCCTTCTGCTCCGATATCATCTGATCGCCTTTGCCGTCGGCAATCCCGATCAGCTGAAGATCGGGAAATTCCTTCTCCAGCGTCTCCTCAAAGCCCCTTGTTCTTTCTTGATGGTTTAATTGATTAGGCAGCGTAATGACGCCAACCTTGCCGGCCCCGCCCGTCAGCTCGGCCATCTTCCGGGCTGCCGTAACCCCGGCGTTATAGTTATTGGTTCCGATGTAGGAATAAGCTTTGCTTCGCGGAGCGTCCGCATCGAACATCACAACGGGAATGCCTGCTTCCACCGCTTTATTAATCGCCGGATTCAGAGCCTCGGAATCGATGGCGCTTACGGCTATTCCGGCAGGACTCCGCGCAATCACCTGCTCGAGCACCATCACTTCCTCCTGCACGTCGTATTGCGTGGAGCCCCGGTATTCCACCGATACGCCAAGCGCCTCCGCCGCGTCCTCGAAGCCTTTCAGCCCGTTTTTCCAATAGTCGATACCCGCCAGAAAATTCACCATTACGTACTTCTCGTCGAGCGTACCGTGCAGCCCTTCGGGCTCATCCAGCAGTGCGCTGTTGTCTTCCTTGACGAATACCATATACAAATAGGCCATCAGCGTCCCAATCAGCACGATATAGACGAGCAACAGCTTCTTCACCCGGATCCCCCCTCATATGCAAAAAACCGCTTTCATTAACATAGCAGTTAAGCGCGCCTAGACACAAGAAGTGTTTAGACGCGCTAAGAGACGGCTCTGTTATTAAGCAGATTTGTTTTTGTTATAGAGGTCGAAAGCGACCGCAAGCAGCAGCACCAGACCCTTGATGCCCTGCTGATAATCGATGCCGAGACCAACCAGCGACATCCCGTTATTCATGACGCCCATAACGAGACCGCCAACGATGGCCCCGATGACCGTACCCACTCCGCCCGTTGCCGAAGCCCCGCCGATAAAGACGGCCGCGATCGCATCCAGCTCGAAGTTCACCCCTGCCTTCGGAGTGGCCGCGTTTAGCCTTGCCGCGAACACAAGACCCGCAAGAGCGGCAAGCACGCCCATATTGACGAAGACCCAGAAGGTCATCTTTTTCGTCTTCACCCCGGACAATTTCGCTGCCTTCTCATTGCCGCCAAGCGCATAGATATGACGGCCCATAATCGTTTTGCGCATCACGAAGGTGTACAAGGCAATCAGAATAAACAGCATGATAAGAATGTTCGGAAGCCCCTTATAGGAAGCAAGCACGTACGTGAACAGGTTCGTAATAATGACCACGGCCGCCAGCTTGATGATGAAGAAGGGAATCGGCAGCAGCTCAAGCTTGTATCTCTTCTGGACCAGCCGTCCGCGCCATTCCATAAAGATGTACAGCACCGACAGCACGATTCCGATCAACACCGTGAGCAGATGAATGTCCCAGCCGCCCGGAATGTCCGGCAGGAACCCGGTGCTTATCGAGCGGAAGCCCTGCGGGAACGGTGCAACCGATTTGCCGTCCAGCACCAGCATCGTGAGGCCGCGGAATAACAGCATCCCCGCAAGCGTGACGATAAAGGACGGAATTCGCACGTAAGCCACCCAGAAGCCCTGCCAAGCGCCAACGATAGCGCCAAACAAAAGCGACAGCACCATCGCCACCGGAAAGGACATCCCGTGTTTGACCATCATGATGGCCGATACCGCGCCAACGAAGGCCGCAACGGAGCCGACGGATAGATCGATGTGACCGGTGATAATCACGAGCAGCATGCCGATGGCCAGAATAAGAATATAGCTGTTCTGCAAAATCAGGTTCGTGATATTAAGCGGCTTCAGCAGAATGCCGTCGGATAGAAACTGAAAGAGCAGCATGATGAGAATAAGTGCAATAAACATGCCGTATTGCCGGATATTGCTGCGTAATAATTTCAGCGCGGTTTCCAAGATGCCCTACCTCCTGCTTTTCGTCATATACTTCATAAGCGTTTCCTGGCTGGCTTCGGCTCTTGGCACTTCCCCGGTAAAACGTCCTTCGCTCATGACGTAAATCCGGTCGCACATCCCAAGCAGCTCCGGCAGCTCCGAGGAAATCATCAGAATGCCTTTCCCTTGCTCAGCCAGCTGATTGATAATCGTGTAAATCTCGTATTTCGCCCCTACGTCGATGCCCCGGGTTGGTTCATCGAGTATGAGGAGGTCCGGACCGGTAAAAATCCACTTGCTCAGCACGACCTTCTGCTGGTTTCCTCCGCTCAGGTTGCCGGTTTTCTGATGGACGCTTGGCGTCTTGATGTTCAGCTTCCTGCGGAAGCCTTCCGCCTCTGTGATCTCTTTGTAATCGTCCACCACAAACCATTTGGAAATGCCCCATAGGTTGGCAAGCGTTGTATTGCGTTTGATATCGTCCATCAGGATAAGCCCGTATTCCTTGCGGTCCTCGGTTACGTAAGCAATACCCTCGTCGATCGCTTTGCTGATGTCGGGCAGCCGGATTTCCCTGCCTTCCTTGAACAGCCGGCCGCTGATTTTCTTCCCGTAGGACTGGCCGAAAATACTCATCGCAAGCTCCGTGCGTCCTGCCCCCATCAGCCCCGCGATGCCCACAATCTCGCCGCGGTTAATACGGAAGCTGACCTCGTCGATCACTTTCCGCTCCGATTGCTGCGGATGATAGACGTTCCAGTCTTTGACCTCGAACAGGACGTCTCCGATATGCGGCTCCCGCTCCGGATAACGATGCGTCAGATCGCGCCCAACCATTCCTTTAATAATCCGGTCCTCGGTAATTTGATCCTCCCGGACCCGCAGCGTCTCGATCGTCTGGCCGTCGCGCAGAATCGTAATGGAGTCGGCAACCTTCATGATTTCGTTAAGCTTGTGGGAGATGATAATGGACGTCAGACCCTGCTCCTTGAACGCCAGCATCAGATTCAGCAGATTTTCGCTGTCCTCTTCATTTAGCGCAGCGGTTGGTTCGTCCAGGATAAGCAGCTTTACTTCCTTCGATAAAGCTTTCGCAATCTCCACAAGCTGCTGCTTGCCTACCCCCATCGTTCCTGCAGGCGTGTTCGGGGATTCGGACAAGCCTACGGTCTTGAGCAGTTCCCGGGTCTTTACAATCGTCTCGTTCCAGTTGATAATGCCGCGGCTGGCCTGCTCGTTGCCGAGGAAAATATTTTCGGCCACGGACAGCTGCGGAATTAGCGCAAGCTCCTGGTGGATAATGACGATGCCAAGCCGCTCGCTGCTTCCGATATCTTTAAATTCGCAGGCTTTGCCCTTGAATAAAATGTCGCCTTCATAGGATCCAAACGGATATACGCCGGAGAGTACTTTCATCAGCGTCGATTTGCCCGCGCCGTTCTCTCCCATAAGCGCGTGTATTTCGCCTTCTTTTACCTTTAAATTAACGTTCTCCAGCGCTTTTACGCCCGGAAAGGTTTTGGTGATTCCCCGCATTTCGAGCAGGATATCCGTCAAAGCTATCACCACGCCTTCAAGTAATGGAAAATGATCTAGCGACGGCTTTGAGGCCGTCGCTAAATCATTTGGCTGCCGCAATGCTTCAATTCGCTTATTTCAGTTCGTCTTCGGTGTAATAGCCTGAATCAACCAGCACTTGCTTGTAGTTGGTGCTGTCTACGGATACCGGCTCCAGCAGGAAGGAAGGAACCACCTTCACGCCGTTATTGTAAGTTTTCGTATCGTTTACTTGCGCTTCCTTGCCTTCAATCACCGCTTGAGCCATGCTAACCGCTACCTTCGCAAGCTCGCGGGTGTCTTTGAAGATCGTGGACGTTTGTTCGCCGGCAATGATGGATTTCACCGAAGCAACCTCGGCGTCCTGGCCCGTAATAATAGGCATTGGCTTATCCGCCGTGCCGTAGCCTACCCCTTTCAGGGAGGAGATAATGCCGATGCTGATGCCGTCATACGGAGACAATACGGCGTTTACCGTGTCGCTTGCATAGTTCGCGCTCAGCAGGTTATCCATCCGGGATTGCGCGGTTGCGCCGTCCCAACGGAGGGTTGCGACCTGCTCCATTTTTGTCTGGCCGCTCTTCACGACCAGCTTGCCGCTGTCGATGTAAGGCTGCAGAACCGACATCGCGCCGTCGAAGAAGAAGTAAGCATTGTTATCGTCCGGGGAACCGGCGAACAGCTCGATGTTAAACGGCCCTTTGCCGTCCTTCAGGCCAAGCTTGTCTTCGAGGTAGGAGGCTTGCAGCACGCCTACTTTGAAGTTGTCGAAGGTCGCGTAGTAGCTGACATGCTCGGTGTTTTTGATGAGACGGTCATACGCGATTACTTGAATGTTCTGATCCGCCGCTTTTTGCAGCACGTCCGTCAGGGATTCGCCGTCGATTGCGGCAATGACAAGCACCTTAACGCCCTTCGTAATCATGTTCTCGATTTGGGAAACCTGGTTCTCGATTACATCCTCCGCATATTGAAGATCTACCGTGTAACCAAGCGCTTCGAATTCCTTCTTCATGTTGGCGCCGTCGCCCACCCAGCGCTCCGACGATTTTGTCGGCATGGAGATGCCGATTTTGCCTTTTTCGGTGGAGGCGCCTGTGTTTGCGCTTTCCGTGCCGTTTCCGGCCGACGCGTTGTTTGCTGCCTTCTCGCCGCCATTGTTGCTGCTGTTGCCGCCGTTGTTACTACTGCTGTTCGCGCCGCAAGCGGCAAGCACAACTATTAATGCCGTTAAAACGAAGATCGATAGCATCTTTTTCATTTCTGTCTATCCCCTCTCGATTTGTGAGATGAATGAGCTGATAGACAAATCATACAAGCGTATGCTCTTTAAATCTTTTCACTTCCTCTACTCGTTTTTATAAAAAAACAAACAAAAAAGACTTAAGCAAGTAAATGGTTAACCTGTTTAAGTCTTTATAAAGTGAAGTAATCCATCGCCATAGATTCGCTTCCGTTCCCAAATTTAGAGTATAGTAGGGTTAGTTGAAAAATATATTCCAGGAGGCTAGAGCCATGTCACAGGAGATTTGGATTAACCTGCCGGTCAAGGATGTTCAGAAATCAACTGCCTTTTTTAATCAAATTGGATTCCAAGCGTCTAATGTAGGTAACCAGAGGGCCAAGCTTTCCATCGGCCAGACCACGTTCCTGCTCTTCCCCGATGCTGCGCTTGAGAAATTTTCCGGCGCGAAAGTAGCCGACACTTCCCAATATGCAGAGGTGTTGTTCTCGCTTGGTGCTAATAGCAAAGAAGAAGTGGACGAATTGATCCGAAAAGTAGAGTTTGCAGGCGGCACCATCTTCGGCAAGCCAAGCGAATCAGACGGCTGGATGTACGGCGCAGGTTTTGCGGATCTGGACGGCCACCGTTGGAATCTGCTGTACATGGACGAAAGCAAAATGCCGAAAGGCTAATGAATAACGCCGGCAGCCTGGTTAAGGTTACCGGCGTTTTTTATACCCCGTACAATCTACGGTACGCCGTTGGCGTCATCCCCTCATGCTGCATGAAGCGCTTATTGAAGTAACTCACGCTTGGATAGCCGGCTTCTTCCGCAATCTGTCCAATGTTATCGTCCTTCCGCTCGAGCAGCCATTGCTTTGCCGCCTGCAGGCGGCAGCGGGTAATAAAGTCCATTGGCGTCATACGCGTGGCGCTCCGAAACAGCTTGCAGAAATAATACGGCGTCACTCCCACACGCTCTGCCCACTCCTCCAGGATAAAAGGCTTCACCGCCTCCTGCTGCATCAGCGGAAGCAGCTCCATAATCCGCTCGCTCGAAGTCCCCGTCTTGTTCCCTTGCAGCGCAGCCGCGTGCTCGACAAAGACCGTTAACAGCATATAGGTAAGCATAGATAGCTGGGCTGGCCGAAGCATCCGGTGCGTTTCCGCTTCGCGCAGCAGCTCCTCATGCGCCTGCTCCCAAATCTGGGGCTGGCGAAGCTTCCATAGCGGACTTTTGTGAAAGCCCTGCTCAATGAGATAATCCCGAAGGCCCGTGCCTCCGTAAAAGTGAAACCACCGCACGTCCCAAGGCTCATCCTGACTGCTGTAATAGCGCTGCCTCTGCAGCGGAAAATAGAGCACGGCTTCCCCTGCCCGAAGCTCATGGACAACGCCGTCAATCTCCGCATAGCCTTTGCCGGCAACGCAGTAATGGATATTGAAATTGTTAAGCGCTCCCGCTTCGCGAGTTGTGCTGTGATCGGGATCAAACCGGTAATTGCCAACCGATTCAGGCATGCAAAAATACGGCATATTCGGAAGCGTAAGCAGCAGGCTTTGGCGTTTCATATATGGCACCTCTTAATGACAATATTGTTCTAATGGTATACAAAATAATATCATTTTAATTTTAATTATCTTCTCCTATAATCGCAATATAGTCATAAATCATTCTAACGAAGCGAGGGTGAAGCATGAGCAAAAAGTTAAAATGGGGCATCCTGGGATGTGCCGGAATTGCAAAACGCGCGGTTATTCCAGGTCTTCATTTATCCGAGTTGAATGAAGCGGCCGCGATCGCGAGCCGTGACGGAGAAAAAGCCAGACAAACAGCCGATGAGCTTAATATTCCAACTGCCTATGACAGCTACGAGGCGCTCCTGGCCGACAGCTCGATTGACGTTATTTATATCCCGCTGCCGAACCACCTCCACAAGGAATGGGCGATTCGCGCAGCCGAAGCAGGAAAACATATTTTGTGCGAGAAGCCTCTCGCGCTAAACGCGCACGAAGCGGCAGAGATGGCCGAAGCAGCCGACAGAGCGGGCGTCCTTCTGTCCGAGGCGTTTATGTACCGTTATCATCCGCGCTATCAGCAGATTAAAGAGCTGATCGCTTCCGGTGCAATCGGTCAGATTCGCGGAATCCGGAGCGCTTTTACGTTTAACAACCCGAATGATTCCAAAAACGTTCGTTTCCGGAAAGACTGGGGCGGCGGCTCGATCTATGATGTTGGCTGCTATCCGATTAACGTAGCGCGTCTCTTGCTGGATAAAGAGCCTGAAGCGGTTACGGTTAGCGCCCTTTTCTCGCCGGAGCATGACGATGTGGATATGATGGCTTCCGGCCTGATTGAATTTGAAGGCAACGTATCGCTTACGTTCGACTGCGGCATGTGGGCGGCGTTCCGCAATCCGCTGGAGATTCTCGGAACCGACGGCATTATTGAAGTTCCGTCCGCGTTTGTTACGCCAACGGCGGATAGCAGCCACATCTACCTGACCGCAAACGGTGAGCGCCGCCAGATCGAGGTGCCGTACGTGAACTCGTATACGGCGCAAGCGGATTCCATAGCCCGTTCCATTACGCAGGGCAATCCATTGGAATTCCCGACATCCGACGCGATCCGCAACATGAAGGTTATTGATGCTTGTCTGTTATCTGCCCGCGAGCATGCGAGAGTCAAATTAAATTAATAATCTCTGAGGAGGCTGCTTCATATGGAATTCTTAAAGGTGCAAGGATTGGACAAACCGGTATCCCGCTTGATGAAAGGCACGGACTATTTCTACCATGACTCTTATGAAAAAGCCGCTGCCAACATGGACGCCTACTTCGCCATTGGCGGCAACTGTTTCGACTCCGCTCATATTTATTGCGGCGGACAAAGCGAGGAAGTCATCGGCCGTTACCTGAAGGAACGCGGCAACCGCGACCAATGGGTTATCCTGACCAAAGGCGCCCATCACGACCAGAATGGCCCGCGCGTCAGCCGCGAAGCGATCCGCAGCGACCTGATGACCAGCCTTGAGCGTCTCCAGGTCGATACGATCGACATGTACGGTCTTCACCGCGATGATCCAAACGTGCCTGCAGGCGAAGTCATCGAGATTCTGAACGAGCACATTAAATCCGGCGCGGTGCAAACGATCGGCGTATCCAACTGGACTTGGCAGCGCATTCAAGAGGCGAATGACTACGCGGCGGCAAAAGGACTCGTTGGCTTCTCGTTCAGCAGCCCTAACCTGAGCCTTGCCAAAGCCAACGAGCCGTTCTGGTCCGGCTGCGTATCCGTCGACGACGAGACCCTGGCGTGGCACGAAGCCAACCAGCTTCCGCTGTTCTCCTGGTCTTCCCAGGCTCGCGGCTTCTTCACCGGCCGCTTTACTCCGGAGGATCGGAGCAACGCCGATCTGGTCCGCGTGTTCTACAGCGACGACAACTGGGAGCGTTATGAACGCGCGAAGCAGCTCGCCGAGCAAAAAAACGTCACGCAAATCCAGATCGCGCTCGCTTACGTGCTCAACCAAGCCTTCCCGACCTGCGCCCTCATCGGCGCCCAATCGCTCGAGGAGCTCCGCTCCTGCGACGAAGGCTCGCGCATCAAGCTGACCCGCGAAGAGATGGCTTGGCTGGATCTGAGCTCGGATAAGAAGTAGTTATGACAAAGCACGCTCCTGTTATCTGGGGCGTGCTTTTTTACGGACTATTCTCATCCCTAAGGTCTCCTAACCATAAACCGCTCCGCATTGCGCCTAAAGCCGAACTGCTCATATAATCCATGGGCATCCAGCGTACCCAGCAGTCCCGATAGCCCTTCGTATTGCTTTACTATCCAGCCCACTAGCTCCTTGCCTAAACCATGCCCCCGATGCTCTTCATCGATATAAACATCGGCCAGATAATAGACGGTAGCCCAATCCGTTATTACTCGGGCAAACCCTATTTGCTTGCCTTCGCAATAAATACCGTAGCAAGTGGAGTTCCGGATCGATTTTTCAATGGTTTCCCTTGTCCGATGGTTTGCCCAGTAACTCTTGGCCAGAAAGGTCTGAATCGCATCCAAATCAAGCTGGGACTTATCATCGCTAAACCGATAATGGTTATATAGATGCTCCATGGCCGATGGCCTCCTAAGTTAACAGCTTTGTAAAAGTAACTCTGTCGTATCCCACGGCAAAGAAGTCTTTTTCCTCATTAACCAAGTTAAACCCGATGCTGCTGTAAAAATCGATCGTTCCCCGGTTTCCCGGATGGCCAAGCGTGTACAAAATAACTTGCTCCTCTCCGAGCTCTTTCAATCTGTCGCAAATCTCGCTTAGCAATGCCCGGCCAACGCCCTTCCGTGCAGCACTCTGCTTCACAACAACGCCAACAATCTCGTAAAGGCCAGCTTCGTCGTTAAACATATAACCGGAGTGCCCAACGACTTCACCCTTATCCTCCGCAACAAAATAATCGCTTCTGCTGCTAGAAGGAGATGAGGCGAAATAGTCTGCCCACCGCACGGGGTATCTAGCAATAACAAAAGGCGGAAATTGCAGGGGGTATTCTTCTAACATAGGAATAACACGATCTTGATCGGTCTGCAGCAATTGACGGATAAGCATCAGAGGCCTCCTATCGGAGTTTGGTTATATTTTACAAGTAAAAGCTGACTGGTTACAAAGGTTTCTTTTTGCTAACGGGAGCTGCCCGCACCGCATCTTAACGATGTCGCACATCGCTAAGCCCGTCCACGAAGCTTAATTTTATCTCCTTAACAATACCGCGTATCGTTAAGCTCCTTCATTTGAGCTTATTACTCTCGTTTTTCCGCTTTTCTCCCTTCCTTAACGATACCGCACATCGTTAAGCACTCCGCCGGCATCCGAGTGAACCCCCTTAACGATATCGCATATCGTTAAGCCATCTTGCTGGCGTTCCCTCTTCCGCCCGCGCACAAAAAAACCGCCCCAACCAGGGCGGTTCAATAACCGTCATCAGCTTTGCTATTTCACAGGCTTTGCAGATGCTTATAGCCCTCTACGAAATTCTCGTAAGCCCATTTGATATGATCCTTGCTCTCATAGTTGCGGTACGTACATTCGATGACCATAATGAGATCGAGATAAAAATCGTACAACACGCGTCTTCGCCGCTCGGACTCTGTCAAGCCGTTGATGCCGTATCCTTCGCAGAACGCGCCCAACGTATTCTGCGCGAACCGGCCGAAATAAAATTCGCTCAGCGGATCGCCCCAAAAAGCACGCTCGAAGTCGATCAGCCCGGAAATCTTCCCACCATGGACAAACACATTGCCATCCCACAAATCCCAGTGAACCAGCGAAGCTTCCTTGACCGCAACCAGCAGCTCTCCGTAGCGGAGAACCTCCTTCTCGATCTCCGCATAAGACACCGGCAGCTCGACGCTTGCATCCTTGCCGTCGGCCAGCACATCCTCCATCATGCCTTCGAACACTTCCGCCCAGTTATCCTTCCTCCGGCCCTCCGGCTGAAGCGAGCCAAAGAAGCTGTTCTTATAAGCATTAATGGAACGGTTGTAGCCGCCAAGCTCGCGGGCAATGGCCTCCCGCTCATCCAGAGAGAGAGAGTCCCTTATTTTATTCATTGCTGTTCCTTTCGCAAAATCCATGAAGAAATACTCCGCTCCGATGATCGAGCAGCTGGCATCATAAGCGTAAACGCGCGGAACAGGCAGGCCTGGCGTAGCCGCAGCAAGGCGCATCGCTTCTACTTCCGTCCGCATCATGTTCTTCTCGTAACGCATAACCCGCTTATCCGCGGAAGGCGCGATTTTAAGGACAACCCTCCGCCCGTCCTCCAGCACGATGGAGTATGCCATGTTCGCCCAGCCATCCGTCAGCTCGCCGGCAGAGCGGAAGCTCACGCCAAAAGCCTCCCGCACGATCGTGCCGATCTCCTTGTCGCTCAACCTGTACTTGTTCGCATTTTCCATAACGCCTAACAACCTCCGGACCTTGGGATTGGGCCTCGCTTACCGGTGAACCTTGTACACGCCTGCTTTGCTTAAGCGGCGAACGAGCTGAATCTCTTCCTCCGTTAATGGCAGAATATCCGCAGCAGAGATATTTTGCAGCAGCTGCTCGCGGGAGCTTGCTCCCGGAATGGCTGCGGCTACAGACGGATGTCCAAGGGAATAACGAATCGCAAGCTGCGAGAGGCTCCGTCCCTCGGGCGTCAGCTGCTCCAGCTGCCTGCGAAGCTCGAGGAGCTCATCGAGCTCATAGTCCAGCACGCCTTTGGACGGCTGGCGGTTTGCCGCAAGCGCTCCGCTTGCAACAGGGCCGCGAGCGATTAGGCTAAGTCCCTTCTCCTCCAGCAGCGGGAGCACCGTTTCCTCCGCGCGCCGGTCTACAATGCTATACGGATTCATGATGCTGACGATGGAAGACCGCGAAGCATATTCCCGAATGACATTCGGACGGATGGACGAAATGCCGTATTCCCGGATCACGCCCTCCCGCTTCAATTGCTCGAACGCTTCGATGGTCTCGTCAATCGGATCCTCGATCGTCCCGCCATGCAGCTGGTACAGATCGATATAGTCCGTTCCCAGCCGTCTAAGGCTGTCTTTCACCGCGGATAAAATGTAAGCCTTCGACGGGTCCCATGCCCAGCCTTCCTGGCCGGGAATTCTCCGGTTGCCGACCTTCGTCGCCAGCACCACCTGCTCGCGGCGTCCTCGGATCGCCTTGCCGACAATCTCCTCGTTCCGGCCGCTGTCGTACAAATCCGCGGTATCCAGCAGCGTAACTCCCCGCTCCAAAGCTTCATGAACCAAAGCGACAGCCTTCTCCTCATCCGTTCCAAGCGACATGCAGCCAAGTCCAATCTCCCCAACGTATAATTCCGAACCGCCTAACCGATTTGTTCTCATCCGGATTTGCTCCTTCCGTTATCTAAGTTAAAGTTTAAGTGCGTTTACTTTCTTCTGCATCCTCCAGCAGCCATACCCCAGCACGCCAAACAGGAATAAATAAAGGACCATCACCGGCAAACCTATCGTCCAGAACCTGTCGCCGCTGAGGAAATTCCGCAGATTAACCATATTGGCAAGCATGATAACCAAATTAACAAGCATCATAATGGCCATAACCCTTTGCATTCTTTTATACAGATGAATCAGCGAGTCCCGGTCCGTATAAAGCCGCGGTTCTTCCCCTGGCTGCCACTCCCTGCGAAAATAATGCCAGAGCGAGCCGTACGAGCTGACGTATTCCCAGCCGGCGTCCCGATATAAATCAATATACTCCTGAAATTTGCCGCTTCCAAGCCTTTGGCCCGTCTGGTAATCCAGCCTGTACGTATACCGGACCGATTCATCTTTGGTGAAGAAGCTGCTCAGCATACTCGCTTTCTTGAAATGTTGTCCGTCACGGGACATATCGTTAAGCCACTGCTCTTCCTTCTCATAGTTCCAGCTCATCGTCAGCCGATTCCGCTTAATCAGCTTGTCGCTCATCCGCCTCACCCTTTCTTCATGATCAGGGCTTGCCGCCCAACGTTTAGAAGCTCTTCCAGCCTTGCGATCTCGGCTTCCACTACCTGCCTGCCGGTCTCCGTAATGGCATACATTTTGCGGCGCGCGTCCGTCCCTTCCGGAACGGGATAATGATCAATCAGTCCTTTATTCAGCAGGGTATTAAGTGCCGTGTACAAGGTACCGGCACCAAGCTTTACGCGCCCTCCGCTCTTCCTCTCGGTATCCTGCATAATTCCGTATCCGTGCGACGGCTCCGTATAGAGAACAATCAGGATATAATAAAAAGCCTCGGTAAGCGGCAGCATTTCTTTCACAACATTTCATCCTTCCCGTCCACACAGTCTATATCGTCTGTCGATATATCTTATGCTTATATATTAAGTCCCGATATATCGACTGTCAATATAATTGTGGAATTTTTTAGTTATCCGCTTATAACCAAAAGAAAACATGCCGGATGCTCCGGCATGCTCTTATAGGTTTCTTACCGCCTTCGGGCAGCCGCCCAGAAGCGGCTTAACGAATCGGGATATAGATGGTCATGCTGATTTTTTCCGGCGTGGAGGCTAAGACATCCGTGACTTCAAAGTCCGGTCCCTCTCCCCGCTCATAATTACTGTTAGGCAGCCAGGTTCCATAGATGTATTTCCATGCGTTTTGCCCAACTTCGGGCATCGTTCCGTTGCGGAAAGCCGCATACTTGCCGCCGGGAAGCTCCAGACAGGCGAACCCGTCCTCCACCTCCGCAAACGAGGTGACTTCCTCGCCAATAAGGAACGAAAAGGCTCCATCCTCGCCATAGCTATGGGGGATACCGTAAGCAAAAGCCGGCCGCGCTTTATTGGGAATACGCGCAAAGTATTCCTGACTGCCGAAATGCGCATAGAAGCCCGGGATCTCTTCGAAATACCGCTCGTTGTTCAGATTGGTTGGATAGTTATAGCCAATAATGCGGGTCGCAGGCCGTTCGATAATGTCCGGTTTGTACATCGTTAATCCTCCTCGGATATTTGCCGTTAATGCGACGAGGTCAATGGGGAGCTGCAAGGCCAGCAGCGGCTGCTTCTTCCTGTACTGCGCCGGCGCCATGCCGAAATAACCGGCAAAAGCACGGGTAAATGCCTCCTGCGAACCGTATTGGTAAGACACCGAGATATCCAGCACCGTATGGCGGGTAACCCTCAGCTCTTCGGCAGCCCTGCTCATTCTTCTCTTCCGAATGTACTCCTGCACCGTAAAGCCCGTGACGGCATGGAATAGCCTTTGAAAATGGTACAGCGAAAATCCCGCCCGGGCCGCTATCGTCTCCAGGCTAAGCGCTTCCTGCAGTTGTTCTTCTATAAACGTAATCGCATATTGGATTCGGGTATAATGTTCCATTCGTAAGATTGATCCAGCTCCTCGCTCATCGTTACGGTTATCCTATCAGGAAAACGGCACAAATATTTGATCAGGAATGCTCTTTTTGCACCCAATCGTATTCCATCAATTTTGCGGTATGCAGCGCTCTCTCCTCGCCATGAAGCCGGCTGATGACGTAGAGGGACATGTCTATGCCGGCCGAAATACCCGCGGACATAATAATCTTCCCGTTATCTACATACCTGGCGGTCTCGGAGATTTCAGCGGATGCTGGAGCAACCTGTCTTAGCTCTTCCGTTGCAAGGCGATTCGTCGTCAGCTTCAGCCCTTCCAGCACGCCAGCCTTCGCGAGGAGCAGCGCGCCCGTGCAGACGGACAGCAGCAGCTCAGATTCGTCGGCGCATTTCCTGATCCAATCGGTCAGCACCTTGTTATGCATTTCCTGACGGGAGCCCCAGCCGCCCGGGATAAGCACGATATCCGGCTTGGGACAATCCTGGATGGTATAGGCGGGATTGACGCTCAAATTGCCTAGAGCCGTAACGGGGCCATTATTCTCCGCCACGGTGAACACATGGAAATCCTGCCCGCGATTGCTGCCCGCAATAAACACTTCAAACGGTCCCGTAAAATCCAGCACTTCAACATTGTCGTAGATCAGAATGGCTACATTCCTTCTTCGCTGCATCCTCTCATCCCCTCATCCTAATAATAAAAAAGAGCATCGGTCTCCTAACGAGAACCGATACTCTGCCCAGGCGTACGGCGGATGACATACGTGCTCCCTCGTGGTTCTCCACGTTTACGCCAGTCGCACATACCAGATATTTACTTTTATCATAAACCGGGCACATAAGCGGAGCAAGTTAAATTTTTGCTGGAACAAATAGGGACAAGCTATCGTCTATGTATCTGGAAAGCGCTGAACCAGACATGGAGACAGGAATAAAGGATAGGTGACTATGAAGCTAAAAAGATGGCAGAAAATCACCGCATGCTTACTGCTGCTCCTCATGATTGCCGGAGTATTGGAGTACAAAGGCATTATCTGGCATAACAGCCTGTTCGCCTCTAAATACAAGGTACAAGGGATCGATGTGTCCCACTATCAAGGCGAGATGGATTGGGGCAAGGTTGCCGGCAGCGGCAAATGGCAGTTCGTCTATATCAAGGCTACGGAAGGCAAGGATATGACGGATGAGAATTTCAAGTCTAATTGGGAGCAGGCCAGAAGCCAAGGGATGAGGATCGGCGCTTATCACTTCTTCACGACGCAAAGCACCGGCGCTGAGCAGGCGGCACATTTTATCGAAGAGGTTCCTAATGAGTCCGCTAACCTCCCGCCTGTTATCGATATCGAGATTGCTCTAGATAAGGATGTCGCGAGCATTCAGCAGGAATTGACGACCCTCGCTAACCGACTCGAGGAGCATTATAAACAACGGCCCATCCTGTATGCAACCTACGATACCTATAACACCTATATAGCAGGCAGCTTCGAGGATTACGAGATCTGGATCAGGGATATCGTCAAGCATCCACGCTTACGGGATGACCGCCGTTGGTTATTTTGGCAATACAACAACCGGGGCCATACCGCCGGCATTGATGCGTACGTCGATATTAACGTTTTTAACGGAGACAAAGAACAATTTAAGGCGAGGTTTGATCGCTAAAAAAATAGAAGCCGAAGCTTCTTGAGAAGCATCGGCCAATGATTATTCTTGGAATTACGGCTTCATGATTGCTCCGAGGACAATGCCTCCTCGATGGCCAGTTCCAAATCGGTTGGCTGCGTCGTTGGCTCGAATCGGGCGATTACTTTTCCTTCCCGGTTCACGAGGAACTTGCAGAAGTTCCACTTTACGCCGTCGCCTTCATACAGGTCCGGATGATTCTGCAGGAGAAAATCCTTCATCCACAGCTCATCGGAATTGTTCGGGTCAAAGCCCCGGAAAGGCGCCTGCTCCGTCAAATATTGAAAGAGCGGATGAACAGTCTCTCCGCGAAGCTCCACCTTTTCGAACAGCGAGAAGGTTACCCCGGCCTTGCGCCGGCAATGCTCTTCTACCTCCGCATGGCTGCCGGGTTCTTTGCCGTTAAATTGATTGCACGGGAAGCCCAATATCTCGAAGCCGTGCATCCAATATTTTTCGTACAACTGCTGCAGGCCTTCGAACTGCTTGGAATAGCCGCACTGGCTTGCTGTGTTCACGATTAGAAGAACCCTGCCATAAAAAGCAGACAGATGAATAGGCTCCCCATTTATCTCATTTACCTGAAAGTCATAGATGGACTTGTTCATCTTTAATCCCTCTCCCCTTTTATATATTTAATCCATCATATAACCAAGAAGCCTATTTGAATAATATATAAAAACAATAATCTTCATAGGCAATTACAATAAAGTATATATTGGAAAAAAGGCCTATAAAAAGCCCTCTTTCTCCATGAATTCCACGGCCTCTTTCAGGATAGCCCGGTCGCGCATAAGCATAAAAAGCTTGGCGTGATTATCTCTGCCGCCCGCTACTGCATTTCCCATAATATCCAGCGCTTGTGCGGCGGACAGCCACTGAACGGACATTCCGAGCTGTTCTTCGGCTGCGGTGAGTGACGTTGTACCCGTAACATGCCGCGCTTTCGCAAGATAACAATGCGAATGCTGCAGAAAGCCGTTCCGATTCTTATGCTCCTCTACATAACCAAGCCTCCGGATCACTTCCGCATCGCAGCCGGTCTCCTCCTTTATTTCCCGGACAAAGGCCTCCTCCGGCGACTCCCCTTCCTCCATTCCTCCGCCGGGCAGCTTATAGAGACCAAGCTCGGCCATATGCATCATCGCAACCTGTCCCCGGCTGTTGAATAACACTCCCCTTGCGGCATAACGGGAGACGGTATCCAGATACTCGGGGCTGCCTCCTATAAAATCACTGTCGGTTATTTTTATGTTCAGCATTATTCCTTACCTCCTTTTTAAACTTAACGGTTCAGGCAGCTGATTTTCCTCGTTTTTAAAGGCGTTAAACCTCTTGACCAGATCCAGGTAAGCTTCCTCACGGTCTTCGCCTGCTCCTTTCATCTCCTGCCAGTCTTTAATGCTTGCCTCCCAAGGGATGCCCGCTCCCTTCTGGCGAAGGTATTCGATCGGATAGTCATCCACGGACCAGTTCTTTTCATGGTCACGCCTTTTTCTAAAGACATATCGCGCTCCTTCGATCAGCAAAGCCATGCAGAGACCGGGAATAAGATGATGTACGGCGTTATCCGGGCTAAAATGCCTCACAGAGGAATAAATGCCGTCGCATAGGAGGAAAAGCAATAACGCATACAAGAGCCATCTCAACCCTTTGGCCAGCTTTTTAAGCCGCTTAAAGTTCAGCAGCGTTAAGTAAATAGCCACGATCAGGATGATTAGAATCATAACCATTCCTGTTGCACCTCCCCCGCAATCTTGGGCCGAACCTTATAAATAACTATATTAAAAATATCCATAGCCTACTTGAATGAAATCGATTAATATAAGAGCATTGCAATTGTCATATTTTACATATGAAGTCACTTTCAAGGGGGCTAATATGCTTCAGGCTTACTGGTATATAACGAAAATGAAGCTTCTCATTAACTTGACTTACCGGTTCGAAGTATTCACTTCCGTTGCCACCAATCTTATTCTGATGCTGGCCTCCGTATTCTTATGGCAGACGGCTTACAAAGGCGGCTCCGGATCGGTAGAATCGCTCAGCCTGCAGGATATTACGACCTATACCATTCTCTCGATCATTATCTCTACCATTTTCGTATGCGATGTACAGAATACCATCTATTACAAAATACGGGAAGGCCAGATTGTCACCGACTTTTACCGTCCCATCCCTCTTTTTGCCTGCTATTTGGCCGAAGATATCGGTGAAATGCTCAGTTCCTTGTTAAACAGGGCCCTTCCGCTTGTTGTATTTGCCTCCGTCTTCTTTGGTATTCCGTGGCCAGCCTCCTTCCGTAGCTTCCTGCTCTTCCTTCCAAGCTGCCTGTTAAGCTACGCCATTCTATGGCTGCTCAGCGCGCTTATCGGACTGATCGCCTTCTGGGTGATGGAGCTCGGCAATATGGGGAACGTCAAGGACGCGATCGTCCGCGTATTGTCCGGCAGCATCGTGCCGCTCTGGTTTTTTCCGGAATCGGTGCAGACTGTCTCGAAATTTCTGCCTTTCCAGTACACGTACCAGACTCCGCTCGGCATTTATATCGGCAACACAAGCACGTCCGAAGCTTTAACCTCCATGGCTGTGCAGGCGGCGTGGGTTGCGATTCTGTGTCTCATCCTGGCAGCCGGCTGGGCGCGCACGAAGAAAAAAACGTTAATCCAGGGAGGCTGAGAACGTCCTTATGGTATCTACGATCAAGCATTATGTTTCCGTCGCTTCCTGCTGGGCGCGCCTCGCCGTGCAGCGGCAGCTCGAGTATCCGCTGTTCCTGTTCAGCTGGCTCCTCATGATTCCGATTCAATACTTCTCCGGCATCTGGATGCTCAAGATTATCGTCGACCGCTTCCAGGCGCTTAACGGCTGGGATTTCCCGCAGCTTACCTTCCTCTATGGACTAGGCCTGATCAGCCACGGCATCTTTGTCGTCTTCTTCATCAATACGTGGAGTATCGACCATATGGTCATTAACGGCGGCTTCGACCGTCTTCTGCTCCGACCGATGAACGTTTTCTTCCAGCTGGTTGCGAGCTACGTGAATTTTATCGGGTTAATCGATTGCATACCGGGCGTAATCATCTTCCTCTATGGGGCCGAAATTGCCGGCTTTGACTGGACGCTCGCGAACATCGGCAAGCTGATTCTCGTGCTGATCGGCGGTATTCTGATCCGTGCCGCGCTGTTCACGAGCCTCGGAACTATCGCCTTCTGGACCAAGCGCAACGGCTCCATGGTTGGCTTCGCCCTGACGATGCTGGAGCGCGCAACCATGTATCCGCTTAGCATGTACCCGTATTTCCTGCAGGCGTTATTCACCTTCATCATCCCAATCGGGTTCATCAGCTTCTATCCTGCCGCCGAATTTCTGAATGCGGACAGCGGCGGCCTCGACCTTCCGCTAAGCTTTGCGCTGTGGACACCGCTCGTGGGCGTGATCTGCTTCCTGATTGCGGGCGGCATCTTCAAATTCGGCATGAAAAATTACGAGAGCGCAGGCTCTTAAGCCATAGGGGGATCGAACTGGAATGGAAACCGTTATCGAGGTTAAGGATCTCGTGAAAGAATACATCATCGTGAAAAAAGAAAGCGGGCTGCGCGGCTCGATCAAAAGTCTTCTTTTCCCGAAGAAAACGAAATTCAACGGCGTAAACGGCATCAGCTTCTCCATCGCGCCTGGCGAGATTGTCGGCTATATCGGACCAAACGGCGCCGGCAAAAGCACCACCATCAAAATGCTGACCGGCATCCTCCATCCGACCTCGGGCTCCATCAAGGTATGCGGCATCTCCCCGCAAGCCGACCGAAAAGCCGTCGTCCGCAAGCTTGGCGTCGTATTCGGGCAGCGTACGCAGCTCTATTGGGATTTGCGCCTCGGGGAATCGTTTGAGCTGCTGCGCCGGATTTACCAGATTGATCAAAAAGCCTACGACGACAATCTCGCCGTATTAACCGACGTGCTGAAGCTGCAGGAATTCATCAACACCCCGGTGCGCCAGCTGTCGCTAGGACAGCGTATGCGCGGCGATATCGCGGCGGCCATGCTGCATTCGCCGTCGGTCTTATTCCTCGACGAGCCTACGATTGGGCTGGATGCCGACGCGAAGCATGCGATCCGCAATTTCATTAAGGAGATTAACCGTAACCGCGGCGTTACCGTTATTCTGACCACCCATGATCTCGATGACGTGGAGCAGCTCTGCAGCAGAATTATTGTCGTTAATAACGGCAAGCTTGTAGAGGACGGTCCCATCGACTCCATTATCCATAAGCTTACTCCTCATCGCATGTTAGTTGTGGAGCTTCACGAGCCTTGCGATGATCTCACGACTCCGCACGCCACGGTCATGAAGCAGGAAGGGCTCAAAATCTGGTACCAATTCGAAAAGGAGAGCATCTCCGCCTCGGAGCTTATCGCCGCTCTCTCGCAGAAGCTTCCAATTCAGGATATCAGCGTCAAAGAGCCTAATGTCGAAGACGCCATCCGCGAGGTTTATAAAACAACGGCAATTACGTAAGCCAGGCATGATAAAAGCCGGGGTACACTCCTTTGGAGTGCACCCCGGCTTTCGTTATTATTCATGAAGAGCCAGGCCGCTTGGGCTGCCAGCTGTATCAATCTTATTCATCACCTCAAAGGTCTCTCCGTCAATGACGGCAACCCCGTCGCTTACCGCTACATAGATCCGGTTGGTCTTTGTATGAACGGCTACCGCCTTAGGGCAGCTTCCGACCGGAATGGTCTCAATAACCCTATGATTGGAAGCATCGATAACCGAGACGCTGCCGCTTCCGGAATTCGAGACGTACACCAGATTGGCGAAGGTATCCACTCCGGCTGCGTAGGGATTTTTGCCGATCCCATCCGTTATCGTTCTTAAGACCGTATTGGTCCCTCCATAAATAACGCTCAAGCTATCGCTTAAGAAATTGGGCACATAAAGAAGGTTCGCTTCCTCGTGTATACCCGCAAGCCCCGGCTCGTGCCCGACCGGAATATCCGGGAACAGCCTTGTATGGGTATACCCGTCTATAACCGAAATATCGTGATCCGGGCTGCCGTTTGCTACGTAAATCCGGTTCGTGTCGGTATTAATAACGATTCCGGCGGGAATGTTGCCTACGCTAACGGAATCGATAAGATGGTTGGCCTCCCCATCCAGAACGTCCACGGTATTAAGAAGCGAGCTGGTAATGTAGACGCGGTTGGTTCTCGCGTTTACGGCTGCGAGCGACGGAAACGGGCTGACCGGAACAACGGCCGCCACTTCCTTCGTGCTTCCGTCCAGCACAAACAGCTGATGCTTGCTGCTGTTAATGGCATAAATCCGGTTCGTTACCGGATTAAGAGCAATCCCCTTAACGGAGGCGGCGGACGGCAACGGTATCGTATCGGTGACGGTGTCCGTCTCCCCGTCAATGATCAGAATCTGCCTCTCATCCGGTAAGGAGACAAATAGCCGATTGCCCCTCATTGCTGCCGAAGCTATGGCAGCAGCCGGAGCCGGCATTGGGGTCGGCGTTTGAGTTGGTGCTGGAGTTGGTATTTGAGCTGCTGTTGGAGTTGGTTCTGGGGCTGGTACTGGTGTTTGAGCTGCTGTTGGAGTTGGTTCTGGGGTTGGTACTGGAGCAGGAGCTTGCGTTGGAACCGCTACGGCCTGTTGTGAGACCCGGACTTCAACTGAAGGCGGAATAACCGAAGGAACCGGTGCCTCTATAAGTTCAGCTTCGGGTCTCTCTTCCTCTTCGTAATCTTCGTAATCATTCTCTTGTCCGGTCTCATCGTCAAGCATATCCAGCCATTGCGGCAGCGGCTGCAATTTCCTTTTCCGTAACTTCCGTAACGGATGACTGTACCGTTGCTGCGGAGTTACGGTTACAGAAGCAGCGGCTGCTGCCGCCGTTGTCTTCGGAACGCTTGGCTTCACCGCTTTTTTCTGTTGTTTCTTTGGTTTCATTGTTTGTTCTATGCGACTAGGGGGGCTTAGAAAGCCCGACTGCTTCTGAGGCAGGTACATCAGCAGCGGTGCGGATTCTTTTTTGCCCCGGCTATACATTTTCACTCGCTTCCCCTCCCCAAGCATACGTAACCGCTTATTTATTATAAGTAGGTAAGTATGGAATGGCTTGGGTATTCGCTTATAATTTCATGCGGCTTCTTACCATTAATGCGGCACCCGTCACAACCGCGTCTTCCTTTAATCGGCCCATCGAAAATTGCGGGATATACGCTTCGCCGTAATACGTCTTCTTTGCCGCTACCTCCGTCGCTACCCGATAATACATCGGATTGGCGCTAATCAGAGCCCCGCCAAGAATAATGAGCTCCGGGTGGAACGTATTGATCAGATTCGCCAGCCCTACTCCGAAATAAGAGGCGGATTGGCGGAACATCTCCCGTATAAAAGGATCGCCGGCGTTTAATCCTTCCGTAATCGTATCCAGATTTACTTTTTCCGGTACAACGTTATTTAATAACAAGCCGCCCCCAACCTTCAGCCTCGTCCGCACCTGTCTTTCCAGCGCCTGCACCGAAGCAAAGGTTTCGAGCGAGCCGTAGTTTCCCGATTCCTCCAGCCTTGGGCCGTCCACATCGATAATCATTTGCCCAATGGAGCCCTCCATGTCCACTTTTCCGTACACGATTTGCCCATGGGACATCATGGCCGAACGCAAGCTGATTCCTGCGGAAACGTACAACGCATGCTCCACGTTCTCTTGCCTCATGGACCAGTGCTCTCCGACCAGAGCCGTATTCGCCCCATTCTCAAGCAAGGTTGGGAGTCCCGCGGCCTCCTCGAACATCGCGCAGATCGAGACCTGCTCCCAGCCTTTAGCCGGAAAATATTGAGGATTAATAATAACCCCGCTGCTGCGGTCAAGCGGTCCCACCGCTCCGATCCCCAGCCCCAGAATACGGCTTTGCGGTATGGCATGATCCTTCATAAAGGCATGCATCATGCTGACCGTATGGGCAACCAGACGCTCGGGCGTCATCGTCTCGTCCATCCGCCACCGGACAACGGACTTCTGATTCATATTCATGTCGAATAAACCAAGCGTCGAAGTGAACCTGGAAATTTCGAGGCCAAATATATATCCGTAATCGGGATTAATCTGGTAGAGCAGCGGTTTTCTGCCGCCCTTCGACGGGCCTAATCCGGTAACGAGGATTAACCCCTCCTTGGCCATATCGTCCAATAGACGGGTCATCGTGCTGCTGGTGATATCATGGGCCTCCAGCAGCTCTGCTTTTGCAATTGGCCCTAGATTAGCGATGTAATCGTAAATAAGCTGTTTATGCGAGGGGACGGAACGCAGAGAATGACTCATCGTTTCATCCTTTCCGGGTAGATTGTCGTTGCTACCTGCAATTATACCCCAGATCAAGAATGCGGGCTATGCCGAGTGGTATCGTCCACTTTATTTAACTTTGAATAAAACTAAACAGAGTAGTGAGGGTTATCCACTCGATTTTATCGGTATAAGCATTTTTTATAAACCAATTTCACTCAACTTTAATCCAAAATGAATTTAAGTTGCTATAATAGCTATGTTACAGTCAAAAGGAGAGAGTTTAGATGCAGACAAACTGGAAAGAACGACTCTATTTTTTGGCACAGCTATTCTGGGTATTCGTACGGATCGGTCCTTCCACCTTTGGCGGCGGTTATGCCATGATGCCCGTCATTGAACGCGAGGTCGTCAATAAGCGTCAATGGATTGCCGAGAAAGAACTTGCTGATGTCGTATCGCTAGCCGGATCCGCACCGGGAGGCGTTGGCGTCAATGCCGCAGCCTTCATCGGGTATCGGAAAGCCGGCGTACCGGGAGCGGCTATGGCGGTTATTGGCGTAACGCTTCCAACCTTTATTATTATCATTGCGCTTAGCCTGTTTTATTTGAAGTTTCAAGACAATCCCAAGGTTGTGGCTGCCCTGAAGGGGATTCACGGCGCGGTTGTGGCGCTGATCGTCATGTCCGCGTACCGAATGGCCAAAGCTGCCATTTTTGACAAAACAACTTTAATCATGCTGGTCCTCGCGCTTCTCATTCTGCTTGCGCTTCCGCTTACCCCGCTATATATCGTTGCGGCAGGGATTCTGGCTGGTATCGGCATGGTTCGGGTCAAGGAGAAAACAGGTCAACAAGCCAATACGGAAAAGCCATCCTCCAGCAGCCAAGAGCTGATGTACCCGGAGTATTATATTTGATAAGCGTAAGGGAGAGTTACGTATGATCTGGGACCTGTTCCTGACTTTCTTCAAAATTGGATTTATCTCGTTTGGCGGAGGTTATTCCGTTATTCCGATGATACAGAGCAAGGTGATTTCGCACGGGTGGATGACTACCGCCGAATTTCAGAAGGCCGTTTCCCTTGCCGGTATGGCGCCGGGGCCAATCGCCACCAATGCCGTCACGTTAATCGGCTACGATACAGCGGGAATAGCCGGCGCGATTGCTGCCTGCGTGGGGATTGTCCTCCCGTCGCTGCTCGTCGTTATCGTGCTCTCCGCCTTCTTCTTCAAGCTTCGGCAAAACAAGACGATGAAATCCCTCTTTTACGGCCTGAGGCCCGTCGTTACCGGATTAATTATTTATGCAGCTCTTCATTTCGGGGGCTTCGACAAGCCGGGCAATTACACCTGGATGACCGGGTTTACGCTGCTGATCTGCGTAGGCTGCTTATGGCTTTTGTTCAAATACAAGCTGCACCCGTTAACCGTTATCGCGGCGGCGGGAGCAGCCGGAATCATCTTTCTATAGCCCTTTTGAATCCTCCGCGGCAATCTGGTAATCTTGCATTGAGATACCATTAAGAAAGCGGGGGATTTCGTTATTATGCTGGCCTCGATTACGAAAGAAGGCACTGGCTATACCGTAACGTTTGAACGCAGATTGAATCATTCCAAGGAAGACGTCTGGTCTTATTTTACCGATAACGAAAAGCTCCCCAAGTGGTTCTCCGAGCTTCGCGTGGAGGATCTGCGGGAAGGCGGGCATCTCAGCTTCAGCATGGGCGATGGCACTTATCAGACGATGACCGTCACGGCTTACGAGCCGCAGGCCGTACTTGCCTTTACCTGGGGAGAGGATATGGCCGTGCGCTTTGAGTTCCGCGGGGAGGACGGCGGCTGCAGGCTCGCGTTGATCGAGAGCATCTACAAGCCTTCGGAGCATACGCCCAAAGACCTTGCCGGCTGGCATGTCTGCCTCGACGTCATTGGGTCGCTGCTGGACAGCGGGCAACCCCTTGCGGACCGCAAAGCGCATTGGCGGCACTGGTACGCGAAGTACGCGGAGGCCTTGCGGCAGCTGCAATAAAAGATAAGCGGACTGTCCTATAAATGGACAGCCCGCTTTGTATTTTCGCTTAACGATGCCGCGCATCGTTAAGCTCGCCCAATTCAACCAAATTCACTCCCTCTGACGGCTTTTCTCTTTTCTTAACGATGCCGCGCATCGTTAAGCACTGCGTTTCCCCGCCTGCCAGTTGCCTTAACGACGCGGCGCATCGTTAAGCTCGGCCGCCGCACGCCCGCAACACTCACACTTCCCGCCAATCTAAGCAAATAAGACCCTCTCAGGGTCTTATAATGACTAATATTACCTCGTTTTCGCCCGATAAGGCCCTGCCAGAGGGTCTTATCCCAACGCCGCACGTCCGCAACACTCACACTTCCCACCAATCTAATCAAATAAGACCCTCTCAGGGTCTTATAATGACTAATATTACCTCGCTTTCGCCCGATAAGGCCCTGCCAGGGTCTTATCCCAACGCCGCACGCTCGCAACACTCACATTTCACAGCCAACCTAATCAAATAAGACCCTCTCAGGGTCTTATAATGACTAATATTACCTCGTTTTCGCCCGATAAGGCCCTGCCAGGGTCTTATCCCAACGCCGCACGCCCGCAACACTCACATTACCATCCCAAGCTAAGCAAATAAGACCCTCTCAGGGTCTTATAAGCACTACTATTACCTCGCTTTTGCCCGTTAATCCCGACCAAGCGCTGACTGCTACAGCTCGAGCCTCTTGAAATTCGGAAACGGCTGTCCCGCTTCCTTCAGCGATCCAAGTCCCGTCATCTCCGCGACAGCCATCATCCGCTCCCAGATCGGCCAAATGACCGGAGAGCTGTGAGCCTGCCTCTTGGCTTCTTCGGATTTCCATTCGAAAATCTCAATGACGGTTCCGTCCTCTGCTTGAAGCTGAAGCAGAGGCAGCTCCGTAATCAGTCCCTCCCGCTTAAGCGCAGGTCCATGCTCCCGGACAATCTCATGAAGCTCCCGATCCTTGCCCGCATGCGGCCGGTACAAGGCAATGGCGATATTTTTATCCGGCATCGCTATCTCCCGCCTTCTGCTGGTAATAACTCATACAACTCGTTAACCGAACAGCCTATCGTGTCCGCAATAGAGATGGCCGTCTTTAACGGCATTAACCGCTTATTCTCGATATAGTCGACCAGCCGCTCCGGCTTATATAGCAAAGCCCCGGCTAATGCCTCCCGGCTTATCCCCCGCTCCTCCAAGCATTCCTGCAGCAGACAGCGGCCCAATTCATATTTCATGGCATTCTTCTCCTATGACCTTAAGTTCCGCAGAACGTTCGGTACGGAAGCGGCGACTGTTCCGGAAGCGCGGCATATGCCTCTTGCTCGTCCGAGTATGCATAAGGGTTCGCAAGCGCCGCAAGCAGATTATCCAATACGCGCAGATTCCCCTGCTCCGCCGCCTCCAGCGCTTCCTCTACCCGGTGATTGCGAGGAATAACAGCCGGATTGCTGCTCCGCATCAGCCGGAGAGCTTCCTCCTTGGATTCCGCTTGCCTGCCTAGTCTGGCCCGCCATTGCTGCAGCCAATCCGCAAACTCCGCCGTCCCATGCAACACGGTATTCTCCGGCTTATCCATGGATAAAGCCCGGAACGTATTGGTATAATCCGCTTGGTTCCGCTGCATCAGCAGCACAAAGGCTTCGACGAGCGTCTCATCCTCCGGCTCCTCGTTAAAGATCCCAAGCTTCGCGCGCATGCCCTGCAGCCAGTATTGCTGGAACAGCTCGCTGTAATCCGACAACGCGTCTTGAGCCAGCTCAATAGCCCCTTCTTCATCCTCGTCCATTAACGGAAGCAAGGCTTCAGCCAGTCTGGCGAGGTTCCATGCGCCGATAGACGGCTGATTGCCAAACGCGTAACGGCCTTCCCGGTCAATCGAGCTGAATACGGTAGCCGGATCGTACGCATCCATAAACGCGCATGGCCCGTAATCAATCGTCTCCCCGCTAATGGCCATATTGTCCGTATTCATAACCCCGTGGATGAAACCAACCAGCTGCCACTTCGCAATCAGCGCCGCCTGGCGTTTGATCACTTCCCTAAAGAAGCTGACGTACCGGTTCTCGCCGTCCTCCATATCCGGGTAATGCCTCATGATCGCGTAATCCGCCAAAGCCTGCAGCTCTTCGAGCGTCCCCCACTGCGCGGCAAACTGGAAGGTGCCCACGCGGATATGGCTTGCGGCAACCCGGGTCAAAATCGCTCCCGGGAGCAGGCTCTCGCGTACGATTTCCTCTCCGGTCGTCACAACCGCAAGACTGCGGGTCGTAGGAATGCCAAGACCATGCATCGCTTCGCTGATGATATACTCCCGAAGCATCGGACCTAACGCCGCGCGTCCGTCGCCGCCGCGGGAATAAGGCGTCCTTCCGGAGCCTTTCAGCTGAATATCTACTCTCTTTCCTTGCGGTGTAATCTGCTCGCCAAGCAGCACGGCGCGGCCGTCGCCAAGCCGGTTGAAATAAGCGAATTGGTGTCCGGCGTAAGCCTGCGCAAGAGGCTGCGCGCCTTCGGGAATCTGATTGCCCGCAAATACTTGAATGCCTTCGCTTGCGCGCAGCGCATCGGCGTTAAGCCCCAGCTCCGCTGCCAGCGGCTCATTTAACTTGATTAATCCGGGAGCGCGCACGGGAACAGGATTTTGCTTGGTATATAATAAGTCGGGCAGATCGGCATAGCTGTTCTCGAGGTTCCAACCCGCTGTTGTTTTATGGTCCGTCATCTCTTGTTCTCCAATCTCGTTTTTCCTTATTATACCCTTTTCTACCGCTCCGCCATGAATAAAAAAAAGACCGCCGGCCGTAAAAGGCTTGCGATCCTCATCTTTACTATTCCGTGTACATGGCTTTCAGCTTCGCGCGCTCTTGTTTCGTAATGCCGAGCCCTTTTTCTAGGAAGCTGTCGATCGAGCCGTATTTCGCTTTCATCTCGTCAATGGCGGCCTGCAGGAATTCCTTCTGAACGCCCATCATTGCCGTAATCGCCGCTACAACATTCTCATCCTTCACTTGAGCTTTAACGGCTTCAATCGCCTTCTTGTTTGCTTCCGCACGGTATACGTTGCTCAAGAGATAGTCATCCATAACCGTCTTCTCGTCTACGCCAAGCGCCAGAAGAATGATCGCGGAGCCAAGCCCCGTACGGTCTTTGCCGGCTGTGCAGTGCTGAACGAGACCGATGTTGTTAGGGTCGTTAAGCAGCTCCATCAGTTGAACGTAGAACTTCGGGTTATCGACCATTTGCTTGTTGAAGCCGGCCATCATGGCAACCGCAGTTGCTTCGTCCTTCATTTGGCCGGAAGCAATCATGGACATTAGATCGGCTGTCGATCCGGCGTTGCCTTCATCGGTACGGATATTCTTAATACCCGGGATTACCGGATCCGCAAGAGCCTTCACTTCGGCATCCGTACGGTAGTCCACGTTTGTTTTAATGCCCATTTCCTGAATGATTTCAATATCCGAATCCGTCAAATGTCCAAGCTCTTCGCCTCGGAACAGCTTGCCCCATTTTACGGTTTTGCCGTCGGTTGTTTTGTAGCCGCCGAGGTCGCGGAAGTTGTATGCGCCTTGCAGGTTTACTTTGCGTTCCGCAACCGTAACGGTCGCGCCGCTGCTTGTCTTAATGCAGAAATATAAGCGGGAGCCCGGCTTGGGATCCGCTGTTACGTAACCGTTATAGCTCGCGTTGATGCGCTTCAGCTGCTTGCCGTTTTGGGCGATGTTGTCCGGCGAAGTGCTCCAGAGAATTTTTGCGGCGCCTAGGTCCGCATTGGAGTTCCAGTGAATTTTCAGCTTGCCGTCAGCCGTACGCTCCACGCTTGCTTGCGTGAATACGCCTTGCACGTTCTTCTGCGATGCCGCAGCCGGTGCCGCGAAGCTTGCTGCCGGTGCAGCTACCGCGCCAAGCGCGAGAGATGCAGCAAGCACGGTTGCTGCGTAAACCTTGGATACTTTCATTTTGATTTGCCCCCTACAATGTGGTTGTGTTTTCATTGTGTTCCGGTTGTATATAAGTTGTATTCTTGTTCCTATTGTAGGGGGGCTTTATAATGGCCATTTTAAAATTTGATAAAGAAATTGTAAAAGCAAGGGCCCGCATATTTGCATGCGAATCCAACCATATTATGGCTATGCCTTAGGGACAATGGGAGGAAGCTATGCTGAAAAAATCTCGGGAATGGGTAGCCCGGCGTACGCCTGCCCAAGTCATTACCGGGTACTATATTCTTGCCGTGCTTATATCCATTCTTCTATTCAGTATGCCTGCCGTGCGCAGACCCGGAGTCGAGGTCTCCTTCTTCGATACCGTCTTTACGGCCGTCAGCGTCGTAAGCGATACCGGCCTGAGCGTATTTAACGTAGCGGAAACCTACAGCGTGTTTGGTTATTTCGTCATCATGCTCGTCCTTCAGTTCGGGGGGATTGGCATCATGGCGATGAGCACGTTCTTCTGGCTCTTGATCGGACGCAAAATCGGTCTTCGCGAGCGCAGGCTGATTATGGTCGACAACAATCAATTCGCCTTATCCGGCCTGGTCCATCTCGTACAAGAAATATTGCGGATCACCCTTCTGACCGAGCTGATTGGCGCTGTCATCTTCGGAGTACGCTTCCTCCGATACTTCCCTACCTGGCAGGAAGCCTTCTTGCAGGGACTGTTCGCCTCCGTCAGCGCAACGACCAATGCCGGAATGGATATTACCGGCCAATCGCTCATTCCGTTCAAGGACGACTATTTCGTCCAGCTGGTGACGATCCTGCTCATTATTTTCGGCGCGATCGGATTCCCGGTTTTAATCGAGCTGAAGGCCTTCTTCTCCCGCAAAAGGCTGGATCTGAATCATCCTTTCCGCTTCTCGCTATTTACGAAGCTTACCACCTTTACCTATTTCGCTTTGCTCGCGATTGGCACGGTCTGTATCCTGCTGTTCGAGTCGCAGCATTATTTCAAGGGCCTAACCTGGCACGAAAGCTTCTTCTACGCCTTCTTCCAGGCGGCTACGACGCGAAGCGCCGGCCTTACGACGATGGATATTACCCATCTGACCCTGCCCACTCTTCTGCTGATGTGCGTCTATATGTTTATAGGAGGTTCTCCCAACTCGGTAGGCGGAGGGATCCGGACAACCACCTTCGCCCTCAACATGCTGTTCATTTTCCACTTCGCCAGAGGGAGGCGGGACTACAAAGTATTCAAGCGCGAGCTACATATGGACGATATTCTAAAATCCCTCGCCATCTCGATGATGGCGATTGTGATGTGTTCGCTGTCCGTTGTTGCCATCAGCTTCTCCGACAAGCAGCATCAGCTGGCCGCGATCATTCTGGAGGTGTGCTCCGCCTTCGGAACGGTAGGTTTGTCCACCGGCATAACGCCTGATTTGAGCATCTTCGCCAAATGCATTCTCATGCTGCTCATGTTTATCGGAAGAATCGGTCTGACGTCCTTCCTCTATATTATTGGCGGCCAGCAGACAAACTCGAAGTACCGCTATCCGGTAGAAAGAGTGATGACCGGCTAGCTGCCATTAAAAAAATCCGATCGCAGTCTTGCCCTATTTCCCGGACCGCGTTATGCTGGGTGTAATCATATGGGATAGGAACGTTACAATTATGACGATCGGTATTTTCGACTCCGGACTCGGAGGACTAACGGTACTGGCGGAAGCGCTGAAGCGTCTTCCTGCCGAGAATTATTTATATATGGCGGACACGAAGCATGTTCCTTACGGGACAAAGTCGGAGGAGGAAGTTCGCGACTTCGTGCTTCAGACGGTTGAGCAGATGGTTGCGGAGGGGATCGATGCGCTGGTCGTAGCCTGCAATACGGCGACGAGCATCGCGATCAACGAGCTGCGGGAACGGTATTCTTTTCCCGTTATCGGGATGGAGCCTGCCGTGAAGCCTGCCGTGGAGATGAACCGGGCAACGGGGAAAAAGGTTCTCGTATGGGCGACTCCTCTCACCCTTCGGATGCCGAAATATTATGCGCTGGTCTCCCGCGTGGACGAAGAAGGAATCGTAGATTCCCTTCCGATGCCCGAGCTGGTGCAATATTGCGAAACGCTGCAATTCGATAAAGAAGTGCTGAAGGATTATTTTCTCGCCAAGCTGGCGCCCTACGACTTGAACGAATACGGGATATTGGTGCTGGGCTGCACGCATTTCCCGTTCTATACGTCTATTCTCCGGGATGTTCTGCCTCCGCATATTCAGATTGTAAACGGCAATCTGGGAACGATCCGGCGTCTAACCGCGATGCTCAGCCGTTACGGAATCGGCACGGGGCGCGGAAGCGGCCAAGTACGATTCATGTGTACCGGCGGAGAACCCGCTTATATCGAGAAGATGCGCTCTGCGCTGGCCTTTTTGAAAGAACAGGATCTATAGAACCGGTACCGCTCTGATGCGGTGCCGGTTTTTTTGTTGCGCCCCCACCGATCCATAAGATCGCACATGTTCATCGTAGGAATGCATCTTCAGCCTGACAGGCAAACGGATTATGCTATGCTCATAAGACTGCTCTCCGACCACAACCTCATGACGACAAGATTCGAGAACGCCAATACCGCGCAACCCGTTAGGTATTGGTTTTTTATTCTTTCGGAAGGATGCTTGCGAAGCAAGAAAGTTCGCGTATGACGAACTCTTTTAGGAGGTGGTTGAATGTAGCTACGCTCTAAAATGTAAGCGCATTAATGATTGACCATTCTTAATACTAGGAGGTTTTTTATGTTCGCCATAAGTAAAAGGCTAAGCCGCAATCCGTTTATGATGCTCTTTCTTGCTCTGGCCATTTTGTTATCGCAGCTGACGCTCTACCCTTCTGCCTCATCGGCGGCGGGCGGCTCCAACCTTGCCATAGGCAAAACCGTAACGGCAAGCGGCTACGCGGATGTTTACGTTGCAGGCAATGTAGCCGACGGGAACCAGGCTACATATTGGGAGAGCACGAACAATGCTTTTCCGCAATGGATCCAAGTCGATCTTGGCGCAAGCACCAGCATTGATCAAGTCGTTCTGAAGCTTCCCGCCGGATGGGGCACGCGTACTCAGACGCTGTCCGTGCAAGGCAGCACGAACGGATCGACATTCACCGACCTTGTTGGCTCCGCCAGTTATGTATTTAATCCTTCCGTCAGCAACAACTCGGTAACCATCAACTTCTCGGCCGCAAGCACCCGTTACGTTCGCCTGAATATGACGGCCAATACAGGCTGGCAGGCCGGGCAACTCTCCGAATTCGAGATTTACGGAGCAGCCGTAACTCCTCCGCCATCGGGCACTTATCAAGCCGAGAGCGCAGCGCTGTCCGGCGGTGCCAAAGTGAACACGGACCACGCCGGCTACTCCGGAACGGGCTTTGTTGACGGCTACTGGACGCAAGGCGCCTCAACAGCCTTCGCGGTAAACGCAGCTTCCGCAGGCAGCTACGATGTCACGCTCAAATACGCTAATGCCCAAGGCTCCGCGCGCACATTAAGCATTTACGTCAACGGTACCAAGATCCGTCAAACCACGCTGAACAGCCTGGCGAACTGGGATACTTGGGGAACCAAAACCGAGACGCTGACCCTTAACGCGGGCAGCAACACGATCGCCTACAAATACGATTCTACCGATTCCGGCAATGTTAATCTGGATCAGATTTCCTTGGCAGCTTCGGCGACACCAACTCCAACTCCAACTCCAACTCCTACTCCTACTCCTACGCCGACTCCAACTCCAACGCCTACACCAACGCCGACTCCTACACCTACACCTACGCCTACACCAACACCGACTCCTACACCCCCAACCAGCGGGAACGTAGCTTTAGGCAAGACCATTACAGCTTCTTCTTCAACCTTTACGTATGTAGCGGCTAACGGCAATGACGGCAGCACGTCTACTTACTGGGAAGGCGGCGGCAATCCAAGCCAGCTGACCGTTGATCTAGGCGCCAATCATGACATTACTTCCGTCGTGGTGAAGCTGAATCCGGCCACCGAATGGAGCACGCGTACCCAAACGATTCAAGTATTGGGCGCTAACCAAAGCACTACGACCTTCAGCAATCTCGTATCCGCACAGTCCTATACGTTTAACCCTTCCTCCGGCAACACGGTTACCATTCCGGTTACCGCTACCGTAAGCAAGGTTCAGCTGAACATTACGGCGAACTCCGGCGCGCCTGGCGGCCAGGTAGCGGAATTCGAGATATACGGCACGCCTGCTCCAAACCCGGATCTGACTGTTACGGGCATGACCTGGACGCCGTCCAATCCGGTTGAGACGGATGCCCTTACCCTTAACGCAACGGTGAAAAATATCGGCAACGCCAGCTCCCCTGCCTCCTCGGTGAACTTCTACCTGGGCAGCGAGCTTGTTGGCACGGCTCCCGTAGCTGCCTTGGCTGCCAATGCGACAGCTACGGTATCGGTTAATGCCGGAGCAAGAAATGCCGGCAATTATCCGGTAAGCGCGAAGGTGGATGAAAGCAATACCGTTATCGAGCAAAACAATAACAACAACAGCTACAGCAACACGGCAGGCATCACCGTGGCCGCCGTGCAAAGCTCGGACCTGATCGTATCGACGACCTGGAACCCAAGCAATCCAAGCGCGGGCAACACGGTTACTTTTACGACAAACCTGAAGAACCAAGGGAATATCGCTTCCGCGGCCGGCGCTCATCCGGTTACGGTGGTATTGAAGAACGCATCCGGCGCAACCGTTCAGACCTGGAACGGCTCGTATTCCGGATCCCTTGCGGCAGGCCAATCCGTTAACGTAACGATAGGCACTTGGACTGCCGTTAACGGCAGCTATTCGGTAACCTCGACGGTAGCCGCCGACGGCAGCGAAGTGAGCACCAAGCAAACCAATAACAGCAATACGGTAAGCTTGTACTCCGGCCGCGGGGCAAACATGCCGTTCACCATCATTGAAGCGGAATCTTCCTCCAATACGACAAACGGCACAAAGCTGGCTCCTAACTTCAAGCCTGGCGATTATGCCGGCGAAGCATCCGGCCGTTCATCCGTCTATCTGGACGCCGCGGGAGAATACGTGGAATTTACGCTGACTTCCCCGGCGAACGCTTTCGTTCTCCGCAACGCGGTTGCCGAGAATACCAACGGTACGGTCAGCGTTTACGCGAACGGCGTTAGCAAAGGCAAATTTAACGTTTCCTCCAAGTTCTCTTACCTGTACGCGACGCCTAGCACGCTTGGCCGTCTTGGCTACGACAATGCGCCTGGCGCAGGCTTAACCGCTTACTGGCTCTATGAGGACGCGCAGCTGATGCTGGATCAAGTATATCCGGCCGGAACCAAAATCAAGATTCAGAAGGATGCCGGAGACGTATCCTGGATCTATGTCGATCTGCTCGAAACCGAGAATGTCGCGCCGCCTCAAGCGAACCCGGATCCAACCAAATACGTGGCCGTATCGGCGTCCAAGTCGATTGATCAGGCGCTGACCGAGTTCAGACAGGATAATACGAAGAAAGGCATTTACATCCCTGCCGGCGAATGGACGATCAACAGCAAGATCTTCCTCTATGGCCGCGCAACGGAAATCGTAGGCGCCGGTCCTTGGTACACGAAGCTGGTTGCTCCTCAAAGCCAGTCCAATACGGATGTTGGCTTCAATATCAGCGCCGCGGCTAACGGTTCCACGATCCGCGACCTGTCGGCATGGGGCAACTACATTAACCGGGTGGATGGCCCGGGCAAATTCATCGATGGCAACGGCATGCAGAACGTAACGGTTCAGAACATTTGGGTCGAGCATTTTGTCTGCCTCTACTGGGGGGTTAACTCCTCGTACAACACGTTCAAGAACAACCGGATCAAGAACACCTTTGCAGACGGCATCAACATGACGAACGGCTCCTCGTACAACGTAATCGACAACAACTATGCACGCGGCACTGGCGACGATTCCTTCGCTTTGTTCAGCGCCACGGATTCCGGCGGCTCTTACAACGTGGGCAACAAATATACGAACCTGACGGCGACTAACGTGCGCCGCGCGGCTGCTTTCGCCGTATACGGAGGTTCGGATAACCTGTTCCAGAACCTGTACGGCGCGGATACGCTGACGTATCCGGGCATCACCATCAGCAGCTACAGCTTCGGTTACAACACGCTTGGCTTCGGCGATCAGGATACCGTCATCGACGGTGCAACGCTGGATCGTACAGGCGGCGACTTCTGGACCAGCGTTGGCGCCGACGACAAAATTAACGATTACCAAAACTTTGGCGCTATCTGGATCTACGGCGGCGACCGGGCAATCAAGAACATCCTGATCAAGAACGTGGACATCAACAATCCGGTTTACTTCGGCCTCATGTTCCAGTCCATGTCGCCAAACAATATGGTGATGCAAAATATCCGAGTCGAGAACGTTAACATTAACAACCCGTCCCGCTACGGAATCAAGCTTGTCGTGCGCGCCGAGCAAGGCCAAGGCCCTGCTTACGGCGGAGCAAGCTTCACCAACGTGAAGGTCAACAATCCGGGCATCTCCGCCATCTACGGCGAAGCGCAAAGCCCGAACTTCACTGTTACCCGCGTGTCGGGGAACAACTGGTAAGACATAACGAAGGCCCGCCCAGTCACCGATGACTGGGCGGGCCTTTCTTTTCCGCTGATCGCCGCGGGCGATCCGTAAGACGCCTTAACGATGCCGCACAGCGTTAAGGCGCCCGGTTTGGCCTATTTTCGGCAAATGCCGGACCTCTCCGGCGAGCTTAACGATGTGCCACATCGTTTAGACCACACTACAGCCGCATTTCACTCGCCTTAACGATATCGCATATCGTTAAGCTTTCTGAGTACCTGCTTGCCTGGAGCGCTTCATAAGCCGGATTGCTCGTAATACTTGCTCTTTCTCCGTATAATATAGTCAATACCATTAAAGGAGCTGATCAAGTGAACTTACTGGATATCGCGATCGAGTTTGCAGCAACCGCCCATAAGGCCCAATACCGCAAGGGAACCGAGATCCCTTACATCTCCCATCCTTTTGGAGTGGCAATGCTTCTGTCCTCATACAACTATAGCGAAGAAGTGATTATAGCGGGCCTACTCCATGACGTGCTTGAGGATACGGATACGACCGAGCAGCAATTAACCGATCTATTTGGTCCCAAGATCACGTTTATTGTGCAGGGCTGCTCCGAGCCGGATAAATCCTTGAGCTGGGAAGAACGGAAAACCCATACGATCGAGAATCTCCCCTCTTCTTCGCTGGAAATCCGCTTGGTAGCCTGTGCCGACAAGCTGCATAACCTGCGCAGCATGAAACGGGAGTTCGAAACATCCGGCCCTTCCTTCTGGTCCCGGTTCAAAAGAGGAGAAAAAGAGCAGGCCTGGTACTACAAAAGCTTGGCCGAAGCGTTCGCTAAGCCCGAAGACAGCTCCTCGCATCCCCTGTTTGCGTTGTTTATTCAAGAAGTGAACGATTTTTACGGTTAACCCGCCAAAGCGGCGGAAGCTGCGGCACAATCATGCCGACCAGCATAAACACACAGCCGATCCCCGCGCGGACGCCAAGCACTTCGTCCAGCAGCAGGTAGCCGCCGATGGCGGCAAACACCGTCTCCAGGCTCAGAATAATGGCAGCCTGGGTAGGATGCGCGTTCTTTTGGCCAATAATCTGCAGCGTGTACGCGATACCCACCGAACATATTCCGCCGTATAACAACGGAATCATGGCATCGGACAGACCGGACAGCTCCACCTTTTCCGTAGAGAAGGCTGCGATAAAGCTCAGGACCGAGCATGTTAGAATCTGTACAAGCGACAGCTTTAACCCGTCCGTCTTGCGGGAGAAACGGTCGATCATCAGAATGTGGACGGACCAGAATAGGGCCCCGACAAGTTCGTAGAGGTCCCCTTTTCCCAACGTCAAATCATTGGTCATGCATAATAAATACAGGCCGATAACCGCCAGAACGGCTCCTATGCCGCTGTTCACGCCAAGCCGCTGATTCAGAAACAGGCCGAAAAACGGGACGATAACAATATAGAGTCCCGTAACGAAAGCCGCTTTTCCCGCGGTCGTATACATCAGCCCGATTTGCTGCAAGGAAGCTCCAATGAACAAAATAAGTCCCGTGCATACTCCGTATATAGAAGCATTCTTAAAGGAACCTCGAAGCTGCGCCTGGGTCTGGCCGGATTTCCGGTCCATGATCCAAATAAGCGGCAATAAAGACAAGGCGCCTAATACAAATCGAACGGCATTAAAAGTAAAAGGTCCCGTATGCTCCATCCCTTGCCGCTGGGCGACAAAAGCGAATCCCCATATAAAGGCGGCGAGTATTAACAGTAAACTGGATTTCAGTGATTGACTCATGATAGTTGTCTCCTAGATGTATGATTGCTACATCATCTAATCATAAGACTTCCGAAAAGTAAATCATTGCTTCAAACATAAAATCCGAACTCTTTTTTTATTGCCCTTTCCTCTTCCTTCGGGATATCGATGAATACTTTGACGACGTGGATAACCCCGTTCATAGGCTCAGTATTTGGTCTTACCGAAAAACACCACTCATACACACCGCTATTAACCGGTTTAAACGTATACTTCATCAGCATGCGACTATGGCTGTTTCTTTCCAATAATGTAGTCATTTCCTTTGGAGTGGAGGCTTCCCGAAGCAGCGTAGCTCCCGCGGGAATAACTAGCTCGTCGAACCTAAGCATTTTGCCAAGGAATGGCTTGTCCGGTTGATCCGGGTAATGCAATTCAATGTCTTCCATTTGGCCGGCAATCCTTGCGCCATCATGCAAAATCAAGCATGCCTCCATACTTTCAAAGCAATTGCCGCTAATAGCGCTGCCCCACATCATTATGCTTATCCCCACAGCAGACCGTCCGGTATTCGAATAGGAAAAGTAAGTCGTTTCTTCCGATTCTGTGGAGCAATCCAAATAGGGCTGATAAGAGACAAGCTCCAATCGCGTTGGTCCTTGTTCCTCGAATAGTTTCCCTGCAGGATTGTTATCCCGGAAATGCAGCACGTTATCCCCTTCACCCCAGCCTACGTCCTTCTTGTATCTGAACCCTGTGCAAGAACGGTCCGTATTCCAGCTATAAAGCTTGGATAATTCCCAGAGCGTGTCCTCTGCAAAGACGGTTTCTTCTCCCCATATCCTTGTTATCTCTTCTTTCGAAATTTCTTCCGCAAGCGAAGCCCACTTTGACGGAACCCCTTGTCTCCTTCGCTTGCTCTCCGTCATCTCGTTATATATATCGACGTCATTCACAAAGGTATCAAGGCATTTCCCCTGATTAAACAGCTTCATATAAAGCAAATCGCTGTCATATACCGAATTGCTTACGGCAAGAGTACCCAGCTTCAGTGATAAAGCTTCTGCCAAGGCATCTAATATATCTTGATCGCCGTCGTCGCAAAACTCGTCATAAATCGTTAACCACGGACTAGAGCCATCGCAGGAAAAAACGATACTGCGGTCTTCAGGTTCTTCCACTTTCTCGAAAAGGTTATTTTCCATCAACTCCGTAATGACCTGCACCACTTGCTCGACAGAAAGGGCATTTGCTGCTTTTAATTGGATATTCGCAAAAGAAGAACCCATTAAATCGACCCCTTGCGCAACTTAGTAAAATATTCCTTTTTATCGTAATTCACATTCCCTTCGCTTACAACCTACTCATGTATAATTGACAAAAAAACAAAGCACAGCGGTAACCCGCCATGCTTTGTTTTACAAAAACCAATTATTCAGTTTCCGTCTAAGGATGCCCGGCAAGCCACTTCATCAACTTCCATCGCCATCGCGGAAGAGGCCTCTGTCAAGCTGCGCAGCGGTACCTCCATCTCCTGTTCGGGTTCGGAAAGCGGATAGATCCGGGCAGTTTCGTTCGCATCATCCACATGTTGAATATAGATCGGAACCCCGTTATATCTAACGTCCTCCATAACCGGAGAGGCGGCAATTTCCTTCGCTCGATTAATATCCATCGTACAAACCTCCTCTGCTGCAAGCTCCTTACAGTATGAGCGAAGGAGGAATGGAATATGCACCCAAGACGTTAGGGAACGGCGTCTCCCCGGACAAACCGTTCATAGTTAAAGCGCAGCAGTTCGATAGCATGGGCAAGATCGTCTTCCGTATTCAAATAAACGGAGACCCAGCCCGACTCCGGCAGAATATGGTGAGACCTGGCTTTTCCGGTCATTACCGCCTCATCCCGCTTGGCCCTCGGCAATAACAGATCCACCAGCCGCTCGCCATGAAGATGTCCGATCTCCTTGCCGTTCACCGCAAATTCGATACCGCCGAATCGGTGAGGACCCGACGTTACGCCCGGCCAAGATAACAGCAGCTCCTCCAAAACAGCTTTGCTCCCCATAAGCCCACCTCCGTCATCCACGTTGAAAAGAGCCTTACTTCAATCGTATTCCGGCATCCCCGGAGAATTGCCCCTTCACTTATCTTTCACTTATCTCGTAATGACCTGATCGCGTCTTGGTCCAACGGAAATCGTCAAAATCGGAACGCCTATCTCTGACTCCACAAACTCTACGTATTGTTTGGCTGCAAGAGGCAACTCATCGAATTGTCTTATCTCGGAGATCCCGCTTTTCCAGCCGGGCATGGATTTATACACAGGCTTTGCGTGTTCAAGCTTGGAGGTCATAGGAAAGTCGTCGATAACCCCCTCCGATGTTTCATAGCCGACGCATACCGGAATCTCGTCTAAATAACCCAAGACATCCAGGTTCGTCAATACGACGGACGTTGCTCCCTGCAGACGGCAGCCGTATCGCGTAGCGACGGCGTCAAACCATCCGACGCGTCTGGGCCTGCCGGTCGTTACGCCGTACTCTCCTGCATCTCCGCCCCGCTTCCTAAGCTCCTCCGCTTGTGCGCCATGCAGCTCGGATACAAACGGTCCGGCGCCCACACAGCTGGAATAGGCCTTTGTCACGGCATCGCGTATACCCCTGAATTCGAGCTCGGCAGCGTGGACCTGCTCGTCCAATTCGCCAAAAGCGGCTTTGGCTTGGCCTTTGTTATTCGCAACTACGTCACGGAAGAGTTGCAGCGGGGCGAGCTGGTCGAAGTCCCTCTAGCCGAGCCTTTGCCCGTCCGCCGGATTGGCATCGCAACGCTGCGCGGGATTCCTATGTCCTCGGCGACGAAATCCTTCCTGGCTCTACTGCCTTAAGCGAATCTTATCGGGGACACGATTGGTTCTCATGCGGCTTCAGCCGTCTGGCTTCTACAAAACCAAAGGCCGGAGCCCTCCCGTAAGAAGCCCCGGCCTATCCTATCCGAAGATGCTCAGTCTTGTTTTACGGCTTGCCGACTGCTGCATCCACCATGGATTATAATTTTCCTTTCAAGTCCATGAGATACTTCAGGAGCACTGCGAGCGCGCCCAAGTAATAACCAACCAGAACGACCCAGCCCGTTACGTCCATTAAGGAAAGTCCCGCAAGAAGAAGCAGCGGCATCACGTAGTACAACAGGTCTTTCAGGTAGCCCAATACGAAGTCCATCGAGAATTTGCCGCCTGTTACCATTTTGAACAAGTCAACCAACAGGTTTGCACCCATCGAGCCCAGCACGACCCACAAAGCTACTTCCATCCAAAGTGTAAGCGATCCTAGCACTTTTCATCACCTCCGAATTCGAGGAATGTGATACGCTTACATTTTATGCGGGAGGTGCGAAAGTTGTCTCCTTCAATAGCCTGTATCATCGACATATTCTTTGAAAAATAAAGAAGACCCTTTACAGGGCCTTATCGCACCTTATATTCGCTTGTCTCGATAATAATCGGCTTCGCATTCGGATAGTGTACCCGCCCGCTCTTCGGAGCCTCGCCTTTATCCTTTTTGACCGTCCATACCCTGTAGACCGTAAGCGCGACAACCATAATGCCTGTCGCCCCGTACATCGCCTGCGCCCAAGGATAGCTTGAATCCGAGCCGATCAGAAGGCCGTGCAGGAGAGCCAAAAAGTATCCGGGAAATGCCAGCATGTGCGTCATCTTCCATGCTTTCTTTCCTAGCTTCTTCATCATGTCTGAAGACAGGATAACAATGAAGGCCATATAAAACGAGAGCGTCCCCATGCCCGTCAGGACGGGATGCGACTCTGCCGTGAACGGGATTAGCAGACCGCTTACGGAATAACCCACATATTGGTCAAACAGCAGCACGGCGCCGTGCATCATGCCGAACAGAAAGCCGAACCAGCCCGCGGATTGATGCATGGTCAGCACAATCGCTTTGGCTTTATTTGCGATCAGACGCGATCCCATCGCAATGCCGGCAATCGTGGACAGAAAAAGGAACAAATACGACGTTATGCCCGACGCTCGCGTTGTCGTCCATACACTTAAGGCATCTATGATTTCATTCATACGCATAATCCCCTTTCCTCCACATACTGACCGATAGCGCCAACCGTCCGGATCGATCCGTCATGAAGCACGCCTACCGCCGCACAAGCCGGATGGTTGCCGGCAAGCCAATCGAAGCCCTGCTCCTCTCCGAGCAGAAGGACGCATTTCGCGTATACCTCGGCATCCGCCAGATTCGGCGCAAACAGCGTCACCTGGGCCAGATCCGATTCGGCCGGCGCTCCCGTGCGCGGATGAATAATATGATGGCGGCTTTGACCGGAGCTGTTCTTCCATTGCCGTCTAACCGTATTGCTTGTGGCGATGCCCGCCGGGTATCTTACCCGAAGCGTCATCAGATCCCGGCTAGCTTCCCAAGGGTCCCCGATGCCCACCGACCAGCCTTCGTCCGGTACACCCCACAGCGTAATATCGCCTCCCGCTCCGATCGCGCCGGAACGCACGCCCGCATGCTGAATCATGAGGGATAGCTGATGGGCGCTCCATCCTTTTGCGAATCCGCCCAGGTCAACCGCAAGCTTCGCATTCAGCGTTAACGCTCTTGTATCGGGATCCAGAATCAAAGGCAACTCGCAATCAAAGGGCTTAGCCGTAAATACCGGTTCCTCTCGTACCGGCCTCTCCGCCAAGGACTCAAACGTCCCGGAGTAGCCAAGCCGGTGAATGTCATGTCCCATATAAGGGTTAAACAGACCGTCGGTTGCTTCATGGTAACGGTTGGCTTCAGCCATTACTTCATAGAGCAGCGTGGAGGCGGGAAAAGGTTGTCCTGCTGAACGGTTCAGCTTGGACAACTCGCTGCGCGGGTTGAACCGGCTCAGCTTCTCCTCTACGACGGTGATCCAGCTTTCCGCCATCGCCTGCGCTCCTTCATGCAGACCTTTTGTGAAAAACGGCGAATTCATCGCCCGAAATCTATGCAATGCCATCTATGATCCCTCCCTGCTAGGAAGCATGCGTCCGCATGCCTTCGTCGCCGGAACTTGTTCCGGAGTCCGTTCCCGAGCCAAAATCCTGTCCCATGCCGCGTCCGCGGCCAAACGGCCTTTGCTCGAAGGAGCCTGTGCCGTCATTACCCTGGATTCCTCCATCGGATGGACTGTTATTTAAAACGTCGCTGCTGACCGGAGCCGTTGTTGGATTTGCCGATGATGAGTGATTAATAACGCCGACCATTCCCGTAAATAACGCTACGCTGGAAAGCCCGACAACCCATTTCACCCATTTGGAATTTGCCATCATATTGCCTCCTCTATACCCATCAAATGTCCTATAATGGACAGTGTATCTCCTATTCCTTAAACGTAGCTGAAATAAGATCTAAGAGTAATTTTACGAATAGCGTCTTCCAACCGTTTCCTGCATCCTGCTATAATCGGCAGTAACGGATATTTTTCTCGTCAGGCTGGTGACCACCATTAACATACTGCTGGATTCGACAACAATCCTTGTCTTTCTTGGAATTGCCTATTTATTTACATTCATACTAATAAGCGCTTATTGGCGGGATGTGATCAAGGCCCTGCCGGTCAGAATCTTTTTCCTGGCCAAATGCCTTCAATCCTGCTCCTGGTTTCTTGTTGTATTGCGCGGAGATATCCCGGACTTTCTGACCATCTCCGTTGCCAATTCCCTCATGTTTGTCGGAGCCTCTCTTGAGACCATCTCCATGTTACGATTAAGGAACGAATGGCGGACACGCTATAAAATCATGTTCAGGCTGGCTATCCCTCTCAGCATTGTGGGATTTCATCTCGTCATGCTTATCCATAACGAGGAGGACGCCCGGATCGCCTATTGCTCTGCCGCTCTCGCCATCATACTTGCCCCCATGTACCGGCTGATCAAAGGACCCTCCCCGTTGATGAAGGTTATAGGCTATATTTATCTGTTTGTGGTTGCGGCCAATCTGGTCCGGGGAACAACCGCACTCTTCACGGATATTCCCGCAAGCTTCTTCACGCCGGGGATCTACCAACTGCTCTATCTGGTGACGATCTATATCCTTACGATTTTGGGGATTATGGGCTTTATGCTGCTGTGGAAGGAAAGAACCAACCAGGAGCTGCTTTATTACGCAAGCTACGACGATCTGACCGGCGCTTTAAACCGGAGAACGTTCATGGCCAGCGCCAAAAGCTACCTGAATCGCTATGCCAAAAAAGGCGAAGCGGTCTCGTACCTGCTGTTTGATATCGACAGCTTTAAGGACATTAACGATAAATACGGCCATCCTATCGGCGATCTCGTGCTGCAGGACGTAACGAAACGAATCCGGCATTACTTGGACAAGGACGACTTGTTCGTGCGTTACGGCGGGGACGAGTTCGGCATCCTGCTCCCCGGCAAGGGCGAGCGGGAATCAAGCGCGCTGGCCGAACGAATTAAGATCATGCTGCAATCCGCGCCGACCAGCCTGCCGGTCTCTTACACCATAAGCATGGGAGTGCTCACCGTCGTCCCGGATCAGAACACCCATATGGAGTCGATGTATACGAGATGCGACCAGGCCCTCTACACGGCCAAAAGAAACGGAAGAAACAGCATATACCGAAGCCGGTTCGGCTAGAGCCGGCTTTTCGCAAAAGAGCTTGCCGGATAACCGGCGGGCTCTTTTTTCGCTGTGCCAAGCAGCGGTTACCCTCCCTAATATTTTTGAGGTAAAATAAAATAGATTCACATTAGAGAGCAAGCAGGTGAGCGCATTTTGTTAGTCATTGACCGTAACGTTGTATCCGAACTATTAACGATGGAAGCCTGCATTCCGCTTATGGAAAACGTCCTGTCCGATTTGTCCGCCGGACAAGCCGAGCAGCAGCTCCGGTCCGTCGTTCCCGTCCGCCAAGGCGGCTTGATGGGATTAATGCCGGCGTACCTCGCCTCGCAGGAGGTCGTTGGCGCAAAGCTGATCAGCGTCTTCCCCCACAACCATAACCGCGGCCTTCCCTCCCATCAGGGCGTTATTGCCTTGTTCGACGCGGAGAATGGCGCAATGAACGCCATTGTCGACGGCCGTAACGTAACGGCTATACGCACCGCCGCCGTCAGCGCGGCCGCGACCAAGCTTCTCGCAAGAGAAAATTCGCGGGTTCTTGCGTTAATCGGAACAGGCGAGCAAGCCCGGACTCATCTCGAGGCGCTGCTGCTCGTCCGCCCGATTAAGCTTGTCCGTGTATGGAGCCCTAATCTGGAACATGCGACCAAATTTCAACAGGAAATGGCCGCAAAATATACGGAGCTGAAGTTTGACATCTCGGCTACCGCGCAGCAGGCGGTTGCGGATGCCGATATCATCTGCACCCTCACCTCTTCAACAACTCCCGTTCTGCAGGGAGAATGGGTACCCGAAGGCGCGCATATCAACGCCGTTGGCGCCTGCCGGGCTCCCGACCGGGAGCTGGCAACAAGCGTTGTCCGGCGGGCGAAACTGTACGTCGACCGGCTTGAATCGGCCGTAAACGAAGCCGGAGACTATCTGATCCCTCTTCGGGAAGGGGCGATTGGCAGCGATCATATCATCGGCGAGCTCGGCGAGGTCCTTCTTGGCCGCGCCCGGGGCAGATCGTCGGACAATGACGTCACTTTATTCAAATCGCTTGGCCTGGCCGTTGAGGATTTGGCCGCGGCGGCTTATCTGTATAAGCAGGCCAAGCTTCAAGGCAAAGGCATAACTATCGCAATCTAGGAGCGTGTCATCATGAAGGAGCAGCAAAGATTGTACGACTTTCAACTTACCCCGGAGCAAGAAGAGCGGGCACTCAGCATCCATGAACGCAGCATCGTGATCGACCTGCTGTTCCAGGGGCCTCTTTCCCCCCGCGTTGTTCCTCCAGAGGTATCGGCGCAAATCAAAGAAGAATGCGAAGCGCTCAAGGACGACCCGATGGCGTACAGCGCCTTGCCTGCCAAACGTCTGCGGCAAATGTCCGTTCGCGGCGAGCTGCCCGCCTTCAAGGAGGAGTGGTACCGCTCCGGGATTACGGCCGGCAATCGGGAAGTGGACTTGTCCAGCCCGGAAGCCATGATAACCAGCATGGGCGAAATGCAGGAGCAGTTCGACCGCTTCGACTGGCTTGTGAAGGCCTTGACGGCGGACGATATCCGCGAAGCCAAGCGCAAAGGGCTTAAAGCCGGCATCGTCACGTCGCAGGATCCGGGCGGTCTCGGCAAGAACCTCGACCTGCTCGAGGCTCTTCACGGCTTTGGCCTTCGGGTGCTTCAATTAACCTATAATAATCAGAACGCCATCGCATCCGGCTGCATGGAGCTGGCCAACGGCGGCGTCTCCAATTTCGGCATGACGTTTATCGGCCGCATGAACGAGCTGGGCATCGTTGTCGATACCAGCCATTGCGGCGAGCAAACAACGCTGGATGCCTGCCGTCTCTCCGCCAAGCCCGTTATTGCTTCCCATACGGGCGCCCATGCGATCTATCCTCACCGCCGCTGCAAAAGCGATGCCGAGCTTCGCGCGATTGCCGCCACGGGCGGCGTAATCGGCGTATTTGCGATGCCATGGTTCGTTTATGGCGATCCGCATGCCACAACTATCGACCATGTGCTCGATCACATCGACTATATCGTTCGCCTGGTTGGCGTGGACCATGTCGGCATCGGTACCGATTGGCCCATGAGCGACGTCGACTGGTCCCTTGTCTATTTCAAGGAGCATATCGCCCCCAAGCTTGGCTTTGCCAGAGGAGACGGACCGTCCACCGAGCTTGTTGACGGACTCGAGCAATACGGCCTGTTCATTAACTTTACACGCGGACTTGTCGCGAGAGGTTATTCCGATGAAGAGGTCAGCAAGATCATTGGCGGCAACTGGCTGCGTATTTTCGAACAGGTATGGGGATAGGAGGAGCGGCAAAATGACGACTTACAGCTTTTATTGCGCAGGCGTTTACGAGGGCAGGATTCGATTCACGGAGGATAAAGTGATGCATGCAAGAGTAGACCGAAGACGGCGCACGCGGATGCAGGAGCATATCCTGGACCCGCAGGCGAAATATATTCTCCCGCTTCAGCAAATCCGCGAGAACCTCCCGTTCTACAACCAAGCGGAATGGTCCGGAGAGCGCGTTATGACCGCTAACGGCGAAATCTATCACCGTCACCTTACCTACACCGATGAGCAGGGACGCGCTTCGCAGGTATGGGCCAAACGGAAAGACACCGCCGTAGATATCGTAACGCTGGACGGCGCCGTTATCGCCTTCCTCTGCCCGAATCGCTACGGCATGGAGATTATCGTGCAGGAAGGGCTGGAGAAGCTCACCCCGCTTGCCGTGTACGACGATCCCCTGCTGTCCAAGCCCGAATACGGCGTAAACGATCTCGGCACGTTCCTTGTTCCGATGCGTGACGGGCTGAAGCTGGCAACCGACGTCTATCTGCCGGAAGGCATTCGGCCTGGCGCAAAGCTGCCGACGATTCTCGTCCGCACCTGCTATGACCGGGCCGGCAAGAAAGAGCATTTCCTGCGCTGGGCGAATAAGGGGTATGCCGTTGTGAACCAGGATGTCCGGGGCCGCGCCGACTCCGAAGGCGAGCTTGTCCCGTTCTATTACGAACGCGAAGACGGCAGCGATACGATCGACTGGATTATTTCCCAGGAATGGTCGAACGGCGATGTCGGCATGTGGGGAGCCTCCTACCTCGGTTACGTCGTAATGGCGGCTTCCACCAGCGGACATCCGAACCTGAAGGCGGTTGTGAACGAGGTTAACGTCGGATCTCCGTTTGTCGACACGGTCCGCCGCGGCGGCACCGTCTGCTCCTGGCCGCTGCTCTCCTGGACGCTTGCCCAGTCGGTTGGCACCCGGACGGACTTCGAAATCTTCGGCGGCATTACCGTCGACCCTTTCAAAGCCGTTGAAGCGCGGCCGATCCGAGAGATTCCGCAGCAGATGATCGGCAGAAATTCCGGGCCGTGGGATTTTTGGAGCCAGCATCCGGAATACGACGAATACTGGAAGAACTGCACCCATTCGGAGCGCGCGGATCAGATTAAAGCTCCGATGTTTGTCATCTCCGGCTGGTATGACGGCGACAGTCCCGGCGTATCGGAAACGTGGCGCCTGCTATCCGAATACGACGTTCCGAACCGGAAAATCTGGCTTGGCCCTTGGGAGCACGGTCCAAACCGCGCCCGCGACCTGGAGGGCACCGCCTTTGGCGAGGATGCCGTTGTCTACGACTACGACGTTAACGTCCTCCGCTGGTTCGACCATTTCCTGAAGGGGATGCCAAACGGCATTAACGAGGAGCCCCGTGCCCGCTACTACGTGGTAGGCGAGAACAAATGGCGGACTTCGGCGGACTGGACGCCGGCAGAATCAACGGTAACGCCATTCTATCTCGGAGGCGGCGGACGGGCGAACTCAGCCTTTGGCGACGGCAAGCTTACGCTGCAGCGCCCGCAGCAAAGCAGCACGCCGGACGTTTATGTCTACAACCCGGCGGATCCAGTCGTGGATTCCGGGGAACGGATCCCGGAAAACCGCCGCACGATCGAGCTGCGCCAGGACGTGCTCTGCTATACCGGCGACAAGCTGGAGCAGCCGTTTAAGATTGCCGGCGAGTTGTCCGCCGTGCTCTACGCGGCGAGCTCGGCGGTCGATACCGACTGGGTTGTCGCGCTCAGCGACGTGGATGAAGCGGGCAACTCCATTCTGCTCTCCAGCTACATCGTCCGTGCCAAATACCGTCACGGCTATGACAAGCCGGAGCTGCTGACGCCCGGCGAGGTAGCGAAATTCGATATTTTCCTTCCGAATATCGCGCATCAGTTCCCTGCCGGACACCGCGTCCGCTTCTCGATCACGTCGTCCAGCAAGCTTGTTGCATTCCCGAATTCCAATACGGGTCTGAACCCGTATGACGATCCGGAGCCGGTCCCGGCTACGCAGACGATCTATCACTCCGAACAATACCCAAGCCACGTACTGCTTCCCGTACTTGGCGAATAATACGAAACAAGGCCGGGTTTCTCTTCCTGAGAGAGAGATTCCCGGCCTTTCTTCTCCTACTTATAAATGCGAACCGCCGCTTACATCCAGGCATTGCCCCGTAATCCAGCGGCTGTCGGAAGAAGCGAGAAACGCAGCGACATCCGCAATATCCGAAGGCTCTCCCCACCTGCCGAAGCTCGAATACCCGGCGCCGAATTGATAGCCCGATTCATCCTGCAGCATAGCTTTGTTCATGTCCGTGGCGACAAATCCGGGCTGCAGGGCATTAACGGTTATCCCGCGGGAAGCAAGCTGGGTAGATAACGATAACGTCAGCGTATTGACAGCCCCTTTGCTCATGCTGTACGCCGCGACTCCCGGCAAGGAAATCCGCGTTACGGCAGAGGACAAATTAATAATTCTTCCGCCGTCTCTTAACCTGTGCAACGCTTGCTGAATAAGGAAAAACGGCCCCTTTACATTGGTATTCATCACATGGTCGAAGGCGGCTTCCGTTGTTTCCTCGATAGCGGTTACAAGTGCCACGCCTGCATTATTGACGAGAATATCAAAATACTTCTCTCCCGTACGCCGCTCCAAAGCCAGGTCCAAATCCTCCAGAAGCTTAGCAGCGCCGGCAGCCGTACCAAGCTCCTGACCGATGGCAAAGGCATCTCCTCCCATTTGTCCGATCTGCCGCACGACTTCGGCCGCCGCATCGTGATTGGAACCGTAATGAACGGCTACCGTCGCCCCCTCCTCTGCAAGCCGCAGCGCAATAGCGCGGCCAATCCCTCTGCTCGCACCGGTTACCAGCGCGATTTTTCCGTTTAATCTGCTCATTCCCTTGTTCAGCTCCTCCCTTTTTTTACATCCTTATTTGTACCATAGGAGCCGTTTCGCAATGTTGCGGTCTCATTCCGGGGCCGAGGAAAGCTTATGGAAATCGAAAGGGATTTCTGACTCGATAAGCGAATCTATACAAAATAAGCCAATACGATAGATTGGAGCGCATCATGACTTTCCCTGTCTGGATTGATCTTGGATTTGTAAAGCTGCATCCCCATGCGGTATTTGAAACACTCGCTTATTTTATCGGCTTCCGCGTCTACCTCTACACAAGAAGCAAAGACAAAATTCCGATCGTGCAGGGCATGTGGGTCATCGTTGGCGCCATCATGGGCGCGGCGGTTGGCTCCAAGCTGCTGTATTGGTTCGAGGATCCCCGCTTAACGCTTGAGAACTGGAACAGCTACACCTATCTCATGGAGGGCAAAACGATCGTTGGCGGACTGCTTGGCGGCCTTATCGGCGTCGAATGGACGAAGAAGCGCATTGGCTATTCCCGCTCCACGGGCGACGACATGGCTTTGCCTCTGATCGTGGGCATGATCATCGGGCGAATCGGCTGCTTCCTGACCGGCCTTGACGATCATACGTACGGCGTGGCTACCAACTGGATCACCGGAATCGATTTCGGCGACGGGGTGCTCCGGCATCCGACGCAGCTGTACGAGATTGCTTTTCTCCTGCTGCTTGGCGCCTTCCTCTTCCTCTGGAAACGAAAGGGCAGCTTGCCCGACGGAGCCATCTTTCAATTGTTTATGACCGGTTATCTGCTGTTCCGCTTCGTTATCGATTTTATTAAGCCAACCCCGCACTTCTATCTAGGGCTAAACAATATTCAGCTTGCCTGTATCGCCGGACTCATCTATTACGCCGTTCTCTTATCCAAGTGGCTTGTACGGCCGCAACGCTCACATAGAAAGGAATTGTAACGATGACAACCAAAAACAGACCTTATATTTTCTACGAGCTGACAAACAGCGTATGCTCCAAATGCCTTCGCAAGGTTGAAGCGAAAGTGATTATTGAGGATAATCAGGTATTCCTTCTGAAATATTGCGGACAGCACGGCCGCGAAAAGGTGCTAATCGCAAGCGATGCCGAGTATTACAAAAAGTGCCGGGAGTTTCTGAAGCCCGCGGAAATGCCGGAGGTATGGAACACTCCGATCCGCTACGGCTGTCCCTACGACTGCGGGCTATGCCCCGACCATGAACAGCATAGCTGCCTGACGCTGCTCGAGATTACCGAGCGCTGCAACCTGCAGTGCCCGATCTGCTACGCGGAATCCTCCCCGCATGCGGGCTCCTATCGTTCGCTTGAGCAGATCGAGTTCATGCTGGACGCGATCGTCCGTAACGAAGGCGAGCCGGATATCGTGCAGATCAGCGGCGGCGAGCCTACGATCCACCCGCAGTTTTTCGAAATATTGGATCTGGTGAAGAGCAAGCCCATCAAGCATGTCATGGTGAACACCAACGGCCTCAGGATCGCCCAGGACAGGAAGTTCGCCGAACGGCTTGCCCAATATATGCCGGGCTTTGAAATCTATCTGCAGTTCGACAGCTTCGAGGAAGAGACGCTCCGGGAGCTGCGCGGCGTGGACCTTCGCGATGTGCGGCGCAGAGCGCTGGAGCATTTGAACGAGTTCAACATTTCGACCACGCTGGTGGTTACGCTGAAGAAAGGCCTGAACGATCACGAGATTGGCGACATTATCCAGTTCGGCTTGAAGCAGCGCGCCGTGCGCGGCGTAACGTTTCAGCCGATCCAGGCTGCGGGAAGACTGGAGGAGTTCGATCCTGCCAAGGACCGCCTTACGCTAAGCGAGGTGCGGCAGGGCATCATTGATCAATCGGGCATTTTCCGCGCGGAGGATGTCATTCCTGTTCCTTGCCATCCGGATTGCCTTGCGATGGGGTATGCATTAAAGCTTGGAGGAGAGGCTATTCCGTTAACGGGGCTAATCGATCCTCAAATTTTGCTGGACGGCGGCCGCAACACCATCGTGTTCGAGCAGGACGAAACGCTGAAGTCGCGCATCTTCGAGCTGTTCTCGACGGCTCATTCGCCTACTTCTTCCGCTTTATCGCTGAAGAGCCTGCTCTGCTGCCTGCCGCTCGTTTCCGTGCCCGAGCCTATCGGCTACGACAATGTATTCCGGGTCATCATCATGCAGTTTCTGGATCCGTACAACTTCGATGTCCGTTCGGTCAAAAAATCCTGCGTGCATATCGCGCATCCGGACGGCAGAATCATTCCGTTTGATACCTACAATATGTTCTACCGAACGGCAGAGCAGGAGCAGAAGCTCGCCGAGCTGAGAGAGGAATTCGATATGCGTCCGGGAGGGAAGGTCTATGACTGGAGTCAATAACGGGGATAACGGGGATAACCGGCAACCGGGAAGCCCAAACAAATCGCCTTACGAAAAATCGCCTCACCATGTGAAGCACGTATTTCTGGGGATCGGAATATTGGCCGTGCTGCATTGCCTGCTGTTCCTTTTCCCGATCGGCTTCTTCTTTATCAGCATTGCCCAGCTTGTCTACCTGCTTCCGGCTATACTCGTGTTTCGCAAAAAAACCGGCATCGTTCAAGGCCTGCTCATCGGCGCCGGCATTACGTTTCTGGTGAATGCGGCTTGCTTCGGCCTTCTGGTCAGCGGCAATCTCTCACTTTAAGAGAACTTCTCTGTGACGGTTGAAAAAAGGCCGGGAGGCCTCCTTAGCGGAGACTCCCGGCCTTTGCCTATACCAAAGCGGCTAATTTATCTATACGCTTATTTATCCCGCCTCGCAGCAGGCCTCCGTGATAACAAACGACCGCTTCAATGTCATAAGCCTGCAATTTTTTCACGGACTGCAAAGCCTGCTCCATATCCACCGTCGAATACGGTGAAGACGGCAGCAGCTCGCCGTTATGAATGACAAGCGCATCGCCTGCGATTATCGTTTTGCTTGCCTGATGATAAAGACTGACATGTCCCGGCGTATGGCCGGGCGTATGAATGACGGTTAAGCCGCCTCCAAACGGAAGGATCTCCCTCTCCGCCATCAAGCGGGTTACGATAGGCCGGGACGGCTGCCCGAGCACTCTTTTATACTGCTCGCTTAAGCTGCCGGGCCATGCCTCGAGCTCCGCCTCCAAACGGTCGGCAGGAAACTTCAGCAGCGGCGCTTCCCCGTCAATGACGGCTCTGTCCGCTTCATGGGCGTATACATCGAATGGCCGTTTTTTACCCTCTTCCTCCAGGAAGGATGACAGACCGCCTATGTGGTCAATATCCTGGTGAGTAAGAATGACCGCTTTGAGCGGCAGTTTCGAAATCTCCTCTTGCACAGACACGAAGGCACGGATATCCTCCGCATTTCCGATCATGCCCGTGTCAATCAGCACCCAACTTTCTTCGTCAAGCAGGACGACGGGATGAATCGGCATCATGCGCCCGGCCAGCTTCATCTTTATCTCCAGCATGTCCATTCCTTGTGCTATACGCAGCCCAATCCCCTCCCACGGTTATTCTAAAGAACTGACGTACGTATTCAGTTCTCTCGTGATTTCCTTAGCGGCATTGATAACTTTGCGCGTTAAGCTTCTCGTTTCGCTTTTCGGCATGACGTCTAGGCGGTCCGCAACCGCGATGGAAGCAACTGCTTTGTCCTTGCAGAATACAGGCGAAGCCACGCATAACAAGCCGGGATAATACTCCTCGTAATCCGCGGCGAAGCCTTGCTGCTTGATCACCGCTAAATGGCGAAGAAATAAATCCGGGTCCGTGAAGGTATGCTTAGTTGCTTGCCCAGGCTCGCACGCCGTGAATAGCCTAAGCTGCTCGGAGCGGCTGAGCTGGGCCAATATCGCCTTGCCCGCAGCCGTTTGGCAGGCCGGTACCGGGCCTGTTATTTCGCGATCCGCCAATTGTCCGGTTTCCGCTTCATACGCCAGGCGAACCATTACGGCGGCTCCTTCGAGCGTGCCTGCGAATACGTCCTTTTTCGCTTGCTCACCCAGGCGGCAAAGGGCTTGCAGCTTGGACCATTTGATCGTCTCCCTGACGGACTGCCTCTCCTGAAACAACCGGGGGTGAAGCTCATACTCCTTGCCAAGCTTGATGACGTATTTCATTTCTTCCAAGGTGTGCAGCAGACGGAATACCGTTGTTTTATTCACTGCGATTGCTTTGGAAATATCCGTCAGATTGAGACGGCGCCGCTCCCTCAGCAAATCGACCATTTGCAGCCCCTTCTTCAAGCTCGAGACCTCGTAGCCCGGCATGTTGTTCCCCCTTAATCAGCATAAAATAGCCCGTCCATCCCTTCAACGAAAGGTCCCTTTGTTTCAGTATGCGAAAAAACAAAACAAAAGGAGCAGGGCTCCCGGAAGCCCTGCCCTTCGAGTTATCCTCTCGCCCGCTGCACGGGCAATCCCTTAACGTCCAGCTTGGCGCGGAAAATGGCTCCCGCAAGAGGCTGTTTATTCAGCTGCTCCTCGTCATTGCCGATCCTGGCTGTCGTAATGTACAGCTCGTCCAAATCTTCGCCGCCAAATGCGCAGGAAGTAACATTCCGCACGGGGATCGGGATCGTGGCCAGCTTGTCGCCGGTTAAGGGGTTCCATCTCCCGACCTGCCAGCCTCCCCAATGTCCAATCCACAGCATCCCTTCCGAATCGATGCTCATGCCATCCGGACTGCCATCCCCTTCCGGGAATCGGATCGCAATCCGCCGATTAGCGATATCTCCGCTGGCAGCATCGTAATCGAACGCGTATACGTTGTTCTCGAAGGTATCGATGTAATACATCACCGTTCCGTCCGCTGTCCACGCCAGCCCGTTGGAGCATCCAATCCCGTCTAAACGCTTCGATAACTTGCCGTCCTCCAGCACGTAGAGATGCCCGTTCCGGTTCGTCGTGGAGCTCATGGTCCCTGCCCAGAACCGCCCTGCCGGGTCGCACTTGCCGTCATTCAGCCGGTTCGTCGCCGTCTCTTCCTCCGTGCGGGCCATCAAGGTAACGCTGCCCGTCTCAAGATTCAACCGGTAAAAGCCGTCCTCCAGAGCGATTAACCATGTGCCATCCTCTGCCGGAACCGCCGCGCCGATTTTTTTCTCCGCCTTGACCTGCAGCTTTCTTCCGTCGCTTGGACGGTACCGTTGTAATTGACGTCCTTCTATGTCGACCCATAGCAGCTCTTGAAGCCGTTCATCCCATACCGGGCCTTCCCCCAGCTCATTCCGCTCTTCCAATAGGCATTCCGCCTCATATTTTTTCATTGTTATCCTCCGCCCGTATCTAAGAATGACTTCACAATTCCGATATAAACAGTATGAACCCGGAAGATGGGGTTTTGCAATTGATTGTCTGAACGGCAAGGATTGCATTCTTAGGGAAAGGAATGATAGTGATGAAAAAGAAAATCGCAGGCATTGCTTTAGTTATACTTCTCTGCTCCTACGCTTCATTAAGCTTTGCCAACAGCAAGACTTCCGCCGATTTCACGGACTTGAAGGACCTGGACGCGGCAACCAAAGCCAAGTTTGATGCCATGATCAGCGCGGGAATCTTCGACGGCGTCTCCGACACCACTTTTGGATTGAAGGAGGAAATGAACCGGGCCCAGTTCGCGAAGGTGGCCTCGCTTATTATGGGGCTCAAAACGGATGATTCGCTGAAGACGTCCAGCTTCAAGGATGTGAAGGCCGATGATGCCGCTAACGGTTACGCCCTTCCATACATTGAAGCGCTGAAAGCAGCGGGCGTTACGGAGGGCTATGGAGCCGGCATTTACGACCCTGCAGGCAAAGTGACCAAGGAGCAGCTGGCAACCTTCCTGGTCAGAGTCCTTGGCAAAAACGATGACGCCAAAACAAAAACAGGGGCGGATACGACCGTATCCGATTGGGCGCAAGGCTACGTCGCGCTGGCTCTCGAATTAAAAATACTGAATAACGGCGCGGACGGAAAGTTTGGCGGACAAACCAACGCTACGCGCGACCTGCTTCTGACAGGGGCGTATGAGGCGAAGCAGCAATACGTGCCGCCGGCTACGCCAACGCCTACGCCAACTCCGACACCAACGCCAACTCCGGTGCAGACGTCGACGCCTACGCCAACTCCAAGTGAATCTAATGATCCAGTTAACACCGATGATCCTACAAACACAGACGATCCTACAAACACCGATGATCCTATTATCACGGACGATCCTACAAACACCGATGACCCTATTATCACAGACGATCCTATAAACACCGATGATCCTACAAACACGGACGATCCTACAAACACGGACGATCCTATAAACACCGATAATCCTATAATCACGTATCCTCCGGGTCCAATTTATACACCACCGACTTGCCCGGATCCATCCTTGATTTTCCCGATTTGCACACCGATATAACAATACAAAAGGTGCGGGAGCTTCTCCCGCACCTTTTCTCTATTCCCGATAAAACGATAGAACCCAGCACACACCGTTCCGGTCCGTTACGATAGCAAGTAAACCGTTAAACGGAGCTTCATACATTTCCGTCTGCACGATTCCGTTCACTGCCAATTCTCCATAGATCCGTCGGAAAGCCGCCTCGGTATCGATTTTCAAAAACACTCTAACATAGTCGCCTTTCGTCATAGGCTTCGCCGCAGCCGTATCCGCAAATTTCAGAGTAGTCCCCTCCACATGCAGATCCGCATTAAGAACGGTATCGCCCTGTTTACGCAATACCACAACCTCACCGCCAAATACGCTCTGATAAAATTTGATTTCCTCCTTGCAGTTCTCCACTGCGATAAACGGCTGTGCAAGCATGGCTATTCATCCTCCCCAATTCTAATTGACATGATCGGTCAAATTGTGAAGCACGTTCTTCAACAGCGTTAACAATATGTCGTACTCCTCATCGCTGATTCCTCTCCTGGTTTTGCTCTTTACCCGATTTAAAGCCTCCTGGACTTGAGGGACTACTTCTTGACCCTCCTTCGTCAAGTAAAGCAAATGGTAACGGTTATCCGAAGGATCCGGCTCTCTTCGCACATAACCTTCAGCCTCTAGCTTGGCGATCGCTTTTGCTGTTGTGGTCTTATCAATAAAAAGCTTTTCACTTAATCCCTTCTGCGTAGCCGGCTGCGTGTTTGCTATTGCCATCAGAAAAATATACTGTCCGCTCCCGATCCGGTATGGCGCTAGTTCAGCCGAGATCAGCACTTGCATATGACGGTAAATCGCCGAAATATACTGGCCGTGAGATTCGGATTGTCCGCTCAATGGAGTATCCTCCCTTCATAAATAGGATGTTATTGCAACTAATTGAATCATACATTAATTAGAATGTTATTGCAACTAATTAAAATAATATATCCGGAAAAGAGGCCACTAAAGCCTCGTTCGTCTGCTGCGAAGCACCGTATATAGGTCAAGCACAATTAACAATGCTGCCCATGAATAAGATTAAATTTCTCCTGTCGTTACGCCTGCGACCGGGATATTTTGCGCAAGAAAATTCATAATAAGAACAATGGCTAGACCGAATAAACTTCATGCCAAATCACATGCTTCGCCAAGAATATATACAAACATATTATTGGACATCCCGGTGCCTTTGCCTTATTTCAAGAACGGTCAGTAAAAAATAATTCTTTACCGATCGTTCTCAATATGGTAAGCTTTGTTCAGGAAGGAGGCAGTGAACACTTGGCCAGAAGCAAAGAATTTGATGTAGATGCCGTCCTGCTGAAGGCAATGAAGCTGTTCTGGTCGCAAGGTTACGAGAAAACCTCCATGCAGGATCTTGTCGAGCATATGGGCATTCACAGAAGAAGCATTTATGATACGTTTGGCGATAAACATGCCTTATATTTAATGGCCTTAAAGCGCTACGGCGACACCGTCTGGAGTTCCATCGAGCAAAAGGCGCAGTCCTCCCTGTCTGCGAAAGCTGCGATTCGTTCCGTAATGGAAGCCGTTATCGAGCAGAATGAGGAACGGCCAAAAGGCTGCCTCATGGTCAACACCGCTGTGGAGCTTGCGCTGCATGATTCCGAGCTTAAAGGATATGTTAACGAGAGCTGGTCCGGCACGGAAGAGCTTTTTCGCAAGCTGATTTTGAAAGGCCAGCAAACCGGGGAGCTGTCAGCCTCGCTTGACGCGGACACTATAGCCCCTTACCTTAACAATGCGCTCATCGGGTTGCGGGTAATGGTGAAGACGCAAAACCATACAGAGAAACTAAAACAGGTTATTGCGACAACCATGTCGATTCTAGACTAATTTTTTTGAATATTTTAGAACGATCATTCTCAAAATAAGAAATAAAATAATAAGGAGTTGTGATTGCAATGACAAGACTAAACGGTAAAGTAGCTTTAATTACAGGCGGCAACAGCGGTATCGGGCTCGCTACGGCGAAACGGTTTGTTCAGGAAGGCGCAAAGGTCGTTATCACGGGACGCAATCAGGAATCGTTAACGGCGGCGATCAATGAGCTTGGCGAGGAAAACGCAGTCGCCATACAGGCGGAAGCAGCGGATCCGGCCGGCTCGGAAAAAGCGGTTGCGGCAGCTATCGAACGCTTCGGCAAGCTGGACATCGTCTTCGCGAATGCGGGCATTTCCGGCGGCACGCCGCTTGGCGATACGAAGCTGGAAGACTTCGAACAGATTCTGAGGGTAAACGTGACCGGCGTCTTCTTTACGGTGCAGGCGGCCGTACCGCATTTGCAAGCAGGCGCCTCCATCATTCTCGTCGGCTCGGTGCTTGCCACAACGGGCGCAGCAACGCGGGCGGCTTACGCGGCTAGCAAAGGCGCCGTCGCCAGCATGGCCAGAGTATTCGCTTCCGAGTTGTCTCCGCGCGGCATTCGCGTCAACACGGTTGTGCCGGGAGCTACGAAAACTCCGATCTGGAAAGCCTCCGAGCCGGAGCAGATGGCGAAGCTGGAAGCCGGTCTCTCCCGCACCATTCCGCTTAACCGTCTCGGCGAGCCGGACGAGATTGCCAATGCCGTGCTCTTCCTCGCCTCGGATGAGTCCTCCTTCGTCCAAGCTGCCCAGCTTCAAGTGGATGGCGGTGCCGACGGAGCTCCATTAGGCGCTCCTATCTACCTTCAATAACAGTCTTGCCCAAAAAGCCGTTTCCGATGAAGGCCTTCCCGGAAACGGCTTTTTTATTTAAGTCAAGCCCGTACGGACCCAATCGATAAAGGCTGCCGCAGCCGGACGAAGCTGCTTGCCCTTCAAATAAATAAACCCCTGATGCACGGGCTTTGGCACGGGAAAATCCAATACGGTCAGCTTCCCAGTCCGCAGCTCCTCCTCTACATTCGCCTTCGGCAATAACGATATCCCGAAACCCGACTGAACCATACGCTTAATCAATTCCACGCTCGGGAAGCTTCTGCGGTCATGCAGCGTGTACCCCGCTTCACGGAGGGACGACTCGCCAAGCTCGTGATACAAGCAGGCATTCCCATAGCTGATATACACCTGCTTAGCGCCTGCCTTGCCTTCCGTAGGCCCTACCCACACTAACTCTTCAACGGCCAGCGGGACAAATTCGAGACCGTCATGCCCCGGGTCTCGGGGGACGATTCCCAGATCATCCTTCTGATCGAGAACCCTGCCGCACATATCCTCCATAAAGCCCGTCGAGAGCTGCAGCTCGACCTCCCGGTAATGTTCGGCGTAAGAAGCAAGCAGCTCGGGCAGTCTTGTCACGCAATACACCTCCAAAGCACGGACCCTCAGCACCCCTCGCGGCTGCTCCGTGCGAAGCAAATCCTCCTCCAACGCCTCGCTTAAAGCGGCAAATTGTCTTGCAAACCGGGCCAGCGCGGCCCCGGCTTCCGTTGGCTCCACGCCTCTCGGCAGACGGTCGAACAGCTTCTTGCCGCTTGCCTTTTCCAGCTGCGCGATATGAGTCGTCACGGTAGACTGCACATAGCCCAGCTTATCCGCGGCCCGGCTGAAATTCTTTTCGTCCATCACCGTCAAGAAAGTACGCAGCGATCTTCCGTCCCATTGATCCAGCACGCGATATCCCGCCTTCCAAGATATTTTATTTCGAAATGATTATTATCGTATATATTCATTTTTCAAATGGTTAAGCACATGATACCATCGAAGCATTCAATCGTAAAGGAGAACCGATGCTTCATGATTAACCGTATAATCCGCTTCTTATGGCCGGCTATTGGCGCTTTCGCCGCCGTCCTCATCTTATTCCTGTTTGAAAATACGACCGGGCTTGCGCTGTTAATGGCCCCGTTTGGCGCCTCCTGCGTTATCGTATTCGCCCTTCCGGACAGTCCGCTGGCAAAACCCCGCAATGTGATCGGAGGCCACGTGATCAGCACGTTCACCGGGCTGGCATTCCTGCATGCATTCGGCCAGCATGCCTGGACCTTGGCTGCTGCGGTTGCGCTGTCGATTGTGCTCATGCAAGTAACGAAAACCATTCATCCTCCGGCCGGCGCGGACCCCCTGGTCGTCATTCTGGCCGGAGCAGGCTGGTCCTTCCTCCTTACGCCCGTACTCGCCGGAGCTTTGCTTCTCGTCGGATTAAGCGCCGCATACCGTTTTGTTCTTCAATCCTCTCAAATTCAGCAGACCAAAGCGAACGCGGATTCCAAATAATGGGTGAAACCTCTTTTGCGGCAATCGCGTAAAACAGGTAAAGCCTGATTCACGCATAAGCTTCGTAATGGCAGAGCAGAATCTATTCGCAAAGGAGGGCGTCAACCATGAAAACATACCGTTCCACCGGTCGCATGACGCTTCTTCTCTTCCTGCTTGGCGCCTTCGTTCTGTTCAGCATGCCAACGATGATGCTTGGCAACGGCCATTTCGACGTATCGAAATCCAGCCGCACGCATATCGAGCACAGCCTGCCGAACAGCATGAAGGCCATTAAGCGCGTAACGATCTCTCCTGCCACCAAGCTTTTCGCCATGCTTGCTTTGCTGGCCGTGATCTACAGCTGGGTCAGCTACCCCCGCCGGTTTTTCCTGGCGAAGCGCGTTTTCTTACTCCCCTTCTTCTTCCTGGAGCGGCTCAAACGCCTGCTCATGCCCCTCAAGCTGACGACTTCTTATTCCATCGTTTAAGGAGCACCCCATCTCTTCCGTTTTCCTATAAAGCGGAGGTCTGATTTGTGCTGTCCATGAAACAAAGGAATAGATTTCGATCATACTCGAGGAGGTGCTTCCCTTATGAATATCCGTGAAATCGATCTGCCCGGCATCGGGAAAAAATTTCAGATGAATACCCGCAGCGGCGACCAGCTGGTTATTATCGTGCACAACGACGGCCGCAGGGAATGTTATCATTTCCACCACGAAAATCCGGAGAGCAGCATCTCCATGATTACGCTTGATGACGATGAAGCCCGGATGGCTGCCGCCATGATTGGCGGGATGACGTATAAGCCTAAGATGCTGGAGACCATCGAGGTCGCGCTCGACGAGCTAATTATCGAGTGGTACAAACTCGAGTCCCACTATGCCTGCATCGGCAAAACAATCGGGGAGCTTAACATCCGCAAAAATACCGGAACAACCGTTATCGCCCTGCTCGCCGCCAATCACGCTAAGCAGATTAATCCCGGTCCCGAGGTTATTCTGGCTGCCGATCATACGATTGTTGTTGCCGGAGAACGAGCTCAGCATAAAGAATTGAAAAAAATCCTCATGAATGGATGTGATTAATGGATGGATCACATCATACTTGAGGTTGGCCTCGCCATCGCGCTAATCGCCGTGGCTGGTTTGCTGTCGGCAAAAATCCGTTTTTCCGTCATTCCGTTCTATATTCTGATCGGGATGGCCGTTGGTCCCCATTCGGTGGAGTTCTGGCATTTCGACTTCCGTTTTATCGAAAGCGCTCCGCTCATCGAGTTTATGGGCAGGCTTGGCGTCCTGTTCCTGCTCTTCTACCTTGGACTGGAGTTCTCCGTTGGACGCCTGATTAAATCCGGCCGCTCAATCGCGGTCGGCGGCACGATCTATATCGCCATCAACTTCACCTTAGGCCTCCTGTTCGGATGGCTAAGCGGCTTTCCGTTTCAGGAGACGCTTGTTGTGGCCGGGATTACCACGATTTCCTCGAGCGCTATTGTCGCCAAGGTGCTGGTTGATTTGAAGCGCACGGCCAATCCGGAGACGGAGATGATTCTTGGGATTATCATGTTCGAGGATGTATTCCTGGCTGTCTATATTTCCGTTTTGTCTGGCCTTATCTTAAGCGGTTCGACCTCGATTGGCGGCATTATTCTATCCACGGTTATCGCGCTGGTCTTTATGCTTGCTCTTCTTACCCTCGGCCGCAAAGCGGCGCCCATGCTGAATAAGTTGCTCAATATCCGGTCCAACGAGCTGTTTGCGCTTGTCATCTTCGCCGGCCTGTTCCTCGTGGCTGGTCTCTCCGAAACGATCCACGTTGCCGAAGCGATTGGCGCTTTATTGTTCGGCCTTGTGCTGGCCGAGACCGAGCATATGAAGCGGATCGAGAAGCTGATCCTCCCCTTCCGGGATTTCTTCGGAGCCGTCTTCTTCTTCAGCTTTGGCTTAACCATAGATCCCACCGCCCTAGGCGGTGCGGTATGGCTGTCGCTGGCAGCCGTCGCCGTCACGCTGATCGGCAATCTGACGGCAGGCATGCTTGCCGGGCGAAGCGCGGGGTTGTCTCCCAAAGCCTCGGTTAATATCGGATTGACCATCGTATCGCGCGGAGAATTCTCCATCATTATGGCGAATATGGCTAAAGCGGGTGCCCTTATGGCCGTCATTCAGCCGTTTGCCGCCTTATACGTTCTGATTCTGGCCATTCTGGGACCTCTTCTCACCAAAGAAAACAAGGTGATATTTCATCTGCTGAACCGTCTCTTCCGGTGGGACCGCAAGCAGACGAGCACGTCGCAGTCGAAATAAAAATAGACGCAGCAAAAAGCCGTGTTTCAATCTGGAGCACGGCTTTCGCTCATGATTTTGGGGCAAGGCAGTAGGCTTTCAAACAAGCGATGGAACATTAACCTACGTAACATAAGTACGAAGCAGACTGTCATTCAGCAATAAGGAGTGAAACAGGTATGACGACAAGACAATTCTTACAAGCTCCTCCACCCTATGTTCCTCCCAAACCTGCTGTTTCCTACGTCATCGACTGCATAAATAATTATACTTATGTGTGGCTTCGGGACGGCCAGCAGTTCTGGTATTTTCCAACAAGCGTTGAATCCTTCGGCGTGTCCGGCTTTAGATGGAATGGCTTTACGTGGCTCTATTACGGTATAGACAGCAGACTGATTGAGGCTGTTTCCTGCCCTCCTATACCTACCTTGTTTTAAGAACCCGCCAATTAAAAAGACCGTGTTCCTCCTTATGCTGGAACACGGTCTTGCTTATGGTTACGAACGCCACCATTCGTCGGAAGGATAGGTTCCCGTTCCGATCGGGACGGGCTCTCCTATCCGAGGAGTAGCCAGCTTGGCGCCCAGCTCCCTGGCCTTCTTGAGCGCACGCTCCGCCGGATCCCGCCAATCATGCATAGCGAGCCGGAACGCTCCCCAATGAATGGGGATCATGACATCGCCCTTTACGTCCAGATGGGCCTGCACGGACTCCTCGGGCATCATATGGATGGCCGCCCACCGCTTATCGTATTGCCCGCATTCCATTAACGTAAGGTCAAACGGGCCGTATTGATCCCCAATCTGCCGGAAATGCGGACCGTAACCGCTGTCCCCGCTGAAAAAAATCCGCGCTTCCCGGCCATGCAGAACCCAAGAGCACCATAAGGTACCGTTCCGGCCCGTCAAACCACGCCCCGAGAAGTGACGGGCGGGCGTGCAGGCCATATGAATCCCTTCCCAAACGGTTTCCTCCCACCAATGAAATTCCTCAATCCGGTCCGGAGCAACGCCCCATCGCTCGAGATGGGCGGCAACGCCAAGCGGAACAAAAAAGCGGCCTACCTTGTCCTTCAGACGTTTAATGGAGCCGTAGTCCAAATGATCGTAATGATCATGGGACAGCAATACGGCATCGATGGCTGGCAGCTCCTCGATTTCAATCGGCAGGCTTGCGCTGAACCGTTTGCCGCCAATCCACGGAATGGGCGACGGAGCGCGGCCCAGCATCGGATCGAGCAGCAGCCTTTTGCCATCCAGCTCCAGCAGCAGCGCCGAGTGGCCAAACCAGGTCACCTTGGCTTGTCCGGCAGCCTTGTCCTTAAACGACTGCGGATGCAAAGGCATTACGGCTAATTCCTTCTCCGGCGAAGCCAGCTTGTTGCCCCGGACAAATTCCAAGAGAAGCCCAAGATTCTCGCGCAGCGACATGGACATCTCGGAGGGCAATACATTTTCAAACTTACCGTTTGAATAATGAGGGGATCGCTTCATGCGCGCCAGCGTCTGCTCCCCCGGCTTGCCGCCAAATACCGGATACAGGCCAAAGAACAAGACAACAAGAAGAATGACGACGACAGCAATGAAGATAAACACGGCCATGATGACTATCACCTCTTACGTTTTAATAGGAATCGGACTTTATGAATTCGCGCGGAAGATCGTCGCTTCAAGCACCTCAAGCGCCTCGGAAATCCGGGCTAAATCCGCCTCCGGCACATGCTCGATTTGCTGCAGGAACAGCTGTCTCATATGACCGAAGGCCATTCCCATTTTTTCTTTGCCAAGCGCGGACAGCCGGATGTACTGCTTCCTCCGGTCCTCGGGGTCCTCGACCTTCTCGCAAAGCCCCTTCTCCGTCAGCTTGCGAATCTCCCGGCTCGTATTCGGCATCGAGATGCCTTTGCATTCGCTGATTTCGCTTAATGTAATCGGCTGTTTCACCGTCAGAAACTCCAATATCTCATACTGCAGGGGTGTGATATCGTCCATCGGCATTCCCTTCGTCATGTCGTAATGCAATTGGTGGGAAGCTGCGATATGGGACACCATCTGCCGGAATATTTTATCCTTGGAATCCATGCTGGACCATCTCCTTAAATCCGGGCTGAAGACAATAATTTGTTATCAAATAACAATTATCTATTGACAACTATTTTCAAAGCGTGTTAACTTCTTATCAAATGATAACAAAGAAGGTGTCCGATGAAAACCCTTATTATTTACACGCATCCGAATCCTAACAGCCTCAGCCATTCCTTCCTGCAGAAAACGATCCAAGGCCTGCAGGAAAACGCGCATATCGAAGAGATACAGGTGCTTGACCTGTATGCCGAATCCTTCGACCCGCTGCTCGTCTTTAACGAGACTAAACGAAGACGGGATATGCATGCCGATCCGGAGCTCGACAAACACCGCAAACAGCTGCTCTGGGCCGAGAAAATCGTGTTTGTCTATCCGATCTGGTGGGGACGGCCGCCGGCGATGCTGCTTGGCTACATTGACCGGATGTTCGCTTCCAACTTCGCTTACCGCGACAATGGAAAGCTCCTTCCCGAAGGCCTCTTAAAGGGCAAATCGGTCGTATGCATATCCACCATGAAAGGTCCGGCCCTTTATCCGCTGTTCTGGCTGAACAATGCCCATAAGGTGCTTATGCGCAAAGCCCTCTTCAGCTATGTCGGCATCAAGAAAGTGAAATTCTTCGAATTTGGCGGCATGGAGAAGAAGCAGGGCAAGCAAGAGCAGAAGCTCGAGCGAATCTATCGTTATTTCAAAACCGTTGCGCAGTAGCGCTACAAAATCGTCGTTGCGTAGCTGCCCAGGACATGAACGTCATGACCAAAGGTTTCGATAATTTTAATCGCTTTATCCATCCGCTGCTCATTGCCTCCGGCTTCCGTCTCGATGAGGAACCTGTATTCGCCGAGCTTTCGCCCGGTTGGCCGCGACTCGATCCAAGACAAGTTGATCGCAAGAGCGGAAAACACGTTTAGAATCGAAGACAATACGCCCGGATACTCCTCGTTCGGAGTAATCAGCATCATCGTTTTCTTTTGCCCCGTATCCTCGGAAGGCTTCTTGCTCACCACGATAAAACGGGTATGATTCGCCGAATGGTCCTGCACGCCGCTCTCCAGAATCTGCAGGCCGTACTTCTCGGCAACCGACGCCGAGCCGATCGCGGCCGTTCCGGCATCGCCGGATTCCTTGACCGACAAGGCCGCATGGGCCGTGCTGTCCGCATACTCAAGCTTCAAAGCATGCTCCTTAATGAACTGGCGGCATTGATTAATGGCAGGCATGATGGATCTTACCGTATGGATACCGCTCATCGTGCTGCCGGGATTTCCGATCAAATGGAGCGATACCTTAAAGACGACATCCGCCTCAATTCTGAGGTTATAGAGCAGCAGACCGTCGATGGTCATATGAATATTGCCCGCAATCGAGTTTTCAATCGGCACCATGCATTTGTCTACTTCATCCCGGCTGACCGCCTCCAGCACGTCCGGAATCGAGCTCAGCATCACCCACTGCGTATCCGTTCCTTCGAAAAACTTCAAGGCCGCCTCTTCGGAAAAGGTGCCGTTAGGTCCTAAATAAGCCACTTTGTTCATGTTTCAAGCTCCTTTAATCGTTCTCATATCTATCTTCATATTAATAGAAAAACAGGCAGCATGCGAATTCGCGCATCTGCCTGTTCCGGTTCTTGCCGTTATACGTCGTACTCCAATTCCTTGCGGGCCCGTGTAATCCACTCCAGTGGAGTTGGCGTTTCTTCCCGGTTGTATTCGTAAGCGCCCATCTTAAGGTTAAGCTCGAAGCGGTTGCTGGTCGACCTCTCCGATTCGTTAATCTCCGCCAGCCTGCTGCGAAGCCGATTCATGACGATATCCGCCCCGTCCCGGTCCGTGAAGAGCAGAAGGCCCCAGGTCGGATTCTCCTGGCTCAGCATGTAGAGCGAATCATTCGCCCGAATGCTGGTCTGGCTGATCGCCGTAATGTTATAGACGGCAGCGTTCAGCTGCTCCTCGCCAATCATCCGCCTCAGCTCGTTCCAGTACTTTACGTTCAGGACAAGCAGCGTCAGCGGAATTTTATACCGGTCGGACAACGCCATAAATACCGTCGTGTCCTTCTGGAAGGAGAGCATGTTTTTCAGGTTGGTGCTCTCATCCATCGTGGCGAGCGAAGCATTCTTCTTCTGCAGCGCTTCATTCTCCTCTTGCAGCTGCTTGCTTGCCAGCGTGAACATCCAGGTAATCGCGGTGAGTACCGGCGTCATGATCAGCCAGAAATAGCTTTGGCTGGTCACCACGCCCCCTTGCACGACGGTCTGGTAGATGGTGAACGTACCGTATCCGAACACAAACGCGATATTCAAGATGAGACCGGTTGTGATCGTCGTAAAATAAGTGACAATCGCGATTAGAAACGCGACGTTCAGGAAAATGATGTTATGCAGATAAAGATTAGGATCACGCGCTGTAAACACGATGCAGATAAAGCACGCGATGAACAGCAGCAGAAAGCCGCCGTCCGACATCAAGCTTGTGTTACGCCTCATGATTCCTACCCCCTTCTCTTCTTCCGGTGCTTGCGGACAAGAAGCACAAGCGATACGAGCACAAGAGCAAGCACAAGCATAAACGCGATCATAAAGCTTACCACGTCGCCGCGTTCCAGCACTTGCGTTACGACGGCAGGCGCCTCGGATACCGCTTCCTTCTTGAAGCGGAAGGCATGCACCTCGCCGTCCTTGTCTACCATGGCCCCGTCTCCGAATATTTTGTACAGGCTGCCGGCATTCCCGACCAGCTTCGAAGCCAGATAGACGTATTCGGAGCTGCTGCCCGTAATAGCCAGGAAACCATGCCCCTTGCCGTATGGCGAGTCGATCAGCTGCAGCGTTCCGATTCGCTTGCCGTAGCCTTCTTCAATGCTTATCTTCTCATTGGACAAGAAGCCTTCGCCTTGCTTGTCATATTGGAAATAGAGCTTATCGTTATTCTCCCGGATGTACCGGTTATCCGCATAGGAACCAATCGCGATAATCTGCCGGTCCTTCAGCTCGCTGTCCTTGACATCGTCCTTGTAAAAACGGATTTCGCCCGTGTTGGAGGTAGCGAACTGCCCCATCAGATTAAACAGATTGGAGAGCGCCGCATACGTGTAGTTGTCTTGGGTTTGCGGCAGGACAACGGCTACCCGGTTGAAGCTGCCGTCCCGGAGGAACGGATAAGGATAGTTGTTGAACAGCATGTCCGTACGGTCCTTCGTGTTCAGCTGAAGCACGGAATCCTTGGAGACAAAGGCCCACGGCATCTGGTCCTGGTTGCCGGTGCATACCGCGTTCTTGATCTCCAGGTCAAACGCCGTGGTGATCGTGAAGTTGCCCGAGATCCCAAGGTTCTTCGGAATCGTCAGCTCGAGGTTGTCGCCGCCCGCAAGCTCCGCGGACAGCTTCTTGCTTCCGATCGGAACGTTGTTCACCAGAACCGTCACCATCGAACGGTCAAAGTCCAGGTTCGTCGCATAGCGGAAATCCAGACTCAGCTTGCTCGCTTCCGCAATGGAGCGGTTGCTCGGCAGCGTAATGAAGTAGCTTTTCTCCCGGTGCGACGGGCCCGTCAGCTTATCGCCGGAATCCGTCAGGGGATAATAACGGCTGATGCTTTGAGCCGGCGTATTCACCTCGGTCGACTCGTCCACCAGCTTCGACGATCCTTGCAATTGCTCCATCAAGGCCGGGTTGCCGATAAATCGTCCGGCTTTTTTCAGCATATCCGCATTATCGGAGGTCACGACCAGCAAGGAAGATTGATCGTTCTGGATCAGCTGAATCAATGCCTTATCCTGCAGCGCGGTTTCGCTCAGCTTCGAGCGAATGTCTGCGGGAAGATGCTGGGACAAGGCTACCAGAATACGAAGCGTTTTCCCCTGCAGGCTGCTCGTCTGGTACGGCAGGAGAGGAATCGGATGCGAGGAATCCTGGCTAACGCCCGTTAATCCGGATAATGCGTAGACGGCAGCTTCCGTCTCGTTCAGGTCGCCCTCCTCCGGCACAAAGACGCCGGCTTGTCCATCCTGAATGGTGTCGAGGCCCAGGAAATGGCGGTTGAAATCGCTGATGCTCGCGCCTACCGGCTTCGCCGAGTATTTCACGTCAACGCCCGAGCTGTCGAAAATTTGCAGCCAGCTGCCCTGATCCTGCGTAGGAACGCACATCTGATCCGAGTTGTTTCTCGTCTGAATAACGCCCTCAATGGTCAGCTCGTTAACGCCGCTCTTCAAATACTCAAGCGGGAGCCCGATTGAACGGGTGACCTTCTGATTCGTCTCGGTGCCGGGCTTTAACGTGTAGAATGGCTTGCCGTTCAGCTTAAGCGTAACAACCGATAAATCATTAAGGGTAAGCTGGGAAACTTTATAGTCCAGCCTGAACGTGGCGCTTTCCACGTTCCAGTAATCCGGCACCTGGAAAAACTGCTGCGCATACGCATTGGTGCCAAGAAGCGAGGTTTCCGACATCGGCGTCTCGTAAGTCTTCTGCACTCCCGGAGCAGCGGACAGCGTCCCCGCGCCAAGGACCAGCAGCGCTACAATCAGTGCGATAACCGTAAATCCGGCTTTTCTCATAAATTCACTTCCTTCCGGTCAGAACCGTTCTGTTTTATACCATTTGGCCTCGCGTTTAAAAATCACGTCCTTCAAATATTGGAACATGCCATTGGCGGCAACAAGCATCCACATCTGGCAGTAAGTAACGTACATAAGCAAAATAATGCCGAGATTCGAAGGGTGCATTTCGCCTTTTTCCGTGATCAGCGTGATAAACGTCCCTACCACGAACAAGGTAATGGCCAGTATCCATAAGTAGAAGCTTAGTCCCTCAATCGTGGTATGCACGTAACCGAGCGCATGCAGAATGAGCAGCGCGTCAGACGTTAAGAGCGAGGTGACAAGCAAGAAATAAATAGCCAGAAAATAAAGGATGTCGAAGCGGATTCGCCGCGCTTCCGGCCGGAAGAGCAGCGGGACGTTTTTGACGATCACGTAAATATTCCCCTTCGCCCAGCGCGTCCGCTGCTTGAACCACACCTTGAGCGTCTGGGGCTCCTGCTCCCAGGTAACCGACTTCGGCTGGAACTTGATCCGGTAACCCATCATGTAGATCCGGAAGCTGATCTCGGTATCCTCCGCGATGGCTTTCGTGTCCCAGCCACCAATCGCCTCAATGATATGGCGGCGCATGATGAAGTTCGTGCCCGGAATTGTGCACAGCTTGAACAGCTTCCACCTGCCCGCTTGCGCCATCCATTGGAACGACAGCGTCTCGATGTTAATAAACCGGGTAAGCAGGTTCTGGTCCCTGTTCCGCGTCCGGAATTTGCCGATCACCGCCCCAAGCTTGTCGTCATTGACGATTTCGGCTACCAGATAACGAAGCGCCGTCCGCTCCGGCGTATTATCCGCATCGTAGATGGCGATAAGCTCGCCTTTGCTTCGGGTGAAGCCGATGTTAAGCGCGTTGGACTTGCCTTTGCCTCCGGTAATGTTATCGGTATTGATGATAATCAGATTGCGCCCCTTATACTTCTCCTGCAGCTGACCCAGCAGCACGCTGCTGTTGTCCGAGGAATTATCGTTAATGACGATAATCTCGTAACGGTCATGCGGATAATCGAGGGCAAGCAGCGACTCTACCGTTTTGACAATAACCTTGCCTTCGTTGTGGGCCGGCACCATTATCGACACGAAAGGCTCTTCCCCCGGAGGAAGCTCGGGCGGCTTCTCGTTCTCCAGCTTTATATAGTAGAAGTAGCCGGCGATAATCAGCGCAATATTAACGAGCAGCAGAGACCAGATACAGAGCACGCAAATGACCATTAATATATCCGGTATCGTCATAGGCCACCTCCCGACTTGTAATATTTTTTCTTATAAAGCCGGTATCCGATCAAGAGGAACACGGCGAACAGCATCAAGGTTGTAACGATAAGGACAATGAGGATCCGGCTCTGCACCGAAAACAACCCATGAAACGTGACCTTTTGCTCCGGCCTCGTAACGACGGCAGCCTGCTCTTCCGGCTCCGCCTGCTCCTGCAGATCGGCCGGCTTGCCATCCAGCAGAAGGGCTCCGCTGCGCGACTCGGCCTTATGCGCGCTGCTGCTGAGGCTATGCGTCTCCGACTTGAAGTCCGCAAACGGCAGCCAGCTGCCGGCAGCCTCCCGCACGGCCTCCTCTTGACTGGCGTCGCTCCCGAACCAGTCAAAGGTCACGGCCAGATTTACGGGAAACGCCGGCCAGATCTTGTTCTCGCGGCTGATCCGGAGCAGCACCTTCGCAGGCATGGTATACGGGGATGCCGCAAAAGGCCGTACGGCCTCCGTTTGCCCGGCCGTTCCCCCTAATTCATTGGCGAACAGGATGGTCGTATCCGAGAACGCAAACCCCGCTTCCCGTCCTTCCTTCTCCTGTGCCCGCTTCACATCTCCCGTCATCCCGAGAGGGGCAATACCCGCATCGGCCAGATGATTCAGAAAGCCGTTCATCTGCGACTTCAGAATGGAAGGATCCTGCCCCGCCGAAGTTGGCGTCGGCACTTGCACAAGCACGCTGCCGTTGTAGGACTGGACGGTTTGCAGAGCAGCCAAATATCGCTGCATCGCCGGATAATCCGTATTCTGAAACAACGGGCTTACGCTTACGAGAAACGGAATTCCGGCATTATACAGCTGCTCCGATAGCGCCTCCAGCTTGTCCGGATCAATGAAAGGCGTGATGCCGCGAACAAGCAGATAGGATTGCGTCGGAGCCTCTACCCCAAGCCAAGCGCGAAGAACGGAAGCAACCGCCAATTCGCTCAGGTTGCCCGATTGGAAATACGGTACGTAAGCATAACCGCCCGCCGATACGGCAAATGGAGACTGAAGCGCTCCCTCCGAGAAGGTCATCTGTCCGTAAGTCTCGCCATTTCCTTCCGTTATGTAGGCAAGACGATTAACGTAGATATGCTCCTCGAACAGGCCGCCGTCCGACAGCTTTAAGGACTGCCTGCTCGCCATATCCGTCTTTAGAGCAAGCTTCCCGCGAACCATTTCGGGAGGGTTAGGCCCAATATGAAGCCACCCGCCCGCAAAAGACGTTATATCGCGCGTCATGGATCCGCATAAATCCTCCGTGTTGCATACGGTAATCAGCTTCGCATAATCTTCGGCCATTTCGGGCTTATAAGCATCCGAAGAGACTGTTTTCACCGTCGCGCCCAAGGAAAGCAGCAGCCGCTGCAAAGTCTCTATATTACCCGCCGCGGGAGTATCCACCCCCAGACTGTCATAGACGAGCAGCACCTTGGCCGCTTTGACCGAATCCTGCGCGGCCGCTGCCGGTACCGACGCCCGGAGCAGCACAGCCGCCGGCAGGGAAAGACAAAGCGCGATCAACAAATACAGTTTGATTCCTGCCAGCCATCTCATTGCCGTCCCTCCTGTAGCTGCGCGGAAGGCTCGGAGTCCTCCTCGCCTGCATTCCTCTTCGCGTTTGGTCCCCATAAGCGGCGGCAGACGCAGTCCGCAATAACCCAGAAGGTCACCAGATCAAACGCCGCCGCAAATAAAAATTCATGCTTGGCGAGGTCCGCGTCCCCGGCGCCGATAACCGAAACCGCCATTGCGCACAGTCCCGACAGCATCATCATGAGAATGACCGACAGCCGAAGCGTCCGTCGCAGCGTTCGCTCCTTCACGGCCCTGTAGAAGGATGTGCTGTACAGCCCTACAATGACAATCATCCATAAGACTACAAACCCGGAAGTCTTCGGTGCGGCCCATTCTTTCAAATAGCTATAGCCGGAGAAGGCTATCGTGCGCGCGCCAAACGGCTTGTCCGCCGATTTCTCGTAATTTCCGAGCTTGGTCCGGTTAGAGAAGGCATTGTGCGCTGCCGTCTCGAATATCCTTCCCGCCGCCTCGGGATGAGTCAAGTAATACCTGGCGATGGAAGGGAAGCCGTATTTGTCCAGAAACTGCGTCTGCATCTCTTCCGATTCGACTGGAATTGGAGAGAATTGGTCATAATAAATGGCGCCGGTAAGCACCGCGAACTGCCTGTCGATTCCGAAGAAATCGAGCGCCTCTTCCGGATTATCCGCGGTCATCAATACGCCTCTTGTCATCGCGTGGTACTTGTTGATGTTGACGAATTGCTCCGGAATAAGGACATACGTCCCCACCGCGGTCAGAATCAGGACAACCGCCTGCAGACCGGCGAGCGTACGGAAGAGCCTGTCCCGCCTCAGGAAGACAAACAGGACCGCCACCAGCGCGACAATGAGGCCGATGGGCGCATTCTGCTGCTTGCTTGTGGTGAGGATCATCGCGCTTGCCCCGAAGAGGAACAGCAGGAAATAATCGTTGTACTGCCGCTGGTACAGCAGCATCCCCGCGCTGAACAGGTACATCAGCATGATCAGCACGACGCTTTCGCTATAGAAAGAGTTAAAATACGCAAGGTATCCGATATCCCCGAATACGAAAATAGCCCCAAGCGCCAATCCGTAACCCGCACGGCGCGAAGCCTTCCAGGCGGCAGCCTTCACGAGCAGGTACACCGCACCGACATACAGCACGCCGTATAACGCCGCTTGAATCCGGATATCGAACTGCCGGTCATAACCAAACCACTCGCTGATCATAAGCGACAGACGGACGAATAGAGTCTGAGAGGAATACAGCAGGGCGCTGTTCTCGTTGTAGTATTGGAAAATTCCGAAATTTTTGACAAAATATCCGAGCGTCTGACCGGTATATTCGGGTGCGCTGAAGTACAACCCGTTGCTGTATAAGATCCGGTAATAGTCCCCGTTATCCGCCATTCCGATATAAGGCGGAATGAAAAGCTCGATCAGCAAAATAAGCGCAACGCCAAACGCAGCCAACGAGGCCGGAGATATGTACTTTTGCCATGCGATTATCGTTTGCGCGAGCTTCATGCGCTGCAGCTTATTCATGCCATGCCCCTTTCCTTACGCACTCTATGAAGTCTTAATAGGCATAAGCCAATAAAGCCGTCAAATTATCGAACGAATAGACGTCTTCCGTTGCCGGATTCCCAAAGCCTCCGGCAATCGGGCTTGCTGGATCCTCCACGCGGTATTGCTCCATGCGTTCCATGCTCTCCCGATATAGCGTTTGATCTCCCAATGTCGAGCCAATCATCGCGGCAATCGCGTAAGCGGCCGTAGATTGGATATCCGTCGCCGGCTTGCCGTCCCGGCTGTAACGTCCGTAAAGCGTTCCCGCTTCCACTGCCTGCTTGAGATACGTAATGCTAGCGGTACGCTCCCGATCCACTTCGGCGAGCGACAATACCGTCAGCAGCGACTCAATGGTATTGATTTCTCCTTCATGATCGCTATACTTGCCCGATTTGTAATCGTAACGGGTTTCGTAAAAAGGAAACCTATCAGATAAATACCCGCCCGAAACGATAGTAAGCAGCCCTTCTTCCAATGCCCGTTTATCCTTGGACGGAGCTTCAAGCAGCCGGATGGACCGGAAATCGGCGTAGCATAAGGTTAGGAAATCATTAGTTGTTCCGTAGGCCTCGTCATAGAAATCGTACAGCTTGCCCCCCTGGACATTGTGCTCATAGACGAGTCCTCCGTAACGGGCAGCCTCCCGCCCATAGTTACCGCCGCTGCCGAAAGCGGTCTCGGCCTCGTACAATGCGCGGATAATCCGCAGATCGTCAACGACGGCGTTAACGGTATATTTTTTATCGTGAAGAGGACTATAGCGATAGCTGAAGCCATAATCCGCTGCGAGGGTTTCTTTAGCACGCGACCATACGGCATCGAATGCTTCCTTCTGCCCGGTAAGCGCGTAATAACGCATGAGCAGGCCGGCCGACTCGCTTAGCGTCTCATGCCCGGTAGCGGTTTCCGCCGCTTCATCCGTCTCCTTGTAATTCGTATAGACGCCGGCTGCTCCCATGAGCTTCTGCCCGATGAATTGCTGCAATTCCCCCCGATGCGTTATAAGCTGAGGCGTATCGCCAAATTTCGAGGGCAGAGCCACGCTGTCTTTGCTATTTTCCTCCCCGCCGTCCCTGCTGCTGTACGCCCAATACGCGGCCAGCAGGATCACTAGCATAACGGCCGCAAAGCCCCATTGTTTATTCACCGTCTTCAACCCCGTATATATTAAATCTGTTACTCTATTCCCATTTTAAATATCATACCTTTTGCGTTATTCCCAAGACGAGTAGCAATTAAAGGAAGTTTAACAATTGCCGCCAAAAACGGACTTGATTCAAGCATAACCGATAAATGTTGCTAAAATATGAGAATTTTTGACTAAATTTTGAGCTTTGGCCGGGTTAAACGCTCTCATTTATTTCAGACCCGCGATCTATTTCAAATGATAGAACAACAAAGGAAAAAAGCGGAAACCGGCCCCGGCAAGGGGCTGATTTCCGCTTCTATACGGCTGCCGCATTTGAGAGAATCAGCCTCTGAAGATTCGGTCCAGATGACGGGAAACCATACGCTCCATCTCCACCGCGTCAATCCGCTCCGGAACCATTACCCGGTGCACAACCAGACCGTCCACAAGGGCATGCAGTAATTTCGTCTCCTCTCCGGGATCAATTCCGTCCTTGGCCAGATTAAGGCTAATCAACGTATCGAGCATTTGCCGAAAGCCGGCATACAACTCGTCATGCACTTCAAGACTTAGCTCGCGAATAGCAGGGTCGGAAATCGTCTTCCCGACGTAGGAAAGCCACAGCTCCGCTTCCGCCGTACGCTCTTCGTCCAATGGCAGCAGCTCTGCGATAACCATCTCCATATTGCGACGCATATCATCGGTATAGTCCAGCTTCCGGATGCGTTCATTCACCCGCTTCGACAGAAGCCGCATGGAGAAGGTCAGCAGCTCGGCTTGCGTATCGAAATAATGCCTCAGCGAACCAAGCGATATGCCCGCTTCCTCGGCTACGCGGCGTACGGAAAGCTTGTCCAAGCCCTCCCGGCGGATTACCTGCCAGGCTGCCTCCGCCAATTGCTCCTTGCGTATTTGATGATCGACAATTTTAGGCATGGCTCTATTATAATCCCCCGTCCTTTTTTAGCACAACTGTGTTATAATCTTAATAATACAATTGCGCTAAAAAAGGAGCGGATTCATACCTCTATGGTCGTCTCTGTCATTATCGGCTGTGAAATGGCGTTCTGGGTGTTCGTGCTTGCGGGTCTGGCATGCCGATACCTTCTGCGCCGCAAGAAGCTGGGCGCCATTCTGCTGGCCTGCACGCCGGTTGTGGATCTGGTCCTGCTCGCCGCCACCGCATACGACTTGCGTCAAGGCGGAGAAGCCAGCTTTGTTCATGGCCTCGCAGCCATTTATATCGGCGTTTCGATTGCATTCGGAAGCCGGATGATCCGCTGGGCGGATATCCGCTTTGCTCATCGGTTCGCCGGAGGTCCTCCCCCGGAACCTAAGGTTAAGCATGGCGCGGAACATGCGCGGAATGAGCGGACAGGATGGCTGCGTCACCTGCTTGCCTGGCTGATCGGCTGCGCTTTGCTGTACGGCATCATACTATGGATCGGCGACGAGACCCGGACGGCAAGTCTTCTGTCGGTCATTCAGAAGTGGTCCATTATCCTTGCCATCGATTTTCTGATGAGCTTCAGTTACACGTTATGGCCGCGCAAAGCAAAGAAAGAGCAAAGCGATTAAGCTATGCTCTTTCTTTGCTTTACTCTATCTTATCTCTGGCTCTGCAGAGCCCAGGCCTCCACATCCCATGTTTTCGTCGCCCAATCCTCATAGAAATCAGGCTCGTGGGAGACAAGAACGATAGTGCCCTTGTAGGCTTTCAGCGCACGCTTCAGTTCAGCCTTGGCAACGATGTCCAAATGGTTCGTTGGTTCATCGAACAAGATCCAGTTGCTCTCCCGCATCATCAGCTTGCACAAACGAACCTTCGCCTGCTCTCCCCCGCTGAGCTGATTAAGGGGGCGGGTAATATGCTCGTTCTTGAGCCCGCAGCGGGCAAGCGCTGCCCGAACCTCATGCTGGTTCATGGAAGAAAACTCATCCCATACATCCTCCAGCGGAGTCATTGTCGGCGCCTTCGCCTCCTGCTCGAAATAGGCAGGCGATAAATAATCGCCAAGGTAGGTCTTGCCCTCCAGCGGCGGAATAACGCCAAGAATCGATTTCAGAAGCGTGGATTTACCCACGCCGTTGCAGCCTACGATCGCAATCTTATCGCCGCGCTCAATGACCATATCCAGCTTGGGCAGGAGCGGTTTATTGTAGCCGATAACCATTCCCTGCGCTTCGAATACGGTCTTGCCGCTTGTTCTGGACTCCTTAAAACTGAAGCTGGGCTTCGCCGCTTCCTCCGGCTTGTCGATCCGGTCGATGCGGCCCAGCTGCTTCTCGCGGCTCTTCGCACGCCCGGACGTGGATGCGCGGGCTTTATTTTTCTGAATAAACTCTTCCTGCTTCTTAATATACTCCTGCTGCTTCGCGTAGGCGTCGATATGCTGCGCTTTGTTCAGCTCGGCCATCTCCAGAAACTTCTCGTAGTTGGCGGTGTATCGCGTCAGCCGCGTAAATTCAAGATGATAAATCACGTTAACGACCTGGTTCATAAAGCCGGTCTCGTGGGAAATAAGAACAAAGGCATAAGGGTAATTTTTCAAATAGTTCGTCAGCCAGTTAATATGCTCTTCGTCCAAATAGTTGGTAGGCTCATCAAGCAATAAGACGCCAGGCTTCTCGAGCAGCAGCTTGGCAAGCAGCACCTTCGTCCGCTGGCCGCCGCTAAGCGCCGTAACGTCACGGTCAAGGCCGATTGCGTTCAGACCCAGACCGTTAGCCATCTCATCGACCTTCACGTCGATCAAATAGAAATCCCCGATTTCGAGCTCCTCTTGAATTTCCCCCATGCGCGCCAGCAGCTGCTCCAGCGTATCCGGATCGGCTTCGCCCATCTGCGCGGCAATCTCGTTAAGCTCCTCCTCTAACACAAGCAGCGGCAGGAACGCGTCCTTAAGCACATCGCGGATTGTCTTTCCCGCCTCAAGCTTCGTATGCTGGTCCAGATAACCGTAACGAACGCGGGGCGTCCATTCCACCTTGCCTTCGTCCTTCAGCAGCTTGCCCGTCAAAATATTCATAAGCGTCGATTTCCCAGTGCCATTCGCGCCTACCAGGCCGATATGCTCTCCCTCAAGCAGCCGGAAATTCACGTCCTTAAATAATACGCGGTCGCCAAACGTATGCGATAACTGCTCCACCGTCAACAAACTCATTCTTCTTTATCTCCATTCATGTATGAACATATTTAATGATGACGCATTCTCTCGAATGAGTCGATTCATTGTACCACACATCCGCTCATCTAACTCCCGGCAGCAGCGGATAAAGCGAGGTTTCTTAGCCTCCAGAATCATGGCGGCATGCACAGGGACATAAAAAACCGATGCTATAAAATAAAACGAGCCGGCATCCTAAGCGGATATCCGACTCGTTATACGGTTACAGATTTAACGATATCTTTGTCTTCTCATCCATTGGGTTGCTACCCACTTCTCCCCGGCTGTTACGGGATGTCCCGCATGCAGCGTTAACTCGTTCAGGCGGGTATCGTTATAAAAATATTCAAAGTATACCGCACTGCCTTTCTTAGGCGTTACCGAAAAATGAAGAGAAGGGAAATACGTCTCCCCGCCTTCCTCCACGTCATTCAAATACATAATCAGCGTGCTGATCCGATTGTTCCTATTGCTGCCGGGCGTGAAATAATCGAAATGAGGATGATACTGCTCTCCGGGCTGATACCGCAACACCTGCAGCGGTTCCGCATGGGAGACCGGGATATTCATCAGTTCGGCCGCCCGGGCTTCGACTTGTCCGACGCATTCATTTTCGCTTTCCTCAAAAAACATGCTGCTGCTTGTTCTGACTTCGCTGACATCGTGAGAGCTCCCAATTTTGGCACGCTGCATTCTAGCCGCTGCCAAGTCAATCAACAAGTCGCATTCCGCGGGACTCAATACATTTTCCAGAATCAAAATAAGCGGTTCATCCATCTTCCCAACGATACGAATCTCTTTGTCCTTGGTTAGTATCTTGCTCCCCGAAGACGTTACGATCGTCTGCTCTTTAATGGTCATCGCCTTAGTTCCTCCAATATAGAATACTGAGGACGTATTCGATTAGGCATTAAATCAGTCGATTAAGTAATTCTCCGTCTAACCGGCAATCCCTTTATATTCATGCAATGTCAGGCTTGTTCATAATCATGACAAAGCAAGCGATATGAAAATATTACCTCCTTTATTCCAATCATTGAAATAGTATTCTTCTAAATTATTATGGTATATTATGCCCTAACAATAGAGAGGGGATTTCTGAAGTGAAAAGATTTATTGTGTATTTCATGTCTTTTTTCCTAATAATTACATTGTTAATGTTTAAAGGACAAAGTATCAATGCCGCAAACGGAGCTCATATTGTATCCATCGTAAACTCAGGCATGTTACTGGATGACGGTTCAATCTGGGCCAACAATAGGAATGGCAGCGTACAGAAAAATCTTGGCGTAATCGCGATTGCGGGAGACAACGACTATAACGGTTATGGTGTAACCAAAAACGGAGAGCTTGTCACTTGGGATTATATATCTGCTCCTCATGTGGATACCAAGCAAACCGAAATTAAACAAATTGCCAATGGATATTATCTGAAACAAGATGGGACGGTATGGTCGGCCGGTGGACAACGTCAACAGGGCTACGATGGAATCGCATTGATTGCCGCTAATGACAGTATGTTCTCAACCGTATCGAACACCGGTGAAATTAGAAGCAGCTCTCTTAAGATGCCTCTGGCAGCGGGTACGGGCATTAATTCCATCATTGCTATCGATGTGGCTGCCCACGGCGATACCGTTGTGCTGAATAACAGCGGGACAGTAACCAAATATGACCTCACTCATTATGATACGAGCGGTTCCACAATCAGCATCCTGCCCGAAGTCATAACGCAAAACGCAGCTTATATTGAATATACTACAGATAATTTACTGCTTGTTACATTAAAGGATGGAACGGTATGGGTAACAGGTGAATATAACGACCGCTATAAACTGACGGATCAAATTCATGAAATCGGCAGCGGAGTTACGAGAACAGCGAATGCGAAGGGTAAGAATTCTTTTGCATACCAGCTATCGGACGGGAGCTGGAAACAATATGAGAATGGAGTAATAACGAATATTGAAAGTCCCAGCTTGTCAGGAATCAATTTCACGGTTTCCTCAACGAAGTCTTATGTTGGAGACAGCATAAAAGCTACGATTACCGAGAGCTATTCTAACGGTTCAAAGAAAACAATTCCTTTAAGTCAAGCGAATGCAACGATTGAAAAACCTTACTTATTAAAGAAAAATTCAGACGGTACGCTTAAAGCTCTGGCAGTCGGAGTAACCAAAGTTACGGTTACATCGGGAAGCTTGACCAAAACCTTAACGATAGCCATCAGCCTTCCATCCAATCTTTCTAATGCAATACAGAGGAACAGTATTACTTACCTACCGGTTCAATCCGTATTCAAAGCGCTTGGGGGGACAGTTGTTTATACTTCTTCCAGCAAAACCTTTGATATTCAAGTAGGAACTACTACCATCAGACTGAAGCAGGGCGATTCCAATGCGAAGGTCAACGGCAACAATCTGACCATGAACGCAGCCGTTCGAAGCGAGAACAATACAACCGTATTCCCTGCAGCTCTGTTAAGCAAAGTGTTCGGCGCTGCCTTGAAGTGGGATTCGAAATATAAAATCATACATATCTCATTTGGTAATGCAACTTTATCTGTAGAGACGCCGGATACTGCGAAAATATATAAAAAAGAATTGCAAGGGAACTTGGCTTCTTACATCGGCAAATCTTATTGGGTCAATCACTTCCAAGGCTGGGAGAGATTCAATAAAGTAACGATTACTGATATCATTCCGGATAGTCAAGGCTATTACTTTACAATTGTGTTCAAAAAACAAAATGGCACGCAACTGAAAAGTTATGAAATGGCTAGAGACAATGTGGTTAATCTATTTACGGGCAGTTATTATTTCCTTAATTATGACCCCTACAAAAAATACAAATGGTCCACTTCGACATGGACATTGATAAAAGAAGAGAAGGTCGCAACGGGGATGACAAAGGACCAAGTCCTTCTCTCCATAGGTCAACCAGCATCAACCAGCCGATTGAGCGGCAATGGTATAACCGTTGAGACATGGGGATATGGCTACTTCAATTACGTGACCTTCGTTAACGGAATAGTAACTTCAATTTATACTAGCTAAATAGGCAACTCCAAAACCTCAGTTTGTTCAAAACTGAGGTTTTGGCTTGTAATTCATGAAAGGTGTTATGGCAGTACGCCGGCAATTTGCAGCACGGTCAGAATAACCTCTATGACAATGAGGATTACAATAATCCATTCAACAAACAATCCGCGTATCGAATGGCTGATTGTCGAGAAGCCTTCCATAATGTGATGCAGAAATTCCGTTTTGCTTTTTAATATTTTATAGCGGTCATTCAGCTCGAAAAACTCCAGCATACTGTCGTAAAATTCGCCGGCTTGGCTGCTGCTCCACGTAATATCGGGCTTATCCAATATCATGATATAGCCAAGGGTGTTGTACTCGTAACGCAAGATGATAGCCGTTGTTCTGGCCAGCTCTTTGTTGCCGATTCTCAGCTTTCCTTTTTCCAGCCGCTCAATCATGGTTTCCAGCTTGTCATGAATTTTCCCGAGCTGCTCCTCTACTTTCTCGAGCGCAACCGACTTCGCAAGCACCGTAGAAATTAGCTCGGGATGGAAAATCTCGTATTCGGGCACTTCCACGTACTCATCGGTCAGCTCGAACGTCTCGATCTCTCCGTAATGAAGCCGGTAGTCATCGGTATACCGATCCGCATTCAATAGATCAATATCCGGTTCGAAGGACTGGAGGTAGCTCATACAGCTCTTTATATCTTCGGAACGTGAATGATTAACGAATACAATACTGCCGAAGGAAAACACCAGTACCTGCTGCGAATCGGCTACCGGATGCTTTAGGATGGAAGCGAGTATGTCCCCTTTCAACATCAAAGGCTGCTCCCAGGTGTATTTCTTGGGAATGCCGCAATGGATCGCGATTTGATTCAAATCAATTTCATTCGTTATGGCGTAAGCTTTAAAGGTCATTTCCTTCATTTCCATCACTCTTTTCAGTCGAACTGAAATTTTGGCGTATTACCACATTATTCCCTGTCCTCTTTTCTTATAACCCATTCCGCTCGGCTAAAAAAAGCCGGAATCCGGGATCCCAGCCTCTTCCGCCTATGCGCTAGCTTGCATTGAAATATTGAAAGATACCAGCTTTATCCTGATTTCACTGGGGCAAATCCAGCGTACCTAAGCGGCCGCGTTCGTATACGGGACGGCAGATTGTGTTACAATTCACTGAGCACAATAAAAGGAGATCGAAGTACATGAAAGAAACGGTGAACTGGAGAAACGGTGCCCATGGGCGTAAATTCATAGCTTCTTTTAGCGGAGGAAAAGACAGCACCCTTGCGTTGTACAAATCGATGCAGGTTGGGGAGCCGATTGGACTTATCGTCATGATGGAGGAAGAAGGAAAACGCTCCCGATCCCACGGCATGCCTCCGAAGCTAATCCGCGCCCAAGCGGAATCCATCGGCTTGCCCGTATATACGGCCGCCGCAAGCTGGGAGGATTACGAAAAGGAATTTATAGCCCTTCTGGAAAAGGCCAAGCATCAGGGCGCTGAAGCGTTAGTCACGGGAGACTTGGATATGCCTGTCCAGGACTGCTGGCATGACAAGGTTACGCAAATCGCCGGTCTAAAGCTGGGAATGCCGTTATGGGAAATGGATCATCAAGAAGCCGTTGAAGAGTTTATCCATCTCGGATTTACCTCCGTTGTCGTCACCGTCAATTTAACGTTGGGAATGAAGGAAGAGGATTTAGGACGCGAGTTGACTCATGGCTACATCCAGGAGCTTCTGTCTCGAGGCGTTGATCCTTGCGGCGAAGGCGGCGAATTCCATACGACCGTCATCGACGGCCCTCTCTTCAAGCATGCCATCCCGGTCCGTAAAGGCAGCATTGTCAGGAACGGCGATTACGCCTTTTTGCCTTTGGAGCTGATAGAGGCTTAAGGAATAGCAATTCGCCTACGTTGCACAGAGTGCAGTAAAATTATGCGATTCAGCTCGATAAAGGGAAATATCCTGCACGAAGTGCAGGATATTTCAGAAAATGGATCCTATTGCTTACAAATTCGCGAAATATACTGCATTCTGTGCAGTATATTTCGTCAAGAATGTTCGATTTGAGAAAATATCCTGCAAATCGTGCAACGTCCCCCAGCTAGCAGTTAGCCTACAGCCTGCAGGACCTTCCTTATAGTTGAGGAAACGGCACTGTTGTTCCGCGTCTTCACACCGTCAAATACTTCTTAATCACTTCGTCGCCCAAATCCTCCAAGCCACCTTCCCAAGCAACTGCCCCCTTATCCAGCACATAGAAGTAGTCGCCGACGCTTTTCACAAAATCGAGGCTCTGCTCAACAAGCAGAATCGATGTCTTGCCGTCTGCCTTTATTGAGCGGATGACATCTCGGATGTCATCTACGATAGAGGGCTGAATACCCTCGCATGGCTCATCGAGCAGCAGCAGTTCCGGCTTTGACGCGAGCGCCCGCGCGAACGCCAGCTGCTGCTGCTGTCCGCCGCTCAGGTCGCCGCCGCGCCGGCTATACATCGTGGGCAGCACCGGGAACTTGGCGATTGCCTCCTCCGGAATAGAGCGTACCGCCTTCTTCTCGCGCGCGGCTTCAAGGCCGACCAATATATTTTCGCAGACGGTCAGCTGCCCGAAGATTTCGCGCCCCTGCGGTACATAGCCAATTCCGCTCTTTGCTCGGCGGCCGGGTGCGGCCCTTGTCAGCTCATTTCCGTTGTAGGCAACAGTACCTTTCCGCGCTTTAAGCAGCCCCATAATGCTCTTCATCAGCGTGGTCTTCCCGACGCCGTTGCGCCCAAGCAAGCAGACGACCTGCCCCGGCCCGACCCTCAGCGTCACATCTCGCAAAATCACGCTTTCCCCGTATCCCGCTTCAAGCTGTTGAACGGCTAGCATCCGCATCCCGCCTTTTCCCCAGGTATACCTCCGCTACGCGGTCATCCCGCTGCACCTCTTCCATCGAGCCTTCCTTCAGCAGCTTTCCTTCATGCATAACCGTTACCTTGCTCGCAAAGTTGCGGACAAACTCCATGTCATGCTCCACAACCACGATGGAACGCTGCCGGGCGATCTCGAGCAGCAGCTCGCCCGTCTTCTCCGTCTCCTTGTCCGTCATGCCGGCAACCGGTTCATCCAGCAGCAGCACCTCCGGCTCCTGCAGCAGCATCATGCCAATCTCCAGCCATTGCTTCTCGCCATGCGACAAGCCGCCCGCCCGCCAATCCGCCTTATCCTGCAGCCCAATCATCTCAAGCTGCCGTTCGATCCGTTGCCGCTCCTCCGCTTTCATCCGGGCGAACAGCACCGTAAATACGCCGCGCTTCTGGCGCATGGCGATCTCCAAATTCTCGAACACCGTCATCGACGGAAAAATCGACGGCGCCTGGAACTTGCGTCCGATGCCAAGCTCGGCGATCTGATGTTCTTTTTTCTTCGCGATATCGATGGACTGCTTGAAGGTAACCGTCCCCGCCGTTGGCTTCACTTTGCCGCAGATCACGTCCAGCATCGTTGTTTTGCCGGCACCGTTGGGCCCAATGAGGAAACGGAGCTCCCCTTTCCGCAAATGCAAGCTCATTCCCTGAATAGCCTTGAAGCCGTCAAAAGCTACCGTCACCTCATTACATTGCAGGATACTCGACTCGCTCATGCTCCGGCTCACTCCTCTCCTCTTTCTTCTTGCGGAACTTCAGCTTGGCGGCAAGGCCCGCCACCCCGTTAGGCAGGAACACGACGACCAGAATAAATACGCCGCCGAGGAAATACGTCCATCCTTGCGGATACGTGGTGCTGAACTCGCTTTTTGCCCAGTTCATCAGCACCGCCCCAAGCGCCGCGCCGATCAAGGTTCCGCGGCCGCCGATCGCAACCCACAGCACCATCTCAATCGAAGGCACGATTCCCATCATGGAAGGCGATATAATGCCGACATGCAGTACAAACAGCATGCCCGCAATGCCGGCGATAGCCGCCGACATCGTAAACACAACCATCTGGTAGACCGCCGGATTATACCCGATGAACCGGACCCGGTTCTCCCCGTCCCGGATCGCGCGAAGCACCTTCCCGAACCGGCTTTTCACCACGTAACGGCATAGGATAAACACCGCCACCAGCACGGCCGCCGTCACCCCGTACAGCATCCGCTTCGTATCCGGCGAAGCAATCGGCTCGCCTAATATTTTGCTGAAGCCCGTAATGCCGTTAGTCCCGCCCGTATAAGCCTGCTGTCCGACAAGCAGCGTTGTCGTGATAATGACGAGAGCTTGCGTCAAGATCGTGAAGTACACGCCGCGAATCCGGTTGCGGAAGGTGAAATACCCCAAGAACAGTGCCAACGCAGCAGGTATGAGGATTCCCATCAGCACCGCAAAGCCAAAGCTTTCGAACGGCTTCCAGAAGATAGGCAGCTCGCTTAATCCGCTCCAGCCCATGAAGTCCGGCAGCTTCCCGCCGCTTGCCTCAAGCTTCAGATACATCGCCATCGCATAGGCACCTAACCCAAAGAAGATGCCATGCCCCAGACTAAGAATGCCGGTATACCCCCAGATCAGATCCAGACCAAGCGCTACTATGGCAAACGCCAGAAACTTCGCGAGCAGGTTTAACCGGAAATCGCTTAAATAAAGCGGAGCCGAGAACAGCGCAGCGGCAGCAGCGACATAACAGGCGAGCAGCCATAAACGCTGGGGAGAACGTTTTCGCATCGTCAACATTTGCTTCTCCACCTCTCTCTATGAATCAAGCGAACGCGAACGCATGGCGACGAATCCCATCGGCCTCCATTGCAGGAAAGCAACGATGCAGATGAACACGAGCACTTTGCCAAGCGATGCATTCGTCCAATATTCGAACATCGTGTTAAAGACGCCGATTCCGAGCGCACCAAGCACGGTACCCACCAGCTTGCCGACCCCGCCGAGCACAACCACCATAAACGCATCCACGATATAATAAGTGCCAAGCGATGGCCCAATCGGACCAATCAGCGTCAGCGCGCAGCCGGCGATGCCGGCAATGCCCGAACCAATCGCGAAGGTCATCGCGTCGACGCGGCGGGTGGATACGCCAAGGCATGCCGCCATGTCGCGGTTTTGCATAACCGCCCGCATCCGGCGCCCCTCGAGGCTGCGGTAAATATAGAAGTACATCGCAAGCAGCGTAACGATAACAAGCCCGATAATAAACAGCCTTTTATAGGGAAGAACCGCGCCAAGGAAGCTGACCCCGCCATCCAGCCAGGTAGGACTCGTTACCGCAACGTTAGGAGCGCCAAAGACCGATCTCGCAAGCTGCTGCAGCACCAGACCGACACCCCAAGTGGCAAGCAGGCTGTCGAGCGGCCGGCCGTACAAAAACCGGATCAGGCTCATCTCTAAGATTAGGCCAAATAGGAAGGCGATGAGGAAGCTGACCGGTATCGCGAGCACGAAATACCAGTCAAACATCGACTTCGGCAAATTGTCTTTAAACATGTTTTGCGTCAAGTACGTGGAGTAAGCGCCAATCATAATGAGCTCGCCATGCGCCATATTGATGACCTTCATGAGCCCAAACGTAATGGCCAGGCCTAGCGCAATCAGCAGCAGGATCGAGCTGACGCTCAGCCCGTTAAACAGCTGCAAGGTAATGACCTCCATATGCCTTCAACTCCTTCGGGGTTATACAAAAGGAGAGTATCCGAAGCATACCTCTGCCCAATACTCTCCCTTCATCCTTGCCGTATTGCCTGCCTCCGCTCGTTAATCCGTAGGCTTGATGCTTGCCGCCCAGTCGTAGCCTTTCAGGAACGGATCCGGCATAACGGCATCCCCGGAGTTCCACAGCTCCTTGAATTGTCCGTCTCCCTGCACCTCGCCGATCCGGACCGTTTTGTAAATATGCTGGTTCTCGCCGTCGATCTTCACTTTGCCTTCCGGAGCATCCCACTCGAGATCCTTCGCCGCCGCTTTGACTTTATCCACGTCGGTCGAGCCCGCCTTCTCCACCGCAGCCTTCCACAGGTATACCGCGGTGTAGCCCGCTTCAATCGGGTCCGCCGTTACGCGGTCTTCGCCGTATTTCTTCTTATAATTCTCGACGAACGTCTTGTTCGCCGGCGTATCCGTTGTTTGGTAGTAGTTCCAAGCCGCCAGATGACCTTGCAGCACGTCTACGCCGATGCCGCGAATTTCTTCTTCCGCTACCGATACGGACAGCGTCGTAATATCCTTGGCCGTGATGCCCGCATCCTTCAGCTGCTTGAAGAAGGCTACGTTGCTGTCGCCGTTAAGCGTATTAAATACAACGTCCGGCTTTGCTTCTTTGATTTTGCTGATAATCGTGCTGTAGTCGGTATGGCCAAGCGGCGTGTATTCCTCTCCGACCATTTCGCCGCCTTTTGCCTTCAATTGCTCTTTGATGATCAGGTTTGCCGTACGGGGGAAGACGTAGTCCGAGCCAAGCAGGTAAAATTTCTTGCCGCGGTTCTCAAGCAGCCAATCCACGGCAGGAACGATCTGCTGGTTCGTTGTAGCGCCCGTATAGAAGATGTTAGGGGAAGCCTCGAGCCCTTCGTATTGCACCGGGTACCAGAGCAGCCCGTTTAATTCTTCGAATACCGGTTTCATCGCTTTGCGGCTGGAGGACGTCCATCCTCCGAACACCGTTGCGACTTTATCCTCGGAGAGCAGCTTGCGCGCCTTCTCAGCAAAGGTCGGCCAATCCGATGCGCCATCCTCCTGGATGGCTTCGATCTTCTTGCCAAGCACGCCGCCCGCCGCGTTAATTTCCTCAATCGCCATCATTTCCGCATCGCGAACGGATACCTCGCTAATCGCCATCGTACCGCTCAAGGAATGCAGGACCCCTACCTTAATCGTATCTCCTGAAGCTTCCGCCGAACTGCTCTCGGTTGTCGTGGATGCCGGTTTTTCATTGTTGCCGCAGGCTGCAAGCAGCATGCTAAGCGCAACCGCAACAAGCCCCGTCTGATAAAACCATTTCTTTTTCATCTCTCCACTCCCCAGTTCTTCTTTCTAATTACGAACATTTAATTAGAATGTGTTACCATTGTTCGCAACCTCATTATAGGGGCGGCCAAATCTTCGCGTCAATATACATGACATTAAAATTAGAAAATGAGGAAATTCGTCTCATTAATCGTTTTAAAAGGGTATTTTTCGATGAAATTCGGCATATTTCATGATTTAATCAGCTCAAAATCTTATAATTTATACCATTAAATTAACACAATGTGTTATTTTAATTTCTATACTTATGCCAAAAGAATAGAAGGAATGACTACCCTTGTAAGGAAGCTAAAGCCTATCCAAACCCATTTGTGTAAAGTTAACTTGACATAGTGAATACTTTAATTTACATTATGCGTAAATTGGTAAGGCAGCTAAGGGGGAATTGTTATGAAAGCGATTGTATGCGAGAAATACGGAACGCCGGAGATCCTTCAGTTCAAGGATGTAGAGATGCCCATTCCCAAGGAGAATGAAATACGGATAAAGATACATGCGGCCGCCGTAACCCCCTCGGATTGCTCCTTCCGAAGAGCGGATCCTTTTTTCATCCGGTTTCTCTATGGGCTTAGAAATCCCAAGTTTCCCATTCTGGGCGTCGAGTTTGCCGGTGAAATCGATACGATCGGCAAGAACGTAACGTTGTTCAAGAAAGGCGATGAGGTATTCGGCATTAGTCCCCGTCGCTTCGGAACTTACGCGGAATACGTATGTTTACCCGAGGACCAGCCGGTATTTCTTAAACCAAACAATGCGGCGTACGACGAAGCCGTTGGTCTATGCGACGGCGCGTTAACGGCCTTAACCTTTCTTCGGGATCACGCTAACATTCAAACGGGGCAAAAGGTGCTTATTAACGGGGCATCCGGGGCGGTTGGCGCTTACGCGGTGCAGCTTGCCATGTACTACGGGGCTGAAGTGACCGGCGTATGCAGCGGCCGCAACGTTGAATTGGCGGAATCTCTGGGGGCGGGCAGGGTTATCGACTATACGAAGGAGGATTTTGCGCGAGGCGGACAGACCTATGACGTTATTTTCGATGCGGTAGGCAAGCGCACTTACTCCGAGTGCAAAGGCTCCCTTACGCCGCAAGGGATCTATCTTTCCACCGTTCCCAGCGGCGGAGCCATGCTGTCCATGCTTCGGACATCGAAGTCCCGGGGCAAGAAAGCCGTCTTTACCGCTGCCGGCCTGAAGCAGAAGAAGGAGAATCTGGCGTTTCTCAAGGAGCTCTTCGAGGCCGGAAAAATCAAACCGGTCATCGACCGGCGCTATCCGTTGGAACAAACAAGCGAGGCACACCGTTATGTAGAGACCGGACGCAAGAAAGGAAATGTCATCCTTCAGATTCGCCACTAAACGTCGGATCGCCTATCCCCAAGCCGTAAAGCTCGGACAGATAGGCGGTCCCGGTTTGCAACAAGGTTCTACAAAGCAGCGGATACAGGCTGCCGGTACCAGTAAAGAGCATAGTCGTTCATCGTGGAAGCATAACCGAGCTGGCGCAGCATCGTGGATATATTGCCCCGGTGATAGGACCCGTGATTAGCCGTATGCAGCATAATTTCCGCTAAAGTTGTCTCGCGGATTCCGGCATAGGGATTATTGAGCGTGATAGCCTGCTCCGCGTCAGGCCCGCTTCCGAGCCACTCGTTGTATTGCCCGGCCAGCTCGGCAAAGAGACTAACATATTCATCCACCGTCTCCAGAATTCGGCCGCTTAACGGCATGCATTCCTGCAGCGCCGCTCCCATATCCGCTCCCGTGAGCACCATAAACCATGTTTTATCTACCGCGTAAATATGATTCAAAGCGTGAGCAATGGTCGGAAACGAGGTATTTACTTCTTGATGCAGCACCGCGGCTGGCAGCTCTTTCATTCTCCCCAGGATTGTTTGGCTTGCCCAAAAGTGGTAGTTCAACATTTCCGCCGGATAATTTTTCATGTTCATCGACTCCTTTTAACTGGTTATGAAGCCAGTATAAAAAAAGTAGTATGACAACAGTGTGTCATACTACTCGTAAAGCTTCAGCGTTTGTTGAAGCTGCTCTTTCATAATGCTCCGAAGCCCGGAGGGCTCAAGCACCTCCGCGCCGCTGCCAAAGCCAAGCAGAATCGACCACAGCCAGCTTGCCTCGGCCGGTTTATAGACGGGAATCCGCATCGTCATGCTGCCATCGGAATGAAAGGTTTTCGGGACGTAGCCGAAATGATCCATCGCATCCGCCAACGCTTGCGGCCCTACCTTAACCACGACATCCTCAACCAGGCTCTCATTCCCCGCAAAAGGACCCGCCTCCTCCGGCACCTCCTGATGAGGCTCAAAGCCGCGTTCGGTCCGGAACGCCTCCACCATGCGGGACAACCGGAACTCCCGATACTCGCACCGCGTCAAGCAATAGCCGTAAACATACCAGCTGCCGTATTTGAAATGAAGCCTGACCGGCTCCAGCTCGCGGGTAGTCCGTTCATTCTTCGCGTTAATGTAGTCGAACCGGATCACTTTTCGCTGCGTAATCGCCGAACGCAATAATGGCAGCGTCTCGGGATCCGTTTTGCGCGTATCGAAATCCACAGCTAGACTTGGCGTCCGCTGCTCGGTTCCTACGGTTTGCAGCCTCTCGATTGTTCCCTGCGCCCGTTCGTCTTCAAAGACGGTCGACAGCCCCTTAAGCACCGTAACAAGGGCATTTACATCGTAGGAGCCAAGCAGGCTTTTATCCATCTTGAAGCCTTCCATCATGCCAAAGCCGCCCTTGTTCCCCTGATACGAGACAACCGGAAAGCCTGCCGCGCAAATGACGTCAATATCCCGGTATATCGTTCGCTGGGATACCTGGAACTCTTCGGCCAGCACATGGGCCGGCAGCACATCGTTATTCAGCAGCTTATAGATAATGGAGATCAAACGCTCCAGCTTCATCAAGGATCTACCGCCCGTCCGTTCGTTTATATATTCTTAAAAAATAGCCAACAGGTGTTTCCATCCGAAGAGGGAATCAATATATTACAGGATATAAGCTTTGTCAACGATCATGACCGTATTTCGACAGACAGGAGTGGATGGTATGAACGAATTTGAAGAGACGGAGTCTCCCTGCCATTACAGACGCGCCTTGGAAATTGTCTCAAGCCAATGGACGGTGCTTGTTTTTTACGAGCTGGAATCGGGCAAACGGCGGTACAGCGATCTGAAAAAACGGGTCGAGGGCGTCGCGCAAAAGATGCTCACCCAGACGATGCGCCAGCTGGAGAGGGACGGTCTTGTCGTGCGGTATGTCCATCCAACCGTCCCGCCTACCGTAGAGTATGAGCTGACGCCTCTTGGCCAGACCCTGATCGGCCCGATGCGGATACTGCATCAATGGACCGACGCCCATTACGATTCCGTGCTAAGAGCAAGAAAAGCCTTCGACGCCATCAATCGTCCCCCTATTCAGTCTGCCGAGCACCTGATTAATTAACGCATATACGTCATCCCCATCCTCGAATACATCCGTCAGGGCGTAAAACAAGTGGATCATGCCGGCATAACGCATATGCGTCACCGCGACCCCGCTTGCGATAAGCAGCTGGCTGTATCGCTCCCCTTCATCGCGCAAAGGATCATATTCCGCCGTCACAACGATTGCCGGCGCCACGCCCGCGGCAACTCCATAGAGCGGCGAAGCGAGCGGGTTCATTCGTTCTTCACCGGAGTTCAAATAGTGTCCCGCGCAATAGTCCAGCAGGGCCGAATCGAGGAAATAGCTCTCACCGTATGCACGCTTCGAGGCATAATCTCTCGCCCAGTCCGTCAACGGGCATAGCAGGATTTGAGCCGCAATGGAGAAGGTCCCCCTGCTTACTGCCTGCTGCGCCACAACGGCGGCCAGGCTGTCCCCGACGCCTTCCCCGGCTACGGCAATTCTGTTCGAATCCAGTCCCAGCGACGCGGCCTGTTCATACACCCACTGCGCCGCATAGACGACTTCTTCTACGGGCACGGGAAATTTATGCTCCGGCGCCAAGCGATAATCGACGGAGATTATCGCATGACCGGTAGCCGCGGCCAGCTCAACGCGATCGGAGATGGCGTTAAAGCCGTAAGACGGCACTTTTAAGTGGCTTACTTACAAAAAAAAAGACCAGAACCGCAAAAGCTAGCGGCACTGATCTTACGGTTTATAAGGTTAACGGCTCCAGCCATTCGCCAAAGCCTGTCTTGCGAACAGCTCCCCGTCAAATTCGAGGCCAAAGCCCGCTTTATCCGGTACATAAAACTTGCCGTCCTCTACCCGATAAGCGGACGCGTCCATTCCCTCTATGGTTATATCGTCGTATTCGACAAACTCAAAGTTGTTAATCGCAGCGGCGATATGCCCAAGCGCATAAATGCCGTATGCGTTGCCGTAGCAGTGCGGCGCCGACCTCAGTCCAGCCCGGTCAAGCTCCGCGCCGAGCTCCAGCCAATGCGTAAAGCCCGGATAAATAATATCGTATTGCAGCACGTCAACAAGGCCTTTTTTCGCCCAGCTCACGAGATGCGGCGACGCCAGCCCTTCGCCGTCGGCAATAAGCACATTCCGCCCGCGCTCCTGCAGCCACGCCTTCAGGTCCGCATACAAAGCATCGTCTTCGTGGAAGGCTTCTTCCATCCAATGCAGATTCACGTCATCAACGGCAGCCAGCACTTCCTTGGTCAAATTGAGATTATACGCGTTGTTGGCATCTATCATGATCTTTCCTTCAGGTCCGGCAACCTCGGCGACGCCATGAATAATGGCGATATCCCGCTTCGTCCCTTCCTGCACGGGCATATGTCTTCCGCCGCGGCCCACTTTAATCTTGAAGTTGCGGTGGCCTTTGGAGAAGCCCTGCATCGCCTCTTCCTTCAGCAGCGCGACCGCATCCTGCTCGCTCGGCAGGTGCAGGTCATCGAAGTACAGCGATGTATCATAGCAAGGCACGATCAGCGGAGATCCCGGTGCGCGGTTAACGGCAGAAATCAATTCATACACGGGCGTACTCAGTCTGCGTCCCAGCCAGTCCAGAATCGGGTATTCGAGCGGAATGCGGTAAGGCTTAAGGACTCTGCCATTGGCATCGAACAAATCTATGAGCCTCATCCCTATAACGGCATCCGCCAGCTCCTCCGTTAACGAACCCGTGTGACCAAACCCCGTCTCCCCGTCAATCGTAAGGCGGGCGATACGGACCGAGCAATGCTTGCCGTGATTGCCAAGCCTGCCGTTTGAACCCGCGTTTCGCGCGCGCTCGCCCGTAAGAGTTGCAACCTCGATCTTTTCTACTTTCCATTCAGGCTGAATAAGAGATAGATCCATTGTCGTTTCACTCCTAATGAATGAAGGAATAGTTCCAGCTCCTTCCACTATATATCGCCCGAAACAAATATGTCAAAATAAAATATATTCATTATATTAAAATAGATTCATTTCATGAAGAAGCTTCTCTCTAACAAGAGGCCACTCCTCCTCCAGGATGCTGTAAAACACGTTATCGTGAACGGTGCCGCCATCCGTCGTATCCACTCGATGCCTTCGAAGCACGCCCTCTCTTACTGCCCCTATCTTCTCCAGAGCTCTTTGCGACCGCAGATTGCTCCCGCTGGCAGAGAACTGGACCCGAATTACGCCAAGCTCTTCGAAACAATATTGAAGGAGCAGCAGCTTGCAGGCCGGGTTTATTCCCTGTCCCCAGAACGCCGAAGCCATCCATGTCCAGCCGATTTCAACGTTCCGGTTATTCGCGTCCAGATCGCCAAGCCGGGTTGTTCCGACCATACGTCCGCTGGTTTTGTCAATGATTGCAAACGGTAGCTGAGTTCCCGCTTCTCTATTTACCAGAGCGGACTCAAGCGCCAGCTCGATCGCTTGCTCCGTATTGTTCCTCCGCCAGGTCATCTCCCAGACTCTCGGATCGCTAAGCAGCCGGGCAAGCTCCTTAACGTGCGCCGCCTGCAAAGGCAGAAGAATAACCTTACGGCTTTCCAACGTCAGATTCGTACGAAATCCCATAGCGAGCCCTCCTTTTCCACTATCCTACCAATAGGACTGGGCGGCATGAATGCAGGAAGGAACCGAATATTTGTATTATTTTGCAAGCATTTCTACAGGTTGACGGGAAGCCCGGCTTTCAGTACCATCTTAAAATAGAAAAGCCCCCAGGGGCTCTATGGATTGAAGGAGGAGTAATGAATTATATTAAAGATTTGCTTGTCGATTTAGGAGTCAACACCAATCTAGCTGTCTACCTAGCCAGCATTGCCATTGTTATTATCGCAGGGATTGTAAGCATAGCCGCCAACTTTATAACCAAAAAGGTTGTGCTACGCATCGTCAGCCATTACATCCGGAACAACCGGTACCGTTGGGACAATTATTTGCTGGAGCGCAAAGTATTTCATAAGCTGTCCCATATCGTTCCTGCCATCATACTCTATTATTTCTCGTTTAGCTTTGCGGCCTATCATTCTCTTATTCTGAAGGGAATTACGATTTATCTTATTATTGTCATCCTGTTGGTGCTGGATGCTTTCCTTAACGCGGTAAACGATATTTACAGAACCTACGATATTTCGAGGAGCCGCCCTATCAAAGGATACGTGCAGGTGGTCAAAATCTTCCTGTTCATTATCGGCGGGATTCTGGCCATCTCGAACCTGATCGGCGAAAGCCCCGTTATTCTCATTAGCGGGATTGGCGCCTTGTCCGCGGTTATGCTGCTGATCTTTAAAGATTCGCTGCTCGGCCTGGTTGCAGGCATTCAATTGTCAACTAACGATATGGTCCAGGTAGGCGATTGGATCGAGATGCCCAAATACGGAGCGGACGGAGACATCATTGATATTTCGCTGCATACCGTCAAGGTGCAGAACTTCGACAAGACGATCACCACCATCCCTTCGTATGCCCTGATTTCGGATTCGTTCAAGAACTGGAGAGGCATGCAGGATGCCGGCGGCCGGCGCATTAAACGGGCCGTGTACATCGATATGAACAGCATCGGATTTTGCACGCCCGAAATGATCGAGAAATTCAAGAAAATCCATCTCCTTAGCGAATATATCCTGGATAAGGAGAAGGAAATTCTCCACTACAACCTGGAGAACGAGATAGATCCTACCGTCTCGGTGAATGGCAGGGCCATGACGAATATCGGCGTGTTCCGGGCGTATATCGAACGGTATGTGGAGCAGCATCCAAAGATCCATAAAGGCATGACGCGGATCGTCAGACAGCTCGCCCCAGCCGAGAACGGACTGCCTCTCGAAATTTACGCCTTCACCAATGATATTAACTGGGCGGTGTACGAGGGAGTTCAATCGGATATCTTCGATCATATTCTGGCCGTTGCGCCGGAGTTTGGACTTCATGTCTTCCAAAACCCGTCCGGTCAAGATTTCAAGAGCTTGCCAAAGGTTGAGGCTTATTAACAGCCTTGGCGAATAAGAGGCCACGCCATCGTCAGTCCAGCTGATGACGGCGCGGCCTCTCTTATTTTTACAGCTTGCGTTGTCCCTCCAACTCGCGAGGATGCCTGCGGATCAGCTCCGGCACGGCTTCCCCCCGTCCCGTCTGCTCAAGCCGCTCCAAGTAACGCGGCAGCGCTCCCTTCGCATGATAAGGACCGCCCTCCTTCATGACCGTCCACAACGGATCCGTGTCGTAAGGCATCGAAGCCATCATCGTATCGTGCCAATCATTAAGCAGATAAACCGCTTCCCTGCACAGATCCGGCCGCTCCGCCGCAAGATTGATCTGTTCATGCGGGTCATCGGCCAGGTTGTACAGCATGCCCTTGTCGAACAGATGAAAGCCGTCATGATACGTGCGAATGTAAAGATAATCGCCAAACCGCACGCTTCGCTGGCACACATGCGCGCATTGGGACACAACCAAATATTCTCGTCCCGCCTCTTCGCCGGACTGCAGCACCTTCGCGTAGCTCGCGCCGTCCCAGCTTGGCATAGGCTGCCGACCGAGGAGCTCGGCTATCGTTGGCGGCAGATCCAAATGGTAATGGAGGCCCTTATCGACAATTCCCTCCTTCATGCCCGGCCACCGAATGATCATCGGAATCCGGCAGGTTCCCTGATCCGCCGTGCCATGCTCCCCGTAAATCCCTAGCTCGCCCATGTTCTCGCCGTGATCGGCCGTAATAATGATGACGAGTTCGTCCATGACGCCCTTTTGCTCAAGCAAGGCAAATAATTGGCCAATGTTTTCGTCCATGAAGCGGACCCCGCAATCATAGCCATCCACCATGCGCCGCAGATCCTCCCGGCTGCGGATATCCCCCGGATGCCTCGGATAATTCGGCGACGTGGCGTTGTCGTACATATTGATTTCGCTGGCGCTATGCGGTCCCACCTTGCGCATGTGCGCGTCAAGCACCTCGTCCGTAATCCACTCCGGCAGCGGATCTTCCTTAAACGGATTGCCGAACGATTCCGGGGCCCGGTACGGGGTATGCGGATCCCAATAATTGACGTACAGCATCCAGTTGTCCGACTCCGCGTTCCGGTCAATCCAATCCAGGACGACGGGCGTTACCTCCTCAGCGGATTCCATTCCGCCTTTGCCCGTATTGTAGATCTCGTTAAAGCCGGCATAAAAGGTCCAAGCGGAATGCCTCTCCCCGAACGGACTGACAAGCGCGGTACGCATTCCCGCCTGCCGGAACAATGCCGGAAAGCTTTCGGAGGCAAGCCGGTCGCGAAAATCCCTTGACGCGCCTTCATGACGAACGTCTGCCGAAGACCCGCCATGTCCCACCACTCCGTTATGAATGCCGAAGCGGCCGGTCATTAGAGCCGTCCGCGACGGGAAGCAAGGCGCGTCGGAGGTATAGTAATTATCGAAGCGGACGCCTTGAGCGGCAATCCGGTCAATATTCGGAGATGTCCGGCGGGGGTAACCGTAGCACCCCAGATGATCCGGCCTCGTCGAATCCAAATCCAGCAGCAAAATTTTCATAAGGTTGCTCCTCTCCTTCAATCGTTTGCCATGACGGCTGTACCCGTATTATAGGTTTGGAGCCTTGGTCCGGTCGACGTATATTCCATCCCGTCCATGTACATTTCAACGATACTATGAGCGATAAGTCGGGAACGGCCATTTACCCGAACCGGCTATTTTTGCTAGTATTTCATTAGAGTCATTGTAAAAGGACGGGGATCCCATGCTGCAGCTGTTAAGCGTAAATTTCGACGACCGCATTCCGAACTGGCGCACTCAAAGCGAGGTGCTCAGCTATCATGTCCTCGTTCTGGTTACGGACGGCAAGGTTAGATACACCATTAATGGGCAAGAGATTATCGCGGAACGGGGAGATTTCCTGTACATTCCGCAATCTACGCTTCGCAGCGGAGATACGGTCCCCGGCAGCCCTCATCAGAAATTTACGGTTTTAATTACGACGGAACCAGGCAGCAAGCTGGATATTCCGTTTCTTGACCAGGGAGAATTTATTCGGTTCCGGCTCTCCAGCCTTCATTCCATGCAGCGCAAATTCATGAAGCTGTTCGAAGAGATGAGGAGCGGCCGCAGCTTTCACTCCTATATTGGCCTCGGACTAACGCAGGAGCTGATCGGCCTGCTTGCAAGAGAACTGGAGAAGCCGGAGGTGACTCCCGCCAAGATGTTTTACGCGCAGCTGATGAAGCAATATTTGCTGGACCATTACCGCGAGCATGTGGAAATCGGGCAGCTTGGGGAGCTTATTGATCGTTCGCCGAATTATGCCACCGCTCTGTTCAAAGAGGTTTTCGGCCAGTCTCCCATCCGCTATATGCATCAGCTGCGCCTGCTTGAAGCCTGCCGTCTTCTGCTCCACTCCGACATGACCGTCGCGGACATCGCCCAGTACCTCGGTTACTACGACCCCTCGTATTTTTTCCGGATGTTCAAGAAGCATGTCGGCCTGTCACCGTCCGAATTCATAGCCCGCGGCAGGACGGAGGACTTGCCCCAGCCGTTCCCTTAAGCAAGCCCTACACTCACCAGCTTCCCTTACGCACCTCTTCCGTAATTATTCGGACTCCTTCCTCAATCTGCTCGGGCCCGGTCTGGGAAATGCTGATCCGGAGGAACTTCTCTTTAGCCAGATAATCGGATAGATAGAACCCTTTGCCGGATACGACGCTGACGTTCCTCTCCGCCAGACGCTTCAATAGCTGCTCGACGTTCACCGTCTGCTTCAGCTTGAAATGCGAATAGATCCCGGAACGGATATCCGGCACCTCCATTAGTCCCGGCTCGTTATACCGATTCACCGCTTCGTTCAAGGCCGACATCCGCGCGGCGTACAGGCCGGCTATCTTGTGCTTATGCCGTTCGTACATGCCGTTCTTGATATACACCTCTAGTGCCGCCTGGGAGAGCAGCGACGTGTCGGGATATATTTTATAAGCGTAAAAGGTCTTAAGCAGCCGCTCCGGCAATACGATTGCGCCTAACCTTAGGCCGGGGAAGATAATCTTGGAGAAGCTTTTTACGTATATAACATGCTCGCCCCCATCCGAAGCGTAAATCGGATCGGTTTGCCGGTCTGCCCCGAGGTCGGCCATATAATCGTCTTCCAGGATATAGACGCCGTATTTGCCGGCAAGTCTCGCGATTGCTCTTCGTTCCTCGGCATTATAAGAAGTGCCCAGCGGATTATGATACCTCGACATCGTGTAAAAGAATTTGATGCTGCCGCTCTTGAACCACTGCTCCAGCGCCTGAAGATCGATGCCCGCTGCCGTGCGGGCGATGCCATACACCGGAATGTTCTCCGTCTCCAGAAACCGTAAATACCGGTCATAGCTAGGCTGCTCAACCAATATCGCTTCCCTGCCGTTTGGGAACGGCATCTTCGCCAGTATTTCCAGCGCCTGCTGCGCGCCGGAGGTAACGAAGATCCTCTCGACCTTGGTGAATACCTGATCGCTTGCCAAATGCGAAACAAGGGTGTGACGGAAGGACTCCAGCCCCAGCGGGTCGCCATAAGTGAACAGGTCGTACTTGTAAATATCGATAGCTTTGTTGAGACAATGCTGGAAATCCAAATAAGGAAAAGCGTCCAGGTCCGGCAGGACCGTCGCGAAATAGATCATGCTGCTATCCCGCCGGTCGCGCCAATCGCCGGGCTTCACAACAACGTAGTACCCGCTTTGCGGCACCGAATAAATGACGTGTCGTTTTTCCAGTTCGGCATAAGCCCTGGTAATGGTGCTGATGCTGCAGCCGTAAGCTTCCGCGGCATTGCGGACGGACGGGAGCTTTTGACCGGGGCGGTATTTCCCCTGCCGGATTTTCTCCTCCATGTCGGATAGGATCCTATAATATTTTTTCATTCTGGCCTCCTTGCGCTCCCTTTCAACTGTATCGATACAGTTGGAGTAAAACGGCGTTGTTTGGTTAACCGATATCCCGTATCTTCAAATTAACGGTTACAGACGTTCGCGAACACGCTGCCGTAAGCTCTGAGAGGATGATGAAACATGGTTCACAAGGAAATGAGGCTCCCTTATCTCCTCGCCGTGCTTAACGCGGTCATTATCGGATTATCTTTTTTGTTTGCCAAGACGGCGCTGGATTACGCCAGTCCGCTTGATACGCTTGCTTTTCGCTTTACCTTATCGTTTCTCGTTATGTCTATTCCGGTCGCTGCCGGCTGGATGAAGCTTTCCTACCGCGGCAAGCCGCTTGGCAAAGTGCTGCTGCTGGCATCCATGTACCCGCTTGGGTTCTTCACGCTTCAGGCCTATGGGCTGCAGCATGCCAGCTCGGCGGAGGGTGGCATCCTGTATGCATTTACGCCGGTCGTTACGATGATTATCGCTTCCCTGTTCCTTAAAGAAACCACGACCGTTCCGCAGAAGCTGTCAATCTTCCTGTCGGTGTTTGGGGTGGTGTTTATCTTTGTCATGAAAGGCAGCGGCATTGATCTGTCCAATCTGCTTGGCATTTCGCTGCTGTTGCTTACCTGCTTCGCTTTTGCCGGGTATACCGTGCTGGCCCGTTCGTTATCAGGACTGTTCAGCCCGGCGGAAATCACTTATTTGATGATGGGCATCGGCTTTGTCTTTTTTGCTGTTACCGCATTTACCAGCCATGCCTCGGCAGGGACCCTTTCCCATATATTCGCGCCTCTGGCGAGCGGCACCTTCATGGCATCGCTTATTTTCCTGGGCATCGTATCCTCGCTGTTAACGGCACTAACCTCCAATTACATTTTGTCCAGGATGGAGGCGTCGAGAATGAGCGTGTTTGCCAATCTCTCTACCATTGTATCCATGACGGCCGGAGCAGTCTTTCTTGGGGAAAAAGTAACGATCTATCATCTGATCGGCTCGGTGCTGATCATTGCCGGGGTGATCGGCACGAATAGGCTTGGCCGAAAAAAGGCTGCCGGGGGCGGAAAGAGCGAAAAACTAAACGCCGTAAACCATTCAAGGAGTTGAAGATCAATGTCATCAACCGTTTTTGCCGATTTTTATGCGATTATCCGGGAGCGCCATTCCGTTAAGCATTATGATGCCGCGCACCGGCTAAACGAGAAAGAGATCATCGGTCTGCTGGAGATTGCAAGCCAAGCGCCGTCCGCCTGGAACCTTCAGCACTGGAGGTATCTTTCCATCCATAGTCAGGCTGCTAAAGAGAAGCTCCTGCCCATCGCTTACGGGCAAAAGCAAGTCGTCGAAGCTTCCGTCGTCATAGCGGTACTTGGCGACCTTGAAGCCCATCGCAACGCTGAAGATGTCTTTGGACCCGATGTGGAAGCCGGACTGATGACGGAGGATATCAAGGCTAGTCTAATCGATCAAATAGATGCGGCATACGGGGATTCCCCCGCCTATGCGCGCGAGGAAGCCATTCGCAACGCGTCGCTTGCGGCCATGCAGCTTATGCTGGCTGCAAAGGCGAAAGGACTCGACTCCTGCCCGATGGGCGGATTTAGCGCGGATGCTTTTATCGAAGCGTTTCATATACCATCCCGATATATTCCGGTTATGCTTATCGCGATTGGCAAGGCGGCGGCCCCGGCCCGCGCCTCCTTGCGTTTTCCGGTTGAACAGACCATTGTTTGGAACGGTTTCCAACAGGAATAACAACGACTTAGATTGTCTTGAAAAAATAAGGTCCAGGAATGCGTGCCAATAGGTGCGCACTCCTGGACCTTTTTTAGCAGGAAACCCACTCGCCTTTGAGGCTAGTTCATCATTCAAGTGCTTCTTGCTAGTTGACTTCGTCGGCACTGCAAAACTCCGCAATGGTTGGAGGATGGCGCTTTGCAGATATAAACGAATGGCTAGGAGCGCCAAAAGGACATTTTCTTAAATCTAGTAATTACGCACAACTCGATTTGCTAGATTCAACATAGATTACAGCAGTACTGATTAAAGGAGGATTTATATGGCGCAAAAAGTAAAGGTAAGTCCGCAATTCGCAAGGTTGTGCACGCAATTCTCGAAAATTCTGGGAGGTGAATCGGAGATCGAAGCAGGTCCGGTTTGTTTCGTCACTCGGATGACGAACTTAAAAGAGACCATTTTAGGCAGAAGAACCCGTTCTCCTTTGGTTCAAATGCAAATGTTCTCGTTCGAGTCTCTAAGCGCTTCGGGCCGCGCGCTTTGTTTAGGCGAGACCGCCGTGCATCAAAATCAGGTTAATCGATTGATGTCGAATCTTCGTAAACGCGGAATCAAAGTCACTTCTCTTCATAATCACTGGCTTAACGAGAACCCGCGCTTAATGTATATGCACTGGGAAGCTGATATGAATCCTGTAGAGTTTGCCAAAAAAACCAAGGCATCTATCGCATTCCTCGGCTAATGTTTGAGTATTTTTTTATTTTTAAACATGAAAGGATGATCTGTAAATGGCGCAACCTGTAAAGGCAAGTCCGCAATTTAAAAAAATATGCAACCGCTTCTCCTCCATTTTGGGCGGGACAGAGCATGAAATTACGAAAGGGCCGGTTTGTTTCGTTTCAAGAAACAGAATTATAAGAGCCTCTATTTTAGGAAAACGCACCGCGTCCCCTCTCGTTCGTTATCAATTGTTCTCGTTTGAGTCATTGGACAGTTCCGGACGAGCACTCTGTCTGGGAGAAACGGCGCTTTTCCAAAACCAGGTCAATCGCTTGCTCACAAACCTTCGGAGGAACGGGATAAAAGTTACGGCCGTTCATAATCACTGGTTGTTCGAGAATCCGCGTCTCATGTACGTCCACTGGGAGTCTATTGATAATCCTATTGAGTTTGCTAAAAAAGTAAAACGTTCGATCGCTTTCTTGGGCTAATGATTAGCATCATTTAAAAATAAAGGGGAATCGCAGCTACGGCGAGACCCCCTTTGTTACATAGTTATAACCGATGACTCGGAATCTCCCACTCATACCGGACCCTCTCGAGCCACTGGCCCGCGGCAAAGTCCCGTCCCCGGACGATAATCCGATTCTCGTATACCTCGACGAACAGCCCTTGACTTCCGTCCTTATGCTCGTCTTCATCCGTCCAGAGATAGGCAACGGATGCCGCATTAAACATGCGGGGCATTTGTTCATCGTCATACAGGGTATGAGGCGTTTCCAGCTCCCAATGCGTATGCCCGGTAAACAGCACGGCATGCCTATGTCTGGACAGCACTTCCTTAAGCTGTTCATCTTGGGTTACGCCATACCACTTCTGCGACTCGCAGGAGCCCGCAACCGTATCCTTAAGCGGCTGATGCAGGAACACGAAGGCAGGACGATTCAGACTCTTGCTTTCCTCTAATTTGCGGTCCAGCCAGGCCAGCTGCGTTTCCGACAGAAACGAGAACAGATCCAGCCCCCGCTCGGTTCCGAGGAAGATGAAAGAATATCCTTTCACCAAATGAGCGTGATACGGCCCGCCCATCTCCGTCGCATCCAGATAAGCGCCCAGGCGCGAAGGCCACTCTCCCCCGCCGACATCATGATTGCCGGAAGCAAAATAAGCGGTTGGCAATCCTTCTCCGTGCTCCCGCCATATTTTGCGAAACTCCGCATACTCTTCCGCATGCCCGTGATCGGTGATATCGCCTGCATGCATAATCCCGTCGCTGTCGGGTGCCACCCGTTTTATATCCTGGAGCGCCCGCGCCAGGTTGCGATTATGCGTATGTCCGGGATCCGTCCTCACATGCGTATCGGTAATGACCTGAAATTGAAGCCGTGCCTTCCCTTTGCCCTCTTCATTTGTCATATTCGCAACCTCCTATATACCCAATATCCCCACAAGCAGAATACCCGTAAAAATCAGGCTGGCGGACGCTAACCGCAGACCGCCTTTTCCTTCCTTCAGCAGCCATACGCCCATAAAGGTCCCGAAGACGGTCCCGATCTCCCGAAGCGGCGCCACATACGTCAGCTGCGACATGCTCATGGCGAACAGGAACAGCAGGTAAGAGCCCGGAGACAGAATGGAGCCTGCCGCAAGCAGCCTCCCGTTTGCCTTTATCTCCCGTACCCAGCCTATTTCCCGGAGCCGGATGAACGGAGCAAGCCCCGCCATAAATCCGATATTCGATATCTCTAACAGCACAACCGGCGAGAAATGCCGCAGATTCACTTTGTCCACCATCACATAAGCCATTGTGCAGAGGCCTACGGCAAGAATAGACGACAGTACTTTTCCCGAAGCTTGAAACCGCTGCTTTCTCCCATAGAACCCGCTTAACAGGAAGAACCCCAGAGCAATTAACCCAAGGCCCAGCCAACCCCAGGCTGACAGCCGCTCGCCCAAGAAAATAACCCCGCAAAGAGGCAGCAGGAAGGTCGCGATCCCTCTCATCATCGGGTACACCTGGGACAAGTCACCGAAGGTTAACGTTCGGGACAAGAAGTACGCATAACCTGCCTGAATCAGCAGCGACAGAATCAATAGGACATAACCTGATAATGGCACTTGAACGGAGACCATCTCCGAAATAAATGCCGGCAGAAGCGTTAGCGTAGCAGGAATATAGATCATGAACAAAAACAATTGCTTATTCCCGCTCTTCTTCGTGAGCAAATTCCATACGGCATGCGCCACGCCGGAACCCAATACAAGCCATACGGCATGCGAAATAATGACCCCTCCCACCACTACATCAACCGACTAATTAATACACACATAAACACACATAAATGCAACTTTACGCAAATGGTAGCATGAGCCTTTTACCCTGTCAATGAGAAAAGCATTAAAAAAAGAGCCCTCGGGGAAGGCTCTCTTCTTGCTTCTCGGCTTCTATTTGCATTCAACGGAAATGCCGGCTTCCTTGTATCGCTCAAGGATATCGGAGCTAAGCCCGGAATCCGTGACAATACGCTCGATCTTATCCAGTCCGCATACCGGCGTAAGCGACACGATATCAAACTTGCTGCTGTCCGCAAGCGCGATGACCCGCCGCGACCGCTCCAGCATTCTATTCTTCAGTTGAATCTCGCTTATCCCGTAATCCGTCAGCCCTTCCGCCAGGGAGATGCCGCTCACGCTCATGAAGAACAGATCGGCATGGAATTGGGAGACAAACGACTCGGCAAAATCCCCAACCGCGCACTGCTCCGAATTACGAACGACTCCGCCTACGAAAATAATCGTGAACTGGGGTTTAGCCATAAGGATGGAGGCGATCGGAAAGGAGTTGGTTAATATCGTTAACCGTTCGAAACGAGCGGCCAATGCTTTGGCGAATTCCGTATTTGTGGTGCTTACATCCAGGAACAAGGATTGCCCCTCCTCCACATAACGAAGAGCCGTCTGGGCCAATTCTCGTTTCTCGGGATGTCTCTTCGTCTCCCGCACGGTGAAGGGGAGCTCCTTCCGGTAGTCCACCGGAGGCAGGGTAGCACCTCCATGAACTCTCTTCAGGAAGCCTTCCTGCTCCAGATACTCCATATCTCTTCGAATCGTCTCGAACGATACGCCGAACCGCGCGATTAAGTCCGCCGTCTTTACCGATTGAAATTCATGAAGCAGCTGTATGATTTGTTGATGCCGGTCATGTATAAGCATGGATACTCCCCCAATAATGCGGACTGCATGGTCACTATTCGCTATTTCTTCTAGAATAACACACAAATACACATTACAACAAAAAAGCCGGAGCCCACGGACAGGGCTCCAGCCTTAACCTTTATATCTCGACCAGCATAAGAATAATAGAGGACAAGCCGAGGCATGTACCCATTAAACACAATACCATGAGAGCTTGCTTGTGATTGAGACCAGCCCGCAGCAGACGGTAATGTGCTTGGCTCGCATCCGCCTGATAGATCGCCTTCCCTTGCAGGAAACGCTTGAGCATCACGTACAAATTATCGAAGATCGGAACCCCTAACGCAAGGATCGGGATAAAAATAGAAAGCGCCGTCGCTTGCTTGAAGGCTCCGTCGAGCGAAATGACGGCCAGCATAAATCCGAGGAAGGTCGCCCCCGCATCGCCCATGAATATTTTGGCCGGAGGTTTGTTGAATCTTAAATACGCTAAGGTTATGCCTACTAGAATAATCGCCATATTCGCGGAGCTCGACTGTCCCATTGCCAACGCTACGATAAACAGAGTCATCGCTGAGATGGCAGACAATCCTCCCGCCAGCCCGTCCAGCCCGTCCGAGAAGTTGATAACCGTCGTGACTCCAAAGATCCACAGCGTCGTCAAGACAAATTGCAACAGGACGGGAAGCACGACATAATGGCCGGAGAACGGATTAACGAAGCCCTCAAACACAACGCCTGAGGCGTAAACCAATACGGCGGCGGAGAGTTGAACAATCAGCTTGGGCAGAGCGGGAAAATCCTTTCCTTTTGTCTTATACCAATCGTCAACCGTACCGATCGCCAGCAGCAATAGACCGCCTAGGAATATCGCCCCCGTCTGCATGGAGAAATCCCGGACTACAGCCAAATAAGCGATAAAAAAGCCAATAAAAATCGCATAGCCGGCCGTCAGAGGGATCGGCTTCCGGTGCAGCTTGCGCTCGACGTCCTTTCTTGGCTTGTCTACAAAATCAATTTTAAACGCAAGCTTGCTGAACGGAGGAATCAACGCAAGCACCGTCACAAAGGACAATAAAAAAGCAGCAACGTATAAAATCGCAATCACCACCAATACGTGAATATACCTTATCTCTCATTATATATTCATCACGAATGGTGTCGACTGATGATTCACTGACTGTCGACTGACGCCGGGCTTTTAAGAGAATGCTATATTTACCGTATATTTTAAGCAGCGGGTTATATAATAAGGGCTTTTCATGTATAATCTTGTCGAACAAATTGTACGCAATTTATTTAAAAAAAGGAGTGCTGGACAGCTATGCTACTTGTCTCCGTCATCCTAACGGCGATTGTTGCGATCGAACATGTGTATATCCTGATTCTCGAGATGTTTCTGTGGACGGGTCCAAGAGCGAGGAAAGCCTTCGGAACCGACAAGGCGTTTGCGGAAGCAACCAAGTCGCTTGCCGCCAACCAGGGATTGTACAACGGTTTCTTGGCCGTGGGTCTGTTCTGGGGACTTGTCCATCCCGATGCTTCAGCCGGACACCAAATTCAGCTGTTTTTCCTGGCTTGCGTACTTGTAGCGGCGGTCTACGGAGGGCTGACGGCAAAACGTTCGATTCTTCTCGTTCAAGGCCTGCCGGCACTTATCGCGCTTATTGCCGTGCTTTTAACTTAGTATTTTGCCAGGAAGAATAAAAATGGCTGCGGAGTCTATCTCCGCAGCCATTTTTTATATTGATTTTTACCCTTTACAATAAAGTAAGCGTAAATAACATGTTAGAATACATAACATAACTTATTAGAAAAGAATAGATTTATTTAAAAATTTTACTTTTATATGAATTCACGTTAGTTTAATTGACGCTCTATTAACATGGTGATAGAATCTCTATCGAGTTCATATGGAAGGAGTTGCATGAAATTGTTCAAAAGCAAAAGTCATCAACCGCAAGACAAACGACCGTCTGCCTCCGATCGGGAAACTCCCCGGGGATCGAAACGCGCTTGGAGCAAAAAGTACGCTATCGCGGCAACCCTCGCGCTTTCCATGGTTTTCGCCGGAGTTATTCCATCCAATAACGCTTATGCGTTAACTAAACTGACCTCCGCGAGCGGAATAGATTGGGAGATTCACGATTCATTCGCGCCTAACCTGGACACAGGCAGCATCCGCAGAGCGAGCAACACGCCTATACAGGGGTTTGGCAATATTTTCGTCCAGGTATCCACCACGCCGTCGCCCAGGATGAACGGGCAATTAATGAGAGGCTTCGGGCTTGAATTCGATGGCAGCGACACCTTCGACACTACGCAATCCGTCAATCTTGGCGACGTCCTCATTACACGCGATGTTTACCTGAACAGCGCAAACAACAGCGTTCGTTTCTTCGATACCTTCACCAACACAACCAACGCTCCCGTAACCGTCAATGTATCCTTCGGCGGATCGCTCGGCTACGGCACCGGCCAAAATTACGGGGCCGTAAAAACGACCTCTAACGGCGACACGGCCATCGCCGCCGACGATTCATGGGCTTTGATAGGCACAAGCAGAGCTGCGGACCGCCCAATCGGCGTCATTCTTGGCTCCCCCGCTCCGTTCGTAGGAGCGCTGCAAGGCACCGGCGATCAGCAGCAGAACCCTTTCACCACCCCGCTGCCAACCTCCGGCAATGATGCGAACTTCTACGGCTTCATTCATAAGCTCACAATCGAACCCGGTCATACCAAATCGCTGGCCAGATACGTTCTTGCCGGAGAAACAGGCGAGGCTGGACTAACCAAAGCCGCGGATTCGCTCGATCAACTGACCGAAAATCCCGACCTCACCCACTTGTCCCCCGCGGAAATATGTACGCTTAGCAACTGGGATCTGTCTAGTCTCCCTGGATTTGATACTGCCGCTTGCGCGGATGTCACGCGTCTCGACATTCCGGCAGCCCCTGCAGCAGCACCTGCCGTAACGACCTCCGATTACGATGTCACCAACAAAAGCATTGAGCAAATGCAGTCCGATATGGAGAAAGGCATTACGACCTCCGAAGCGATCACAAGGGCTTATCTGGATCGCATTAACGCTTATGATCTCGGACAGCTCGGTTTCCACTCCTTCCTTCACGTCTCCGAAACGGCCATCCAACAGGCCAAGGCAGCGGATCAAGCTCGCAAAGAGGGCAAGACAGGCCAATTGCTTGGCATTCCGATTGCCGTCAAGGATATCTATGACACCAAGGATATGCCAACCACCGGCGGCTCCAAAGCGTTGGAAGGCTGGCAGCCTAAAGCGGACGCTTACCAGATTCAGAAGCTGAGAGAAGCAGGAGCCATCATCATCGGCAAAGCCAACACATCGGAGTTTGCCAACAGCGGCAGCTTTAGCGAAAGCGGCTGGATGCAAACCTGGAATGCGCTCTATCCGTCCAAAACTTCGTTTGGTTCCAGCGGAGGCCCCGCAGTATCCGTCGCTGCAAGCTTTGCGGCAGCGGCCATGGGCACGCAGACGGGCGTATCGCTGTACGCGCCGTCTACGGGCGGCAGCCTGGCAGCCTTCCGCGGAACGGACGGCATGGCAAGCACGCGCGGCGTAATGCCGCTGACATGGGGGCAGGACTATGCCGGACCAATTGCCCGCACCGTCACCGACCTCTCTTATATCCTTAACGCAACAACCGGCACCGACCCGCAGGATATGCTGACGCAAGAGGCAGATGCCAAAAAACCTAGCGACTGGACCAAGGCTCTAGACCGCAACGCCCTGCAAGGCAAGCGAATCGGCTATATTCCATCCTCGTTCGTGTCCTCATACGCCGACGACGGCACGGGACAAGCCGTCATGCAGCACTTCGAAGACCTGGTGGAGGCAGGAGCTACCATGGTGGAGATGAGCGCGCCTCCGGGGGGCGGCACAAGACCCGCGGGCAATGCCGGCTCCGAGGGCTGGGCACGCTACATCGAGCTGAACCCGGATTTCCCTTACGCCACGGGCGACGAGCTGCTCGCCTCGCCAAAGCTGCTGTTATACAATCAAGCAAGCTTGCAGGTACGTCCGCGAATGACCGAAAGCCAAGTACAGGCGTACCTCGCTTACAGAACGAACTACAAGAAGATTATCGCGGACTGGATGGATCAATACGATGTGGACAGCGTTGTGTATGCAGGCTTTATCAGCGATATGTATAACAACGACAGCGCCGCAGCTCAGCTAAGCTCAGACAGAGGCACCGGCGTACTTACCTCCAACGTTGGACTGCCAACGGTCGTAGTACCCGTAGGCAAGAACCCGAATGGCTATTCGATTTCCATGCAGCTGGTCGGCAAAGCGTGGGATGACGCGAACGTTCTGGCCATGGGCTACGCCCTGGAGCAGCATACTTTAGCTCGCAGCGTAACCGCCTTCGCGCCAGCGCTGAGCTATACGCCGCCAACAACACCTCCAACAACAACGCCGCCAACAACAACGCCTCCGGGCAATAATAACGGAACGCCTCCGGGAGGCAATGAAACACCGGGCGAAGATCCTGTGTCGTTCGCCGACACAGAAGGACATTGGGCGAAGACAAGCATCGACTTCCTGGTCAAGAAGGGGTTATTGGCCGGTTACCCGGACGGCACCTTCCGCCCGGACCTTGGAATTACGCGCGCAGAGGCCTTAAAGGTGCTGGCGATACAGCTTGGACTTCAATCGCAGGCAAGCAGCTTCTCGGACGTGCCTAGCACGCATTGGGCTGCCGGCTACATCGGAGCCGCTCAGAAGTCCGGACTCATGAACGGTTATGCCGACGGGAAATTCCGTCCGGACGATCAGCTTAACCGGGCAGAAATGGCCGCCCTTGTAGCCAGAGCCTTCCAGCTCAGCGGCGGCAGCACCACTGCCTTCCCTGATGTGCAGGAAGGCAATTGGGCGCATACCTATATAGAAGCCCTTATGGCCAACAAGATCGTTACCGGGTATGCCGACGGCACCTTCCGCCCCAACTCCGCAATAACCAGAGCGGAATTCGCAACCATGATTACCCGGGTTCTTCAAAGCTAGCACACAGAAACGGACGGACGCCGGCAAGCGTCCGTCCGTTTCTTTATTCTTTCTTTTCCTCGATACGATACCATAATTCGCAGTACTCATCGCCGCTTGGATGCGTACAATACATTTCAAAATTACCGCCGTCAATAATTTGGTACTTGGACGTTTGCAGCCATTCCGAGAATATCCGGTTTTTAAGCGAACGCAAATCATAGTTACCGCTCCCATTCCCGTCATTTAACGTGGAGAATACCGCCCAAGTAGATGCCGGAACATCAATAACCGCATACCCCTCTATCTTGCTTCCAGCCGATTTATAACACCCGATTAAATAAGGAAATGTGGTATTGCTTGTGAACCTGTAGGAATCAAATGCAAAGACCTCTCCAAGCTCTTTAGCGAAATGGCCTTCAGCCCGCCAATTTCCGGCTAATGAATGAAACAGCCGGTCAAATTCGCCATTCTTAGAAATGTTTTGCCAGACTTCCGGGATCGTTACTCCGTCTTGATTCGCAATATTGTCCATGCCGTATATATCTTCTAGTCCAAACACTTGAAAAGCTTCCCGTTCCTCAATTCGATAATTCATCTCGGTAGCTCCCTTGAGAATAATTTGAAAGGAGAGACGAGGGTACGCTTTCAATGGGCTACCCGCCTGCCGGGCCGCAGTAGGCGTCAGTCCGTGCAGGTTCTGAAATGCCCGCGAGAATGATTCGGGCGTTTCATAACCGTATTTCAAGGCGATATCCGTTACTTTGTTCTTCCTGTCCTGTAAGTCAAAAGCGGCAAGCGTCAGCCGTCTGCGCCTTATATATTCGGATAAAGGCATCTCAAGCACAAACGAAAACATACGCTGAAATTGATAGACGGAGCATAAGGCAATCCTAGCTATCTGCTCGTAATTGATATCGTGCTCCAGGTTATCTTCAATGTAATCGATAGCCAGATTCATGCGCTGAAGCCAATCCACGTCGATCCCTCCTTTCGTAAGGAGCATAACACCGCGATGTTCAAGCAGCCTGACAATTCATGCAATAAAATGACAGCTTGTCCGTTTTAATCCGCGTCCCGCTGCTTCTCCGAGTTTACTGCAAACTTCCGCTTTCGGATTGTTCATCCTCTTTAATATAAGTTTCGAACCGGCGCTCGCCTTCAATTAGGGTGATGACTCTGGCGCCGCGCTTCAAATCCCCATACGTGTTGTAGCCGGTAGCACGGCCATAGCCAAGCGAGATGCCATGAAGCACGCCAATGTAGTCATTATTATGATCATGCCCGGCAAACACTCCCATAACATCTCCCCTGTCCAACAGGGCGGCGAACAACCCGCTGTTGACCTTAGGGCAGCACACTTGCTCTCCTTTCGTGCCTTCTGCCTCACCGGATTGCCATACCTCGTTATATTCAGGAAGAGGGATATGAAGGAAGGCAAGCCCAGGCAGCACGGCGTTATTTTTCTCGGCAAGCTGGCGAGACTGTTCTCTGTACCATTGAACCTGACTAGGCTGAATCCATGCGTATCCGCCGATGCTTGCATCCGCATATTCGCCCGAATCCATGAAATAAAGAACGGCTGCGTCTTCTTCGGACGAAGAGCTTTTGACCGTTGCCGTATAATTGCCTATGCCGCCAATGTCCCCCGGACCGGCTTCGCTGATGCAATTGTCGAATTCGGATAAAATCTCTTGCAGCTCCGGCTTCTTCACATTTCTCTCCGCATCGTGATTGCCGTAAATAACGGCGAACGGAATACCCGATTGATTGGCGATTTGCACCGTTTTCCGGAATCCCCCCCTTAGGTCGCCCGTCTCATTATCGGCAAAAATTACGTCTCCCGTGAAAACAATGAGATCCGGCTTCTCGGATTCGATCAGGTTCTTGATTAACGCCAGCGATCGGATATCCTTTTCCCCTAACCCGTCATAGACATGGACATCCGTGAACTGAATGATTTTAAAAGTCCCGTCCTTGCGAAATGCCAATTGTTGTTCCATCGTTTAAGCCTCCCGCGAAGTTATTATTCTTCACTGTTATTACTTATCCACTACCCCATCATATTCCTTGCCAGGAGGGTGGATCGCTGCTCCGAATTCTTCCCTGCTTTTCCTATGCTTGAGAAACTAAATATTCCCAAAAATAAAACCATTTCGTATGATAGTTTTATATCTTTCATTTAAAAGGAGCTCCTATGACCATAGAAGAACGATCGCCCGCAGGAAGTATTATTTACCGCCATAAAGAGGCAGACAGGCCTTTCACCCCGGCAAGAGGCGATGAAGAAACGATTGAACTCATCACTCAGCATGTCGAACGGCATATCGGTCCGGTTGAGGCCGTATTTCATGAAATTATATCCGATCTTATCCATCTTGATATTTTGTACGTCGCTCCAACAAAAGAAAAAAATTACATTACCCTGGTAACCTGCGGAATGAGCAGCCTGCCTATGACCGTCCCCGATGGAGCCGAAGCATTCCGATACGCAGAACTCATGATCTGTCTCCCTGCTGATTGGCAAATGTCTGAAAAAAGCTTCGAGGATGAGAACAACTATTGGCCTATTAGATGCCTCAAAATGCTTGCCCGCCTTCCTCATGAGTACAACACGTGGTTTTATACCGATCATACGATTCCAAACGGCGATCCTGCCGAGCCTTATGCCGAATCCACGAAGCTGTCCGGTATGATGATTACCATCCCTTCAACCGTAGAATCTCTTGAAGAGTTCTTTACGCTCAAGGCATCAGAGAGCAAAGAGGTCCACTTCTTTAGTTTGACCCCTCTTTACAACGATGAAATGAACTACAAGCTCAAGCATGGAGCGGATGCCTTGCTGGCAAAGCTGGAAAAATCCGAAATAAAGCAAATTATCGATCCTAGGCGCAAAAACACCTGCAAGAAGCTGTTTGGCTTGTTCTAGCGAGAAACAGGGATAGACGAAGGACCGGTTAAGCCCTCTGGAAGGGGGTTCCGGCCCTCGTTTATTTTTGCACATGAACAATGTGATAGAAGAAGCTGTCTTGCAAATAATAGGATGTTTCCAAGTATCCCCTCACCGTAACTTGCTCCGATACCCTCAGATCGTAATTATTCGTATCCAGGAACAGCATGGCATGCGACGAATCACCGACGACATAGGCGGTTTGTCCGTCGATTCGGTTAACTTCAAGCACAGTCCCCGAAATTATTCTGGCGATATGGTTAACTTTCCACTGTCCAGCGACCTGCTCTAAGAGATAGGTGACCTTATTTTCGCTTCTGTTGCTGAATTTGCGGTTAACTGTAAGACTTACCGTCTGTTTCGGGCGGAGCTCTTCAACCTCGAGAATTTCGTATTTACGAAGGGAGGCTCTCTCCTTCTCGATACTTTCAAGCCGTTCTTTCATGGACTCTACCGGAATGTTCTGGAGAGGATGCTGCATAGTGGCATAGTAGACTTCCCGGATAAAAGCCGATGTGACATAACGGCTATGCGCGCTTACGGAGTTAAAATGATTCAAATAATCGGTTGCCGCCGTTTCCAAACCAGGGTGAATCGCGCGAAGCTTCTCCGAAGCCTCCTTATTAAAGATTTGTTTGACGGAAAGCAGTTTTTGGATGAGTCCCAGCATGTAATGGCCCCTAAGCTTAAAAGTTATTTTATTCCAAAAGTATTATCGGCAATCGTCCTGCCTATTTGAAGGGAGTATATGGCGTTCACGCAATCATAATAAAAATACATCGTTATAACGCAGAATCGCCATACGAACCGCTAAGCTTTGACGAATAGATCTCCATTGCGCGCTGGTGCAAGAACTGTTTCACGGAAAGGTCTTCGCAAAGACCAATTGCACGGCTATAAGCGCCTTGGGCCTCTTCGACATTTTCCGTTACCCTATAAAGATGAGCCAATAGCGCCCAATAAGGCTGGTAGCTGTCTCTTTTCACTGGAGGTATCGCTCCAAGAAGCGCCAGTCCTTCCCTTGGACCGTAGGCCTCCGCAACAGCAGCCGCGCGTCCCACAAGAATCCCAAGAGTTGGGCTCAATTGGCTCAGCCCCTCATACAACAAAGCGATTTCCTTCCATTCCGTACGTCCGGTCCGCGCCCGCTGAGCGTGAACCGACTGAATAGCGGCCATCAGCTGAAATCGTCCGATTCGGCCGGATCGCGCGGCTTTATGCAGACAATACTCTGCCTCTGTTATTAGGGGGACGGACCAGCGCGAGGTATCCTGCTCGCTTAGCGGAACATAGTTCCCTGTATCGTCGCGGCGGGCTTTTTGCCGCGCTTCGCAATGCAGCATAAGCGCAAGAAGCCCCTGTGCTTCGGGTTCATCAGGCATATACGCGGCAAGGAGCCTTCCCAGATAAACAGCCTCATCCACTAAACCTCTACGCCGCGAATCCACGCCTGCCAGATCATCCCAGCCATTGCCATAGGCCGCATAAATCGAATCCAGCACAGCGTCCAAGCGTTGTGGCAATTCTTCAACGTCAGGCATGGTAAAGGTTAGGCGGTCTCTGCGGATTTTTGCTTTGGCGCGTGTAAGCCGCTGCCCCATCGTAGAGGGCTTTACCACAAAGGCGGACGCAATGCGGGAGGCATCGATGCCAAGCACGAGCTGCAGCATTAACGGCGTGCGGACGGACGGATCGATCTCGGGATGCGAGCACAAGAACAACATCTTCAGCCGTTCATCGGGAAAGGCTGGGGAATCCATCTGCTCAGCTTCCTCCGACATGGCGATCAGAGCCGAATAAGCTTTTTCGGAAACACGTTCACGGCGGAGGCGATCCGTAAGACGCCGCCTGCCCACCATAAGCAGCCAGGCCTCCGGTTTATCCGGAACCCCCTTCTTCGGCCAAGATTCCAAAGCGGAGACGAGGGCATCCGCAAGCGCGTCTTCAACCGCCTCCAGATCGCGCCAATCCGCGGCCAGATAGGAGAGGATTCGGCCATACGAGTCGCGAACGGTATTTTCGATCGTCCGGTAAGTATCCATCTTGCTCCTTCTACATGGCCGGGAGATTTTGTCTTACTTCAACGGCGTTTACGGGAGCGCGGGCCGCCCACTCCAGTGCCGCATCCAAATCCGGCACGTCGATAACGAATAATCCGCCAAGCTGTTCTTTCGTTTCGGTAAAGGGGCCATCCTGCACGAAAATCGTTCCGTCATTTCGCTTTAAGGTCGCGGCCGTCTCCGGCGCATGTAGTCCAAACCCGGTAACAACAACTCCGGAATCACGCAGGGCATGAACATAATGCGACCAGCCTGCCAAATATTCCTGCTGTTTCTCAGGATCCTTGCGGGCGGCGAAATCCTCCGTGCTTTCAAAAAACATCAGCGTAAAATGCATGCTTCAAGCTCCTCTCATCGATCACTTATTTGCCTCACGTACTTATGTCGATCTCGGAATGCGGATTTCTACAATTAACGATAAAAATCCACCAAAAGATACGGGTAAGCCATATGGGTCCGTTTTATTTTTAGCACATAAAAGGGCCGCAACAGTCTGCCATCTGCAGCCTGTTACAGCCCATTCCTATGTTCGAAACGGCTTTTTCACGTCTTGGGCAGCCGGCCTCTAGCCCAGCTTCACCAAATTGTCCGCCGTGCGGAAAGCCAAAGCCATAATCGTGAGCACCGGATTTACTCCGCCGTTCGTCACGTGAACGGAACCATCGCTCACCCACAGATTGTCGTATCCGTGCACGCGGCCAGACGGATCGGTGACGGATGTCTCGGGATCATTCCCCATGCGCAGCGTGCCCGCTTGATGCTGACCCGCGCTTAAGCCCCCGCCCGGCTTGGTCTGCCAGACTTCGCGTGCTCCGGCAGCCCACAGCCACTTCTCCGCCTGCTCTCCAAGCACAGCCGCAGCCCGAAGGGACTCGGGATGAACGCTGCCGGACAAGGAAGCAACCGGTATGCCAAAACGGTCCTTTACCGACTTCGACAGCTGCACTCTGGAGTCGGGGTTAGGGATTTCCTGAATGGGTCCTTGAATTTGGCTCGTGCGCAAGAAGGTATCGCGCATTGTTTCCTTGCCCTTCATCCCCCATCTCGCCGCATTCGGCGAAAGCGCCCGATACCAATGAATAAGAGGCAGCCGGGTAAACTCGTTCGCGAGCAGCCCTCCCCCGATAATCCCCAAATGGCTATGTTCCGTATTAAAAGTGGCTATGCTGACTCCTGGACCAAGGCCGTCTTGAACCACCTCGTCAAAAATCCCGTAAGCGCCGGAATAAACATGACCCTGCAGGTTTCTTCCCACTTGGCCGTTCCGGTTGCCGACTCCGTCCGGCTCTGAAGCGCTGGCGGAGTTAAGCAGGAGCCGCGCGCTTTCAATCGCTCCCGCGGCAACGATCACATGCCCCGCCCGTATTTGCCGGCGCTGGACCGAACCTTCCAATTCCTGCACCAGACGAACTCCGGTTGCATGTTTTCCTCCCTCGGTATCTATGTACTCGACAACAGTATCGCAGATCAGATCGCAATTACCCGTAGCGACCGCTCTTACCAGCATCGTATTATGCCCGCCGTTTTTGCTGTTCGTTGGACAGGCGAATCCCACGCATTGACCGCATCTGCCGCAAGCCTGCCGGCCATCCCTTTCAACCGAGTTGATAAGAAGCGGTACGGCCCCGGAATGCCAGCCCAGCTTTTGGGCAGCACGGGCTAACCGTTCGGCTTCCAGCGTCATAGGCATCGCGGGCATAGGATACGGACCGTGGCGCCTGCCTCTTCCAGGATGGGCGCTTCCATTTCCCGATACGCCAACCTCCCATTCCGCCCGCTGGTAATAGGGCTCAAGATCCTCGTAAGAGATCGGCCAGTCGGCAAGCGAGCTGCCTTCCGGTACCCCGTAACGGCTTGCCATACGAAAATCTATCGTATGAAACCGCCACGCCTGCGCCCCATATACCCTCGTTCCTCCGCCAACCGTCATTGCATTATTGTGGTAATCGCCATCAATAGGCAGCGTAATTCGCTCGCTGCCGTCCGCCATAACAAACGTGCGAGGGTTTCCTTCCAGGCCCGGCCCCGTGTTATGCCCGTATTTGCTAATCCGGTGATTCCGCAGGTGATCCCTGCCAACCTGATCGTATTTCAGCCAGCTTCCGCGCTCGACAACAAGCACCTGCATGCCCGACTCGGCCAAGACAGCCGCAGCTACGGAACCCCCGGCTCCAGCCCCGATCACAACCGCATCGTATCGGTCCCGCAGCTGCTCAAGCGTTTTATGCGGAAAGTCGGCCTCAAGAGCCGGCGCGCTAGCTTCCGCCACAGGGCCAGGACGAAAGCCTATCATTTCCCACGACTTTCCTTCTCTATTCCCTCCGGCTTCGGGAGTTCCATAATAACCTTCAGCTGATAGATTCAATAACGTATCAAAAAATAGCTTGGACGAAACAGGCCAGTCCGGGTAGGCACCGGATTCCGCCTTTTGCAGCAATTGATCTTGCTCATCGGTCAATAAATCCGGAAACGGCTTCCCATGAAGCCTTGTGGCTTCCTCTTGCAAGGAGCGGAGTCCGGGTTCAATCACCTTCGCCCAGACAGCAGCGTCTTGCTCGGCATAACGTTCCAAATAGGTTAAGACTCCCGCATCGCTTGCTGAAGGCCAATCATCGCCTGGAATCATCCGGTCCGTAATCGCTTTCAAAAGAGCATCCAAATGCAAATGATCTTGACTCATTTCCCTAATCCCTCCCTGTTTCTAGCTGCTTTCATCATAAACCTCTATACGTATGGCATTCAAGCATCTTTCTCTTGCTCTGCGGTCTTGTCCCAGAAAGAATAAAGCGAAAAAAGGAGGTCTGGCGATGAGGCCCTCCTTTTCTCGCTTTAATTAGAAGCTTTGAAGCCGGTGAGTGCGTTGGCGTACAGCAATGGCTTAGCAACTTGCTTCAGGTATAGGTCCCTCTGCTTGGCATACAACGCCAGATGATGATCGGGTAAAATGTTCACTTCGAGCACATAAATATGACCGTTTTTATCCACCATCACATCGACGCCAATATCGGCGTAATTCCCGCCTTTGGAATCGAATATTTTGCACGCCTTGGTGCAGATCTCGATCATTCGTTGCTGCGTCCGCAGCGACTGACTTCGGCTATAGCCATAGGTACCTTGCAAAGCATTTAAACCTTTGCTTGCAAAGCCGGCGGAGGTGAAGTTCGTAACGATGCCGTTTTTCTTGCCGAACCTTGCGATGACACCCGTACAGGACCACTGAAGCTGTTCGTTTTTTTGCATAATCACTCTGAAGTCGATGCCTCTGCCGCCCTGTCGTTTCATTTCTATCCCTTGCTGCACGATATATTGATGCTCCCGCAGGAGATTCGCTAGAAAACCGGCTGCTTCCTTGGACCCTACGGATACGATTCGATAAGGACTGGCCTTTTTATTATTTTCGGGGTAAATGAACTGATAGCCATCCCCTTTGCGAACCGCCTTTATTATCCCCCTGGCCATAGATTCCATCGTAGGCTTCAAATAAACGGCTTTATAGCGGGATAACAACTCATCCAAATCCTTGCGGCTCTGCAGCCTTCTCGTATGAGGCAAATGCTTGCGGATCGCCGGATGCGGGGAAAGCCATTTCCACAACTTCCATTTGTTGAAATGGTCGCCAAGGAAATAACCGTTGAACAGACGCGGGCCAAGCACCCGTTTGAGAGCTCTATAAGTGGGCAGGTTCAGCGCTGCTCTTCGATATAAAGCGGAAGGATACGGGAAAGTGCCAAGGGTCCAATTCGGCTTCGCGCCTCCCGGAGTATAATAGTACCCTCGAATCTTTTTCGTTTGCAAGGAAATATCGTCTGCCCGGCAAATATAGATTAAGCCCTGTATCTGAGAATAGGGACGTAAGTAATCATTGTAATTCTTTACTTTCTCCATGGTAATAGCAGCCCCAGGTTTAAACGCGACGATGCCCAGTACTGGACCGATATGGACGTTATTCCCCTTGACCAATACCTTATATTTCAGAGGAGGAAGGCTATACCCCTCCAGCATTTGCGACGAAATACCGATTGTATCGCTTGGCAGGCTTTGAGATACTCTCACCTTTAGTTGTCTGTTCCAAGCCCCGAAATACACCTTGACGGTGGACGGCCTGCCCGCGAATTTCCGCAAAAAAGCTTGGTTGACGTGTAAGCTGTCTTTCTCCGCATGATTCAGCTTTTTAACATACATCGCCATGATCACGGCCTTCCTTTCAACGGATGGCTTGTGCCGAAGCCGGCTAGTTTTTTGGCGTACAGCATATTCGCTTTAATCGTCCGGTGGAACATTTGTGTCTCTCCTGCGTCCAAAGCGATCGTATGATTGGGATCATTATGATTAACCTCGATAATCCATAATTTATTCCGTGTATCCAGAGCAAAGTCAAAGCCCAGATTAGCGGCATGATAACCCGATGACGCCAGCTGCTTCGCAATAGTTCGAGCAATCTTTTCCATCCTGAGGCAAGTTGCTCCAGCTTCGGCTTCTCCCTTATGCAGAATCCTTCGAAGCGCCCGTTTACCCTCCATGGCTGTTCCGCCTTTGGATATGTTGCTTACAATGGACCTTCGAGGTCCGAGCCTTGCGATAATCCCCATCCGCTTCCATTTCCCCCGCCCATCTTTCACGAGGATTAACCGGAAATCGATGAGACGCTCCTGGGAGGAGACCAGCTTTATACTTTCTTGAATCAGATAGCCGGATTGATGATTTTGTTTGCGAAGGAATTGGCCTAGCTCCCGCACATTGCCAAAAACCTTCTTCAACGAGCCTTTATACGTAACCGTAATTTTAGTATCTTGTTTGGACACTTTGAGAATATGACTCCCGAATGATCCTTGTACCGGCTTCATATAGACCTCATCGCTTTGCTCAAGCATTCGGGTAATGTCCTGCGGACTCTGATACAGAATGGTTCTGGGCAGATGGGTTCTAACGCTTCCGTTCCGGGAGAGAAGCTTGTGCATGCTCCATTTATCCAGTCGAAAGTTATTAAAGACGGTTCTTCCAAGGCTCTGTTGAAAATGGGCCATTAACGGCGTACTGGTTAACGATTTATTCAGGATGGACGAGGGATACCGGTATTGGCCATATATCCATGTCTTTTTTACAGGTGAATACATAAACCCTCGAATCGTCTTCGTCCGAGGTTGAACATCATTCGGGGAAAACGCTAGCAATGCGCCGTTTACGTGACGGTGCGTCTTCGCGTAATGGAGTAAATTTTTAAAGGGAAGACTGCCCTTTATCTTATCCACAAGAAGACCGATATAAGGGCCTACGATCAGCGTATTACCATCCTTACGGACTTGAAATTGTCCTTCTGCCGGTATCTTTAATTGTTTCATGCATGCATCATGGACGAGCATTTGGCCTTGCGGAACCTTCTCTGAGGTCATCAATTTCATTGGAATGGTCGTAACACCGAATTGGAGAAAGAGACTTTGGTTTCGGGATAAATTCCACTTCTTCAGGAATGTTGAAGCGACCAGGACCGTATCAGGCGGTAGAGAGGCACGACTGCGAATCTTGATCATGGTTGGGATACTTTCCTTCCATTAAGAATCAGCTATGCATTAGTCTATTATTCGTGTTCTACAGTGTTACTTTGTTGATCATAATTGGGCCTTGTGTCCTTTTCATCCTTGATTCATACACTGAAATAAAATCAAGGAGGGGAGGCTTTATTTGTGGCAACAATCGGAATCATGTGGGATCGGATGAATAAGGACGTTTTTAAATGGCAGGCCAAGGCCATCCGAGCAGCCGGGTTTGACAAGTTGTTATTGTTTAAGCCCGACCATGTCGATCGACGATATCGAACTATTGCCGGATGGGTCTATGAGAATAATCAATGGCGTTATGAGCCAAAATCCCCGTATCCTTCTATCATCTACGATCGCGGCATCTATAGCGGCCGAATGCTCAAGGAAGCTAGACAAGTGAAAGAAACCACCGGCATTCCTTTTGCGGGGGATTGGCTGGGAAACGATAAATGGACGATTCACAAACACCTCTCGGTAAATACAAAGCTTCGTCCCTATCTCATCCCTACTCTGCTCTTAAGCCATGATCAAGCCGTGCATACGATGCTTCATAAATATAAAAAGGCCATTATTAAACCTCTTGGCACCCACAAAGGAACGGGCATATTGAAGCTTTCCTATTTGAACGGGAAATATGTGATAGAGGAAAATAGAAGGAAAAGCATCCACTTATCTAAAGAGGGATTGCATGGGAAGCTTGCTCAGCTGCGCAGAAAGAGGAATTATCTCGTTCAAAGATGGGTAGATATAACCGATGCTGCGAATAGAGTCTACGATATTCGCGTACTCATTCAGAAAAATGAACTTGGACAATGGCATCTGACCGGGATGGGCGTACGTTTGGGGAAAGCAGGAAACATTACATCAAATCTAGCTACTGAAGGCAGCGCGAAGGAGATTATCTCTTTCTTATCCAAACAATTCGGCCATGCGCGGGCATTACGGCTTGAGCAAAAGCTTCGGGAGCTGGCCTTTGAAATAGCTGCACAGCTGGAACGATCCTTCCAAAAACGGCTGGTCGAGCTTGGCCTTGATTTCGGGATTGACCGTCAGTCCCATATCTGGATCATCGAGGCTAACGCCATACCCGGCAAAGAGGTGTTTAAGCGGGCCGCATCTCCAAAAGTGTTCAAACAAAGCCTGCAGCTTCCGATTTATTATGCGGGCTTTCTGCATAGGAAGCTTTCGGGGGGAAAAACTCGGCGCAAGCAATGAATGGCATTGCCGGAATAATAGCTACGATGAAGAAGTTCATGCTGATGGGCGATACTATCCTGCTTGTAACGATTATTCGAGGTTGCAGTCACTAGCCCCAGACAACAATCCAAGCGCCCCTTTAATACGTTCACCGAAAAGCGTATATATATTAATAATCATTGACGACCACAACCGGGGTGAACACATGAAGATTTGGGTGGCCAAGGAAAGAGATACCCTTAGAAGCATAGCTCAACATTGGGAGGTTGACGTGCATGATCTCCTCTTCATCAATCCGCATATAACGAACCCGGAAATGATTATTCAAGGCATGATTGTCAACATCCCCGAGCTTAATGCGCGCCCTCAGGCAAGGGTCACCCCCTTGCCTGTCCCCGTGTGCCCTATAGCCCAACCTGTCAGGCTTCTCGACCAATGGGTGCCCCTGACACCCTTGTCCGAAATGGAACAAGCTGAATATGATGTCCTTATTATCGGTACCGGTATCGGCGGCACTGCCGCGTTATGGAGACTCTGCGAACAGTTAGGCAAAAGCTCCATTAGAATCGGGATTATCGATCGGGGCGGATTGCTGCTGCCTACAAACGCGTTAAACACTCCGACACTATCCAATTGGAATAATATGATGAAATATTACTTAAGTCCGGCCATTACGGAGCCAATAGGCGACCTTCTGCCTGAATATTCAGGGTTGAGAATGGTGTATGCTCTCGGAGGAAGGACACTATTCTGGGCGGGTACTACACCCCGAATTCCTCCTTTTGAATTTGCGAACTGGCCGATCACCTACAAAGAAATCGAGCCCTATTACAATCTCGCAGAGCAGGCCATGCAAGTAAACCGATATAGCTCGCCCTACAATCAACTTCTGCTAAGACGGCTTTGGCAAGGGGGGTACCCCGAGTCGGGATTAGTACCGGAAGCGGTAGACCGCAACGGCTTCAGCGTACTTTTCAGCTCTCTTAACTTCCTTGGGGAAGCCTTACGTCTTGGAAACTTTGATTTAGCCGTTAATGCCAGAGCCGTCCGGATCCTGACCAATGGGCGGAGCGTCACCGGCGTAAAAGTGATGTCTCCGGATAAAACATCGCATTTGCTAAGAGCAAGGACCGTAATTGTAGCAGGAAGCTCATTCGAAACTCCACGGCTGCTGCTCTCCTCAGGGATTCCGGGAAGAGCGATCGGGCATTATCTGATCAACCATTCTTATATGAAATCTCAGGGAACCTTGAAACCGGAGGACACGGCCGAAGGCATGGTATCTCTATTCATTCCTCAGACGGAGAATCGTCCTTATCAGTTTAAAATCGGTGGAACGAAGACGTACTTGGAGTTCGATGTCTCGGGCAGAATCGTTCCACGCTTTGACAATTACGTCTGCTTGGATCCGAGCAGAACGGATGACTACGGCATTCCAAGCTTCCGGGTGAATTTCTCCTACAATGATGAGGATAAAGCCGTTATGGCGCAGATGGTTAAAGCCATCCGTCAAGTCGCTTCCGTCATGAAAATGAATCTGACCCCTGCATCCGACCGGCCAGAGATATGCATCTGGCCTCCGGGAGCGGAGAACCATGATGCCGGAACATGCCGTATGGGAGATGACCCGGCGACATCGGCAACGGATCGCAATGGCCAAATTCATGGGATATCCGGTCTTTACGTGGCGGATAATAGTCTAATTCCTTCATTCGGTCCGGTGAATCCGACCTTAACTACCGGAGCATTGGCTATACGTACGGCAGACCATATCATTAAGCAATTTAAAGCAGTAAAATGAACAGCGAACCCCCCGGACATCCGCGTCTATGCGGATCCGGGGTTCTTTTTCAATTATCCTACCTTGCCGCCCATACCATGCCCCGCCGAATCATCTCCGTTATCTGAGGAACTAACACGATATCCGGGGAATGGCCCGGCGTGAGCACATAAACTTTGCCCTTCCCATACATCTTCCACCACGCGACGGGCATCGTGACCGGTCTCCATACGAGAGGAGGATTCACTCTGTCGAAGCAAGTGACGGCCAGCACTTGTATGGAAGGATCCATCAGCACGTAGAACTGCTCCGTCATCCTCAGGACAAAATTGCCAATACCGATGACAAGCGGGTTGTATGGGTCCGTCATGCAAACGCTGTAAGTCGCCCCTTGCTCGCCGGGGTGCGCGATGAACTGTCCCCCGATCATTCCCTGATACCTGACTTCGCCGCGGAATGCGTCGACGATTCCGCCGTGAATCCCTGCGATTCCCGTCCCGCTGGCAACCGCATTCAGCAAATTGTCCAGCTGTTGTCCGGTAATCGTCCCGAGCGTCCATACGGGTACGATCAAATCCGTTCGTTTCAGCTTCTCCATGTCCAGAAACACATCAAGCGTATCGGATACCTCCACTATAAAATGTTCCTGCCGCAATATCTGAGCCAGTATCCCGGCCACCTCGCGCGGATCATGCCCAGGGTAACCGCCCTGCACGATTAAAGCGCTCTTGCGTTCCAAGCTCTGCCAAGGACGCGCCGAACCTGCCCCGAAGGCCTGCGAATGGTTCATGACAGCCCTTCCCTCCAGTATTTTCTCCCGACCAATTTATGCGGTGATGTATCGGCCTATGATCTACATCTCGAATGCATATTTATTTCCATTGATTGCATAATAACACCAGGTGGTGGTCTATATGCCAGATATTCCGGGAAGCGACATTGGCAATACGACAACGAATCAAAACGGAGACGTTGTAAATCGTGAAATACAGATGCAAAAACCAAATCAAACCGCCAAGCCGGCGAAGCCGATATCCAAGCAGCTTGAAGTTAACCGCCAACTGCTGGAAGAGGTCTTCAAGAGCTGCAGCGATTTGACTTACTTGGCTTGGAAGTTCGGTCCGAATATGTCGCGGCACGCGCTATCCGTCTACTTCGGCACCATCATCCAGAAAAAGCAGCTCAATTATATGAAATCCGTGCTCCAGGATCTAGTGACGCACGAGGTTGGTCCTGGGACGGAAGTGACAACGGAAAGCATCATTCAATATTTCGAAGATGACGTCGTTTCTGCCGAGTCGGCAAGTCTGGAAAATGATTTCGAAACGCTCGTGGATCATATTCTGGACGGAAATCTGGTCATTTTCTTCGAAGGCTGGGACAAAGCAATTGTGTTCCAGGCTTCGGGCCTAGAGACAAGGCAGATCACCGAGCCGACCAGCGAATCCGTCGTTCAAGGACCACGGGAAAGCACGGTCGAGAATATGAATATAAACATCGGCTTGCTTCGGATCCGCTTGAAGAGTCCGTTGTTTAAGCTGGAAATGTTAAACTCGGGCGGCGAGACCCGGACGAAGATTGCATATTGCTATCTGGAGGGAAGCGTCGACCCGGAAATGCTGGCCGAATTCAAAGAACGCATGGAAGAAACGAAATCGATGGAAGTGCTGGAGACCTCCTATGTCGAGGAATTAATCCAAGACTCGACGTATTCGCCATTTCCCCAGTTTCGCGTTACAGAGCGGCCGGACGTGGCGGTCGCCGCATTACTTGACGGCAAAATCGTCGTGCTGGTACAGGGAACCGGGACCATGCTCCTTTGTCCGGGGCTGTTTATAGAGCTGCTGCAGTCGAGCGAAGATTATTATCAGCGCACCGTCTATTCGAGTTTAATCCGCTGGCTTCGCGTCCTCGCGTTTTTCATGGCTTTGACGCTGCCTAGCATTTACATCGCCGTGACGACATTTCATTCCGAAATGATTCCTACGGTGCTGCTGCTGACGATATTGGATTCCCGCGAAGGCATTCCGTTCCCGGCATTCATTGAAGCGCTGATCATGGAATTTTTCTTCGAGCTGCTTCGCGAAGCCGGAATCCGGCTTCCCCGCCCTGTCGGTTCCGCCGTTAGCATCGTTGGCGCCCTCGTCGTCGGCGAGGCAGCCATCAACGCCGGCCTCGCTTCGCCGATGATGGTCATTATCGTCGCGTTGACGGGGATTGCCTCATTCGCGATTCCCCAGTATAACATGGCGATTGCCTTGCGAATCCTTAGATTTCCATTAATGGCGCTTTCAGCCTCGTTTGGAGGATTTGGGCTGCTGTGCGGGCTTTTGGCGATATTATGGCATATGGTGACGCTGCGTTCATTGGGACAGCCCTTTCTGGGCACGCTGCAGCCGTTCAGTCCGCGCCAGCTGCTCGATACGTTCGTCCGCGCACCCATTAAGTACATGGACCGCTCGCCTCGCAGCAAACAGGCTTCCAAACCGGCGCCGCAACATTCCGAATAGCAAAGGAATGATGGCTTGATGAAATGGCTGCAGCAGATTCTTGTTCTTTGGCTTGCCACTATGATTCTTACCGGATGCTGGAACAGATCCGAATTGCCGCAGAAAGGGTTTATTCTGGGAGCCGCGATTGATCAGATCAAGCCGGATAAAATCAAGCTTGCTGTCCAGATCTATAAACCGGGGCAAAAGGCCGGTGTTCAAGGAGGCAAACAGGCCGAGCCTTATGTCAATATCGAAACCAAAAGCGAGTCCGTATTTGACGCCGTTCGCGACATTACGCTTCATCTAGGACGGAAAGCCCAGTGGAGCCATATTCGGGTCATTATTATCGATGATGAAACGGCTGGTAAAACACCTCTTCTTTCGCTTCTCGATGAGTTTTACCGCGACCATGAAACGCGTATGAGCACGAAAGTGGTGATCTCACAAGGAAATGCAAGCAAGTACCTTGAGATTAAACCTCTTATCGAGCAAACCGTCACCCATCAGATGAACCGGATGCAAGAAATAGGACTCCGCGAATCGGGGAAAGTTCCTGCTGTCAATCTGCTTCAGCTGGCACAGGCTCTCAAAAGCCAGGTTCCCGACACTGTCCTTCCGTACGCAATAGAACGGAAAGGAGGCGTAATCCTGCCGGGCGCTGCCATGATTAAGGACGGCAAGATGATCGGGACGCTTACCGGCAGCCAGACCGAGAATATTCTTATGCTCACGAATCAATTCAAGCACGGGGCTCTGCGACTTCCTTGCGAACCGTCCGGCAATAATACGAAGCCGAAGGTTGAAGCGGTTGAAACGCACACCATACGGACGAAAATTACTCCCGTTCTGAATCCGGACAAACTTAAAGTGAACGTGAAGGTTCTGATCATCGGCAACATCAGCGAGTTGAAGTGCAGCAGATTGGACAAGCCCGAAGACGAGATCCATTTCCAGCAAAGATTGAAGGAGGAGATGGAAAAAAAGCTGATGGAAACGATCCGGGTCACGCAGGAACAGCAAATCGACTTGATCGGGTTAGGCAATTCACTCTACCGCAACCATACGAAGGTGTGGAAGGAGTGGAAAAAAACATGGCGTGAACGTTACGCGGAAGCCGACTTTGAAATCGAGGTTACGGCCGATATTACCCATACGTTAACGACAGTGGGGAAACCGGTCAGCGCCAAGTAATCCAGGAGGATACAGATGCTGGAAAAAATCATTGTTCTGATGATAAGCTACGTCCTTGCGCTTGTCACGGATATCCATAATCTGCGCGATGCTCAGATTCGCCCCAAGATCATCTATTTCGGGATTATCGCGATTTCGCTGTATCTTAGCACCGATTATCTCATTAAACCCGAATTACCGGATATCCATACGCTTGTCGATCTCACCTTGACCCGTCCGGCCAAAATGATCGTTGAGTTTCTTACCGTGAAGCCGATATGAAGAAGCTTGAGACCATCAGCATTTCACAAATGGCGATATTATATTTCGCTTATGTCACCGGATCGGCCAAGATCGTCATCCCGGGTCCGCTCATTTCAATGGCATTTAATGCGGCATGGCTGTCGATCCTCATTTCGGCTTCCTTCGGCGCCCTGCTGCTCCTCATCATTTTTTATTTGCATGACAAGAATCCCGGATTGACGTTAATTGCCATAAGCAACAAGACGATCGGCCGCTGGCCTACCGTAATCTTGGCCTGCGCCATGCTGACAATGGCGCTGCATATGGCATCCGGCATCATTATTGACGTTTCGACTTTTATGACCAGCATGATGCTGCCTGAGACGCCGAACTACATATTCATGGGGATGCTCTACTTTCTTGCCGCGCTGCTCTTGCGGTCAGGCATCGAACCAATGGCCCGGATGTTCAGTATTTTAATCGTGTTCGTTATGGCGTTTTGGGCCATTGTGCTGCTCCTCCTGATTCCGCAATATCACCCGGAGTTTCTGCGTCCGGTTTTTCCTGTAGGCATTAAGCCTGCGCTGCTCGGAGCCTATTCAACAGCCGGATTCCCGTATGGAGAGGTGGTTCTGTTCGCCATGCTGCTGCCTTTTTCAAGGGCGAAACAGACGAAGCCGCTCAAGAAGGCCCTTTTCTGGGCCCTGCTGGCGAACGCGGCCACATTGATCATCTCGACCCTTTGTACGATTATGGAGCTCGGACCGATGGCTACGGAGAAGAGGTTCTCCGTATTTGTCATCGCGCAAATGATCGAAGTCGGCGATATCATTGAGCGGGTCGAAGCCGTTATAGGGTTAGCCTTGATAGCCGGTTCTTTGATGAAGGCGACGATTACGCTTTATGCGATTCAACTCATCATAACCGAGCTGTTCAAGCTGAAAAACGACCGTCTGCTGACCAACCCGATCTGTCTTGCGGTCTTCTTGCTGGCCTTAACGATGCCGAGTAACACCAAACGATGGGAGGAGCTGGTATTTATCGTGCATCCGCTTTGGGTTGCCGTTGTCTATGTGCTTCCGCTTCTAATCATTGCAGGGGTTGCTGCCGTCAAGGAGCTTTTCAGTGAGCCGCAGCATTCTTCTTAGCCACTTTGTCATTGTATCCGGATCGGTGGCTAAAGAGACTTGCAAGAACGCTGACAAGACATTTTGTCAGTGTTGATCTTCTGTCGATTAATCTCATCTTGTATTAATCATTTTGTCTTTATGTTAGGGGCTGGGTAAGCAACACCACAATGACGAGGTAGATCCGGCCCTTTTTGTGTCTGCATTGAGAGAATACGAGCGGACTTCGGTTGACCCACCATATAAGTACTTTGTGAGAGCAAGCGTTGACTCCTTGTCGACTTCGACGATCTTCGAGCACAACGCAAAGAAGTACATCGCCAAATGAACGATGTACTCTGAGTCGCATACTTCTATACCATTTAAGCCTTTTCCTCAATCGCTCCAGCTGCAGAATCTGCTCCGGATTACAACATACGCTTCTTTTAGAATAATGTCTTCAGCGCTTCAGGCGTGAACGGCACCAATTCAGTCAATTTACCTTCACGGATTTTGCTGGCCCATGCTGGGTCAACCAGCAGTGCCCTGCCAATCGCCACCAGATCAAATTCATCATTTTCGAGCTTTTGCACAAGACCTTCAATTCCTGTATTCGCAGAGCTTTTTCCTTCCGTGAAGAAGGTCATGAAATCACTGTCGAGTCCAACCGAGCCGACGGTAATCGTCGGTTTACCAGTGATCCGTTTCACCCAGCCCGCAAGATTCAAATCTGATCCGGCAAATTCAGGCTCCCAGTACCGGCGGGTCGAGCAATGGAAAATATCCACGCCGGCATCCACCAGCGGTTTCAGAAATTGCTCCAGCTCTTCAGGATTATAAGCCAGCTTCACGGTGTATTCCCTTTCTTTCCACTGCGAAAGCCGCAGCACAATCGGGAAATCGGGCCCAACAGCTTCGCGGCAAGCCCGGACGACCTCTTCGGCGAAACGGGTGCGGGCCACCAGACTGCCTCCGTAGCGGTCCGTACGCTGATTGCTTTTCTCCCAGAAGAACTGGTCGATTAAATAGCCGTGCGCTCCGTGAAGCTCTATGCCGTCGAAGCCGATCCTCTTAGCTTCAAAAGCCGCGTCGGCGAATGCTTGGACGATAGCGGTAATCTCCGCTTCAGAATAGTCATTCACTTGCTTCTTCGTGCCCATATGCCAAATTTGCGGCATAATTTTGCCTCCTGCAGCATGAACCTCGGCTGCGACGTTAGCCCATCCTTTTAAAGCTTCTTCACCATAAAAATGGGGCACATCCTTGGAGTTTGAGGAATCGGGATGATTCACCACCGTTCCTTCGGTTATGATAAGGCCTACATTATTCTCGGCTCTCCGGCGGTAATAAGCGGCAACATCCGCTCCAGGCACCCCATTCGGAGACATAGCGCGGGTCATAGGCGCCATCACAATGCGATTGGCCAGTGTAAGCTGCCCAAGAGTAAACGGTCGGAACAAGGATTGTACGGCTGTAGAAGTTGACAATGTTTTTACCCCCGATCAAGAGTTGGATGTTATTAAAATTAGTAAACCGACATGGGTAAACGGATTCTCGTTAGGAGATCCAATCGATATACTTTTAGAATAACATAGGATACCGTAACGTCGGTAATCGATGCATCGAGTTTGGACTATCCATTTTTGAATTCCGTAGGCGTCAGACCGGTCCCCTCTTTAAAATTGCGGGAGAAATAATGGACGCTGGCGTAGCCAAGCCGCTCTGCGATCACATCCATCTTCTCGCCGCTCAGCAGGTAATATTTCGCTTTACGGATACGTTCGTTGATGAGATATTGCTTCGGGCTATCTCCGGTACATTTGCGAAACAGCGATGAGAAATAAATGACGTGATAGCCGCATAGAGCAGCCAGCTCATTTACGGTCCAGTTCTTCTCCGGCTGCTCGTTGATCGCCTGGAGGGCAGGATCAATCTTGTCCTGTTCCGGTGACCTCGGACGCGTCGTCAGCTGACTGCGGACAAGCGTAGTAATTAGCTCTGTCATTAACGATCGCAGCAAGATGCGGTAGCCCGGCTGCTCGTTCATGTATTCTTTTACAATCCGCATCAGGATCGGTTTGAGGTCAGGCTTGGTGAAGAAAGGCGGCAGCTCCAGCAGCTCTTTGTTTGGGAGCTCGAGCTTGTAGCTGGGACGGATACTGGCCTTAAGCTTCTCCTCGCTGCAGGCTTCAATCGAGAATGCGGGATGGACAGGCTCTGGCGACGGCTGCCGGTAAGCAAAATGGATGCCGATGAAGACGGCACCCGTTCGAGCGATAATCCGATGCGGACAATGGGGTCCGTACAACGCGCTGTCTCCTGCTGCCAGCGTATATTGCTCTTGGCCGATACTTATCTCGGCTTCGCCCGAGAGCAGGCAGAATAGCTGATAGTCCGGGATGATGCGAGGCCCCCATTGCTCTGCGGCAGGCACTTCGGCATGGCTTGCAAAATTAACCGTTGGCTGCAGGTCATCGATAGAGCCCAGGACGATATCCGGAATGGAATGCAGCGAGTCTTGAAACATACGGCGAAATCACCTCATGACAGGAATGATCCAGGATATTTGAAAAGTGCAAAGACCTGTTTCGTATCTGTAAATACACCGCTTATAAACTCCGCTATGCTTAGCACATCAAGCCATAACGCAAGTTCGATTGATTATTAAGGAGGAGTTGTTATGTTAAGTCAAGCACAAATCGCGGAGTTTGAAAACAACGGTTTTCTAAAAGGCGGGGTCGTGTTGAACGACGACCAGGTAGAGGAACTTCGCGAGGAGCTGGATAAGGTGATGAACGGCGAGACCGTCAATAAGCCTGTCTTGAATCGCAACATGCTGGATTCGGATTCCCCTTATGACAATATGAAAATGATCACAAGCGAGAGTGTCGTCCAGATCGTGAATATCTGGCTCGCCAGCGATCGTTTCCTCCAGCATGCCGCGCATTCGGTCATCTGCGAGGAAGTGGCGCAGCTGTGCCATTCCAATTCGCTTCGCATCTGGCATGACCAAGTGCAATATAAGCCGCCGATTACAGGCGGACCTACGAACTGGCACCAGGATCATCCGCTATGGCCGATCATCCAGCCTGCCGATCTCGTCAGCGCATGGGTCGCGCTTGACGACGCCGTCATCGAGAACGGCTGCATGTGGATGGTGCCGGGCAGCCACAAATGGGGCAATCACCAGCGCTATCTGGCGAACACGCCGGACTTCATGCCGTACCATCAACAACCGGAGATGCTGCCGAACAACGCGGTCGTAAATGCCGTGCCGTTCGAGATCAAGAAAGGCCAAGTGGGATACCACCACTGCCTGACTTGGCACGGCAGCCCGAACAACCGCTCCGAGATGAAGCGCCGCGCCATCGCCGTGCACTACATGCCGGGCCACACCCGCTACGAGCCCGTAGGCGAGCACGTCATGCTCTCCTACGTCAACGTAAAGCCGGGCGAGCTGCTTGTGGGTGATCATTTTCCAGAGGTGTACCGGAAGCAAGGGGTACAGATTTAACGATTTTCAGGCGGGAGCCGCGCGGATGCGCGGCTTTTTGTTTTGTAGTGCTCACTTTCTAATACCTTCTGTTGATCTAACTTTGCAACAAAGCATAAAAAATACAGAGCAGCGGCATACACCTCGCCGTGCTCTGTATCTCATCTTCTGTTCAACTCCGCTCTTACTCTTCCCCAACCTTAATCAGATTCCCCTCATAGGAGATACAATCACTCCAGTTGAGGAATCCGATTACTCTCTGGCTACAGCTCCAACCGACATTCAATTAAATTAAATAACCTTTTCTTAAAAAAAGGATAATTGTCCACCTTCATTTTCAATAAGCTGAATCCCTTTTCCCATATTCTTTGTCGCAACTCCAGCAGCACTAGTGCTTCTAAAATCAGCAAGCTTCTTTAACAGAGTGCTAACTATATATGATATTTGCTCTTCAAAATCTTCATTTCGCTTAAACTCAATTCCCCCGACACTAGCTGAAGAATCAAACAAACCAACAGGAGCAGTATTAAACCAAATTGGTATAACGCTGCCTTCCCCAAACCGATCCTTAAATTGTTGCGATTCGAATTTAGTCCATATTCTTTTGGGATAATCTGTCCCCAATAATACCACCACAAACTGTGCTTCACTTCGATAAATTGGACCAAGGTATTCCTCAACATTTTCAGCTAATATTCTATGTTGTTCATTTTTGTCATAGAATATAGATACTTCTTCTTCAGATAAATATTTAAATAGTGCCTCAGCAACATCACGATCACTTCCTGCAAAAGACAGAGCAAAATCATAAGTTGACTTAAAATTAATTGTTTTATAACCAACTTGAACGGCAAATTTCTTCCATTGTATGTTTCGAATATAGTAAACAAATTTGGGATCCTCAACACTCACTACATTTGTGTTGGAATCATAATGTAGACACTCAGAAAACATTTTTGAATAGTCCCCATCAAGAAAACTCTGTAAATACCCCTTATCCATAACAGTTGTAACGCTACTTCTATGTTGAGGATAGTCACGAACAGCCTGGTTTAAATCCAAGGCCAGTTCGTTGCTAATAGCTAGCCAATAAAGTATATGAAGGTATGGTGCTCTTCCATCTTTTCGAAGTTTTGGCCCAGTTGCAAAGTTTCGTGCCGTTTCATAGAATGCTCTTCCTAACTCTTCAAACACTTTTTGTTTAATTATTTCAAAGCTTGTACTAATCGTAGTCTCTTCATCTCTTGCTTCAAGAATTTCTGCATGTAGACAAAGTTCCTTGCAAAGCATTTGAGCAATATGAAAGCTTCCTTGTGCTTCTCTTGCAATATCATGCTTAGTATTAATCTGAATTTTTAATTCCCTTTCACCTTTATTAATTAATTCCAAAACCTTTTCCTCAGGATTCGATTCAAACCTAATTGTATCAATTCTGTTATTTAAGTCCTTTGCAAATTTAACTAAAGAGTCTCCAGCTTTATTGATACCAACTATTACAATTTTTGTGTTGGATGACTCTTCGTCTGCCAGTGTCTTCATGTAGTCTGCAATTGAACTTTTAGTATCTGCATCAAGACGATGAAAATCATCAATTATGATAATCCCCTCAGGTTCAACGGTTGGAACTTCTTTTATTGTAATAATGTCTTTTGCTTTTCTTGCCGTTAATTTAGTAACTGGCATATTACTTCCTAACTCTTCCAAACCTTTAGTTATACTAGATGTTTTCCCAATCCCGGAAGGACCCTCAACTACTAGCCCTTTACCCTGTGTCCTTAAGGAAACAAGTAACTTTGGAAACTCTATTGGTTTTACAAACGTAACTGTCGGCACTCCAGAATCTTTAAATACCTCTTCTAAAAATGGTCTTGGCATTTTTTTCTCCCCATTTTCCAGATAATAAATTCATCATAATTTACAGTTGTTTACTTTACAAGATAAAACAATTTTCACTAATGTTTCATTTCAAACCTTTGTCTATTACCAAGAACCCGCCTTGTTGACAATTTCCTCAAACTTTTTAATTACGTCATCATATGCCTCTATAATTTTACTAAAGTGACACTAATAGTTCTGCTATTTCTCGAACCTGATTTATTTCCCATTATCCATGTAGTTATATCTTTTTTATAATTATCCTTTAAACACATTAATTGATCTTTCTTCAAGATTTAAATGAGTAAATAATTGTTTGTATTCTAAGTCTCTGAGATATAAATAAGTAAAGAATTCAGCTATAATCTAGCTTAACAAGTCTAAATTGGACTCCGTGTTGATTTCAGCGTATAAAAAATACAGAGCACCGGCATCTCTCTCGCCGTTCTCTGTATCTAATCTCGCATTATACTTTTTCTTAATTCAAATCTTACCCAACCTCAATCGGATTCCCCTCATAGCTAATCCAATCACTCCAGTTGACGATTTATATATGCTAATGCTCTCCGGATGCAGTAAGTTATTATTGCTTAGTTCCCATCAATAAGTATAATGTTGACTAGGCAAAAACTACCAAACACTGCTGTGAGGTGTGTCAATGAATGTCGAACAAATGAAACAAGATGTAATGAATATAGATTCCCTCGACTTTTATCAAAAATACTTACTCGGCAATGAGGTATGGTATTATAAGAATTTTTTGGGGAAATCTGATTTTTCAAGAATATATGATGAAATGAAAAGGTATATTGCTAATAAGCTTGGAATTCATATAAATGACATCGCTATATTTGGAAGTGCAAAGATTGGATTCAGCCTAAATCCAAAAAAAGGCTTTCGTGATTTTACTGAGAAGTCAGATATTGATATTGTGCTAGTATCAAGGAACTTATTCTACCAATTTTGGAATGCATATTTAGAAATGTATAGTGGTCAACGCTACATCAAAAAATATCAACGAGTCACAAGTTCGCTCTTCAGACAATTTATTTGCTTAGACGGTTTCGATGATTCAAATGAGCGGTTTATTGAATGGAACAAAAGGGCCAGTGGCTTCCAAAAGGATTTACAATTGTTCTATGATATAAAGGAACACACGATAAATTATCGTATTTTTGACTCTTGGGATGCAGTTCAAAGATATTATACTCGAAATTTAGATGACTTAAAGAGAGGCTACTCGCCTGAAGGAGGCACCGAAGAAAATGACACGGAAAATTGATCTAATTAAAAATGAAACAAGAGATGTAAAATGGATCGTAGATAGAATGAGAAACGGAGACCTCATTGTTGATAACAACTTTCAAAGAAATTATGTTTGGCTAGTAAAACATCAAGTAAGATTAATTGAGACAATACTACTCGGGTATACTATACCCGAAATTTACTTGTGGTCTGTCAATACGAACCCTGATACAGGTGAAACAACATATAGCATTGTCGATGGCCAACAGCGAATCGGGGCAGTTTATGATTTTATCAATGGACAATTTATTTTAGAAAGAGCCTTTATAGAAAACAAAGAAAGCGAATATTGCAATAAATCATTTAAAGAGTTATCAGATCAACAAAAGGCAGCAATTTGGGCATACCCATTTTCAACAAGGTTTATTAAAGATGAAGTTCAAAAATCAGACATTATTGCAATGTTTTTGCGTTTAAATAGCACTAGTAACTCTTTAAATCCTCAAGAACTTCGAAATGCTGAATTTGATGGAGAATTCCTCAAATTAGCTGAGGAATTGGCTTCTTACCCCTTCTGGGAAGCATGGAATATCTTTTCCTCAACTCAAATAAGACGAATGGCGGACATGCAATTTGTTAGTAGTCTATTAATCTTTCTAAGATTTGGTGTTGAAGAAGAGACTACACAAGTTAACATTAACCGCGTCTATGATCTATTTAATAAAGAGTACAGTGAACGAGATGATGATTTTGCAACTTTTATTAGTATACTAGATGCGATTAATTCAATTATGTTGAATGATCATATTATCAACTTCGTTAGAAAAACTACTCATTTGTATATTATGTTTATTGTGGCATACATCTCAATAAAATCAGGAAAGACTTTAAAAGATTCAATTTTAGAAAACTTAAACACTTTTGTTGAGACATATGATGATCCAACGAAGCAAATGCAACTATACGGTGATGAATTATTTCGTGATATCCAAGAATACAAACGACTTAGTTCGGAAGGTACTCAATCAAAGAGTAAACGTATGAGAAGACTTGAGATAATGAGAAAAGTACTAAACGTGTGAAGCCCCCCTATATTTAGAATAGGAGATTGTTCGGTTCAATCAATTTGCATTGCTGTCTTGTTTATTTTAACTCTTTGACTCGGTCGGGAACAACTTCGTAATGGCGGTCTAGCTTAGCCCTCCGTCTATATACACGGCGTTTCAAGAGACATGGGCATACCTTCTGTTTGACCCGTTCTGTGATCACTGTCATGAACCGTTTGTTAGACTTCGAAGTAAAAAACATCGCTAGGGCCGTATAGGCCTCTTGGCGATGTTTTTACAATCAGCATACTACTATGCCTTACTCTTCCCCAACCTCAATCGGATTCTCTTCATACGAAATCCAATCGCTCCAACTACCCGCATACAGCCTTACCTTCGTAAAGCCCGCTTCCTGCAAAGCCAGCACGTTCGGGCATGCCGTTACGCCGGAACCGCAGTAGACGATGGTCTCCTGATCCTTCGGCAGATCTTCGAATCTTGCTGCCTGCTCGTCGGCGTTTTTCCACTTGCCGTCTTCTCCCTTGCCTTCCGACCAGAGACGATTGATAGCTCCCGGAATATGGCCGGCAATCCGGTCTAATGGCTCGACTTCGCCGCGGTAACGCGCGCCGTCGCGGGAGTCGATCAGCGTGATATGCTCAACGCCAAGCTTCTCTTTCACTTCATCCATCTCGATCAGCATGTTATGCTGCACGGTTGCCAGGTAGCGCGCAGGTACAAGCACCTTCTGCTCGGCGTTCACCGGGAAGCCGGCATTTTGCCAAGAGGTAAAGCCTTCGTCCAGCACGAACACCTGCTCATGGCCCAAGTATTTCAGCAGCCACCATAGACGGGAAGCGTATGCTCCGCCTTGGTCGTCGTAAGCGACAACGCGGGTTTCATTGCTGATGCCAACCTTACTGAGCGCGATTGTCAGATCGGTGATGTCCGGCAGCGGATGGCGTCCGCCATGCTCGTCGATTGGAGCGGACAGGTCCTTTTCCAAATCCAGATATACGGCCCCTGCAATATGGGAGGCTTCATAAGCCTCGCGGCCGAAGTCCGGCTTGCCAAGCTGGAAGCGGCAGTCGACGATAACGAGGTCTGTCTCATATAAGCGGGCAAGAAGCCATTTTAACGATACGATATTGTTCATGAAGGAATAACCGCCTTTCGTATGTATGCTATATGAGCATTATACATGATTCCGGTCCCTATCTTCTAACCCTGTAAATCACCGTTTACAAATATTGCATACAAGCATAATCATGCGCAAATAATTCATAGATATTATCTTCTTCGGAATCATTATTCCAATATTTTATCAAAGGAGATGAATTTATGTTCAAACGTTTCATCGGTACGGCAGCCGTCATTATCGCTCTGGGTGCTGCGCTCGTTACCGAAGCCGGCATCGCCCCTTCCGAGGCGCATGCGGCAAGCAACATGGTTCCGGATTACGAGGTTAAGCTTCTTATGAATCCAAGCACAACGCTTGGCCCGGATTTCAAGCTGACAAGCTCGGTATTAAGCGCCTTCTCGATGCCTACAACGGTAACGAAGATGAACGTGGCCTTCCTTGATACCAATGCCAAAGACATCTACAACAACGGCTGGAGCACCCGCATCCGCAAGACGGAAGGCGAAGACGACTTCGAATTGTCCTACAAGAAGCGCTACGCCATTACCAATAACGATATTAACGCGGCGCTGACGCAAGCGAACAACGATGGCTTTAACTCCGGCGATACGAACTACGAAGCTCAAGTCGAATGGGGTTACCTCAAAAAAACGCTTAGCATCACCCGCACCAAAAGCGGCAGCAAGTCCGGCTACAGCGGCATGGATCTCCCGTCGATCAGCGACGCCCGCAGCCTGATGATCAACAACGCACCGGATAAATTCAACGATTGGCTGTTTAACGACTGGGGTACGACCAAGCTGCAAACCTCCCGATATTTTGGCCCGGTGCTCGCCAAACGTTCCATCGGGACATGGAGCGGCATGCAGATATACATCGAAGTATGGCCGATTAAGAACGCCGCAGGCACCGGCACGGAATATGTGGTCGAGGCTTCCTTCAAAACGAACAGCGCAACAACCGCTTCCACTAAGCATGATGAGCTGGTCACGTACTTGCAAAACAAAGGCTGGTTCCTCGCTCAGGACTCGCTGAAAACCCAATTGATTATGGACCGTTACTAATCCGACACTTATAAATTCTCATCCAAAGGTTCTCCCGCGCCAAGCTTTATGCGTGGGAGGGCTTTTTTCATCTTTAAAAATAGGCCTGTCATACATGTAAAGTTAACTTGACATTGAGTATAGTTTAGATTACATTTTGTATATAGAACTTAACTTATTTTACCATTCAAGGAGGTACACCGCTTGACCTACCAGGAGAAGAAAAGCATCACCACGTTAATTAGCGCCGTGCTTATTTTTGCCGTCTATTGCTTGTATAAGTACGCGCAGTACCCGGAGGAAGGAATGGCACTTGAAGAAAGCATCCGTTACTGGGGCTCCTTCGTGTTGGTCCTGACGCTGGTATCGATTATCGCGCATATTGCGATCAGCATTATTTTCAACATCATCTTCCGGATCACTACCGGGGAGAAGGAACCCGCTTTTGCCGACGAATTGGATAAACTTATTGAGTTGAAAGCTCACCGGAACTCTTTTTTCCTATTCATACTCGGTTTTCTGCTTGCCATGGTGTCTCTTGCTACCGATCAGCCGCTAAACCTGATGTTCCTTATCCTGATCGCCTCCGGATTCCTGTCGGACGTTACCGGCTCGATCACGAAGCTATACCATTACCGGAAAGGAGTTTAACATGGCTAAAAATCTTGTCGGCAACCACATCCGCAAATTACGGTTTAATCTTAACGAGATGACACAGCAGCAATTGGCTGACAAGGTCGGCGTCACGAGACAAACGATAGTCGCATTGGAAAAAGGCAACTACTCCCCGTCCCTCGAGCTAGCCTTCCGGATCTCCCACGCTTTTGGACTGCCAATCGAAGAGATCTTCTTCTACGGGGATGATACGAGCCAATAAATATGAGGAGGCAACATATGGTTTCCATAACCAAAACGCCTAAAGTAACCGGCACCCTGTTTATACTCGCAGCCGTATCATCCGTATTAGGGCTTCTGTTCTACGGCCCTATTCTTAACCACGCGAATTACCTGACGAACGGCTCCGAGCAAGCAAGCCAGATTATCCTCGGAGCACTAATGGAGTTGATCCTAGTTGCTTCTGCCGTTGGCACCGCGGTCACCATGTATCCTTTTCTCAAAAAATACAACGAAAGCATCGCACTCGGCCATGTCTGCTTCCGCCTGCTCGAGGCCGTCGTTATCACGGTTGGCATAGTTGGCATGCTGTCCCTCGTCACCTTAAGCCGGCAATATGTCTCCGCTGGCGCTCCCGATTCCGCATCCTATGAAGCTGCCGGAACGTTGTTCCTGGCAGTGCATGACTGGACCTTTATGCTTGGCCCTAACTTCTTGCTCGGCATTAATACGATGCTGTACAGCTACATTTTCTACAAATCCGGGCTTGTCCCCCGCTTCATTCCGATCCTTGGCATGACCGGCGCCGTACTCGTGTTTAGCGCCTCGCTGTTCGAAATGTTTGGCGTATTCTCTCAGCTGTCGGTCTGGGGCGGTCTCCTCTCCCTGCCGGTAGCGGCAAACGAGATGATCCTGGCCGTTTGGCTGATTGCGAAAGGTTTTAACAAAGCGGCGCTCTGAAGAGCTGCGCGTATGCCAAAAAGGCCGGAATTCCACCAAGGAAATCCGGCCTTTACGATTTAAAAAGTCTCACTCGTAACCGTGTTAATAACCGTAGCCGTTAAGCCCCGGGTATTGATCGAACCACCGGCAAGCTGTTGTTGCGAGGCGGCAGAGGCCGTCACGGTAAAAGAGTACGTATACGTTCCCGGCCCCGGACTGTCTACCCAGGTGAGAGCGCTAGTCACGGAAACTTGGGAGAAATCCGCCTGATTTCCCTGCTGCGTTATCGCCTCATTATCGGCAGCGATAACGTCTTCGGGGTTTCTGGAGAGAACGCCGTTAACCAAGTAGCTCTGAACCACTGTAAAATCCACATTCGCAAAAGCATCCAGCTTCACCACTTGGTTAGCCAAGAGCACGATCGGCGTTAAGGTTAGCTCTACCGTGGCCTGGTTATTCACCAGGTCAATCTGTTCGCTGCTGCCGGAGAAGCGGATATCCGCAATACCCGAAGGTCCGGATAGACCTTGAACTCCCTGCGGCCCCGCAGCTCCGGCCACTCCTTGTGCCCCGACCGGCCCCTGAACGCCTTGCACGCCTTGAGCTCCTTGAGCACCTTGCGCTCCCTGAGGACCTTGCGCCCCTTGTACATCTCGCTGTATCGCTTCTCTTTGTAATCCGACAACATCGGAAGTCGCCGTAGCTTCTGCCCCTGTGAGATTCGCAGCCTGTATCGCCTGCACGAAAGCCGGAGAAGACACAATTCCGGGCAGTACGGAACGGACCGCGTTATCGAATACGGGATGCTCGATGACTTGCGGCAGAACCGTGCGGACAACCCTGTCAAAAGCAGGCGTCGCTAATACCTCAGGCAAGGCAGAGACAATGGAACGGTTAAAATTCGGGCTGGCAATCAAAGCGGGAATGACATCCGAAGATAGTTTGCCTGGCGTTACTGCATTTCTCGCCAGCTTGGTGGCCGTTATTGCTCTGGGAGCAATCCTGCTTGCCGTAATCGGCCGCTCCAGCCTGCTGACCCGCTCCTCAACGGTAAGTCTTTTTGCTCTTGGCAAAGCCTCTATCCCTCCACTCATATAACTGATCTATGATCTGTATATGGTTAACAGTGTATTGGGTAGGGACCTGTCCCGGCACGTTGTTTGTTCCTGAGGAAAGCGACTATTTTATTTTCATTTTCAAATAACGACAACCTGTCGTATTTATCCATTTCAACCTATAATAGAAAGTATTCCAGAGAGGGATGTGAAGGATGTTGAAAAAGATTTCCATGGTCTTTATCGTCTTGCTCTTAATTGTTTTAAGTATACCTTTTACCGGATTTAGTGCAGCCAATGTATATCTGCCTGACTCCTCCGGCACTGCGCTTAACTGGGATTTCGACGAAACCCCTCCGAAACGCCCGAATCTGAAGCTCCTTAACTCGGCGAACTATGAATACAAATGGAAAAGAGATAACTCGCTCTTATTTAACCTTGTTCAGGACAAGAATGGGGTCCTCTATATGAGCGATGCGGACAATAAGGTTCATGCCGTCTATCCAAATGGAAAGGAAAAATGGAGCGTTCAATTGGATATGGGCTTTGAGTTATCCGTTATTTATTTAGTTTTAGGCCAGGATGGAACGATCTATGCTTACAGCTCTGATTTCCTTACGCAGCCCGGCATGACCTCCATATATGCCCTATCGCCAGAAGGAAAGGTCAAATGGTATTTACCGCCCGATACCATGGTTTATAGCAGGTTCGACTCGCATTTTGCCGGTGATTCTCACGGCAATTTTGTCTATTTCTCTGCAGACGGATTAATCTCTCGTAATGCAAAGGGGGAGGTTAATTGGACAAACAAAGAAATTCGTACTTCCGATCCGAACAAACCATCGCCAAGCACGCGTTCCTCCTATTTATTTATTGACCCAAAAGGAAATATATATGTGGATTCCGAGAGTAAAGAGATCATCTCCATTCATTCCGACGGAACGGAAAGATGGCGTTCAACGCCTCAAAGCTACCTGAATCAGTTTGACGTTTTCTATCCTTATTTCTCGGACGCAGGCATCCTCTATATGCTTACTTCCAGCGGTTTGCATGCCTTGAAAGCATCGGACGGCAGCCAGGTTAAGCTTTCCGGTCAATCCGATTTATCGGATATCCGATCCTCAGGCATTCCAACCGACGGCAAGGGTGGTTACTACTTCGACAACAGAAGGGATATTCAAAAACTCGATTATAAAGGAACGATTAAATGGTCATACATACCAAGATCGACTGAAAAGTACGGAGTCGGCTCCACTAAACCTCTCGTTACAGACGATATGGGAAATCTCTATTTCGTTACGGGGGTTGGCAATATCATCGGTCTCGACCATAACGGATATGAAATATTCGTCTTTCTCAGGAATGCTTACTGGTATAAAATCTCAGAAGTTGTCATCGGAAGCAGCGGTAACCTCTATTCCATTAATCACGACATTGGACTTGTAGCCTTTGGCAAAAAACAAATCCAGGTTTATCAGAATAATCGCTATTTGCCTATGTCGGTAGCTCCTATAATGGATAACGGTTCCGTGTTAGTCCCCTTCCGCTCCTTGTTTGAGAGTATGGGCTTGAAGGTTGGCTGGAATTCCTCCTCGCAAACGATAACCGGTACAAAGGAAGGACTAACGATTCAAATGAAAATGGGTTCGCGAACGGCCTATGTGAACGGACAAGCGAAGTCATTGAGTATTGCTCCAAAGATGTTCAAAAATTCTACTTTTGTACCCCTTCGTTTTGTAGCGGAAGCTCTTGGGAAGAACGTAAGCTGGGACAGTAAAAGCTCTTCCGTTAATATTAATTCAAAGGTATGAGCAATCAACAAAAAGGCCAGATTTCCTCGCAGAGGATTTCTGGCCTTTCCCTACACCCAAGCATCAATATCATAGCCCCGCTCTTCCCAATAGCCGATATGATCCTTGTCGATCAGCTCGATCCGGTTAAGCCATTTCACCGACTTGTACGCGTACATTTTTGGCACGATCAGCCGGACCGGGCCGCCGAGCTCGCTTGGGATTAGATTGCCGTCATGCAGCATCGCGACCATAATGTCGTCCATCTGCGCCTGCTCGAGGGTGAGCGCATCGGTGTATACGCCATCGCCTGAGTAGAACTTCACCGTTTTCGCGTTTGTTTTAACCCCGGCCTCCTGCAGAAACTGCTTGAGCGGAATGCCTTCCCACGTATTCTTGTACACGGACCAGCCCGTCACGCAGTGAAAATCGCTCACCTGAACCTTGCGCGTCAGCTTCACGAATTGCTCCCAGTTCCATGTCATGGGCTTATCGACCAGCCCGTCTATGGTGAAGGACCAGGTCTCATTGGAGAAGGACGGAATCGGCGTCACGGAATAGATCCGGAAGTCGCCTTTGGCTCCCCCGCCTATAGGAGGCGCGGAGGCTGGCATGGGCTGCGGCAGAGGTGCGAGCTGATTGCCATCCCTTGTCACAATCTCCTCGTAAGAGGGACTCCCGAGGCTGACGCCAAGCGTATTGACGGTCCACTTCAGAAAAGACGGTCCAACCGCAATCGCAATACCGCCTCCAACCGCCCATTTTACAAATGAACGCCGGGACAAGTACGACTGCGGGCTTGCCGCGGGATGAATCGGTACGTCCACCGTTTTCTGTTCACGCTCCGTGCGCACCGTTCGCCGGTTCGGCTCCTTGAGCCATTTCGTCCTGGTAATGGAATGGTAAATAATATAAGGCAGGCCAATCCAGGTTAAGAGATCATGTACGGTCAGCGCATGGTTCGACCACCACGGCCCTACGGCGCGGAACTGCCAGAGCAACACGCCCGAGATGAGCCATCCGACAAGCAGGCCAAGCACGACAAAAACATTAAACTTCTGCCAGCCTTTGCCTCTCAGCTGCTTCCAGTGCTTGGCCGCGAGCAAGAGATAGAACACAACCGGAACAAGGGACAACAAGCCGACGATAATGTGCAGCTCCTTCAGCCACACCCTTCCTTCCCCAAGCACGCCGCGCCAGTAATTCATCACCAGCATGATCCCGGACAAGGCCAGCACGACCACAATCCAGCCGTTCCAAGCATGCAGGAGGGTAAGCTTCCGGCCAAACCCCTTGCGTACCCATTTCAGAAAATCTCCCATCCTCGTCCTCCTTTCATAAATGAGACGTCTTCTTCCCTTCGTGAACCGTGAACCAGAATCGGCTGCCTTGACCGTCCGGCTGCTCGACTCCAATAGAGCCCCCGTATTGCTCCACCAGCCGTTTGGCAATCGACAGCCCAAGACCCGAACCGCCGCCTTCGCGGCTGCGGGAGCGATCCGTCCGGTAGAAGCGGTCAAAGATCCGCTCCCGCTCGCCTTCCGCAATCCCGACTCCTTCGTCGGTCACCGATAACCGGAGCATGCTGCCATCCAGCTCGTCGGCCTCAATGAGGATAATGCCGCCGCGAGGAGAGTAACGAACGGCGTTCTCGATCAGATTTTGCAGGACGCGCTGCAGATGCCGGGCTTTCATGTTGACCCGCAGCGGACGCTCCGGCAGACGGACTCGAAGCTGTTGTCCCATCTCCTCCAGCTGAAGCGAGAATCGCGGATGCAGCTCGAGAAGCACGTCCTCCACAACGGCCGTGTGACTAATTTCTTTGTCCTGCGCCTCCGCATCCAGAGTAGACAGCTCGAACAAATCCTGTATAAGCTCGCTCAAACGCATCGTCTCCGAACGGATCGTGCCCAGATAACGGCGGTATTCCGCTTCGTCTTCAAGGACCCTGTCCTCCAGGGCTTCCGCATAGGATTGCATGGAAGCCAGCGGCGTACGCAGGTCATGAGCCATATTGGCCACCAGCTCCCGCTGGGCGGACTCGGCCGCGCGAACCTGCAGGAAGCTCTGCTCCAAGCTTGCGCCCATCCGGTTGAATTGATCCGCCAGCTGCTTGAATTCCTTCAGACCAGCAGGCTCCACCCTTGTCTGCAGCTCCCCGGCGGCAATTCGGGCAGCACCTTCCCCGACCCGGCGCACCGAGGCTTCAAGCGGACGAACCAGAAGGAAGAAGAGCAGCGCGGATGCCATTCCTGCTCCTACCGTAGCGATACAAAGCCATATCAGCTGCTCCCGCGTAACCAGCATGTATTGAAAGAAAACAAGAAGAAGCACGATAATAAACGCAATGCTAATCGTGTTGGCGAGCAAGAGATAGGTTCGAAGCTTCATCCCGGGCTCCCTTTGGGGTCCAGCTTGTAGCCTATACCCCATACCGTTTTAATCCAGCGCGGGTCAGACGGATTAGGCTCGATTTTCTCGCGCAGGCGCCGGACTTGCACGGTTACGGTTGTCGTATCCCCGTCGTAGGCGATATCCCATACCTGATTAAGCAGCTGGCTGCGCGAGAACACCTTGCCGGGATACATGGCGAGCAAATGCAGCAGATCGAATTCCTTCACGGTCAGCTCGACATCCGACTCCAGAACGGAAACCCTTCTCTCTTGCGGGTAGATCGATAAGCCTTCGAGATAAATCGCTTGACCCGATGCTTCCTCCGGAAGCTTTTCCGCATCCCGTTCCCCGGGCGATGCATCGCTTCTCCGGCCCACTCTCCGCAAAATATTATGGATTCGAAGCACAAGCTCTCTAGGGCTGAATGGCTTCGTCATATAATCGTCAGCGCCCATCGTGAGACCAAGCAGCCGGTCCGGCTCTTCGCCGCGGGCTGTAAGCATGATAATCGGGGTATCGTCGACCTGCCGAATCCTATCGCAAACTTCAATTCCGTCCACCTTCGGCATCATTAAATCCAGCACCAACAGGTCCGGGCGATGCTCCTTCCATAGGCGGATCGCCTCTTCCCCGTTCTCCGCTATCCACACCACATGGCCTTCCCGCTCCAAATACCGCCGGCATACATCCGTAATATTCCTCTCATCGTCCGCTACTATTATGCTTGCGCCCATCCGCTGCCCTCCCGTCCAACAACCTCTTGATGCTTCTATTATACGGCTTGTTTAAATCGGTTACGACTGTACCCGGCAAAAGAAAGAGCATCCCCCTGCCGCCGGGCAGAGGGATAACGCGCAACGGGCTTTATTTGCTGTCGTTCATCGACTTGTCGTCGTTCATCGACTTGTCGTCATTCATCATCTTGTCGTCGTTCATCGACTTGTTGTCGTTCATCGGCTTGTCGTCGTTCATCGGCTTGTCTTCGTTCATAGCCTTGTTGTCATTCATCTCCGATGCCGGCTTATTGCTCATCTTGTCCTTATTATTGTCTGCATTACATGCGCTTAACAGCAGTACGCCTCCCAGCACAACGATAGCCCATACTTGTTTCTTCATGTTTATCTCCCCTTTCAAGCCTATGAGTGCCACCCAAGCTATTCACGACTCCTAGCTTACCGGAAAAAGCTAACCATTGAAGAACGGGGCTCTTGCAAAAGCATTATCAAATCCTTACAAAAGGATTACATCCAGTCCAATCTCTTATCCGCAGCACAAAAAAGGCTTTGCACCTGTATCATACAGATGCAAAGCCATTTCGTATGCGCTCAACTGACCGAGGAGTTGATCTTACCCATCTCGTCTTCCACTAAAATTGTTAATTCATCCTCGTATCCGCCCGTTATCCTATACTTCCGGATATAGTCTTTAACAAACTTGCGCGGATCCTTCGGCTGAAAAATTCTCGTGAGTTCCTTCAGGCTTTCCTTGACCTCATTCTGGCTATGTTTCGCCATGAAATCTCCTCCCCTATACGTTGGATGGTCGTCCTAAACAACAAATCCGAGAACGGATGCGGCATTTACGCCGCAAATTACCCCCCATTTCAGTGCAGGCAACTCCATGGTCAATGAGTCACAATGTTTGCATTTTTCTTACTATTATAACATTTCGGGCAAGATTGTAAAATAAACAAATGTTAATCTAACCCGTGCCTTCGTTCTCCCGAGGCGGCTTAGCCGGAGGCTCTTCGGCCTTTGGCGGAGCGGCTTTCGGGGGAATTGACGGAGGCGGAACGTCCATGGATGAATGGTGCGTTTCGTTCCTGTTAAACATTCGTAAATAGGCAAAAACGCCAATTATCGCAACTGCAATCCCAAATAGCAAAACGACCGCGGTAATCCATCCATCGACCATGCTCCCGCCTCCTCTCTTCTTATATTTATCGGCTGAAAGCTGTTTTGGTTTCAGTTTATTCGCCTATAAATTTTTCTTCCATATATAGGATATATTATATCGAACCAACCGTCCGTCAGCAACTCGGCCAAATTGACTAAATATTCGTTATCGCGACACAATCCGATAGGTTCCGCTTCCCCACGCGATCAATCTTCCTTCCTCATCCTTCACCGTTGCCTGCAGGGTAATCGTCCGTCCAATCCGGTGCATGATCTCGGCTTCGCACACCAGATTGCCGCTCTTCGCGCTCTCCAGAAAATGCGTGTTCAGGCCTGCGGTAACCGTCTTTTCGCGGCATGCGATCATGACGACTAGACCCATTGCATTATCCAGCATAGACATCAATACCCCGCCATGCACGATGCCAATCAGATTCAAATGTCGCTGCTCCGCGCGTAGCCGGATCGCCGCTTTTTCCGCATGGGCAAAGACAACCTCGCAACCAAGCTCGCTCCAAAAAGTCCCGCTGGCCAGCTCCTCCAGCTTCGCCAAATGCCTCTCGATATCCGCCTGCTCCGCGGCAAAATCCTCCGCCACGCGCATCACCGCCTCTTAAGTTATTGCTCCTTCTCCAGCTCCTCCATCAGCTTGCGTCTCAAGACCTTGCCGATCATCGTCTTCGGAAGCGAGTCCCGGAACTCGTACAGATGCGGCACCTTAAACGCGGCAAGCCGCTGCCTGCACCAGACGTCGAGCTGGGCCGCCGATACGTAAGAGCCCTTTTTAAGTACAACGAAAGCCTTCACCGTCTCGCCGCGGTACGGATCCTTCACCCCAAGGACGGAGGCTTCCATGACGGCCGGATGCTCATACAGCACCTCTTCGACCTCGCGCGGATAAATATTGAAGCCCCCCGCAATAATGACGTCCTTGATCCGGTCCACAATCGTAAAAAAGCCGTCTTCGTCCATATAGCCAAGGTCGCCGGTGTGCAGCCAGCCATCCCTCAGCACGATTTCGGTCTCCTTCGGATTGTTCCAGTAGCCCTTCATGACCTGAGGACCGCGAATGACAAGCTCGCCAACCTCGCGAACGGGAAGCGGCTTGCCCTCCGGGCTGAAGATCGCGGCCTCCGTATCCGGAAAAGGCATGCCGATCGTGCCGATTTTGCGCTTGCCCCAGATCAGATTGGCATGCGTCACCGGCGAAGCTTCCGTCAAGCCATAGCCTTCGATCAGCTTGCCGCCGGTCATTTTCTCGAACTGCTCCTGCACCTCCAGCGGCAGCGCCGCCGATCCGCTGATGCAAGCCTCGATCGAGGAAAGATCGGTGCTGGCTGAATTCTTATGATTAATCAATGCCACATACATCGTTGGCGCACCCGGGAACAGCGTGGGCTGCTGCCGGCTTATCGTATCGAGCACCGTCTCGGTCTCAAATCGCGGCAGAAGCACCAGCGAGCCGGCGCGCATAACGGAGAAATTCATTAACACGGTTAAGCCAAATACATGAAATAGCGGCAGCGCCGCCAGAAATCTTTCGTAGCCATCCTTCACCCTGTAGCACCAGGCGGAGGTCTGCATCGTATTGGCCACAAGGTTCCGGTGCGTCAGCATCACCCCTTTCGGCGTTCCGGTCGTGCCACCGGTATATTGAAGCTGGGCGAGATCGCCGCCGTGGATATCGGTCAGGACGGGAAGATTAGAGCTGGAGGACAGAAGCTTCTTATAAGAGACAACGCCGAGACGGCCGTACGGAATATCGGCTTTGAAGCCTTCTTTGCGCTGCTTGAGCGGATAGAGGAGATTTTTCGGAAAAGGAAGTCCGTCCTTCAGCGACGTAATGATCGCGTTCCTGAGCTTCGGAACGGCTCCCGCCTCCGGAAGCTCGCCGCGCACGTTGGCAAGGCGCTCATAGAACAGGTCGACGGTAATGATCGTTGTCGCCCCGCTGTCCTTCAGCTGATGCTCCAGCTCCCGCTCCACATAAAGCGGATTGGTCTGAACCACAACGGCGCCAATCATTAGGGCGGCGTAGTAAGAGATCACCGCCTGCGGACAGTTCGGCAGCATAATGGCCACGCGGTCGCCGCGGTTGACGCCAAGCGAGATCAGACCGTTAGCCAAGCGGCAGGTATGGTCGTAAAGCTCGCGGTAGGTGAGCGATTTGCCGAGAAAATGAACGGCTTCATTCGCCGGGAATTTCTCCACGGCATTCATGAGGAACTGCGGAATGCCATGATTCGGGTAATCCAGGGAAGCCGGGATCTCCAGCGGGTAATGCCGCAGCCACGGCTTTGGAATGACGGGAGGAGCCTCGGGCTCCTCCGATGCCGCGGAGGCAACGGCTTCCTCGGGAGCCGGCTCATCGCCTGGCATGTCTGCGGCGGACGGTGCAGGCGTAACTTCCGGAGCGGCGTCTGCTGCGTCAGGCACTTCGCTCTGCTCGGCCTCTGCCGATGGAGCAGAGGCCGCTGCTGGCGCAGCCTCCGGCACAATCGCTTCCGCGGATGGCTCTGCCTCCGGGGCGGCATTGGCTGCGGCAGGCTCCTCGCTCGACTCGGCCTCCGCCGGCGACGGAGCAGCTTTAGTCGCTGGGGCTTCATCGGTTGCGGCAGCTTCCTCGCTTGGCTCGGCCCCCGCGGACGGAGCCGCCTGAGGCTCGGCTTCTATGAGCTGCGGGGCTGCGGCTTCCTCCTGCCGTGGCGATAGCGGCGTTTCGTCAGGTGCGGAATTGGCCGGCTTTTGCCGATCCTCGGGTACAAGCGGGTTTTCCGGATCTGCCTTACCCATATGGCGTTCCCCCTCCTACACAATATATTGCTCCCCGCTAATGACGCGCGCGGCAATGTCCCGCTTGGCCGCAATCGTATCGACCAGCGGACCGCGCATCAGCTTTTTCAAGACCGACAGCTGCATCTGCAAGGCATCTCCCTTCGCCAGCGCCGCCAGAGCAACCTTCGCAATCGCTTCGATCTTCTCCAGCGCTTCCTGTACGAAGACTTCCGTCATTTGAATCGCGTTCCCCGCATCCGCGCCGCTATGCACGAGCTTTTGCGTGCGGAGCAGCGCGCTTTCCGCCGCGAAGAGCTGAATCATGATATCCGAAAGCGAGCAGAGCACTTCCTGCTCCTGGTCGAGCTTCATGCCAAGCTTTTGCACGGCAAGCCCGCCGACGGCAAGAAATGCTTTTTTCCCCTGCGATACGCGGTATGCCTCCCGGCTGAGCGGCTCATCAAACGGCGGAACCGGCATCGGCTGCAGCAGCTCGGCCTGCAGGGACTGCGCTTTTTCGAGCAGCGGGAGCTCGCCCTTCATCGCTTTTTTCAGCAAGGTTCCCGGAATGAGCATCCGGTTAATCTCGTTGGTCCCTTCGAAAATCCGGTTAATCCGCGAATCCCGGTAAATACGCTCCACCTTGTATTCCTTGATATAGCCGTAGCCGCCGTGGATCTGGATCCCCTCGTCCGCGACAAAATCCAGCGTCTCCGACGCAAACACCTTATTAATCGAGCATTCCAGCGCGTACTCGCTGATTGCTTTCGCCGCCCGCATTCCGGCATCCGGCGCATCCGCTCCGGCACCCTCGGCGCTCAGCATGGCATCGATCCAGCCCGCGGTCCGGTATACCATGGATTCCAGCACGTAGGTTCTGATATTCATATCCGCCAGCTTGGCGCCAATCAGCGGATAAGAGGAGATGGCGCGGCCGAACTGCTTGCGCGTGTTGGCGTATTTGGAGGCCAGCTCGATCGTTTCCTTTGCCGCGCCAAGACAGCCCGCTCCCAGCTTGAACCGCCCGATGTTCAGGATGTTGAACGCGATTTTATGCCCTTGGCCGATCTCGCCAAGCACGTTCTCCACCGGCACCGCGACATCCTCGAAAAATAACGGGCGCGTCGACGAGCCTTTTATGCCCATCTTGTGCTCCTCCGGACCAAGGCTGAAGCCCGGCATTCCTTTTTCCACGATAAACGCGCTGAACGCTTCCCCGTCCACCTTCGCGTATACGATAAACACATCCGCAAAGCCCGCGTTGGTGATGTACAGCTTGGAGCCGTTCAGAATATAGTGGCTGCCGTCAGGCGACAGCTTTGCCGTCGTTTTGGCGCCTAAAGCATCCGATCCGGAGGCCGGCTCCGTTAAGCAATAGGCGGCGATCAGCTCACCCGTGGCGAGCTTCGGCAAGTATTTGCGCTTCTGCGCGGCCGTTCCGAAAAAGACGATCGGCAGCGTGCCGATCCCCGTATGCGCGCCAACGGACAGCGCGAAAGAGGAGGCGCGGGCAAGCGTCTCCGACAGCAGGGTAGTGCTTACTTTATCAAGTCCAAGACCGCCATAGGCTTCGGGTACATCCGCTCCAAGAAGGCCAAGCTCGCCGGCCTGGCGCATCAGCTTTACCGTCAGCTCATAGTTGAGGCCCTCAATCTGCTCATCAAGCGGAAAAATCTCTCCCTCCACAAACTGCTTCGCCGCATCCGCCATCATCTTCTGCTCTTCGTTGAAATCCTCCGGCGTCACCGTCGCGGACGGCAGAGCATCCTCGATTACGAAACGACCGCCAAACCGAATGTTTTCCCCCATGCTATACGTCCCCTTTCCCTTTCGCCTTCCTGCATCCTCCACTTGCGCGCTATGCTACGCGTATACCTCAAACACGCCAGCGGCTCCCATTCCTCCGCCAACACACATCGTGACAACCCCGATTCCGCCACCGCGTCTCCTAAGCTCGTGAATAAGCGATACCGACAGCTTTGTCCCCGTACAGCCAAGCGGATGACCAAGCGCAATCGCCCCGCCGTTTACGTTCACGCGTTCGGGATCGATGCCAAGCTCCTCTATAATCGGCACGCATTGGGCGGCAAAAGCTTCATTCAGCTCGAAAATATCAACGTCGTTAACCGTTAAGTTGGCTGCCTTGAGCGCTTTTGGAACAGCCTCTATCGGGCCGATGCCCATTACTTCGGGAGCTACCCCGGCTACCCGGTAGGTGCGGAAAGCGGCAAGGGGCGTCAGCCCAAGCTCCTTCGCCTTGGCACGGCTCATCACAACAACCGCGGCTGCGCCATCGCTCATCTGCGAGGAATTGCCGGCCGTAACCGTACCTTCCCGGGCAAAAGACGGCTTGAGCGGCGCCAGCGTCTCCGGCGTTGTATCCGGACGGACGCCTTCATCGGTGTCGAACGTGAAGGTGCGTTCAATTGGCCGGCCATACTCGTTCACATCGGACCGGGTTGCCGTCACCGGTACGATCTCGTCTTTGAAGCGGCCTTCCTGAATGGCGGCCGCCGCTTTGCGATGGCTGGAAGCGGCAAACGCATCCTGCGCCGCGCGGGTAACATTGTAGCGGCGCGCCACCTCCTCCGCCGTGTGACCCATGCCCATGTAGACCTCCGGCATGGCATCCACAATGCCCGGATGCGGCGACAGCTTAAAGCCGGTCATGGGCACATGGCTCATGCTTTCCACGCCGCCGGCGACGAGAATGTCGGCGTCGCCGAGCCTTATCCGTTCAGCCGCGTAAGCGATCGCCTGCAGACCCGAAGCGCAGAACCGGTTAATCGTCACGGCCGGCGTCGTAACCGGGAAGCCGGAATAGAGCGATATAATTCGCGCCATGTTCAGCCCCTGCTCGCCTTCCGGCATGGCGCAGCCGATGATGACATCCTCGACGTCGGCGGCATCAAGACCCGGAACCCGGCCTACCGCCGCAGTCAGCACGGCCCGTCCAAGGTCCTCAGCCCTTGTCTCCGCCAGACTTCCCTTCTTCGCCTTGCCCACCGCGGTTCGTACCGCGGATACGATAACGGCATCGCGGTCATGATCCGCAAATTTGCCCGCTGCTCCCATAGAGCGCCTCCTTCTTTTTGGCGCCGCCTCTTCCTCATCGCGCAGGCGGCGCTTTTGTTGTGGTTCTTTTTGCGATAAGACCCTGCGAGGGTCTTATTAGCTGCGTTAGCCGTGTTTTCGAGCAGCTTCTGGACTTGTTTCGACGTTAAGGCCCTTCAGGGACCATATGCGGCCTCGTTCGGCGTTTGTTAGGGTGGTTAAGGTCCGTTAGGGACCTTAACCTTGTGAAATCAGCATGATACGCAACATTTTCCACCTGAAATCTGAGTATTAAAGCCCTTTAGGGACCTTAATGCGCTTCATATTGCAAGTTAGTTTAACGTTAAGGCCCCTAACGAACCCTAACGGCTTAAGCAGAAGGCCGGCGATCAGCACCTCATGACGATTGCGTCGGGCGATCTGACCCTACTTCGCCCTAATTCCGCAGCGGCTTGCCGGAGGAGAGCATGTGGCTCATGCGATCCTGCGTTTTGCGCTCGCCGCAGAGGCTGAGGAAGGCTTCGCATTCCAGATCGAGCAGGTACTGCTCGCTGACCTCCGCTCCGGGCGCGGCATCGCCGCCGGCCATCACATGCGCGAGCTTATTCCCAATCAGCGCGTCATGCTTGCTGATCTGGCCGCCGAGCAGCAGGCTGTGCACGCCCATGCGAAGCACGGCTTTGCCCTCGCGGCCGGCCACGCGGACGCGGGCCTGGGGCTGCGGCGTGTAGCCGGCCCGGTCCAGTTCAAGCACGGCCCGCTTCGCTTCGGCAATCCGCGCGTCCTGCCGCATTATGACGCGGTCCTGCGGGCGCTTCAGCCCGATGCGGCCTACATCGAAGCCGCTGGTGGACGTGCGCGCCATCGCAACCGTCTCGAACAACGCGTTCAAATGCGGCTGAATGTCGCCGCCTCCTGCCCTAGCCGCAGCCATAACGGCAGCCTCTTTCGAGCCGCCGCCCGCCGGGATCAGCCCAACCCCGGTCTCGACGAGACCGAAGTAAGTCTCCGGCGAAAAAATAATCTGATCGGCCGGCAGGCACGCCTCGACGCCTCCGCCAAGCGTCATCCGGTGAGGCGCGGCGACGACGGGACGATCTAATTTTTTGATCGAAAGCATGCTGCTCTGGAACATCCGGATGATGTCCTCGACTTCGTCCCACTCGCCGTTTTGCGCCTCCATCAAGAGAAGCAGCAGGTTCGCGCCTACGCAGAAGTTACGTCCGTCGTTCGCAATAACAAGCCCGCGCCAATTCTTGCTGACCTCCTCGGCCGTCCGCCGGATCGCCGTCAGAATCTCTCCGCCGATGGCATTGTTCTGCGAATGGAATTCGAGACATACCACATCGTCGCCAAGATCGATAAGGCTCGCGTCCGAGGTGCGCAGTACCGTCCTGCCGGCTTCCTTAAGGGCAGCAAGCGAGATCTCATCCGGTGACAGCTCTTCGGCCGCATACCCTCCGCCCCCGCCGGCGTATACGAGCCGTCTGCCCTCCTGCACCTTATAAAAGCTGCCGTTTCCTTCCGCAATCCACGTCAGCACCCATTCCGGCACCGCGTCGCCTTCGGCCTTCATCCGGGCTACGGACTTCTCTAACCCAAGCGCATCCCACAGCTCGAACGGCCCAAGCTCCCAGCTGAATCCCCATTTCATCGCTTTATCGATATCCGTGATGGAATCGGCAATAACGCCAACCAGGGATGCCGAATAGAGGAGCGTGCGCTTAATCGTCTGCCAGGCGAACCGGGCGTATTTATGCTTCGGATCCGTGCCGATGAGCGCCCGAACCTTGCCGCCCGTGCCTTTCGCCGCCTTGGCCGCGTCGATGATTGGACCCTTTACCGAGCTCCGCGGCCGATAAGCAAGCGATTCCAAATCAAGCGATTCGATCTCGCTGCCGCCCTTCGGACCTCTTATTTTCCGGTAAAACCCGCCGCCGCTCTTTTCGCCCAACCGGCCCGATAACACCAGCTGCTCCAATAACGGAGGCCTTGCGAACGTCTCGCGTTCAGCCGCATCCGTGCTTTTCTCCCGGACATTATCGACGACGTGAAGCAGCGTATCGAGGCCAACCAGATCCAGCATCCGGAACGTTGCCGTCTTTGGCCGCCCCATCGCAGGCCCCGTCAGCGCATCCGCTTCCTCCACCGTAAGCCCGAATTTCAAAACCTCCTCCAGCGTCACCAGCATGCCGTACGTGCCAATCCGATTGGCTATGAAGTTAGGCGTATCCTTCGCCACAACCACGCCTTTGCCAAGCCGTTCCTCGCATAACGCGGTCAATAATGCCGTAACTTCCGGATCCGTGTCGCTCGTCGGCACAACCTCAACCAGCTTCATGTAACGCGGAGGGTTGAAAAAATGCGTCACCGCAAAATGCTGCCGGAACGCCTCGCTCCTTCCCTCCACCATCTCGGCTACCGATAAGCCCGATGTGTTGGAGGAGACAATCGTGCCCGGCTTCCACACGCTCTCCACGCGCTCGAACAGGCTTCGCTTCACATCCAGCCGCTCCACAACCGCTTCCACAATCCAATCCACCTCGGATAATCCCGCCAGGTGGTCCTCGAGATTACCAGCCGTAATACGCCCGGCGAAAGAAGGCTCATACAGCGGTGCCGGCTGCGCCTTCGCCATGCGTGCAACGGCAGCTTGGGCCAAGCGGCTGCGCACCTGCGGGGAAGCGAGCGTCAGTCCGCGTTTTTCCTCCTCCGGAAGCATGGTCTGCGGCACGACATCGAGCAGCAGCACACGCATGCCGGCATTCGCCAGATGCGCGGCAATTCCCGCGCCCATTACGCCGGAGCCGATGACGGCCGCGCGCCTTACTGTCCCCGTTCGATTCATCTGCATTGAATAGTCCCTCCTGAAAAGAATGATCCTGCAAATAGCGAGACAGCGGGTTCCTGATGGTTTTTGCTTCAGAAGCATGAGCTGTCTTTTTACCGGGCCGTTAAACTGTTTCTTTGCCAAACACGCTTGCCGCAAGCAGCTCCGCCACATCGCGTGCCGCCGTCTGCTCGTCGGCCTCCAGAAGCTTCAACCCGTCTTCCATCATCGTCAGGCAATACGGGCAAGCCGAGCCGATGACCGTAGGCCGCACCTCCAGCGCCTGCGATACTCTTGCGCGGTTAACGCGAACGCCGCTTTGCTCCTCCATCCACATGAGTCCGCCGCCCGCTCCGCAGCACATGCCGTTCTCGCGGCTTCTCACCATCTCTTCGATCTCGATGCCCGGAATCGCCTTCAGTACCTCGCGCGGTGCATCATAGATGCCGTTATAACGTCCGAGATAGCAGGAATCATGGTAGGTGACGCGTTCTTGGACGAGGTGCTCGGGCGTTAACCGCCCATCCTTAAGCAGGCGGGCAAGCAGCTCCGTATGATGCTCGATCCTGACGTCCGACGGAAGGCCGAAGTCCGGATACTCCTTGCGGAAGGTATTAAGCGTATGCGGGCAGGCCGTTACGATACGGGTTATCCCGTAACGGGCGATCGTCTCGATGTTTTCTCGGCACAGCTCTTGGAAAAGCAGCTCGTTGCCGATCCTGCGCGGCGTATCGCCCGAGTTCCGCTCCTCTGCCCCAAGCGTGGCAAACGACACGCCCGCCTGGTCGAGCAGCCGCACGAGATCATACAGCACCTTCCGGCTGCGCGTATCGTAGGAGCCCATGGACCCTGCCCACAGCAGAAACTGCGGCTTAGGCGCTCCCGCACGTTTAATTTCCTGCATCGTCTTCACGCGGACGCCGGTACGGCTTTCGCACTCGTCGATCCAGGCCGCGCGTTCGGCTCTCGGAAGTCCCCACGGGTTGCTTTGGCGCTCGATGTTTTGCAGCGCGCGCTGGCCGTCAAACGGCAGGCGGCCTTCCATCAGCACGAGATAACGGCGCATATCGATGATTTTGTCCACATGCTCGTTGCCAACCGGGCACATCTCCTCGCAGTTGCGGCAGGTCGTGCATGCCCACAGCTCCTCCTCGCTCATGACGTCTCCGATCAGCTCCAGCTCACCCGGCTTCGCTGCCTCCCGGGCATTCCAAGCCAGCTTCTGGGCCGTCATGGTCGGAATAATGGAGGTCACGCTTCCTTCGGGACTGTCCTCCCAGGACGGAATCAGCGCTCCCATCACATGCGCCCCTGCCGCCTGCCCGCCCATAAACGTTGGCACCCAAGGCGACTTGGACGTAATGGCGGCGCCTTTTTCCGTGAGGTGATCCCGAAGCTTGGTCATGAGATGCATCGGCGACAGCAGCTTGCCGGTATTCGAAGCCGGGCAAACATTCGTGCAGCGTCCGCATTCCACGCAGGCATACAGGTCGAGCAGCTGCTTTTGCGTAAAATGCTCGATTTTGCCCGCGCCAAAATACTCCGCATCCTCATCCTCCAGATTAAGCGGCGCCAGCCGGCCCACCGGCGCATTGCGCCCGAGCCACAAATTCACGGGAGCCGTCAGCAGGTGAAAATGCTTCGACTGCGGCACGTACACAAGGAAAGACAGTAGGACGAGCAGATGCAGCCACCAGAACAGCTCGTAACCCGCTTCCGACGCTATGCTTCCGGCAGGCACGCCAAGCTTCCCGATCCAGTCCGCAAGCACGGAGGAAACGGGGGCGAAACGGCCAGCTACGGCATGGGGATCTCCCGACAGCCGCTCGAAGGAAAGCGTCAGCAGGACCGTCAGCATCAGGCCGCCGATAAACCACAGCACAAGCGAAGGCTTCCAGCCGCGCTTCAGTCTTGGCAGCCGCTCGATATACCGGCGGAAAGCCCCGTACAGGACCGCGAGCAGGACAAGCGAGACCGTCAGCTCCTGCGACCAGGCGAACTGGCCGTAGAAGGGAAACGGAATCGGGTGACCGCTGAGCTTCTTCCAGATAATATCCGCCGCTCCAAACTGCAGAATGATAAATCCGTAAAAATAAATGAAATGCATGACGCCGCTCCGGATATCGCGCAGCAGCTTGCTGTGCCCGAGCACCTGTCCCGTTACCGAGGGACGTCCGGCTGCTTCCCTCCGCTCATCCGATGGCATCGCCTCATGGGCAGCCGCCCGGCCAAGCTTGATATAGCCCACCCTGCGCAAGACGACCGTAACAAAAAGGGCTGCGGCAAGCCCCAATATCGCCGCGAACAAAATCCACCTGAGTGCAGCTGTCGCAACATCTGCCGACCACCATTCCAGCAATGGCCACGCCCCCTTTTGCAGCCCTCGATTCGGACAAGCTTTTAAGCGTTGTGACTAGGAAAAACGGCTGCTCCATCCTAAGGCGGGAGAGCGCGTTTCAATCCGGTGAATTCCAAGTCGTGTTTGCAAGAAAAAACTTATTAGCGCTTAGAATTCAAGGAGAAACGGCTGTGCCGTCCTTAAGTGAATGGGCAGCATTTTCAAAAAAACCGCGGTGCTCCAGTATATGAGCCCGTTAGCATGAACATGCCGCCCCTTTCGCCGGTGCGGACGGTCTATTTGGCCGAGTTGACTCATATCGTAGCACTGATGGAAAGCGGTTTAGCCGAGCCTTGCAGCCGGCCGCGGCCATGCTGCGGGAGCGGCGTTTCAGCCCGGCGAGAATTGAGCATGGAACTATAGTCTGAGGAGGTTGCTGCAGTGCTGAACATTGTCGTTCTACTCAAGCAGACATTTGATACGGAAGAAAAAATTATCGTAAAGGACGGCGCCGTTGCGGAAGCGGACGCCAAGCTCGTCATTAATCCTTATGACGAATATGCCCTCGAGGAGGCGCTGCGCCAGCGCGAGGCGCATGGCGGCGAGGTACGGGTTGTCTCCTGCGGCGGCGACCGCTCGGAGGAGGCGCTGCGGACCGCCCTTGCGATGGGCGCGGATGAAGCGATCCGGCTCGACGCGGCTACCGTCGACAGCGGCGACAGCTTCGCGCTGGCCGCTGCGCTGGCGAAGGTTATCGAGCCGCTGAAGCCGGATCTGCTGCTGGCGGGCTTGTTCGCCGTCGACAGCGGCTCCGGGAGCGTAGCGCTCCAGGTCGCGGAGCGGCTTGGTCTGCCGCATGCGTCGGCAGCGGTGAAGGTTGTCATTGTAGGGCCGGATGAGGCGAAGGCATCCGGCGAGCTGCCGCCTGGCGCAGCGTCGGCGGCGAGGTTCGCTGTCGTGGAGCGCGATGTCGAGGGCGACACGGAGACGGTTGCGATCCCGCTGCCAGCGCTGATTACCGCGCAGCAAGGGCTCAACGAGCCGCGGTATCCGTCGCTGCCGGGCATAATGAAGGCGAAGCGGAAGCCGCTCGCCCGGGTGTCGGCAGCCGCAGGCGGCGAGGAGGAAGGCGCGCGGACATCGCGCCTGGAGTTGTTTCCGCCGGCGCCGCGCGCAGCCGGCCGGCGTCTCGCGGGGACGCCCGGCGAGCAGGCGGCGGAGCTTGTCCGCCTGCTGCAGGCGGAGGGCCAGCTGCCGCAGTGAGGCGGCTGCACGGCGTTAAACGTTAAGGCGGCTAATTAGAACGGAGTCCGTCCGATTGCTTGTTGTTAAGGTCCCTAAGGGACCTTAACGTGCCAAGTAGCCTGCTTTTTCAGCTGGTTAAGTGCCCTAAGGGCTCTTAACCTTGTGCGGACCCGACGACGTGGCAGCTTTTGCGCTCGTTTGCTGAATGTTAAGGCCCCTAAGGGACCTTAACGTGCCAAGTAGCCTGCTTTTTCAGCCGGTTAAGTGCCCTCAGGACTCTTAACCTTGTGCGGACCCGCCTACGTGGCAGCTTTTGCGCTCGTTTGCTGAATGTTAAGGCCCCTAAGGGACCTTAACGTGCCAAGTAGCTTGCGTTTTCAGCTGGTTAAGTGCCCTAAGGGCTCTTAACCGGCTGAGCCTAAGCTTACCTGTTTATTTACTTAATAGTTTGGATAGAACCGCCGCAGCTAAAAAAGCTTCACAAAGACTCGATGGAGCAGAAATGAGACCCTATGAGGGTCTTATCCTATACAGTCACCACTCCATCTGTTGCAATAAAGCCCTCCCAGGGTCTTATTGCCCCCATCCCCAAACAAATAGTTACTTTCAGCAACGTTTGCGATAAAAACTCATATGCAGTTCGCCTGCAACAAAGGAGGAAATAAGATGGGAAGAACGATACTCGTGTTCGCCGAGTGCCGGGACGGCAAGCTGCGCCGCGTAGCGCTTGAGGCGCTTGGCGCCGCGCGGCGGCTGGCCGGTGCGGACGGCTCGGTCCATGCCGTCCTCGCGGCTCCCGGCGGCGCGGCCGACGAAGCAGCCGCGCTCGCTGCGCGAGGGGCGGACGTCGTCCATGTCGCGGACGACCCGGCCCTTCGCGCCTTTTCGCCCGAGGCGTACATCGCCGCCTTGCGCGCAGCTATTGAAGCGGTAAGGCCGGACGCGCTGCTGCTCGGCCATACCGCAGCGGGGCGCGAACTCGCGCCCCGCGTGGCCGCGGCCATCGGCGCCGGCCACGTCGCAGACGTGACCGCCATCGACGAGACCGATGGCGTGTTCACGCGGCCGCTCTACGCCGGCAAGGCGTTCGAGCGGCGCAGCTTCACCCCGGGCCGGCCGTGGGTCGTCACGGTCCGCCCGAACAACTTCGAGCCGGCCGAGACGCTGCCGGCCGGCGAGCCGCAAGGCACCGTGCAGGCGCTGCCGTTCACGGTGCCGCCAATCCTGACCGCGGTGCGCTCGCTTGTGCGCCGCGCCGGCGGTCAAATCGATCTCGCCGAGGCCGACGTGGTCGTCTCCGGCGGCAGAGGCGTACGCAGCTCGGCCGGCTTCGAGCCGCTGCAAGAGCTTGCGGGCGTGCTCGGCGGCGCGGTTGGCGCCTCGCGCGGCGCCTGCGATGCCGGCTACTGCGGCTATGCCCTGCAGATCGGGCAGACCGGCAAGGTCGTTACGCCGCAGCTCTACATTGCCTGCGGGATAAGCGGCGCTATCCAGCATCTTGCCGGCATGAGCCAATCGCGCGTCATTATCGCGATTAACAAAGACCCCGACGCGCCCATCTTCAGCGTTGCCGATTACGGCATCGTCGGGGACCTGTTCGAGGTTGTTCCGCTGTTAACGGAGGAGTTCCGCAGAACGCAATCCGGTTAACTTGATGATTTTAAGCCTTCGCTTGCCAACCACCGGCTCCCGCCGCAACAAAAAAGGGACTATCCCCGCAAACCGTGAGGCTTGCGGGAATAGTCCCTTACAATTATTTCAGAGCAAAATCCGGGCGGATCTCCCGGACGCAGTCCGGAGATTCGTAAGCTTCGTCGTTCACCGCGTTAGTGACCGGATAAGCTCTCATGCGGTAGCTGTCCATCGGCTCCAGATGCTTGCGCAGCGAGCGGAAGTCCGAGATGCGGGGATTCAGCCAATCCTCCATCCCCTCTTCGTCCATAATGACCGGCACGTTAGGCTGCCATTGCGACATCGTCCCGGTTGCCGGGGCGGTAATCATCGTAAAAGCGCGCACTTCTTGCCCGCTGTAATTCCGCCATACGTCGAAGAAGCCGGCGATCCCGAACACTCTGCGGTTCGGCACCACGATATGCATCGCCCGCGAGTCCTTCTCCTTCTGCCCCTTCTGCCAGCCGAAAAATCCGCTGCACGGCACCACGCAGCGCTGTTTGCGCAGCATCCGCTCGAGGAAAGGCTTGCTGGACAGCATCGAGCTGTCGGCGTTTACGGAATCCTTCGCCCAGAACGGGAACAGTCCCCATCTTGCGTCATGCATCGTCCGGAGTCCCCAGCGATCGTTCATTACGATGGACACCGTCTGCGTCGGCGCTACATTAAACCGGTTCGTATAACAATTAATCAACTGCTCCACCTTAAAAGCCTCAATCATATCTCCAACATCCGCGGTAATGGAATAACGTTCAATCATGTGCAATAACCCCCAGCGCTTTTTAACCAAGTATTCTCTAAAGCGCGGGATGATTATGCGTTCATTTCCATTAATTCGTAAATCGTTTGCGGAATTTAAGCGGCGGCATGCCGGTCTGCGCGGCAAAAAGCCTGGAGAAATGCGGCGTCTGCCGGAATCCCGTCTCCTCCGCCACTCTTGCGATCGGCCAGTCCGTCTTGATCAGCAGCAGCTTCGCCTGGTCGAGACGGTAATACAGCAAATATTGCTGCGGCGTGCACCCGAACACCTCGGTCATGCAGCGGGTAATGTAATTGGTATGCAGCTGAAGCGCTTCGCTCAGCATCGTATTCGTAATCACGCTGCGGTAATTCATCTTCAGATAAGCGGCAGCGCGTTCCGCAACCGATACCCCGGCCTTCGCGGCATCCGAGCGCCATCCCTCGTCAAGCATCTGCAGCAAATGAAGAAATCGCTGCTGCCGTTCCCAAAAGGCGCCATGCGAGGAGCTTTGCGCCGCTTCATGCAGCTGGGAGAACAGCAGCTTCGCTTCGTCCGGAAACGATAAATGCATTTTTTTCGGCAGGCGGATGGCATACGTGTAATAATCCCCGCGAAGCGATCCCTGGCTTGCTTCCGTTTCCTCCCAGGCTCCAACCGTCTGGAAATGCACCCAGTCGAATACGGTCTCCTCTTGGCAAGGCTTAAACGAGTGATGCCAACGATCCGGGCGCAGTATAAGCACATCCCCGGCTTGAAGCGTCCAGCGGTTGCCCTCCTCCGCGATATAGAGCGAACCCTGCTGAACGAACAGCAGATCAAATACGCCCAGATTCGTCCGGTTCGGATGCTCTTCCCCCGCCTGATACGTTCTCCGATTCGATTCTATGAAAAATGGCAGCGGCGGCGACCGAAAGGTCAGCAGCAATTCCTCCGACACAATAAACCTCTCCTTGTTGTCTCAATGGTGTGTATGTATGCAAAAACTTCATAAAAGCTATTGCCATGTTACCGAAATCATAGCCATTTGTCTACAAACTTAGGGCAGAACGAATCTATGCAAGGTGAAGCGGTAATCCGGAGAATTCTAAGCCATGGATAAGAAAAAACTTAGAAACTCTTAGAACTAAAAAGAAAGCCCTATTCCTCCTCTTGTAGAAGAATAGGGCTTTCCGGTTGCATGAGCTGATTCCTCAACGTGGCTCAGGCACACAATGACTATTGAACGCTTAGATATCTAAATATTGAATGCCTTGAAACAAAGTCGCCATGTACAATCTGCCATCGCGCAGCTCTACGTCCGTTACCGGAAAACCAAGCTTTACGGATAGAAGCGCGAACTGATCCTGAATCATGCTGAGCCTGAACAGACCATGATCTGTGCACACATACGTATCAATGCCAATGGAGACAACGGAGAAAATAAACCTGCCGCTGAAGCGCACCCGTTCGAACCGGCCTCTTTTATCCCCGGCCAGCAGCTCTCCCTTATCGCTTGCTCCAATCAAATTCCCGCGAAACACCGACAGGCTGGTGACCGCCCGGCTCAGCTCGAACTCGGCCCATTCGTCCATGAACCGGTCATACAGCGATATTCCGCTCTCATGGCCAACAACGAGATATTGCGGCAGGTTCATGAAGTCGAACACCTTTTTGCCCGGACAGGCAAACTTTTGCCATTCGCCGCGCACCTCCGACCACAGCCCGTATTCGGTCGCCGCATAGCCGGTTCCGCCCAGAATGCGGTATTGGAAGCATGGGACGGCAAGTCCCGTATCTACCCACTCCTCATCCTCGAACAGGAATAGCCCTTCGCTCGTGCAGGCATGCAAAATACCGCTGTGCAGTTGAAGCCTGTTCACGCTTGCATGAGGCGGCAGCCCCGACGCCAGCTTCGTCCACTCTCCGAATTCGTTAATCTCGTATACGCCGTAACCAACCGAAGCGGCTATGATGGAATCCTGACTAACCCGTACCGACGAAAAAGGAAACAGCATCCAGTTCCACGGCTTGCCCTCGTGATTGATCCGTTCCGCCGAATTCCCCGGCTGACCGTTCTCATTAAACCGACTTTCCTTCACGTTTTCAGCTCCAATGCTATGTAAGGCCCGCGTCCGCAGGCTTACTTATTTTGTTCTTTCTGCTCATCTGCTGCATCGTGAATGATGATGGACTCGACCTGCCACGGGCTCGCTTCCCGTTCTTCACGCTCCGTCTGACGGACTGGATGTATTTGTTTCTTCTTCTTCTTCAAGACCATTTCATACAATAAACCCAACGTTAGAACCTCCCTTTGTGCGAAGCCCGGACTTACCCGGTGGTGCGTTTAACTTGGTGTATGCTTCCGCAAGAAACATTAAACCATCTAGTCCATCTTTTAATGATAATGATTATCACTTTCGTTAATAACATGATAACCATTCTCAATAGGGCTGTCAACCGTACCCAAGTCCTTAATCTTTGCGCATCTTTTTCACGCTTTTGGGGTACAGGTTCAGATCCGTTATATTCGACACCGGCAGCAGCCATGCCTCACCGCATGACTGCCCTCGTTCGCAAATGCTGTGCATAATGTTACAATGTATGCCCGCTCCCGCCAAAATATCTGCCTTGCTGACAAATTTTCCGTCCAACTTGTCAGACCTGCTTGTCATTGCATTGCTCCTTATGCAGCCTATTTCCATCATTTTAGCCACATCTGCTTTCTATGCTGCACGAAATGCAGGGTAGGTCCCTTTTGGGCCTCGAAATGGGCCTGTCTAAGTGAATTATCCTGCAGATCGTACAGCATAAAGGGACAAAACAGGCGTTTAGGGCCGATTATGCTGTAAAACGTACAACGTATCCGACGCGTGAAGTACCCGGCTGGCGGAGCTAGGTACGAGGTATCGCATAAGGTCGCCTTGCGCGAGGCTCAGGGTAAACGTGCAATGCGGCGTGAGTTCCTTGATCGAGTTGCGGTACCAGAGTTACGGTGTGAAGCCGGGCGCAAACGAAGTGCAGCTTGGCGTGCGGGTATGCTGTGTAGCCTATGTGGAGTGTCGTGTACGGAGTGCTAGGCTTGGAAGTCGCCGATTGTTTATCCTCGGGTTATATTGGTGCGGGGACGTATGCCGTGCATCTCGGTCGAGTCGTCGCTTGGCAAGCCCTGTCCGCGGTCGCGCTTGACACCATCGGCAAACGCCATGGCGTACGCGCCTTCTCCGTGCACCCGGGGGTATCGCAACCGAATCTGCAGCTCTTCTTATCGCAAGGGGAGCTCGACTCCTTGGACATGTTCAACAAGTCGGGCAAGCCGTTAAGCATAGAAAAAAGGCTGTCCCCATCAATGCCTTTGGGAACAGCCTTTTCTCTATTACTGCCAGCGGTACGTGCCAACGGTTCCGGCAGGAAGCGTCGCTAGGAACTGCTTGCCGTCGCAAAGCACGCGGAACGATTGCTCTTCCGCCGTTTGATTGACAACGACCATAACAAGGCGGCCGTCCGGATTGCGGAACGCTACGTTGGTTACCGTCTCCGGCGAGCCGTAGGTGCTGCCGATCCGGTATGCGCCGCGCTCGACAAAGCGGGAGTATTGCGCAAGCAGGTTAAATTCCGGCGTGCGCCAGAAGCGGCTTGGCTCATCCGCATCCTGCACGAGCATCGTTGGACCGGGCTGCCCCAGCCATTGATGTGTGCCGATCTTGCTGTCGAGCATCGTTACCCAAGCGTTATAGCTGCTGGCATAGTTGCGGAAATATTGCGCCATCCGGTCCGCGCCGGCCGTTCCCCACAAGGAACGCTCCGTCAGGTAAATCGGCTTCTCCGGATAAGCCGCATGAATCTCGCTCATCACTTCCGGCGAGCCGTCATAGTCATGCAGCGCGATGCCGTCTACCGCCGCATAGCCTTCCGAGTCATTCAGAATCGGCGTGACATAGCCCATCGCATCCGCAAAGTTGTGATCGAAGATCCAAAGCTCCGTCGCCAGACCATACTCCTCGAACTCGCGCTTCAGCGCAATCGCCAGCTCGCGCTGACGTTCGGGCGACATGTAGCAGCTTGGGTAGTCGGTCTCGAGCAGCGGCTCGTTTTGCAGCGTCATCGCGCTGACCGGAATGCCATGCTTTTCGTACGCCTGAATGGCCATGCGATAATATTTCGCCAGCGCTTCGGTATACTCGGCGCCTTCCTTCAGGCGTCCCCGCTTCAGATCGCCGTTCGTCTTCATCCAGGCGGGCGGGCTCCAAGGCGAAGCGAAAATTTTCGCATCCGGCATCGCCTTCAAGAGACGCTGCACCGTCTCGAAAATCGACAGCTCGATGTCCTTTTGCACGCTGAAACGCTTCAGCTCGAAGTCGGTCTCTCCCTCGGGAATATCGTTATACGTATAGAAAGGCTGCGCGGTGAAATCCGAGGTCCCGATCGTAATCCGGAACAGATTAAAGCCGAGCCCTTTCTCCTTGTCCGCCAGCTGCTGAATAAAGCTCGCCTGCGAAGCGGCGTCCATCTTCAGCAGATTGTTGATCGTTGTTTCTTCCAACGATGTTCCGATCCCCAGCATTTGCTGGTAGGCATGGGCAGGCGTTACTAGAATCGTAGTCAGATCCGAGACAGAGGGAGCGGTTAATGCCAGCTTCGGCTGCCCGCTTAACGCATAGGCCGGGTCCGTTGGCCCTTCAAACCAGCGGGTGCTCCCAGGGGTCATTTCCGAGCTGAGCCAAACTTCAACTTCTTTTGTCGTTACTGCCGTTTTAAGTATCGTAGACACTTGCGTCTCCTCCTCTATCCCTCTTAAGTTTTGTTATTTGCCGTTGTCCGTTCCCGGCCATACAAACGTAGCCACGGCGCCTGCCGGCATGGTGTACGCAAACGATTTGCCGGCGTGCTTAACCTTTAAATCTTTGTCCTCGCTTGCCGCGTTTAGCGCAACCAGTACAATAGATCCGTCCTGATTCTTGAAGGCGACCTGCTCGATCTCCCCGCTCACCGACTCGCCGGATTCAATCCGGTATGCGCCGGATTTCACGAATTTGCTCGCATGGCCAAACGAATAGTATTCCGAGTTTAACGTTACGTCGCCGGTGCCCTGATTAATCGTCACGACGCCCATGCAATCCTTGCAGCCGCCAATCGTGGGCCCATAGTTCTCGTCGAGCGCAAGATTCCATTTCAGGACAACCTTCGACCAGTTGCGGGTTGCGCCGATAATCAGATTTTCCATATCCCATTTCAGGTTGCCGCCGAAATCCGTTGACCAAGCGCCGCCGCTGCTTTCGGTGAAATAGAGATTTTTGTCCGGGTAAGCTTCATGCACCTGCGCCTGATTGCCAACCTCGCCCGCATAGCCGTGGAAGGCTGTTCCGTCTACATATTTCGAAGCATCCGGATCGTTCAGAATGGTCAGCGGATAATACGGTTCATCCCAGTTATGATCCCAAACGACGATCTTGGTCTTGATGTCGTTCTTCTCGAAAGCCGGGCCAACAAAGCTCTTGATCAGCTCGGCCTGCTCGACCGGCTCCATCCGCATGCCCGGATAGTCATCCGGCGTGTAATGCGGCTCGTTCTGAAGCGTAATCGCGTCAAACGGCACGCCCTCCGCTTCGTATTCCCGAATCATTTTGACAAAATAATTCGCAAACGGCTCATACGCATCCGGCTTCAGGCTGCCCCCGATAACGGAGTCGGTTGTCTTCATCCAGCCCGGAGCGCTCCACGGACTACCCATCAGCTTCAGATCCGGGTTGATCTTAAGCGCCTGCCGAAGCGTCGGAATAATGTACTCCTTATCGTGATCGATGGAGAAGTTCTTCAGCTCAGGATCGTTTTGACCGGCCGGCATATCGTCGAAGGTGTAGTTCTTCACGGCAAAATCCGAAGCCCCAAGCGGCACGCGCATATAGCTGATGCCAATTCCCTTATCGTGGTCGAACAGCTTGTTCATCAGCTCTTCCCGCTGCGTATCGTTCAGCTTGTTCGCAATCAGCCAAGCCGAGGAATCCGTTAACGAAGCGCCAAAGCCATCCATTTGCTGATAGACCTTCCGATCATCGACTGTAATGACATTCTCTTCGGAATCCTTGGCCTTGGTCAGCTTCAGGCTGTCCTCCTGCTGCAGCAGCTTGCTCTTGTCCGGGGTGGTCAGCCACACCTGGACCTGCCCGCCAGCCGAGCTCGAACTGCCCGAGTTCCCATTGCTGCAGGCCGTGGCCAGCAAGGCAACCAGGAGAACGGAAAGCATCAATGCGCTAAACCTTCTCATTCGCCGCTCCCTCCAGCTTTTGACCCAAGCCGCCTTTAAGACGGGTAATTGCGCCATAATCGCGGCGGATGAGCGGTGCAACCGGCTTCTCCGTGCTGCGGTCCATATGGATAATGCCAAACGTATCGATCCAGTTGTTGTGATTCACGTACCAGTCGTACATAATCCAGAAGTCGATGCCGGCTACATACCCGTCCGGATTGTCCTCTCCCTCTGCAGTCAGGGTCCCCTTCTCTATCAAGGCGCGCAGCGTCTCTTCATAAGTAAGGACCTGCTCGCCTTCGTTGCCGTCGGAGGACCAATGGCCGAATTCGGTATTGAGGATCGGCTTATCCGGGTAGATGCGGTTTGCTTCCTCCAGGAACTGCCGTGTCCCTTCGTAATACGTCCCGCCATGGAAAATGCCAAAATACATCGTCCAAGCCGCTACATCCAGCGGCGCCATCGACGGATCATGGGGACCCGGCTGGTCGGCTGCCGAGCTTTGGGTCAGCAGGCGTCCGTCATTGTAATTCTCCCTTAAGTCGCGGACCAGGCGTTCGTTATAAGCGAGGCGAAGCCATACGTCCTTGGATTCGTTCTGCGTGCTCCACATGAGCACGGACGGACGGTTATACTGGGAGAACACCATCTCGCGCCACATCTGATCGGCAAGACGCTTCTCGCCTTGCGCTTCGTAATGCTCGGTCTCGAACTGCCATAGCGGAATTTCGCTCATCGCCATAAAGCCCATCCGGTCCAGCAGCAAATACGTGTACACATGATTCGGATAATGTCCGGTTCTAACCATATTCACGTTCAGCGCGCGAATCTGCTCCAGGTCCGTCCGAATGCGGTCCCATGCCGCCGTCCGTCCGGTATCCGGCCATTCCTCATGACGGGCGATGCCGGCCATAAAGACGGATTGTTCATTGAGCAGAATTCGGGTCTTATCCGTCCGTACCGTCCGAATGCCGAATTGCGTGCTGAACGAGTCCTGCGCTTGTGCCACAGATCCTGCCGCCGTCAGCCTGAAGGTCGCGACATACAGATTTGGCTGCCAGACCGACCACAGCTTAGGCTCCCGGACGGTTACCTCGAACTGGACGACCTTTACTTCATCCGGCTGCAAGGTCAGTTCACTGTGCATCGGCTTATCCGTAACGGCCGGCACGCCCATAAGCGTGGAGGCCAGCGGAGAATCAAGGAAATTAGGCGCTTCCGGGTCCGCCTCCAGCAGACTTCCTTCCAGCCCTACTTGAACCGCAGCTTTGCCCCGGTTATGCAGCACAACCTTCACGTTCAGCCTGCCGCTGACATCCAGCGGAACGATATCCGCCCGGACGATCGCGGCTTGAGGAGTGATTTCGATATAGAGATCATGGATAATACCCGTATAATTGAAGAAATCCGTTCCCGCATCGGCCGGAATCGTATCCGCGCGGCTTCCCCATGGCGGGTTGTCGACGCGGATGCGGATCTCGTTGTCTCCCGTGCGCAAGTACGCCGTAAGATCAAAAGCAAACGGAGTAAAACCGCCCTCATGGCAGCCCACCCATTCCCCGTTGATCCAAATATCGGCTACGTAGCTGATGCCAAGCGACTTAAGCGTATAAGCATAACCTTCGTTTTTGCTTGCAATCGCGAATGCTCTCCGATACCAGACACCGTCCTCATACGTTTCCGCCGCATTCGCTTCCGGCAAGCCGGTCAGCTTGTTTTCCGGCGATGGGACCGCATGCGGCTGCCACTGCTCCGTTAGATCGCCGCTTACATATTCCCCTTCCCGTTCCTCCAGCTCCGCCAGCCAGCTATCGCTTCGGGCCGCCATCGAGAAATCGTGGTCCATCGACAGACGGCGCTTGCGCCACTCGCCGTTCAGCGTGATCTTCTCTCTTGTCTGCGGCTCGAAGGAAGGTACCGGAATGCCGTTCTGAAACGGAACGTTTACGCCATTTAAGTTTTCCAGCGTTAAAGTTGTCTTCAGCATGATGTCTCTCCTGTCTCTCTTTCATTGAGTGAAAATAAAAAAGGAGGATGAGGACGAATGCGTACGCCGATCCCTTACGCACAGGTCACACATCCCCCTTGGTCATGCAAAACCTATTATTTTATTCCTTGCTCATCAAACGATTTGTTCGCTTGCTCTTGCACGTATTTCAGTACATCGTTCACGCCGGCTGCTTCCAGCTGTTTGCGGTAAGTCGCGAGCGCCTTATCCACGTCGGGAACAAGACCCATCATCAGAGGCATGCCGTACTGCTGAATAACCGAGTTAACGGCTGCTTGCTGCGATTTCACGGGAGCGTAGTCCATGATAACCTGCGCGAAAATGTTTGGTTTGCTTTGCGATTTGAACTCTTCAAGCAGAGCGTCGAAGCCTTCCCAGCCGCCGGCCTGCTTCACGCGCTCCATCGATTCCACGCGGTAGCCCCAGCTTGCGATGCCATAGCCTTTGAAGTCTTTGGCATCTACGCCGGCAGGAGGCGTAACGATATGCTTGCCGTCTGCATCCATCGAGTAGTCCGTGCCTTCAAGACCGTAGCTCATCAGATCATAGTACTTCGGATCGTTGCGCAGCTTGTCGAGAACCATCAGGGAACGCTCCGCGTTAGGCGCGCTCTTCGGAATAGCCATCGCATTGTTAACCGACAGCGTAGGCATCGTCAGGTTGTGGAAGCGGCTGAACGGGAAGTAGCCGAGCTTGATATCCGGATTGGATTTTTCCATACCTACGATAAAGCCGCCTGCACCCGGAGCATTACGCCAGTACACGGCACCTTGACTTGTTTTGATGGCGTCGCCGGCTTCTTTTTGGTCAGACAAGGTATCGGATTTCCAGAAGCCCTTCCCTGCCCAAGTCTTCATCTTCTTCACCCATTGCTCAAACTCCGGAGTGAACGGATAAGCTACGATATCGCGCGGAGTGTCGTACGATTTCGCTACGATGACGCCGCTGTCGCCGCCGATTTGCTGGTAGCCTTCGAACGCTTTGAACATCGTAAATACTTCGTTGTAAGCTTTGCCGTTAATCGGCGTGATGCCTTTGGATTTCTTCACGCCGTCCAGGTAAGCCTCGATGGAGTCAACGTCCTTGATCTCGGGAAGACCAAGCTCTTGTCTCCAGTCGTCGCGGTATACCAGACCGTCCGGCGTGTATTCCGGATAAGTGGCGGGAACCGCATAGATCTTGTCGTTAACCGTAGCTTCCTTCCAGTCCTGCTCCGGCACGCTGCTCCAAGTGGTAGGAGCGTACGTTGGCAAAAGGTCATTCAGAGGCATGAAAGCGCCTTGGTTTGCGAATTTATAAAAGTCCGCCCATGAGGAAGCGAAGATCATGTCGATTTTCTCGCCGGAAGCAAGCAGCAGGTTGTATTTGGTCTGCCAATCCGTCCACGTCGTGAAGTTCAGCTTAACGGTCGTATTCAAGTCCTGCTCAAGCATTTTGTTCCATTCCGCAACAACCTTCTCCTGGTCCGGAGCCGGATCGCCGAGCAGGTACCAGGTCAATTGAACCTTCTTCGAAGTGTCCGGCGCTTTTGCATCCGTGCCTGTGTTTGTGTTCGAGCTGGCTTCCGTACCCGGATTCGAGCTTGCATTCGAGGATTTGTTCGAATTGTTGTTGTTGTTGTCGGAACCGCAGGCTGCAAGCATACTTGCCATAATAGCCGTCGAAACGAGCACAGTGCCCATTGTTTTTATCTTTCTTTTCATGCTTGATGACTCCTCCTTTTATTTAGTGAACCTATATGTTAGCCGGCCTTGGGACCGGTTCTAACCTTTCACGGCGCCGATCGTCAGCCCTTTTACGAAGAAGCGCTGAACGAACGGGTACAAGAATACGATAGGACCGGTCGCGATGACGGCTGCCGCCATCTTGAGCGTTTCCGCCGGAGGCTGGAACGTAGGAGACAGGTTGCCCGCCACGTTGGTCTTCAGAACGGCCGCGCTTGCGAGAATCTTGTAGAGCAGGAACTGCAGCGGATAATGGGATTCGCTTGTAATGAACAGATTCGCCATAAACCAGTCGTTCCAGTAGCCAAGCGCCATGAACAAGCCAATGGTGGCAAGGCCGGGACCGGAAAGCGGCAGGATAAGCTTCAGGTAGATCGTAAACTCGCCCGCGCCGTCAATCTTGGCCGATTCCACGATGGAATCCGGGATTGACTTCATGAAGTTTTTCATGAGGATAATGTTCCATGCGCTCAGGAGCGACGGCACGATAAGCGCCATATAGGTATCTTTCAGATCTAGGTGCTTTGTAATGAGGATGTACCAGGGAATCAGACCGCCGCTGAACAGCGTCGTGAAGTAGATAAAAAAGGACAGCTGATCGCGGTATTTGAAGTCTTTGCGGGAGAGCACGAAGCCCGCCATGGAAGTCAGGAACAAGCCGACTGCCGTACCCGCAACCGTAATGAAGATCGTTACCTTGTAGCCGTCCAGAATTTGCTTCGGATTACTGAACGCGGCTTTGTAGGCATCCAGGGAGAAGGTCTCCGGAATAAGGCTGAAGCCCTTCGATATAATCTGGATCTCCGGCGTAAACGAGCCGGAGACGATAAGCAGGAATGGCAGCAGGCACAGCACGGTCAGGATGGCGATCAACACGTAACCCATGATGTTAAAGACGATTGTTGCTCTTTCCATTTTAATTTTCATGTCGATTCACTCCTTAGAACAGTGCGTAGTCCTTCTGCACTTTCCGAATGATATAGTTAACCAAGATAATTAGCACGAAGCCGAAGAGCGATTGATAAAGACCGGCTGCCGTACCCATGCCGATATCGAAGTTGACCGCAAGCGAGCGGTATACGTACGTATCGATAATATCCGTGGAGTTGTAAAGCATACCGTTGTTGCCGATGATTTGGTAGAACAGGTCGAACTGGCCTTTCAGAATGCCGCCGAGGCTGAGCAGGATCAGCAGGATAAACGTCGGAACAAGCAGCGGAAGCGTAATATGCCTAACCCGCTTGAAGATGTTGGCTCCATCGATCTTGGCCGCCTCATGGTACTCATCGCTGATGCTCATAATGGCTGCCAAGTAGATAACCGTACCGTAGCCAAGCCCTTTCCATACATGGAAGAAGACGATGATGTATTTCCATGGCGCCGTATGCAGATAGAAGTCGTAAGGCTGGAAGCCCAGCGATGTCAGCATCGTGTTCACAACGCCCGCGTTCGAGAAAAGGTTAAATACGAAAGCGCCTACAAGGACGAACGAAACGAAGAACGGCAGGAACATAATGGACTGCGTCGACTTCTTGAACCATTTGCCCGGCAGCTCGCTTAGGAAAATCGCGCATGCCAGCTGCAGGACGTTGCTGATAATAATGAAGGCGATATTGTAGAGCACCGTATTTTTCGTCAGGTTCCACAATACCCCCGAGTTGAACAGGAATTCGAAGTTCTTGAATCCGATGAACTCTCCCCCGAACAACCCTCCGTCAAAGCTGAACCGGGTGAACGCGTAGTAGACCCCCACCATCGGAACGTAAGCAAAGACTATAAAGAATAACAACGCAGGCGCAATCATGAGGAACAAAATTCGATTCCGTACGAGCTCCTGGAAAAAACCTTTCATACCGGCATTCCTCCGTGACTTCAAAATAAGCTTAAAATGTAATCGATTTCTTTACTCTGCAAAAAAAGAGGCTTTACGGCTTGGCTTCCCTGCTGTTCGCGGTGTTCCTGTTGAACATGGACGATTCCCGGATCAGCAGCTTGGACTCGACCTTGAAGGTCCGTTTGTCCTTGAACTCATTGTTGTTCATCTGGTCAATCAGCTTCTCGGCGAGCAGCGCGCCCATCGTGTATTTGGGCTGATCAACCGTGCTGAGGCGAGGCACAATGTACTTCGTAAGCCTGATATTGTCGACGCCTACGATCGCCAGTTGCTGCGGCACCTGTATCGATAACTGCTTGCAGGCTTTGTACACGCCTAAGGCCATCTCGTCGTTAGCCGTAAAAATCGCCGTAAAGTCATCGTTCTTCTCGCGAAGCCTCATAAAGCTGAGGTAGCCGCCGTCTTCATTGAAATCCCCGTTGTCGATGAGATCCGGAATGAAGGGCATCCCTGCGTCTCGAAGCGCTTTCATATAACCTTCAAGACGCTCATAGCTGTCGATGGCATCCGCGTATCCGCTCAGGAACGCGATCTTCTCATGCCCCTGCCCGATCAGATGATTCACAACGTCCCTGGCTATCTTCACGTTATCGGTGAAGGCGCAAGGAATTTGCTCATGGTCGATATTTCTCCCGATTACGCCAATGCTATAGCCGTCCTCCACCAATCCGATGAGTTCCTTGTTCGTCATCTCGGGGGTAACGAAGATCATGGCGTCAACGGTTCTGTTCTGCAGCAAGGAGACATATTCGAGCTCCTTCTGCTTCTTGTTCTGCGCATCGCAGATAATGACGTTATAGTCGAGAGAGTTTGCCATATTCTCGATGCCTTTAATAATCTCCGCGAAATAAGAAACTTCAATATCCGCGACAACAACGCCAATCTTCATCGTCTTCCTGGACCGCAGGTTCTTGGCCATGGCATTGGGCGTATAATTCATCTCCTGAATGGCCTCGAGCACCCGTTTCCTCGTCTTCTCGCTTACTAGCTCGCTTCGATTCAGCACTCTTGAAACCGTTGCTACGGACACTTTAGCGCGATTCGCTACGTCAATAATCTTGCTCTCGTTCATTGCATCACTTTCTTTTTGCCTGACTTTTATACACCGATATTAGCACGTGCTGAAATCGATTTCAATAACATTTTTCAAAGTTTGTCCGATTTTTTTTCGACAACCCTCGGAAAACGTGTGTTTATGGGCTTTCTATCGTTTTCCTGATTGATGATGTGAATCTTATCTTTGTGAAATCGATAACAAAGTTAAGGGGGAAAACGCTCATTTTCTGAAAATGAACCTGGATTTGCCGAGTTTTTGCGTTTCGATTACATTTCGCAACGCATTCTTGATGTCTGCTGCTGTCACGCGGCATTGGGCCGTATATGAGCTAAGTAATTAACTAGTTGAAGCGCCGCCACGTGCCTACGTTGCACGAAATGCACCATATAGGTGCGATTAGACACGTTAACCCGAAATATCCTGCACGGAATGCAGGATAACGGGCAAACACTGCGCCAAATGAGCCCATTTAGGCGCTATATCCTGCATTCTGTGCAGCATAATTCGCCCATTCTGCCCAAAATGGGCATATACGCTGCATTTTGAGCAGCATATATAGCGGTCCAGCAGCATGCTGGTGCATTCGCGTACGAGCTAAGTAACTATAGTTAGTTAAAGTGCCGCCACTTGCCTACGTTGCACGAAATGCATCATATCGGTGCGATCAGACCCGGCAACTCGAAATATCCTGCACGGAATGCAGGATAACGGGCAAACACTGCGCCAAATGGGCCCATTTAGGCGCTATATCCTGCATTCTGTGCAGCATAATTCGCCCATTCTGCCCAAAATGGGCATATACGCTGCATTTTGAGCAGCATATATAGCGGTCCAGCAGCATACTAGCGCATTCGCGTACGAGCCAAGTAACTATAGTTAGTTAAAGCGCCGCCACGTGCCTACGTTGCACGAAATGCACCATATCGGTGCGATTAGACTCGGCAACTCGAAATATCCTGCACGGAATGCAGGATAACGGGCAAGCTCAATGCCAAATGGGTCCCATTTAGGCGCTATATCCTGCATTCTGTGCAGCATAATTCGCCTATTCTGCCCAAAATGGGCATATATCCTGCAGTTTGTGCAGCATCCCAACCGATTCAGCGCATGATCGTGCGTTCAACCAAGTAATTAGTTAGTTATTGTAGCGCGTTCCCGCAAGGTTACAGTTGGCCAGACAGCAAAAAAGCTGCCAAGATGGCAGCTTCAATGTGAAGAGCCTTAGCGGGCGACCCAGCCAAGCTCTTTCTCTATTCTACTGTTAGCGTTTAAAGCTGGAGGATTCCCTTTTGATCAGCTTGGACTCAATAACGTATTTCTTCTGCGCGCTTTGTTCGTTTCCGTTCATCTGGGCGATCAGCTTCTCGGTGAGATGGGAGCCCATCTCGTATTTCGGCTGTTCTACCGTGCTAAGGGCAGGCAGCAAATATTCCGTAATCCTGTTATTATCGACGCCAACGACCGCCATGTCTTCGGGAATGCGGATTCCCCTCTCCCGGCAGGCCCGGTACACCCCAAGCGCCATCTCGTCATTGGCGCAATAGACCGCCGTAAACGATTGATTGCGCTCAAGCAGACGGTTGAACGCCTGATAGCCTCCGGTCTCCTCGAAGTCGCCATTATCAATCAAGGTAGGCAGGAACGGGATTTTCCCTTCCTTAAGTGCCTTCATGTAGCCTTCCATCCGCTCATAGTTCTCGAGGGAATCGGAATAGCCGCCGATATAGGCAATTTGCTGGTGTCCCTGCTCAACCAGATGCCGCACCGCCTCATTCGAGAACTTTACGTTATCCGTCTTGCAGCTCAGTATATCCTCGTGCACGACTGCCCGTCCAACCACGCCAATGACATAACCCTTCTGCACATACTCGTTAATGGTGTCGTCACTAACGCGCGGCGTAACGAGAATCATGCCGTCAACCGTCTTGTCCGGCAACAGTCCCAGGTACTCCATTTCCTTCTCGATTTGGTTATCCGAGTCGCAAATAAGCACCTTATATTTATGCGCGTACGCCTTATTCTCGATGCCTTTAATAATCTCGGAGAAATAAGAGACGTTAATATCCGGAACGATAATGCCAAGCGTCATCGTCCGCTGGGAACGCAGATGCTTGGCTGCCGCATTGGGATGGTAGTCCATTTCTTCGATTGCTTTGAGCACCTTTATTTTCGTTTTCTCCGATACAAGACTGCTCTCGTTAAGCACCCGCGATACCGTAGCGGCGGATACGCCTGCCCGTTTCGCAACATCCACTATTTTTTTGTCCACGATATGATCCCTTAACGTAACGTTTTTTCTAATTATATGAGTAAATTCTACCAAGTTCAATACAGCCGCTTGCTATTGATAGCCCTTGGGAGCAAAATGAAAGACCTCTGTCGCGCGGACAGAGGCCAAGCTTATAACTGAAGCCGCAGCCTGATCACAATCCGATCCTGCTGGAACTCCATATTGCCGATCGAAATCAGGCTGGGAAGCTCAATGGGGACAACGATCCGGTCAAGCCGGTCTTTCCCCAGATCATAGTTTTTCACGGTCAGGGACAAGGGCTCGAAGGTCAGATTCGGCGCCTGCCAGGTCATCTTGTAAGTGGCCAGCATGCCTACAGGCAAAAATTCATGATAAGTCATATTCAGATGGGCAATCAGCCTGTCGCCGTTCACCTCGAAGCGCGCACCGTCCAGGGTCATATCCGGGGGCAGCGACGCGGGGCTGCTCTGCAGCTGGCTTTTGATCAGATTGTTCACATCCGCTTCCGACAGCACGATCTCCGGCTTCAGATTGGCAACCATCTCCACCGCTTTATCCTTTATGGAGACAGGATCATAAGCTAAATCAAGCTTCTCCTCGGGAGCAACATAGGATTTGAGCCATAATCCCCCGCCTGCGGCAATGGCAGCAAGCAGCACCACGGTAAGGATCAACCATTTCAGCCAGCGGAACATTTTGTCTACCTCCTTTTCGCCTACATAACAACAAAGATAATGCTATAATGAATCATCAGTGTTTGTCGAATCGCGACTATTAACGAGGTGACTTTTATATTATGGAATTCCAATCATCCTATTCCTCCAAGATCGGACTTGAAGATATCGTTCATGCGCAAATGCATCTGAAGGATGTCATTACGCGCACCCCGCTGCAATACAACCGCGTTCTTTCCGAGCGTTACGGCTGTAACGTATACCTGAAGCGCGAGGATCTGCAGATCGTCCGTTCGTTCAAAATCCGCGGTGCCTACCATCTCATGCGCTCTCTGCCGCCGGAGCGTCTTGCCGCGGGCGTTGTCTGCGCAAGCGCGGGCAATCACGCCCAGGGTGTGGCTTACTCTTGTCAGGCGCTTGGCGTGCAGGGAAAAATCTATATGCCAAGCACGACGCCCCGTCAAAAGGTAAACCAGGTCTCCTTCTTCGGCGGCGAATTTGTCGAAGTCATCTTGACCGGCGACACGTTTGACGATGCGTATGCCGAAGCCGTAGCCGAATGCGAACGCGGCGGCATGGCTTTCATCCATCCGTTCGATGATCCGAAGATCATCGCGGGCAACGGAACCGTTGGCCAGGAGCTCATGGAAGCCGCGGAGACGGTGCCGGACTATGTGCTGGCATCCGTGGGCGGCGGCGGCCTCGTTGCGGGCATCGCTTCTTATGTGAAGACAGTCTCCCCGCAGACGAAGGTGATCGGCGTAGAGCCGGAAGGCGCGCCGTCGCTTCGCGTCTCCCTGGATGCCGGGGAAGTGACGCCGCTTGAGCATATCGACAAATTCGTGGACGGCGCTGCGGTCAAACGGATCGGCGATATGACCTTCTCCATCTGCCGCGAGCTGCTTGACGATGTGCGGACCGTACCGGAAGGCAAGATCTGCACCACTCTTCTTGATCTGTACAACGAGAACGCGATTGTCGCCGAGCCGGCCGGCGCGCTTCCGATTGCGGCGCTTGACGCGCTGCGCGATGAAATCGCCGGCAAAACGGTCGTCTGCGTCATCAGCGGCGGCAACAACGATGTCGACCGGATGCAGGAAATCAAAGAGCGCTCGCTCATTTATGAAGGACTGAAGCATTATTTCATGCTTAGCTTTCCACAGCGAGCAGGAGCGCTCCGAGAATTTCTCGATGATGTCCTTGGCCCAAACGACGACATTACCCGATTCGAATATACGAAGAAGCATAATAAAGACAACGGCCCGGCCCTTGTCGGCATTGAGCTCAAGCAGCGCGAGGACTACTCGGCGCTTATCGGGCGGATGCAGAAGAAAGGCTTCCAGTTCGTCGAACTGAACAAAGACCCCGTCCTTTTTAATCTCTTGATCTAATAAATAGGCTTTATACGGCGCGTCGACGGCTTACCGCTTGCTGAACTTTTACTTTTACCAAGCGTAGGCTTTCGGCGCGTCTCCGCCTGGACCCGGGAAGATCTCGTCGATCCGCTTCAGCGCCGACTCGTCCAGGGTCAGCTCAACCGCGCGCAAAGACCGCTCGAACTGTTCCAGCGTGCGCACCCCGATAATCGGTGCCGTAACGGCCGGGTTCGCAAGCAGCCAAGCCAGCGATACCAGATCCTCCGGCGCTCCCAGCTCGTCGCATAATGCCCCGTACGCATCCAGCTGCGGCTTCACCTGCGCAAAGCGCTCGTTTCTCTCGCCGCTTCTGCGGCCGGCTCCGCCATGACGGTGACTGCCGGAGAGCAATCCTCCATCCAGCGGGCTCCAAGGAATAACGCCAAGACCAAGCGCCTTCGAAGCCGGAAGCACTTCCAGCTCGGGCAGACGGCATAGCAAATTGTATTTATGCTGTTCGGAGACCAGACCAAGAGCGCCTCTCGCCTTGGCTTCCCCTTGCGCCACCGCAATGTCCCAGCCTGCAAAGTTACTCGACCCTACATAGCCGATTTTGCCTTGATGAACAGCCGTTTCGAATGCTCCCCACAGCTCGTTCCAGTTGACGTTGCGGTCAACGTGATGCATCTGGTACAGCTCGATATGATCCGTCTGGAGACGGCGCAGCGAGCCTTCCAAATGGCGGCGAATTTTATAGGCAGAAAGACCTGCTTCGCGGTTTGGACCGTCATAAGGATCATGCATGTCGCCGTATACTTTGGTAGCGAGCACTGTTTTCTCGCGGCGTCCGCCGCCTTGCGCGAACCAGCGTCCCATAATTTCTTCCGTGCGGCCGGAATTCTCGCCCCAGCCGTAAATATTTGCGGTATCAAAAAAATTAATGCCTGCGTCAAGCGCCGCATCCATAATGCGGAACGCTTCCTTCTCATCCGTATCAACGCCAAAATTCATCGTTCCGAGGCAAAGCCGGCTCACACGTAGGCCAGACTGGCCCAAATAAGTGTACTTCATCTTCCGATTCACTCCCACTTTGTGAGTTTTCCCTGCGGCGCATGCGGGCAGCCCAAGGAAAAGCTCAGATTAAATTTTGGATACATGTCCCATTATACAAAATTAACAAGAGGGAACCAACATGATCACAATGCGTTGACATTGTTCCGCTATACTTGCGGCAGGAGGTGTGCATCTATTGGTTCGTGCGAATAACGGCTATCAGCCTAAGGTGCTGATTTTGTATGCTTCGTATGGGGAAGGCCATTTACAGGCCGCCAAAGCGATCCGCGACGCGCTGGAAGAGGCGGGCAACAACCGGACTGTCATGGTTGATCTGATGGCCGAGTCTCATCCTTGGCTGAACGAGATGACAAGACGGGTGTATTTGAAAAGCTATACGCATATCCCTCATTTGTACGGCTGGGTCTACGATGTTACGAGGCCCATGAAGCATAACTCCCTGTTCGGCGGCTTCCTTCACTCCTTTGGCCGCGACAAGATGAAGAAGCTGCTGCAAAAAGAACAGCCCGACGCGGTGATACATACCTTTCCTTTCTTCGCGCTGCCTGCCCTTCACCGCGGCCGGCTCAGCAAGACGATCCATCCCGGAGCTTCCATCCCAACCTACACGGTTATTACCGACTTCGATCTGCACCGCCGCTGGGTACATCCCGGTATCGGCCGTTATTTCGTGGCTACCGACGATCTGAAACAGGAGTTAGGCTCGCTTGGCATCCATCCCGGACGCGTATCCGTCACCGGCATACCGCTTGGACGCGGCTTTCAGAGCAGCCCGACTCCTTCGTTTGAGCTCTTCGAAAAATATGGGCTTCACCCAAGGCAGCCCGTCATTCTTCTTATGCCTGGCGCGCAAGGCGTCATGCCGGACTGCGACGAGCTGTGCCGTCTTCTCCTGGAACAACATCCTCATGCGCAAATTGCGCTTGTCTGCGGGCGTAACCGCCTGCTGAAATCTTCGATAGCAGACCAATTCAGGAATCACCCTTCGGCGGACCGCCTTCATCTGTTCGGCTTCGTGGATCAGGTTCATGAGCTGATGTCTCTGGCAACCTGTCTCGTATCCAAACCGGGCGGCGTCACGCTTGCGGAAGCGATATGGGCGGGCCTGCCGCTATTCCTCTACAGGCCGGTTCCGGGCCAGGAGAAAAAGAACGCCCGTTATCTGCAATCCAAAGGAGCGGCCGTCATCAGCCATAATCCCGAGAAACTAGCCGCAAGTATCATCAAGCTGATCAGCGATCCAGAAAAGCTGCAGCACAGCAGAACGGCCGTGCAGCGCCTCCAGACGGAGGATGCGGCAGCGGACAGCATTGCCCATCATATTTTGCGGGAATGCGGTTGGAATCAAAAATTTGGTCAACGCTATAGTTAAGGGTAAAATCGTAAAGGAGCCTGGCCGCTCGTGAAAAATATGGGCATGAGGTTCGGAGCGGAGATGCGGCTCATCTCCGCGATCTTGTTTTTGGTGGAATTCGTACGGGGCGCGGTGCTGATCAGCCTGCTCCCCATTTACGGAACGAAGGTCCTCGGGTTATCTCTGGATATCATCGGCATCGCGATTACGGCGCATTATTTGACGGATACGCTGCTCAAGATGGTCATCGGTTATCTGCTCGACCGGTTCTCGATCCGGTTTGTCGTGCGGACAGGCCTGTTGATCTCGCTCGCTGGCGTGTTTCTGATTCAGTTCGCCCATATTGCCTTGCTGTTCATAGCGGCCGCTGCTCTGTACGGCATCGGCATGTCGCCGATCTGGATCGTTTGTCTGACGAAGGTATCGGACGATAAACGGGCGAGCCAAATGGGTTTTCTCTACACCGTCTGGCTTACGGGACTTGGCGCCGGTCCGATTGTTTGCAATATTCTGCTCGATTATTACGTGAGCGGAACTTACTTCCTTCTGTTGATCCTCTCGATCTTAGCCGCGTTCCTGGCTTTCTTCATGAATAGCGCAAAGGCCGGCGGACAGCAGATTCAGGCGATTCCGTTAAAACGGCAACTTGTTGCCTTAACGGAACGTATAAAAGCTATGCGCATGCTTCTGCCGGGCATGATTCTGCAGACGGCAGGCGCCAGCATGCTTGTCCCCGTCCTTCCGGGCTTCGCGGAAAGCGAGCTTGGCCTTGCAGGCGCTCAATATTCCCTGCTGCTTACAGCAGGCGGCGTATGCGCGGCAGCCGGTCTTATTCCTATGGGGCGGCTGTCGGACAAGCTTGGCGGCAAGAAGTGGTTTCTGATTATCGGCTTTGCCGTTTTCGCTGCCGGGCTCTATATGTTGGCATGGCGGCTTCCGTTTTGGTATTGTTTAGTTATTGTAATGATTCTTGGTCTATCTTATGCGGCTATTCTGCCGGCTTGGAATGCTTTGCTCGCGGCTTACGTGCCGCCCAAGCAGGAAGGCTTGGGCTGGGGACTGCTGTCGACCGTTGAAGGTCTTGGCGGCATGATTGGACCGCTGGCCGGAGGAATACTCGCTGCAAGCTTTGGCTCTCCCACGGTGATCTGGGTAAGCGCCATGCTGTTTGGACTCATTGCCCTGCTCTATGTGCTGATTCCGGCAACGAAAATGAACGGCAATTGAAATAGAACGAAATATTTTCCCGATTGGGGTTAAGTGGGGTAGGTAACAGCCATGCATGTGATGGAGAGCATGAATAATTTGTACGTCCAAATGAAAAATCTGGACCTTGAGCATTTGCAGCGAACGCTGGAGAGTTACTCGCAGTTTGGTATTTTGCCCGGCATTCTGCTGCCGCTTCTCGAATCGTTCCTGCCTTTCCTTCCTTTAATCGTTATTGTTGCGGCTAACGCGAATATTTTCGGGCTCTGGCTTGGCTTTCTGCTCTCTTGGCTTGGGGTCTCCGTCGGAGCGATCTGCGTGTTCCTGATCAGCCGCAAGCTTGGCAAGAACGTCAAGTCGAAAATCGAACGCAGATTTCCCAAAACCGAACGGTTCTTCAGATGGGTGGATCAAAAGGGCTTTACGCCGCTTTTTCTATTGGCCTGCTTTCCGTTCTCCCCGTCGTCCATCATTAATATCGTTTCGGGCTTCAGCAAAATCTCGCTGCGCACCTTTGTTCTTGCGACCGTGCTGGGAAAAGGGGTCATGATTCTAAGCATCTCGCTGATCAGCTTCAATATCGGCAGCTTCCGCGAGGAGCCTTGGCGCATCTTCGTCACCTGTGCCGTCATTATCGTCATGTGGTTCGGCGGCAAAAAAATCGAATCCCGCTATCACGTGAATTAAGCAGTAATTTGTTCCTCTTGGCCTTGACGACTCATACATAGCCTCCTTTCGTGGCACACTTCTAAAGGATTAACAGCCGAAAGGAGGATGGCAGCATGTCAGGTGAATGGCCGTCCCATAAACAAGTCGAAGCCAGCAAAGCGCAATCATTAGCCGATCGTACCGGCAAAGGCAAACAGCAAGCTAGTCAGAAGCAATCCGAAGCCGATGCGGCAGCGGTACCGAAGCACGGATTATAAGCTAAGGGAAGGACGAGTGAGTGGGCCATGAGCGAACAGCATAATGAAATGGATCCGATGTCTGGCGAGCATGTCGAGGTGTCGGGTGTTTATAAAAACGAAATCGGCCGCGTGGAAAAGCTAGAGCGCGGCGATGTATTCCCAGCCGATCCGCAGAACGGCAATACCGAGTGGGAGCTTGTCGAGCTTGACTTCGACAATCACCACGAGGGCCGTACCGATCCGCGTCTGATTGCAAAAGACGATGACGACGATCCGGAAGCGCATATGCAGCATCCGCGGCGCCACAAGGGGAGCAATAAGACGGATTCTTAGCCTGCGATTGCTGGCTGCTGGCTGATTTGGCCGCTTGGGATCGGCGGTGACGGGAATGTAACTCCTTCGGCTGCGGTTGTATACACTTTGCTTGAACAGCAAGGCAAGAAACGCTCCGCTCCTCGGGAGACACATTCCCTGTCCCCCAAAAACGCACAAACGCCCCCTCATTTTTGGATGAGGGGGCGTTTGTGGTCGGCTGCTCAACTGGCCGACCTCAGGCTTGGAGGCTGATATGCGCTTAGCGATTTCGCACATCGTTAAGCTAGCTCGAAACGCTACTTTTGGCCATCCGCGGGCCATTTTTGCATTCCTTAACGATGTCGCGCATCGTTAAAGGTGGCAGCTAGGCTGCCTTTTCGAGCGCTTGGCGATGTCGCACATCGATAAGCTCTGAAATGTGCATCACACTATCCACCCACCGCGTCGCACCAGTCAGACCATCCGTTCACCGGCTGCAGCACGGTTTTTCCGTCTTATTGAGCTGCTTTAACCCCGCACTCGAGCGGCCGCACCACAGTAACACGATTTTTTTCCTCTTATTTCGCGGCTCGCACCGGCTAGAACATCCGTCTTATGACGCTCAACGAGCTGCTACTACTCCCGAACCGCGGCGGCGTCGGCTTTCTCCGCGCTGCGGCGCTCTTCGGCTTCACCGTGGGGGCGCTGGATGTGATCGACGAGCTTCTCCAGGCGGCGCAAATGGTAGGCGTATTCGAACAACGCCGAGGCGACGAAGATCAGCCGCTTATGCTCGTCCGGGTCCTCGCGGACGTAGTCGGTGAGCTCGGCAACAAGGCGCGCCTCCCGCTCCTCGCCCGGCTCCATCGACATGTTAGGCTTCATCTTGTTCTCGATCTTCAGCACGATCGATTCGTGATACTTCGTCAAATCTTCGATTTGACGATCGAAGCGCATAGCCCAGTCGCCTGCCTTCGGCGTGGAGAAATAATGCTCCTCGACGACCTCGAGCAAATCCGATCCCTTCTGCAGCGCCTTGATCATCTGCTTGGATACCAAGAGCTGGCGGGCGTGGCTGATTTTCGTACGGGCCAGTATTTTCCGCTCTTCCTCGAACAGGTTGTAGCGGTCCTCAAGCTTGCGCAGCGTCTTGTGCAGCTTCTCTTTCTCCTTGCGGTACACCTGCTCCTTCATCTCGTTTGAGATTGCCGTCCGCAGCAGCAGCGACATCTGCGAGAAAGCGTGGTGCACCTGCTCGGTGAACTGCTTTCTTGGCCTCGGCGGGAATACCAGCACATTCACGGTAAACGCTGCCCCCATCCCCGCTAATACCATCAGAAACCGCTCAAGCGCCATCGTAGTTACCTGACCGTGCGCTTCCATAATCGCGACAACCGTCACCAGCGTAACGCCGATGGTTGTCTCCATTTTCAACCGGATGCTGACCAGAATAACTAAGATACATACAAGTCCTACCGCAATCGGCGTTTGCCCGAACAGCTTCATTGCGGCCAGTGCCATCGCAGCCCCAAGCAGATTCGTCTGGAACTGATCCAGCACCTGCTGCCAAGAGCGGTAAATGGACGGCTGGATCGTCAGAATCGCTGCGACCGTTGTAATCAACGGAGACGCAAAACCAAACAATCCGCTCAGGTATATGGCAAGTGCGACTGCCATGCCTGTCTTGAGCACCCGCGCTCCAATCGTCATACCAACTTCTCCTTCGTGAGCGACAACTCGCCCTTCCTTGTCTTCCCTTTATTATGCCACAAACGTTAAAATAGCCAAGGTTTTCCCCTTATTAACCAATCAACGGGAAGCTGAATCAAACCAATCGGCGGATATCTCCGGCCGCGATTCGCCTCCCCATCCCCGACTCGCGCAAAAAAAAGCCCGAGATGCCCAAAAGAAGCATATCGGACTCGTCCCGGGCGCCCGACCTAGCCAAGCAGCTAGATCGTTCTGGCGATCAATTCGGACAGCTGGCGGGCAATAACGGTAGGTCCCGCCTGCAGCTGTTCCTCGGTAAATCTGCAGCGTACAAACGTTTCATCCAGGTCAAACGCTTCCGCAAACATTCCGCCCAGCCCCCGTGCCCGGCGATCCACCTGAAGCAGCAGCTCCAGCTCGCGGTCGGACGAATAGAACATAATCTCGAGCTCATCGAGCTGACCCCGGAACTGGCCGGTTGGCACAAATTCAAATTCCTGCACAAACGGCATTCCGCCGCCGTGCCGCGGGGCATATTCGCATCCCGCCTGACGCAGCCGGAAGCCAAGCAGATCCAGCGCATGGAACACCGTGTTAATGGCGCTGGTAGGCAGAACATCGATACGGTCGTTATCTCCCGGGTCCACCCCGCCGCGTACCTCCAGCTCGGTTTTTACCCATACCGGCGCTCTGCCGATGGTAAGCGGCGTTTGATACGGCAAGCGGAAGCTGAAAGGCACTTCCTTTGTCTCACCGGCCTCCAGCGTAAACGGAGCACTCACATGAAAGCGTCCGATTTCTCCGTGCTGCCGGAATTTATTGTCGTTGCTCTCGCGGATGTATTCGGTCATTACCGACATTTGGATGGTATCTATGTTTTGCGGAGCATTTCCCCCTCGAATATTGACTACACCCCGTACCTCTTCGCCAGGCACGTATTGTGACTTTTCAAGAAGCGTATCGATTTTGGCGGAACCAATTCCAATACTGGCCAATAAACGGTTAAACATGTCATCCATCCCTTCATTCTTATCATTGGATTAAAATATTGCTTAAGCCTATTACGGCGCACCGGTTAGGGAAGTTGCATTTTTCCGGAAGGATTTGGCCCTCTTGGACCTTGGCACTTTCTATCGGAAGCAAGATCGACTAATATAGTAGAGTAGATTACATAGAGTTTGGTTATAGTAGGAAGTAGAATGCTTCTCTGCGCAAGAACCGGCTCGATTGTCAATGTAGGAGGAATTTTATTTATGAGAAAAATCATTCAAGAGTTCAAGGAATTCGCCATTAAGGGGAATGTAATCGATCTTGCAGTCGGTGTAATTATCGGCGGCGCCTTCGGCAAAATCGTTACCTCTCTCGTTAACGATATTATTATGCCTCCCATCGGGCGTATGCTCGGCGGCGCGGATTTCAAGGACTTATTCATTAACTTGGGCTCGGACAAGCCTTTGCCGGAAGGCGTTGCGATGCACGACATCCATACCCTTACGGATGCGACCAAATACGGCGTAGCCGTTATCGCGTACGGCCAGTTTATCAACGTATTGCTGGACTTCTTCATCGTTGCCTTATGTATCTTTATGCTCGTTAAAGGGATTAATATTCTACGCCGCATTAAACCGGAGGAAGCTCCCGCACCAGCTGAGCCGACGGAAAAAGAATGCCCGTACTGCTTGTCCCAAATTCCGGTCAAAGCTACGCGCTGCAAGCATTGCACTTCCGTGCTGGAAGAAGGAACGGCAGCCGGCAGCTAGAACTCGGTAAAAAAGTGGAGGTTCCGATGGCAGAAGAACGCTTCGATATTTACGACGAACAGCTTAACCCCCTTGGCACCGCAAGCCGTACCGAGACTCATGCGCTGGGCTATTGGCACCGATCCTTTCATTGCTGGCTGACGCGCCGAGAGGAGAACCGCCGCTTCGTGCGGTTCCAGCTTCGGCAAGCCGGGAAGGATACCTATCCCGGCTTTTACGATATTACCGCAGCCGGTCACCTCTCTGCTGGCGAGACCATGCAGGATGCGGTCCGCGAAATCGAAGAGGAGCTTGGCGTAGCCGCCCGTTTCGAGGATCTCATTCCGCTCGGCGAAGCACGCAAGGAAATGTTTGGCGACGTAAAAGGCGTGCCTTTTATCGACCGCGAAGTCAGCGACGTTTTTGCGCTTGTATGCCCCGTTCCGCTTGATGCCTTAAAGCTGCAAGCTGAAGAAGTGGCGGCTGTATACGAGGCTGACGTCGAACAGATGATTGCGCTGTTCGAGAGCGAGCTGCCGGAGCTTGTATGCCAGGGCGTTGAGATAACGGCCGATGGTGTCCTATCCAAGGCGACGAGAGCCGTCCGAGCTGCTGAATTCGTGCCTCGGGAACCGAGCTACTACGCATCGATAATGCGGGCTTTGCGCGATTGTACGTAACCGATACGCCGCTTGGGAATCCTGGCTTGCGGACGCTGCTGTCATAGCTGTCAGAGCGGACTCCCCAGGCCGCTTCCCAGTTCCGGTACCATTGATCAACCATGCCATGGATGTTGTAGAACAAGGTCTGCCTTGTGCAGAGGTCAAAATTATCGATCTCCGGGTTGTTATACAATTGCGCAGCGGTGGCATGGATACAGCCGTGAACACCGCTGTACTCTATAAACCGGCCAAACTCGTCAAGCGAAGGAAATGATCGCGGATTGTAAAGAATGCGGTATAACGCCTGCTGATTCATGCATGGCGCCTGCAATATTCCAGGCGGCATTTCCGGCCAGCCGGCAACGACCCTTTTGTCGTAGCCCATACGGTCGAACCAGTTATACACCTTATTGATAAAATATCGGTGAAAACGCAAGAACTGCTCGCCAAACCCGACCGGAGGTATCGTGCCCGGCGTCACATGATGCTGATGATGCCATACTGTATGCTCCTCCATCCATTCCCGCGGGAAGTTTGGGATAATCGGCATTGTCATTCGCCTCCTGTACCCTATCTGACATATCGTATGCGTAGGCCGATGAATGAGTGTAGAAATGCCCTGTCAGACAAAAAGGAATGGCCTGCTATGCCGCCGTTGCGGTTCCAGGCTTCATGCAACGCGCTTTATTTATATGACATAGGCTAAAGCCCCCTCATTACGCTCCATGGATTCATAAAATAAAGTACGATGCTAAAGCGTGGAGCGAAGGAAGTGGCGGTATGTCGTGGGAGGATATTACGAATCTCATTGACCCCCGGTTAATGATTGTTGTGGCAGCCTGCTGGGTAATCGGTTATATGCTGAAGCAGACACCGATTGTGCCGGATTGGACCATTGTGTATGCGGTAACGGCGGTAGCCATCCTCTGTTCCTGTCTCATCTTAGGCTTTCATGTGGAAAGCGTACTGCAGGGTATTTTATGCGGAGCCTTCTCCGTGTACGGAAGCCAGCTGGTGAAGCAGACGTTTATAAAAAGAGGTAAGGGATAAAACCGCGGATGAATTGAATAAGGCACAGCTGTCCGAAGAGGACGGCTGTGCCTTTTGTATGTTAGTGCTGGATTACGCCGCAGGCAACGCGGCTGCCAGAATTGCCTGATGGGTCTGTCTTATAGTCATCCGCTTTTTCATGAATAACAAGCGCGGTGCCGGCCGCTGGAAGCAGCGAGTTTGGCGCCTCTGTGTCGAGCGTTACATTTTTCGAAATAATCTCGGCCTTCACAGTGCCGTCTTTGCCTACCGTAATATTCGGCAGATCGCCGTCGTGGAACCCTTGCGGATTATCAAAGCCATGCTGTTTGTTCTTCGGATTCAGGTGCGAGCCGGCCGATTCGAAGGACGGCGCCTCGCATTTTCCGACATTATGGAAGTGAATGCCGTGAACGCCTGGAGTAAGACCTTTAGCCTCCAGCTTCAGATGCACGCCGTCTTTTTCCTCCGTCAATACGACAGTCCCAATTTGATTACCTTTCGTATCGATAAAAGCGGCTTTCGCTTCCATCACATGACTGCGCGTGTGGTGGCCATGTCCTTGGCTTGCCATTGCTGCACTGGAAAATCCGCAGCTTGCGACGAGGAAGCCAAGCGAACACAGCATCATTGATTTGTTCATGTTATCCTCCTTGGGGCTTAATTTCCAAGTTAGCTTTTACCAGGCGGAGGATAAATATTCATTCGTTGCCTAAATATTTTGCTCTATAAATCTATATGTCAATTAATTTACGCGTTTCGACTAAGTCAGTCGTCCATACCTCTTTTTCAAATCCGAATAGTATAAAAGCAGACTCTCATATTTTGTTTGAGAGTCATTGAAGGGAGGAAAATATATGAGTTGTGGCTGTGGTGTTGGTTCTAATGGTGGGTTTGGTGGTGCTCCAAGCATTCTATTCCGTCTCTCTCCAGGGGTACGTGTAGACGTTGTATTTGACCACACGGGTCCACGTGGGATCGAGGCTACATTCCTTGGATTTGTAGGGAATTCTGCAACGTTTTTAGTCAATTGCGAAGTCTTGTACATTAATCCTCGTAGTATTCAAGCAATCTCGTTGCATTCATCTCGAAATTAAAGGAGAAGAATGTGATTCATTAGTAGATTAGCCTTGTTTTTTGTTAATAAAATCTAATATTTTGCATGAGAATCATTGAAGGAGGATAAATATATGAGTTGTGGTTGTGGTGGTGTCGGTTTTAATGAAGGGTTTGGTGGTGCTCCAAGCATTTTATTCCGTCTCTCTCCAGGAGTAAAGGTAGACGTTGTATTTGACCACACGGGTCCACGTGGGATTCAAGCCACATTCCTTGGATTTGAAAGGAATTCCGCACTGTTCTTGGTCGATGATGAAGTCTTGTTCATTAATCCTCGTAGTATTCAAGCAATCTCGTTGCATGCGCCTCGAAATCACAGAGAAGGATGTTAAGTCACTACCTTCTTGCGATTGCCTAATTAAGGCTACTATGATCCGTACTCTATTAATCTCACAAAATCCATTCATTCATTAGTAGATTAGCCTTGTCGTTTGCTAACCAACTCTCATATTCTGTATGAGAATCATTGAAGGGAGGAAAAAAATATGAGTTGCGTTTCTGGTTTTAATGGAGGGTTTGGTGGAGCTCCAAGCATTCTATTCCGTCTCTCTCCGGGGGTACGCGTAGACGTTGTATTTGACCACACGGGTCCACGTGGGATCAATGCGACATTCCTTGGATTTGAAGGGAATTCTGCACTGTTCTTGGTCGATAATGAAGTCTTGTTCATTAATCCTCGCAGTATTCAAGCAATCTCGCTGCATTCATCTCGACGTTAAAGAGAAGAATGCGAAGTCGAATCCATTCTGTCGGTGTCTATTTAGAGGGTACGGAATATAATCCGTACCCTTTTTATTGAGAATCCACGGGCATCAATACAGACCGCCATGAGACGGGCAGCCCTGCCAAGGCATTACATTTTGGAATGGAGAGTAACACTAAATGAGTAAAGAAGATGAATTCGTAGACTTCCGTGATCAAATGAAGAAATTGAAGAATGAGAAAAAGCACAAAAGCTACAGTGATCAAGAAGATGTAAACGACGTGATAAAGCGTGTGAAGTCTGAAATGATGCCAGTTATTAAAGCGTTTGTCGATACTGATCGTACTTTGGAAATGCAATCGAATAGATCTCGAGCTATTTATATCTCGTATGCAAACTCAAGGCTCTATGGCCTATGGGTGTCGGCAACCAGTTTAGATAGCATCAACATCGAGGCTGTGTTTGACTCGGTTAAGACCCGAATATACTCAGGAAGTTTCATGGAAAAAGAGATTAGAACCGCAGTTAAAAATGCATTGTTAGATTGGTATCGTATAATTATCTGAATGTAAGGAATATATTGATCTGACAACTAAAAGGCCTTTCGCGAATTTCGCGAGAGGCCCCGTATTATGGGGCTACGCACGTCCGAATCTTTGCGCGGAATGCGTAGCCCTCCGTATGTCAATCCGTAACATTCAACATTGTCAAAACGTTGATTTAACGGACTTTTTAGTAAAATGGTGCTGATGAAGGGAATTGAACCCCCGGCCTACGCATTACGAGTGCGTTGCTCTACCCCTGAGCTACATCAGCGAGACATTATTTAGGATACGAATTTTTGCGGTAAAAGTCAACCGTATTTATCATTCGACATTTTGCAGCCTTATTCGTTATTTCCCGAGGAATAATGCTTCATCATTTGTTCCAGCAACTGTCTTGCTTCGGTTACCGACGTCCACCTGCCGTCAAGCAATCCCCTCACGAAGCTCCTGATTTCCGGCTCAAGCGCAAGTTCCTCTTCCCAGCTCCGTTCCTCCTCGCCCTTCCGCGGCGTATATCCAGCATACAGCAGGAACAGAAAAAGATGTCCGAGCCCATATAAATCGCTGGCCTGCTCCGGCTGGCGCATACGGAACTTCACGGCTCCCCAGCTATCCGCGAAGCCGCTAGGCGGTCCGGCAGCGTCTCGTCCGTCAGGGTTCTCTTCACCAATCCTGCAGGCTAAGCCTAGGTCAATCAGATAAATCCCCTTTGCGTTTATCATAACATTCGGGATTCGCACATCCCGATGCACATAACCGGCTTCATGCAGATACTGCAGGGGAGATAACAAAGCCTCTATGATGCGCAGGGCTTCCAGCTGCGTGAACGTTCTTCCTTCAAGCAGAATAGCCTGTTCTGCCGTCATACCTTCAACATAGGTCATAACAAGCGCCTCTTCCCGGCGGTGAACAGTCCAGTCCAACTGCTTCGGCATCTGCGGATGATCAAGCTTTTGAAGTATATCGCCTTCCCGCTCCAGCAATCTCCGGCCGGTATCGCGCTTGCTTGGTTTTGCCCGCTTCAGAAGAACGGTCTCGCCGCTCCGCAAATCCGTCGAGCGGTAGGCTTGACCGTAGCTGCCCATCCCCAGAAATTCCTCGATCCGGTATTTCCCGCCCCAGATCATCCCCTGCCTCAGAGGGTAGTCCACCCAATTATTTATCCATTGCTTCCACCAGATAGGAATCCCTCCTTGCCCTTTGCATACGGGATGAGAGTAGGTTTGGTTTCCGCGCGGAGCAGCGGAATAGGCGGCTTTTCATGAAACCAGAGTTTATCGGCCGCGTAGTATTTCATAAGTCTGGAATGTTTCAATTCCTTAACAAAGACTTAATTATAGGTAAGCTGCTGCTTGCGAAGCAAGAATCATCACGAACAATCCTTATTGGCCTGTTTGGGTGATAATTCTTTAAGGTTATGCTTTCGAAGCAAGAATCATCACGAACAGTCCTTATTGGCCTGTTTGGGTGATAATTCTTTAGGCTTATGCTTTCGAAGCAAGAATCATCACGAACAGTCCTTATTGGCCTGTTTGGGTGATAATTCTTTAAGGTTATGCTTTCGAAGCAAGAATCATCACGAACAGTCCTTATTGGCCTGTTTGGGTGATAATTTC
>NZ_JAASRQ010000003.1:200482-295882 GCF_011761545.1 Paenibacillus sp. BK720 | reverse complement strand
AATTCTTTTTAGGAGGTCAATCATGCTTAAACACTTGTTGCAAAGATTCCTCGGCTCCGTCACCGGTAAACACTATAACAAACATGGGCACTACGGCCACAACGGCCATTACGGTCACCGCAGCCATAGCAGCAGCGATTACAAAAAAGGAAACTATTATCCGCCGCAGCAGCCCCCATACGGTCATAGCCATTACAAGAAGAAATATGGCAGCTACAGCAGCTAATTGTTAGAATATTGTTAGCAAACTAAACAATATCCTTATGACCTTTTTATAAGCGGCTAAAACGTTTCTAGTAAACTGGAAAAAAACGAGTGGAGGTGCGAATGGTATGATGAAAATCATTACCTTCAAAGACCGTTCGGTTCCCGTTTATTACGTTAACGAACAGGCGGCTTCCGTTGAACAACTTCATCATAAATTGCTTGAGATGGAATACAACTTCGATTTCCGCAAGAAGTGGAAACGCATATCGAAGGTCGAGGTTGTCCGCGATGTCGCCATTTTCCAATACAATGACGGGACGAAGCTGTATCTTGAAGTAAGCTAACAACGGCGATTAACCAATCCAATGACCCGGCAAATACGAAAGCCCTGAAAGATCCGCCAAACGCGAATCCTTCAGGGCTTTTAGATTTTACCTGGTTGATTATTTATGCCGTTTGCGGCGACTTCCGGATGATCGACATATCGAGCAAGTCCGGCTGCATCGGGGATCCCAGGAGGAAGCCCTGCACAAAGTCGCAGCTCCATTCCTTCAGCAGCTTGTATTGCTCCTCGTATTCGACGCCGCCCGCAATAACCTCAATCTCCAGCTTGTGCAGCAGCCCGATCATGGCTTCCACGATATGGCGCTCGACGCTCTGCACATCAATCTGGCGGATGAACGATTTGCTGATCTTTACGCTGTTGACCGGCAGCTGCTTGAGGTTCGCAAGCGAAGCATAACCTTCTCCGAAGTTATCCAGCGTAATTCTGACGCCTAATGCGCGCAGCTGGCTGAGTACGGCTAATGTTTTGTCCGTGAAATGAAGAATAACATCCTCCTTCACCTCAAGCTCCAGGCAAGAAGGCTCGAGTCCCGCCTCCTCCAGCACATGGGCAACCATGCTGCAGAAGCTGTTGTCCATCAGCTGGACATGCGAAACATTAACCGCAATAACAAGCTCCTTCAGGCCATACTCCTGCATGCCCGCCAGCATCCTGCAGGCCTCGCGCAGCGCCCATTCGCCGATTGGCACGATCAGGCCGTTCTGCTCGGCGATCGGGATAAATTCCGCCGGCCAAATCGCCCCAAGCTCCGGCTGATTCCATCGCAGAAGCGCTTCAAAGCCGCGTAGACGCCCGCCGTCCGTGCGGAAGATCGGCTGATAGCTCAGATGGAACTGACGCATGTAAAGGGCCGGACGCAGCAATGCTCCAACCTCCAGCCAGCGGTTCATCTGGGCCGTCTCTTCTTCACTGTAAAACGTAATCCGGTTGCCGCCCTGCTCCCGCGATTTGAAGAGCGCTGTCTCGGCATGCCCGAGCAGTCTCTCGCTTGTCCGTCCGTTCTGCGGGAACAGGCAGGTACCGATGCTTGCCGTCAAATTCAATTCCGCGCCCCCATAGGAAACCGGGTATTGCGCTGCATATTTCATCTCTTCCACCGCATTGGCACATTCCGCCTGCGAGTATCCGATTTCTCTAGCCATTAAAAAAGTATCGCCGCTGATCAAGGTAACAAAGGCCGTCTCAGCCCCTTGACTTAACCGTCCTCCGATACTTTCTAGTACCTGGTTGCCTGCCTCTAAGCCCTTGGCCTCATTCACACCATAGAAACGATCGATCTGAATCAATGCCACAACGAGCCGCTGTCCTGACGCCCGCGCGCGGCTCAAAGCCACCTCCAGCTGAGCATAAGCCTCCTGCCGTTCAGGTAAACTGGCTAACCCATGCACGATTGCTACACCATCCTTTTGTCATTACTGTTAATCCTATAGTCCCATATAAGTATTAGAAAAATTGCGGATTGTTCTTTAGAAGTATGTTAGGTATTTGCCAGCATTCGGACAAGTGGGTATAAAAAAGATCACCTTGCAGCGGAGGTGATCTTCAGGTCGCTTACCTTAATCATGTTCCTGACTGTGGTCGGTCGTATATTTGTAACCAAAGCCCCATACCGTACGGATTAAACGGGGCTCTTTCGGGTTTTGCTCGATTTTTTTGCGAAGATTCACGATATGCACATCAATGGCTCTATCCGTTACAAAAGAATCAAACCCTCTAATCGTATTAATCAGTTCTTCCCTGCTGAATACCTTGCCCGGATGGGATAAGAAGAGTTTCATCATCTCGAATTCTGAAAAGGTTGTCTCGATCAGCTTGCCTCTGACAAGAAGCATTCTGCGCTCGGCGTCCAGCTGAATCGGAGCGAGATCCATCGCTTCCGCTTCCGCCGCGCCAGCCGTCTCCGCTTCCGCCGCACTAAACTGGGAACGACGGATCAGGGCTTCCACTCTTGCCGTCATCTCATGCATGCTAAATGGCTTGCACATATAATCATCAGCTCCGGCCTTCAAGGCCTGAACGCGCTCGGAGACTTCGCTTTTCATCGACAAAATCATAATAGGCACATGCGATCGTTCACGAATAGAGGCGCAAACCCCCATACCATCCATATCAGGCAGGATCAGGTCAAGCAAAACAACATCAGGCGCAAACTCCTGAACGATCCGCAAGCCATCTTCACCCGTTCCCGCTTGCCTAACCGAATACCCTTCTTCCGACAAGTACATCGACAGCATATCCCTCATCATGACGTCATCTTCAATTACTAAAACTTTATACACCGGCGCCACCCCTTGGGGAAAGAAAGATTTCTGTCAAAAAATATAAATCTATCTCTAATATACAATACGATTGTAAGGGTTAACAATAAAATGTTAGAAGATTGTTAGGAGAAACTGTCGAAAGTTGAAATCGACGCCCGCTGCAGACCGGCTATCACGCGATCCAGCTCTTTTTTCAGCCATTCGGCCGGCGCCTTCCACTCCTCCTCCCCCTCCTCCTTCTTCAAAATCTCGTTCAGCCTTGCCGCCGCCTGCACCACGTCATTGGCCGACAAGTAGCTGGCTGCCCCCATCAGCGTATGAATCATTCGTCTCGCGGCTGCGATCTGGCCATTGGTCAGCTCCCCGATCAGCTTGTCCGGGAAGCCCTCGTAATCCTTCAGGAAATGCACCAGCATATGGCGCAAAATAGAGACTTTGCCGCTGACTCTGGCCAGTGCGGTCTCAACCTGAATCCCGTCCAGCTCAGGCACCGATAAGCCGGAAACGCCCCATGCCTGCTGCTGCAGCACCGGAAACTTCTTATTGTTCAGCAGATTCATAATGACGATGTAGAGCTGATCCGGATCCAGAGGCTTCGTTACTACCCCGTTCATGCCAAGCTGCAAGTAATGCTCATGATCCGCGCGAAGGGAGTTTGCGGTTACCGCGATAATCGGCAGGTGCTCGTACCGGGGATCTTTGCGGATTAACGTCGTTGCTTCCATTCCGTCCATCTCCGGCATATGAATATCCATCAGGACAAGATCCCAGCTCCCCTGCTCCAGCTTCTCCAGAGCTTCCCGCCCGTTCTCCGCAAGACCGACCTCGAAGCCCCGCTCCTTCAGCAATTCGATGGCTACCAGTTGGTTAATATGATTGTCCTCGGCAAGCAGAACCCGTATTTTTTCCCGAAGCTCCGCGGACACGGCCGCCTCCTGGGCAGCCATTGTCCATTCCTTGACCGGTACCGCCCTTTGATCCAGCGTTCCCGTTAAAGCATGGAATAAGGCCAGACGGGTAACCGGCTTGGTCAGAATCGCGTAAGGACGGCCGGAATCCGGCATTTGCATAAGCTCGTCACGGCCGAAAGAGGTCGTAAGCGCAATCGTCTTCACTCCTGCGGCGGTAGCCTGCTTGTGGAATTCCAGCCAGGTCTCCGCTCCGTACATATCGGGCATCTCCATATCCAGCATAATCAGCTTCGGCATCGCTCCCGCGCCCATCCGGCGCAGCTTTTCCCTCGCGCTTCCCCAAGAGGAGAACGCTACCGGGGTCAAGCGGAACGATTCCGCAAGCCCGCACCAATGCAGCCGCATCTCGTCGCTGTCTTCCACGATCCAGATGCATTGGTCCTCCAGCTCCTTGCCGACATTCAGCTTCTCTTCCATGACGGAAGACAAGACGGGGAATGACAAGGCAAAGCTGAACCGGCTGCCTAAGCCGGGCTCGCTGTCCACCTGGATTTTTCCGCCCATCATTTTGACGAGACCGTTCGCAATGACAAGTCCTAAGCCGGTACCTCCGTATTTGCGGGTGGTGGAACCGTCTGCTTGCGTGAACGGGGTAAACAATCTGTCGATTTGTTTTTTCGTCATGCCGATACCGGTGTCTTCAACGGTGAATTGCAGCTTTAACCCGTCAGGGCACTGCTCCAACACCTCAAGAGACAGCTTCACATGACCGCGTTCCGTAAACTTAACGGCGTTCATGCATAGATTCAGCAAAATTTGCTCCACTCGCATCTGATCGCCCAGAAGTGTGGTCGGCAGCTGCTCCGGAACCTCCAAAATAAATTCGAACTGCTCCTTGCCGCCCATAAAGACGCTGAGCTGACCGGTCAACCGGCTGAGCATCTCCTGAGGCTGGAACGCTACCCGCTCCACCTCGACCTTGCCCGCTTCGATCTTCGAGAAATCGAGCAGATCGTTAATGATGCGAAGCAGCGATTCCGAGGAGTTGCCAAGCTTGTCCATATAATCCTTCTGCGAGGGGGACAAGCCGGTGCGGCGCATTAGCTGCGTCAGGCCGATAATGCCGTTAAGAGGCGTGCGGATCTCATGGCTGACCATCGCAAGGAACCGGCTTTTGGCCGCATTCGCCTGTTCGGCTTCCTGCGTCGCCTGAATCAGCTCCTCTTGCGTATGCTTTTGCTCGGTAATATCGCGGGCGATGCAGGAGAAATACAGCTCCCCTGTATTTCTGTATGGATGGGCTACGATAACAAGCGAGACGTTGACCTTGTCTCCGGCCTGAGTGAGAAGCTCGGCTTCCCCTTCCCAATAGCCAAATTTCTCGGCGATCCGGGAGCCTTTTATCAAATACAGGTACATGGAAGGCTCCACGTAGCTCTTATAGTCCTTCGGCTTGTAATCCAGCGGCAGGCCAAGCATCCTCTTGCCGGCCTTGTTAATGTAGGCAACCTTCCCGTTATGGTCGATGGATGCGATCAGGTCCTTGGCCGAGCCGATAATGTCGAGCAGGAGGTTGCGGGATTTCTCCACTCTTACGTGCTCGGAGATATCATAAGCCATGCCAAGAACGCCGGTCAGGCGGCCCTGCTGGTCGCGCAGTCCGTTCGAGAAGTGGCGTACCGGAATTTTGGTCCCGTCCTTATGGACATACGTCCACTGCCGTTCATAGGAGAAGTCCACCTGGCGCAGCGTCCGGAAAACTTCGAGGCCCGGCTCGATGTGGACGCCAAGCTTCTGCGACAGAATCTCCGCTTCGCGCTCGATTTCATCCGGGTCCATGAACAAAAGAGGTGTCGCATGCCCCTTCAGTTCTTCCGTCGTATAGCCGATCAGCTTCTCCGCCGCCTGGTTCATATAACTGACGCGGTAATTTTCGTCCAGCAAAATAAAAGAGTATTCGTTCTGCTTGATAATCGCCTCGAGGCGTCCGAACATGTCCTTCAAATGCTCCATCATCCCGTTAACCGATTCCGCCAGCTTGCCTACCTCATCCCCGGGCTCCTGGGACAGATGCTCCACCTCGAATTGGCCGTCGGCCGCCTGCTTCGTGACGGATAAGATTCCTTTCAGCCGGTTAATAATCGTATTGAAATAGAGCGAGAAGAGAATGACGATCACCACTTCGGACAAAGCGATTGTGGCAAAGATCCGCCATAATACATTGGACACGCCTGTAGTGAGGCTCGCTTTCGGAATCTCGATCGCAGCATGCCAAGGTGCGGTGCTGTCTACGTCCATGTACAAAAGGATATGATCCATATTTCCGCGCTGGATATGGATTTGCCCGGACGGGTGAAGCAGCTTGTCGAGAGTTAGACCCGGCTGCCCGTTAAGCAGCCCCTGAATCGGCTTCACGCCTGCAGAGGTAGAGTAGGAATGGAACAAGACTACTCCCCGCTCGTTGTAGAGCCAATACTCCGAGCTTGGATCCTTATCTACAAGAAAATAGGGCGAAATCGATGACATCGGCATCGATGCGTATAAAACACCGTTAATCTTGTTCGTCTGATCATAGACCGGAATGACAATAAGGGATTGCTTCAGGCTCAGGCTATCGAAAGAGGGAAGGAACAGATCCGTAATTTGCGATTTCCCCTTCATCGCATCCCGAAAAAAAGCTTGCCCGCCCATATTGACCGGATCTCCGTTCGTACGGATCGCCCGGCCGCTCGCATCAATATACCCAATCGCATAATAGGTATAATCCGAGCGGTACAGCTCCTTCCTGAAATAATTCAGCCTCTCCGTATCGCTTCCGTAACGGACAATATCCGTGCGGCTCATCACGACTACCTCGGCCCGCCTGATCTGCAGCCAAGAGGCCAGATAATTGGCGCTGACGCTCAGCCGGCTGGCCACCCTTTCAGACGCGGTACTAATCATTTCCTGCTTAACGGACAGGTAATTAAATATTCCAGCCATGCCAAGCGGAATGAAGGTGATTAGGACGATGATGAGCAGGCCTTTTGTCCGCAATGATAGGTTGTTCAAGACGCACGGTCCCCTTCCCGAGTAAATCTACATGTATTATATCGTCACGAGGGGGTGGAATCGATAGACGATTTGTCGGAAGGAGAGTGCAGCCAGAACCGTGGGCTCACTCCGGGAGATGTATCTCCCTCCACTCGTCTTCGATTCGTTGGGGAGGGCGCAAACCAACCGCCTCCGTTCCTTGGCGGGTTGCCTGCCTGCGGCAGACCAGACAGGCGGTGCGCGCATATCAGCCTTGCGGCCACCCTGACGCAGCATGGAGGGAAGTCTAGTTCCTTTCTAATTCGCTCCCTTTTGCGCAGAACCATCCCATTGATATGTTGTACGTTTTGCAGGATATATGAAGGGTTTGGGGGCGTAGAGGGAAATAGGATGCATGGAATGCAGGATATTCTATTGTATAAGGGCAAAATGAGGGGAGATGAGGCAAATATGGTGTATTTCGTGCAGCGTATTCTAGGAGAAGAGGCATTTTGGGCAAATATAGTGTAAAGCGTGCAACGTAACCATGCAGGGCGGCGAGCAAATCAAGGGTATTCGTTTAATTGGGAGTGCCAGTTGAGGGCGATTTGTTCCATTTCGCTTACGAATGCTTTTTTGGCGGGGCTGTACTCGTTGGTGCGTTCGTATCGCTGGGCCAGCTGTTCTTTAAAGCGGCTGTATCTGGCAGCTTCCTCAGGGTGGGAGAGCAGATAATCGCGGAAGATGAGGTGCCGTCCGATTTGGGGACTATCCGATTGGTAGAAGTGGATATGATGGGTACGCTCTTCTCCTCCTTTACGGAACAGCCGCCTGCCGGGGATGCCCCAATCGCCTGCCACATCGTATCCGAGCGAAGCCATTATGTCATTGAACAAATCAATCTTGTTGATGTCCTCAACGATCCCCATCATATCGATAACGGGCTTGGCCTTCATCCCCGGAACAGCCGTGCTCCCGAAATGCTCGAATCGGATCTCCACTCCGCCAAAGATAGACTTTAGGCACTCCGATTCCACCCGAAACATCTTAGCCCAGTCTTCCTTGTATTCGCTCAATCTCACTTCCATGCTATCCCTCCTTCTTTTAAAAACAGGCTAACGAAACCACATATCGTTATTTACTATCTAACCGCCTCTTTTAACCCAAAATCGGTCATATAGCGTTACCAGGTTTCGTTAGATTTTAAAACTTTCGTTAGCGACACGCCGTATGTAAGAGGAGCAACCTATGTTTCAAAAAAAGGCTGCCGAGATTAATCGACAGCCTTCTCTGTTTAAAAGTATATCGATGAGAGCCAGAGGAAATGTATCTCCTGTAGGAGCGAAGCGTTTGCCTTTGTCCGAACATGGCTTCTTTAAACCATTCAATCAAAGCCATGTGAGGACAACAGCAACCGGAAGGAGATACATTCCTCAGGCGACACGTCGATATCCCCAATTCCTACGCCAGGATGTTCTCGATCGCCTGCAGCTCGTCGCCCGAGAAATCGAGGCGGCTGAGCACGGCAACGTTGTCGTCGATTTGCTCGACGCGGCTTGCGCCGATCAGCGCGGAAGTTACGCGGCCGCCGCGAAGCACCCAAGCAAGCGCCATTTGCGCCAGCGATTGGCCGCGGCTTTGTGCGATTTCGTTCAAGGCGCGGACCTTAGCCAGCTTCTCTTCGGTGATGCTGTTCGAGTTCAGGAAGACGCTTGGTCCGCCAGCTCGGGAATCCGAAGGAATACCGTCCAGGTAACGGTTCGTCAGCAAGCCGCCGGCAAGCGGCGAGAATACGATCGACCCGATGCCTTCTTGATCAAGCACGTCCTGCAAGCCGTCCTCGATCCAACGGTTGAACATCGAATACGACGGCTGGTGAATCAGGCATGGCGTGCCAAGCTGCTTCAGGATTGCCGAAGCTTGAGCCGTCTGCTCCGCGCTGTAGTTGGACAAGCCGACATACAACGCTTTACCCGAACGCACGATATGGTCGAGCGCGGCCATGGTCTCTTCAAGCGGCGTTTCCGGATCCGGGCGGTGGTGGTAGAAAATATCCACATACTCGAGATCCATCCGTTTCAAGCTTTGATCGAGGCTCGACACCAGATATTTGCGGGAGCCCCAGTCGCCGTACGGACCTTCCCACATGTAATAGCCTGCTTTGGTGGAGATGATCATTTGATCGCGGTAAGCCGCCATATCCTGCTTCAGGACTTTGCCGAACGTCTCTTCAGCCGAGCCCGGTGGCGGTCCATAGTTGTTTGCCAGGTCGAAATGGGTAATCCCCAGATCAAAAGCGCGGTGGATCATCGCGCGTCCGTTCTCCAGACGGTCATTACCGCCGAAATTATGCCATAAGCCAAGCGAAACGGCAGGCAGCTTGAGGCCGCTTTTGCCTACGCGGAAATATTTCATGTCTTCATAACGGGACTTGTCTGCTACGTATGTCATATCTCTTATTCCTTCCCTTCCTTGAGTAAACCTCTTTATCGATGCCATTCGAAGATGCGAGGGCTCTTTTTGCGGTGAACAACTTTGTCTATGTAACTCCTCTATCATACACCCGCGGCTTATGGAAATAAACCCGGGCTATACGCCTATGAACAATCTTTACAATCGGGCCAAATTCCATTCAGCTGGCCGACGCCTTAAAGGCCCAGCCCTTATCGCCGGCGATCCGCACCAGCGCATCTACGCATAACGGGTCAAAATGCTTCCCCCGCTCCTTCAAAATAATCGCCATTGCTTCCTCATGCGACAAAGCCGCGCGGTAAGAACGGGAGGACGTCAAGGCATCGTATACATCGGCTACAGCCGTTACGCGGGCCAGCAGCGGAATATTGTCTCCGCTCAGCGCATCCGGATAGCCGCTTCCGTCCCAGCGCTCATGATGGGAGCGGATGACGGCCAGCTCCTCCTGCATGAAGCCCAACCGCCGGCACAGGTTGAACCCGGTCATCGGATGCTTCTCGATAACCTCCCGCTCTTCGGGCGTCAGCTTTCCCGGCTTGTTCAGAATATGGTCGGGAACAGCCAGCTTCCCGATGTCGTGCACGATTCCGCCTTGCGCAATAGCGCGAAGCTGGTCGGGATTCAGCCCGAGCTCCTCTCCGAGCTGTATGGCGTATAACGCAACGCGGTAATTATGGCCAGCCGTATACGCGTCGCGTGTTTCCGTCGTCCGGATAAGCTCGCGAACCGCCGGCGACATATAGGCGTGAATCCATTCCTTGGGATCATTCTGGAACAGCTGCTTCAGCGACATCGTATAGGAGCCGGAGCTGCGGTACTGATAATAAATGCCGACAACCATGGCGCAGATGGAGGCCAGCAGCAACAGGTGGTAAATCCACCAGCTTAACATCCACATTTCGCCCGTTACGTTAATCAATTGGGCCGCAATCATCCAGCCGGAGCTGTACACGATCGCCAGCTGCAGCGGAAATCTGGTAGACAGATACGTCTCCAGATACCGGTACATCGTCCAGCCGTTTAAACCGAAAATAAGCAAGGTTGCCGACCATTTGATTGGCCCTTGCTTCATTTGAAGCCAGGACATCTGGTCGGAGAATAGCCATAGCAACGCGCAAATCACGGCAATCGACGCCGTCCAGATCGGGAGCAGCCAGCGCTGATGCGCCGACAGCCAGCTTATAATTCGGCGATCCGAGGACATCGACGACAGCCACAGCCACATGACGGCGAGCAATATGCTCATTTGAGCCGCATTGCTGGGCAGCGCCGTAGTGTGATACGCCTCTCTCGGTGTCGATAATCCATGAACAAGGAATAACGCTGCTAATGATACGAAGGACAAAGATAAGAAGCTGATTTTCAAATTGCGAAGCCGAATGGCTGCTACGCCAACTGCTATCGCAAGCGCAAATGCCGCGCCCGACACGATGCTGACCACGTAGAAATGAACGTTAGGAGAGTGCAGATGATAATCCCAAGCGGGATTCATATGAAGGACCATGAATACGATAAGTGGGACTGCGAGCGATAAAAGAAGATACAGATAGATTTTCGCCTGACTGTTCAAATTGACGCCCTCCTTGGCTTACGTTATACGAACAAGCTCTGCGACGTTTGACTTCTATCAACAACCATCGACTGCTGTAACCAAAGATCAAGATCAGCGCGCGACATCGGCTTGCTGAAGTAATAACCCTGCATCATGCTGCAGCCGGCAGATTGCAGAAACGCCATTTGCTGCTCCGTTTCGACCCCTTCGGCGATAACCGCCAGATTAAGCTGCTTGGCCAGTATAATAATCGTCTGGATGATGGCGCGCTTCGAAGGCGAGTCGCTCTGCTGCATGTACAGCTTATCTATCTTTAACGTCTGGAAGGGAATCAGATCGATCGAGCCAAGCGAAGAATAACCTGCCCCGAAATCATCCATCGAAATATTAACGCCCATCTCCCGGATGGTCTTCAACTGCTCAATGACATCCTCGACGTTATGCATCACGATGGTCTCCGTAATCTCCAGCTCCAGGAGATTGGCGTCCAGGCCGGAGTGCAGAAGCGCCGAGATGACCATATCCTCGAGATTTTTACTGTCGAACACGCTGACAGACATATTAACCGAGACGCTAAGGGGGACCGCCCTGCCTTCATTCCATTCGAAGCAATCCCGGCAGGCTTGTCCCAGCACCCAGCGGGTAATCGGAACGATAAGCCCCGTCTCCTCCGCAATCGGGATAAATTCCTCCGGCGGAATCTGGCCGAGGAAAGGATGATTCCAGCGCAAAAGCGCTTCAACGCCGATTGGCCGGTTTACGGCTGCATCCCACTTGGGCTGATAGTGAACAACGAGCTGCTCTCTCGGCAAGGCTAGCCGGAGATCCTTCTCCAGCTCCATCCGGCGCAGCAGCTCCCGTTCCATCTGCTCGTCGTAGAGACAGTATTGGTTCTTGCCCCTGCGTTTCGCCTGGTACATCGCGGTATCCGCCGCGATGAGAAGCGACGATCTTTCGTTACCGTGCTGCGGTGACAAGCTGATTCCGATACTACCGGTGATGTAGAGTTCATTGCCCTCCAGCAAATACGGCTTGCGGATGTCCTCCAGGATCCGGTTGGCGAGCTGCTCCACCTCATACGGTTCCATCCCTCTCGTCATCAACAGGAATTCATCCCCGCCAAGGCGGAAGGCCTGCGCCCCTTCGCTCACATGGGAGCGAAGCCGCTTCGCGACAGCTTGTACCAGCAAATCGCCGATGTCGTGGCCAAGCGTGTCGTTAATGATTTTGAACTGGTCGAGATCGAGGAAGAGCAAGCCGTACGTACGGGCTTTGTCCAGCTTTTGATCGAAATACCGGTTCATCGCGTGACGGTTCGCAAGTCCGGTCAACGGGTCGCTGTAGGCCATGCGCTCAAGAACGGTACGGTCCAGATAAATCGCGGTCCAGGTAACGAGCATAATCAAAAGAGTTACCAGGGTGACGCTTATTAGAAGAAACAGATTGATCGGGATATCTTCCGTTAACGAGGAGGCAGCCGCTTCGCCGCACCAGAAGGATGCGGCTCCCATTCCGGTGTAATGCATCCCGCAGACCGCCAGCCCCATTAGCGAAGCAGCCGCCCATTTGGACCACGCAGCCTTACTGCCGTCCCGAAAATTTATAAAGAAATATAACGCCGCGCATGATGCCGCGACAGCGATCAAAGCGGATAATATCACTATAAATGGGTTATATTGTATAGACATTGTCGGGGAATGCATCGACGCCATTCCGGTGTAATGCATGGCGACAATTCCCGCACCCATGATAAAGCCGCCCCCAAGGAGTTTAAGGCGGTTAATTTCTTTGGCCAGCGTTAAATAAAAGGCGACGTAGGAAGCGCATATGCTTGCGGTAATCGACAATAAAGTAATGGGTACGTCATAAGCAATCGGAATGCCGATGTGAAAGGCCATCATCCCGATAAAATGCATGGTCCACACCCCGCTGCCCATAACAAAGGCGCCTGCGAGCATCCAGCCCATCCGCACCTTTCCTTGGGATTGCGAGATTTTGTACACCAGATTCAAGGCAGAGTACGAAACGAATAACGCGATGATGAATGAGAGAAGAATAACCCAGCCGTTATACTCTCCGTGTAATGTGACCAAACGTCCCCCACCTTTCGCAACTAGTACTCCGGACACATCTGATGTGACTAAAGTCTAATATTTTTGTATACATATACCATTATACGAAAAGCGACTGAATGCAACATATTTTTATTTAGAATTAAGGTTTTTGGGCGATTGTTTTGTTATAGTAGGTGAAGATTGTAAAAATAGTGCCTTTTTGTTGAAGGGAGTTTATTGACAATGGAAAACAAAGACTCGCAGCACAAAAGAGAAAACGAGGAGCTCGACACGGCTGCGGAGCAAGAGAATCAACAATACGTCTATGAGGATGACAACAAAGACGATCAAGCCGTAGACGCCCTTCAAGACGGGAAAGACGAAGAAGTTGCAGAAGAGGAGCGCGAGCAGGCGCCTACTTCCGAAACCCCGGCGCAAGCGGCAGGCGGCCGAAGCGGCAGCGGCGGTAAAGCTTGGATTGCCGTATCCGCGATTTTGGCCATCGTGCTTATCATCGTTCTGATTAAACCGCCGTTTGGCGCAGGCGACAAAGCTGTCGCAACGGTTAACGGTGTTAAAATTACAAAGGACAAGCTGTATGATTCCCTCGTGGATCAAGGCGGCAAGTCGACGCTGGACAATATGATTACGCAAGAGCTGATCGACCAAGCGGCGGAAGACGCGAAAGTAACGGTTACCGAAGCGGACGTAGACAAAGAAATCGAGAACCTGAAGAAATCGTTCGGTTCCGAAGACGAGTTCAACCAAACGCTTGCGCAATACGGCATGACCGTTGACAGCCTGCGCCAAGACGCGGAAGTGCAAGTGAAAATCCGCAAAATTCTTGAACCTAAAGTTACGGTAACGGACGACGACATCAAAAAGTACTACGACGAGAACAAAGCATCCATGTCGACGCCTGAGCAAATCCGTGCTTCGCACATTCTCGTAGCTACGAAGGAAGAAGCGGAAGATATCCTGAAGCAGCTGAAAGCCGGCGCGGACTTCGCTACCCTGGCCAAAGAGAAATCGACGGATACAGGCACCAAAGACAACGGCGGCGACCTGAACTTCTTCGCCAAAGGCAGCATGGAGCCAGCTTTCGAAGACGCGGCCTTCGCCCTGAAAAAAGGCGAGCTGAGCGGCGTTGTTCAGACAAGCTACGGCTACCACATCATTAAGAAAACCGATGAGAAAGCGGCTGTAACTCCTACGCTGGAAGAAAAGAAGGAAGACATCAAGTACCAGCTGGTTACGCAAAAAGTAAGCGAGCTGTCCTCGAGCTGGATGGCCGACCTGAAAGCAAAAGCGAAAATCACGAATACGCTTGATCCCGCTGCGGCTGAAGAGTCCCCGGCGGCAAGCGCGGAAGCAAGCCCTGAAGCAAGTGCGGCGGCTGGCAACGCTTCGACGAACGCAGCGAAATAATTCGGAAGGCTGTCCCGCTGGGACAGCCTTTTTGCTTATTTATGGTATGATGGATTTAGTAAATTAGATACGTAGGAGGGCCATATGAGCCAGTTTCAAGTGAACAGCTATACCGATACGTTTAAGATCTACGAACTAATTGAGGAAAGCACATCCTCCCGCATTCTTGTATGTCCGGAGCGCGGAGGCATCGTTATTGGCTGCCAGCTGCATGGACTCGAAGTGTTTTACCTGGACAAAGCAACGTTTGAGCATCCTACTGCGAATATCCGCGGCGGCAATCCGATCCTGTTTCCGATCTGCGGCCAGCTCGAGAACAAGAGCTATACCTGGAACGGCAAATCGTACGAGATGGCTAACCATGGCGTTGCCCGTACTTCCGCCTGGGAGGTTGCCGGCACCGATACCGATGGCGAGGCTTCGATTACCATTGTGCTGAAGAGTAATGAGGAGACCAAACAAAGCTACCCGTTTGATTTCGAGGTGAGCTTCACTTACGCGCTGGTGAATGGCGAGCTTCATATCCGCCAGCAATACCGCAACCTGACGGAAGGCGAAGCGATGCCGTTCTACGCCGGCTTCCACCCTTACTTCAATGCCGATTCGAAAAAGCTTCCGTACGAGACCGATGCGACTGCCTACCTCGACTACAACGATATGGTCGAGAAGCCTTATACCGGCGAGCTGGATCTGGACGGCATGGTGGAGTCCGTTACCCTGCTTGGCGCCAAGAAACGCGAGATCGCGTTCCCGGTTAGCGGCGGCGCTCGCGTGCGCATGACGTATGACGATATTTTCAAATACGTCCAGGTCTGGTCCGTGCAGGACAAGCCCTTCGTCTGCGTTGAGCCATGGATGGCCATGACCGGCGAGCTGAACCGCCAGGAAGAGCTCGTGATGCTCGAACCCGGCGAGGCGCTGAACGCCAACCTGACGATCAGCTGCGAGCGATAAACGATAGAGGCCTTCCTGCCGGATGCGGGAAGGCCTCTTTTATAGCTGGCCGGCCTCAATACCCTCCCCTGCCTCTTGGATGATTGGATGTATCCGTGATATTCGTTAAGCCCATACTGGAAACAAACAGATCTTACGGACAGGGTGTAAGCAATGGAAGACTTTATGCAAGTCGAATTCGGGGAAATGCTGCTGAGGTCCTCGCTTACTTTTTTTATTTTATTGTTATTGGCGCGGATCCTGGGAAAAAAGCAGCTTGGCCATCTCACCTTTTTTAATTATATTACGGGAATCACGATCGGCTCTTTTGCAGCGGATATTGCCGGTGAAGGCGAAACCCCTTATTTCAACGGGCTCGTCAGCTTAATCTGGTGGTCCGTGCTAACGATTGGTATTGAGTATATAAGCATGAAATCCGGCAAGGCAAGAGTGGTTCTGGACGGACAGCCGACTATCTTGGTGAAGGAAGGCCAGATTCTGAGATCCGCCCTTCGGAATACCCGCTTGAATATCGATGATCTGAGTATGCTGCTGAGGGAGAAGAACGTATTTAGTTTTCAAGAGGTTCATTATGCCATTCTTGAGCCAAACGGACAAATCAGCGTGCTTAAGAAGGAATACGAGCAAACGGTCACGAGAGCAGACCTGGATATTCCTACTCCGGAGTTTACCTTCCTCCCAACCGAAATCATTTCGGACGGCAAGATTGTCAAAAGAAACTTGCAGGAGCTGAACCTAACCGAGCAATGGGTGCATGACGAACTCAAAAAGCACGGTATCGAAAACGTGCACGAGGTTTTTTACGCAGAGATTATAAAAGACGGTTCCCTGTTTATCAACAAATAAAGGGCCCATCTTTCATGACAAGGGGCTTATTCGATGCCGATTAACGAAACAAACATTGCCCTCATCACGAAATCAACAGGCAGAAAGTCCGCTTACCACTTCACGAGAGCAAGCAATCTTCAGGCTATCGCCTATTTCGACGCTATCTGGTCAAGCCATCATTTACTGCCGGCATCGACCGGCGAGCGACGGACCGCAAGAGAGGAAATACCGTACGAGGGAGCGTCGATTACGGTAAATTCGCATCTTCGCATCCCTCAGGCGATGATGGAGACAGACTGCTCGGTTGAAGAATTCCGGGCCTTTATAGACAAGCATGTCTTCTTCTGGCCGACCAGAAGGGATTGCCTCAAGATGCTGACGACATACATGCGGAGAGAGCCTGAAGAGTCCTTCGCCGTGTTAGAGCTGGATGCCTGCTCGCTGCTGCTCGCGCACGAAGAGTCTGTCCGGTTTTCCAAATACGACTCGGGCAGCTCGCCCCGTTTTCCGAAGAGCTGCAGCTACCGGAAAAGTCCGGCTATGTTTGTATCCCTCGCGGACTTCGGCCGAAGAACGGATCATGCGGTCCCCGTCAAGCCTTCGGAGATCAAGGAGATTCTTATTGAAAAGCAGGCACATTCCATTACCCGGCTGCTAAAGTCCGTATACGCGCCGAGCCCGGAGCATGTGCCCCCGAAATGGCTGCCAGACTACCAACCGCTCGATACTCTGCTACCGGGCAACTAAACGGACAACAGAGTGGAATCCTTCGTCCCAAGCTGTGCTCGTTTGAGCGTTTGAGCGTTCATTCAGCCGCCATTGAGGACGATAGTGCTCTGCCTGTTGATATGGAGCTTGGCTAGGGCTCGACAAAGGTACAACGAGAAAGGCGTAACGAGGGATCTACGAGGAAGGCTCAACAAAGGTACAACGAACGGACAACAAAAGCCGAACACAAAGAGCCGCCCCCAAAAGGGCGGCCCTCCAAACCATCTAAACCCCAACTACCGTCACTTGCTTTCCGTTCTTCTGCAAGCGGTCGACCGTCTTGCGGACGGCGAGGTTCGCCGTGTGATCCCATACCTTGGTGCCGGAGAGGTCGATATGAACCTCTTCCGCTTCGCAGTCATGCGCGATCCGCTCCTCCAGCTCGGAGGCGGAAGCGAAGAACAGCTGTCCGTGCACGCGGTACGTCCGCGTTGATCCGTTCCATTCGTCGTGAATATGCACCTTGGAGGCTTTTACCGCGAAGCCGATAAAGCTTACGAATACGCCCGCGACAACGCCAATCGCCAGGTCATGCGTGAGCAGCACGGCGCCAACCGTCACCAGCATCACGACAGTCTCGCCGAGCGGCAGACGGTTCAAGCGGAACACGGAGCTCCAGTCGAAGATCGCGATACACACCATCAGCATAATGCCCACCAGCGCAGCCATCGGCACAAGCGACAGCAGGTCGCCGAGCAGCACGACGAGCAGCAGGAGGAACAACGCGGCGACTAGCGTCGACAAGCGGTTTTTTCCGCCCATCTTCACGTTAAGCACCGATTCCGCGACCAATGCGCAGCCCGCCATCCCGCCGAAAAATCCGGCTACGATATTGGCCAGGCCCTGCCCCTTCATCTCCCGGTTCTTATCCGTCTTCTCCCCGGTCATCTCATCCAGCAGGTTATGCGTAAGCATCGTCTCGGTATAACCAACCACCGCAAGCGACAAGGAATACGGAAGAATAATCCAGAGCGTATCCAGGCTAAACGGCACATCCGGGAAAAGGAACGACGGAAGCGAAGCGTCAATCGCGGCGATATCGCCGATCCGCGTAACATCCCCCATGCCAAACGCCCATACCGCGAGCGTCAGCACCACAACGGCAATCAGCGGCGATGGAATCGCCTTGAAGAAGCGAGGCACCAAATAGATAATGCCAAGCGTTACCGCAACAAGCACGTACATGACCCAGGACTCGCCCTTGAAATAACGGAGCTGCGACAGGAATATCATAATCGCCAGCGCGTTAATGAACCCCGTCAGCACGCCCGAAGGGACAAACCGCATCAGCTTGCCAAGCTTAAACACGCCCATCAGGAACTGAATGACGCCCGTCAACACGGTTGCCGCAAACAAATACTCGATGCCATGCTCTTTCACCAGCGTCAGCATAAGAACGGCCATCGAGCCGGCTGCAGCCGAGATCATGCCCGGTCTGCCGCCCAGAAACGTAATGACAAGCAGGATACAAATCGATGCGTAAATGCCTACGACCGGCGGAACGCCAGCCATAAACGAGAAAGCAAGGGAATCCGGCACAAGCGCCAGCGTTGCCGTAATGCCGGCCAGTACGTTCATCCTCGCGTTACTCGTCCACTGCTCCCGCCATGAAGTCTTCAAACTCATGGTTCACCTCAATCAATCTATGATAACGTCCGACCAGGCCATCCCGGTCCGGCACCTCATCTTCTATCCGCAAACAAAAAAACCAGCTCCACCGAGCCGGCCGTTCGACTACCTTCATGATACCCTGCTCTTCCGCAAAGGGTCAATCCCAAATGAAGGGACGACCGCAATCGGCCGCCCCTTCCCCCGCTTTTTAGTATCCTTCGCCTTGTCCGCCAGTCACAATCGCTACGCTCGAGCTTGCGCCGATCCGGGTTGCGCCTGCTTCAATCATCTTGAGAGCAGTCTCCAAATCGCGGACGCCGCCGGAAGCTTTTACGCCCATATCCGGACCAACGATGCGGCGCATCAGCGCGATATCTTCCGCCGTTGCTCCGCCTTTGCCAAAGCCCGTCGACGTCTTCACGAAGTCCGCTCCCGCTTCCTTGCAGATCTCGCAGGCACGTACCTTCTCTTCATCGGTAAGCAGACCCGTCTCCAGGATAACCTTCAACACGGCTTTCCCTTTGCACGCCTGAACCACGCCTTCCACGTCGCGCTTCACGCCTTCGAAATCGCCGGATTTGATCAGGCCAACGTTGATCACCATGTCGACCTCGGTCGCGCCGCTTGCAATCGCATCCTTCGCTTCTTCCGCCTTCGCAAAGGTCGTAGTCGCCCCGAGAGGGAAGCCAACAACCGTCGTGATGCCAACGCCAGAGCCGGAAAGCTCCTTCGCCGCAAGCGCGACGTAACCCGGATTTACGCATACCGTTGCAAAACGATACTGCTTGGCTTCTTCGCAAAGCTTGATAATTTCTTGTTTTGTCGTTTCCGCTTTCAGTGCAGTATGATCAATGTAAGCAGCTACTTCCCCTGCCGACAGATTTTTTTGATTACTCATACCCATCCTCCATATTTATCTACTCTATTATCCCTTGAACTCCAGCAAATGCTGCGCCGTAATCTGGTCGGTAATCAGCGTATTCGTATACTGGCCGTTTAACGCGCCGTATATCGCTTCCACCTTGCTTGGACCTCCGGCAACCAGAACGGACCATTCTTTCTTCTTGAGCTCGTTCAAGTCTATTCCGATTGTCCGCAGATCCAGCTCCTCGCTGCAAAGCTGCCCATTAATATCGATAATCCGGGAACAAATATCGCCAACGCCGCGCGACAAAATAATGCCCAGATCCTCGTCCGAAAAATAATTCGCGCGGATCAGAACCGAATCTTCCGTCGGCGCCCCTACCGTAACCACCGCGATATTGGCCTGCTTGCCCATATCGAGGATTTTGCGGATATGCCTGTCCGCTTCGATCGCATGCTTCACGACCGCATGGTCCACAATCGCCGGCAGCGGAATCAGGTACGGCGACGTCTGGTAGGCCTTCGCGAACAGCTGCGCGATCTCGTACGCGTACGTATTGGTCTCGGAATGGCTTACGCCGCCGTTCAGCTGCACAACCTTTACCCTCTTCGTATGCTTGTTCGGCAGACGAGTGGCTACTTCATATAATGTTGTTCCCCAAGTGACGGCAATCGTATCGCCATCCTGAACCGTATCGTTCAAAAAATTAGCCGCAGCCTCGCCGATGACCTTTTTGACCATAGCGTCCTCGTATTTCGGCACGGAAGCCACAATGGCTTCCTTTAGGCCGAAACGTTCCTTGAGCATGCGGGCGCGTTCCTGGTTATCGGAAGCCGGATCCATAATGCGGATCTGCACGATACCGTCTTCCTTCGCCTGCTGCAGAAAACGCGAAACCGTCGGCCGCGATACGCCTAGCTTTTTCGCTATCTCCTGCTGATTGTAGTCAAGCTCGTAATACATCCGGGCCGCTTCAAGCATTTTTACCCGTTTATCACTTAGCTCCTCCATCCGTCTTCCCCTCTCGCAGAGTTGCCCTTAAGTTATGAGAATAAGTTCGAATTAATATATCAATATTTCAGGACTATTATACGTGCCCCCATCTGCCAGAGCAACAGCATGCGGCAATCACCGCCAGGTTTGCACATTTGTTCACTTAGCCAACCTTACAATTTTGCACAAAAGGAAAAAAGCGGTTGTCGAATGCTAGGAGATGGGCTCGAGCGGCAAGGACTTCAGGACCAATTTGTTAAATTTTCAGATAATTTACAAGAAATTGAAAGGAGATCCATGCCAAATACCGAATACGTACTGTCGATAAAAGAAAAATAAACAGTGGAGGGATACAATGCTAATCAAGCTAAGAAAAATGAAGTGGGCAGCGGGGTCGCTGCTTGCCGCTTCGCTTTTTGCTGCGTCTGTCGGCACCGTTGCAGCTGCAGCAGATGAAACAGTAGTTCCCGCTTCCGCCAAGCACATCACGCTTCTGCACACGAATGACACTCATGCGCGCGCCGTGGAGGGAACCTCGGGAGAAATGGGCTACGCGAAGCTTGCCGGCATTATCGACAGCTACCGAAAGGCCAATCCGAACAGCCTGCTGCTTGATGCGGGCGATGCCACGCATGGAACCACCTTCGCCACGCTGGTGAACGGCGAGAGTGTCGTGCAGGTCATGAACAAGATGGGTTACGACGCGTTTGTTCCGGGCAACCATGACTTCAACTATGGCTACAAGCGACTGCTTGAGCTCGAGCAGATGATGAAGTTCCCGGTACTCAGCGCTAACGTTAGAGTCCCGAAAGACAATACGTCTTTATTCAAGCCTTATATCATTAAGGAAGTGGACGGCGTGAAGGTCGGTATTTTCGGCCTGACGACGCCGGAGACCGCCTATAAGACGCATCCGAAAAACGTTGAGGGCTTAACCTTCGCCGATCCAACCAAAGAGGCTCAGGCTATTGTGGATGAGCTTGAAGACAAGACCGACGTCATCGTTGCAGTCGGCCACATCGGCCAGGACGCGTCCAGCGTCGATACAAGCCTGAAGATCGTCAAAGCCGTAGACGGCATCGACGTCTTTATCGACGGGCACAGCCATACCGTGCTGGAGCATGGCCTTACGGCCGGGCATAACACGCTGATCGCAAGCGCCGGCGAATACACGAAGTACCTGGGCGTCGTGGATCTGTGGGTGGACGGCGGCAAAGTCGTGAAGAAGGAAGCAAAGCTCGAGAACAAAGATACCGCGGCGAGCATCGCCCCTAACGCCGACATCGCGGATATGGTCGCCACTATTCAGAAAAGCCAGGAAAGCATTCTGGCCGAGGAAGTGGGTACGGCCAGCGTGAAGCTGGACGGCGAACGCGAGCAGGTCCGCACCAGCGAAACGAACCTTGGCAATCTGGTCGCCGACGCCATTCGCGATGCGGCCGGAGCTGACGTTGCCATCACCAACGGCGGCGGCATCCGTGCCTCTATTGATGAAGGAACCATCACAAAAGGCGAAATCATCACCGTGCTTCCGTTCGGCAATCAGATCGTATCGCTGAAGGTCAAAGGCGCCGATATCAAGGCAGCTCTCGAGAACGGCGTATCCGATTATCCGAATTCGAAAGGCGGCTTCCCTCAAGTATCGGGCATCGCCTTCAAGATTGACGTGGCCAAGCCAAAAGGACAGCGCGTCCATTCCGTTACCGTTGGCGGCAAGCCGCTAAACGAGAAAGCCGACTATATGCTGGCGACCAACGACTTCATGGCTGCCGGCGGCGACGAATACACGATGTTCAGCCCCTATCCGCAAGCCGGCATGTACGGTTCGCTGGATGAAGCGCTGATCGCTTACATCACGAAGCTTGGCACCGCGGATTCCAAGGTGGAAGGACGCATTACGGCGGCAGCGACTCCGGTTGTTACGCAGCCGAAGCCGGAACCTAAGCCAGAACCGAAACCGGAACCTAAGCCCGAGCCAAAACCGGAGCCAGCAAAGCCGGCCGTCTATGTGGTGAAGCAAGGCGACACGCTTTGGGCGATTGCCAAGAAGCATGGCACCACCTGGCAGAAGCTTCGCGACCTGAACCATATCAAGAACCCGAATCTCATCTACCCGGGTCAAAAAATCAAGCTGCCCGCTGCTTAAGCGGCAGGGCCTCAAGGGCTGTACCCGCCGGGTACAGCCCTTGTCTTGTGTCCAGCTCGGACTTGCTCTACCTCCACAAATAGCAGACCCCTCCTACGGTGGATTTCATCCGGCAGAAGGAGGGGAAATAGCCAAGTAGCTGAAGCTACGTTGGATAGATTCCAACTTAAAGGGCGACTAGTTAGCTTTAAGTACCTCCATCCCCTACGTTGCACGAAATACAGCATATTGGGCATATGAGCCCAGTTGCTAATCCTATCCTGCACGGAATGCAGGATATTCGGACAAAACGAGCCAATACGGGCTCATTTCGCCGCAATATACTGCAATCCGTGCAGCATATCTCTCGAGCAGACGCCATTCTCGCCTGTTATGCTGCACTTCGTGCAACATAACCTCCTCCCTCTTCCTGCTCTATATGCTGCATTTCGACAGATCAACTAACAAGTTAGCTTTAAGTACCGCCATCCGCCTACGTTGCACGAAATACAGCATATTGGGGCATATGAGCCCAGTTGCTAATCCTATCCTGCACGGAATGCAGGATATTCGGACAAAACGAGCCAATACGGGCTCATTTCGCGCATGCTGCATTTCGACAGATCAACTAACTAGTTAGCTTTAAGTACCGCCATCCGCCTACGTTGCACGAAATACAGCATATTGAAGCATACGAGCCAAGCAGCTAGTCCCATCCTGCACGGAATGCAGGATATTCGGACAAAACGAGCCAATACGGGCTCATTTCGCCGCAATATACTGCAATCCGTGCAGCATATCTCTCTAGCAGCCGCCATTCTCGCCCGTTATGCTGCACTTCGTGCAACATAACCTCCTCCCTCACCATTCCTGCTCTATATGCTGCATTTCGACAGATCAACTAACTAGTTAGCTTTAAGTACCGCCATCCGCCTACGTTGCACGAAATACAGCATATTGGGGCATATGAGCCCAGTTAATAATCCTATCCTGCACGGAATGCAGGATATTCGGACAAAACGAGCCAATACGGGCTCATTTCGCGCGATATGCTGCAATCCATGCAGCATATCTCTCGAGCAGACGCCATTCTCGCCCGTTATGCTGCACTTCGTGCAATGTAGTAAGTCACCAACGCCTTACAACAAAAAGAGCGGTGCCCCGACCAGGGCACCGCTCTTTCCAAGTTACGCTTGAGCCCGCGCGCGCTGGCGGCTCAGGTAAATGAAATACACAGCAAGATAAATAATGTACAGAATACCCGACAGCAGGAACATCGTTGTGTAGCTTGTCGCGGTTACAACCGCGCCGAGCAATATCGAGCCGAGCCCGATGCCGATATCGAAGAAGTTGTAATACGTCGCGGTTGCAACGCCGCGGCGTTCCGGCTGCACCAGGTTGATAACCCAGGCCTGCAAGGCCGGGAACATCGCGCCAAAGCCCGCGCCGTAGAATACGCCGGCGAGCAGCAGCATCGCCATGGAATCGGTGTAATAGAGCAATACGCAGCCGATTATACAAAGGATCGCCGTGGGGAACAATACCCAGAACGGTCCTTTGCGATCGAACAACGGACCGCTGATAAACCGGATCAGCACCTCGCTGATCGCTACAACCAAGAAGAAGTAGCCGGTCTGCGTAATCCCGATGTCCTTGGTGAATAAGGTTACAAAGCTAAGCATGCCGCCGAACGCAAAGCCAACCAGCGAGCCAAGCATCGAAGGCACAAGCACCTTAGGCTCGATAATTTCAGCCCATGGCGAAGGCTTCACCCCCGCCGCATGAAGCTCCGCCGCAGCGGCCGCTTCAGCCGCGGCAATCTCGACGGATTGAGCGCTTTTTTGCCGAACCAGCAAGGTCAGCACCAAGGTAATCGCGAGGAAGATTACTCCGGCTCCGAATAAGCCTGCGTAATCGTATTGATCCAGCAGCCATAACCCGAGCATCGGCCCGATCGAGAAGGATACGGCATTGCCCATCGCAAAGTAGCCCATCCCCTCTCCCCGCCGCTCGGCAGGAATCGCGTCGGATACCAGCGTGCCATACAAGGCCGTGGCAATACCGAAGCCAAAGCCGTGAACGACGCGGAGCGCAAGCAAAGCCAAGATCGAGTTGGCCGCATAATAACACGCCATGCCGATAAGACAGATCGTTACGCCGATCAAGAGCAATTTGCGCTTGCCGAAATGCTTCAGCCCGATGCCAATGAGCAGACGCGACACAACGGCCGAGAAGGTGAAGATGCCCAGCATCATGCCGATCTGCGATCCGCTGCCCCCTTTCTCGTCCGCGAAGAGCGGAAGGGTGGGAAGCAGCATTTCGAGACCGAAGAATAAGAATAAGTTAGAGAACGCCAGCAGAATGAAATTTTTCGTCCAGAGCTTTTCTGCCGGTCGCATTAAAATTTACGTTCGATCAGCTTGAAGTCATCGTAATGAAAGCCCGGCGCTACGATGCAGGACACCAGAACCGGCTCATCGCCAAGCGGACGCGCCATCTGCCATTCGGTTGCGGGAACAAGCGCCTGCGGATGCTGGCCATTCGCAACGTCGCCTCCAACAATAATCTCTTTGCGAACTTCAGGGCTCTCGCCCGTGCCGCCAAGCGTCAGCATAAGCGGACTTCCGGAATGCCAGAGCCACAGCTCATCCGAATGAACCGTATGCCAGTCGGAGAATTCCTCCGGATGAAGCAGGAAATAAATCGAGGATGCCGCAAAGCGCGGTCCGGAATACGGCTCGCCGAGTACCGCCTGCGGAATTTCAAAATTCGCCTTCCAGATCTCCTTGTACCAGCCGCCCTCCACATGAGGCTTCAGTTCAAGCGCCGCTACCAGCGGGGATAATTCTTTTACAGCCGTTGCCGACAATATAGTCCTCTCCTCTCTATCTCTCGCACTATCTAGTTGTTAGTTTCAGTCCAATGTACTATGCAATGCCCCGATCGTCAATGCGCGACATGTGGATGCAAGGCCTCTTTCTCCCAACCGGCTGCCGCCCGCATAGCAAAAAAGAGCCTGGCCCTGCGGCAGAAAGAACGGCGAACCGTTCCTGCTGCTGCGGACAGACTCTTTTCCGCCCCATCCATCAAGCCGGATAGTTGCGAATCCCGAAATCAATCAAATCATAAATACCGATAAGGTTAATGACCGCCAGCACGCCAAGCAGCAGCCCGAACACGCCGTACTTGAGCGGCTGCACCCGGGCAAGCAGACGATTCGCCAGCTTGAAGATCAGCGCGAAGAGCGCCCATGAATAATAGAAGGAATACAGAATCAGACCGTTTTCCTTCGTCCCCCAGCCTACCGCGAATAGAATGACGAAGGAGAAGGCGAGCCAGAACATGCAGATCTGCGCGAAGCGGTCTTTGTAGTGAAGCACGAAGCCGATGACAGCCAGCACCAGAATAATTACACCGAGAATATTAAGCGAATCTACCGTTCTAAGCTGATAGGAGGCATGCTCGAAGGTCGTCCGGTCCTCGCCGGCGCTTGGCCATACGAAGCAGGAGGCGAAGAAGTTGACGTATTGATACCATTTGTCGAGCGTCGTTACTTCCGCACCGGAGAATGCCATCAATCCCTTGTACTCCGTATGGGTCTCCAGAATAACCGGAAGCTGCCCGAAGAGCGTAGCCGCAGCCAGGAACTTGAAGGCGTTCACCGCCATATCCTTGATCCATTCCTTCAGCTTCCTCGCCTCGGACAAGAGCGGGAACAGAATGCCCGTTGTCACCAAGGAGCCTACCGCGCCTATGAAGAAGAAATCTCTCCGCCCCCATTGGAACAGATACGAGTAGATGAAGATAATCAGCCAGAATACGGCGAATATGTACTGCTCGATATTGAACATAAACAGGAGAAACGGATAGGAGAAGGACGTGAACAGCAGGAAGAAAATTTTGTCCGTCGACTGCAGCTTCATCATTCGGGCGAGCAGAATCATGGCGAACTGCATGACGATCACATGGATGATCTGCATCATAATCGGATAGCTGTTCGGGATAAAAAAGAGCACCTTCGACAAGATCATCGCAATCAGCGCGAACGGAGCGGCATACAGGCCGAACAACGGCTGACGAATATCATTCTCGTACGTGCCGATATTCAGGAACGTATTGCTTTCTACCTGGTCAATCGAGTCCGCCGTATACACGACGTCATACGGGATGATTTTGCCGGCTGCGTCATGCGCTCCGTAAAAGACGTTCGTCAGGTTATAGATAACCAGAATAGCAACCGCCATGGCTACGCTTGCGATAATCCAATACCGCCGCTCCAGCCGGTCCAGGCCTCCAATCAGCTCCTTCGCCGTTGCATAGAACTTCGGCAGGAACCAGCAGAGCACCAGGAACGCCGCAATAAGCGAGCAGATCCCCAGCCCAATGGAAATCACCTTATCGTTGTGACCGCCAATGTCGACGCCGATACGATCAAGGATCTCGCCGGAGAGCTTGCTGTACTTGATGTACGAGTATTGCGTCAGGTAATACACGCCGACAAGCGTAAACAAGGCGGCGAAGAAAATCCGTCCGGCACTCAGCTCCCGGGTTACCTTTTCCACGACCTGGCGCTTATACGTTAACCAATACAATAACAAGAGCGAGCATAACAGGCCGATAAGCACATTCACGGCCGTTCCCCTCAACGTAAGCAGGGCCGTCATGCAGACTCCCGAAGCAATAAACAGCAGACGAAGAACCGAACTTCTGACTGGCATCTTGACTCCTCCTAATATGGCAACTCAACTCTTATACCGGATAATACTCCGCTCCAAACCGAATCAGATCGTACAGGCCTTGGGCGTTCAGCCCGATCATGACGATAAGCAGCAGGGCATGAACGGAATATTTCACCCAGTGGTTCCGGGCCAATAGCTTATCGATCAGCATGTAGAGCAGAGCCATGAAAGCCCATGAGAAGTACAAGCTGTACAGAATAAGTCCGTTCTCAGCCGTTCCCCAGCCCACCACGCACAGCATAAGGAAGGAGAAGCTCACCCATAGGACGCAAATTTTCATAAAACGGTGCTTGTAATGCAGCAGGAAGCCGGCTACGGCCAGAATCATCAGTACCAAGCCGAGAATATTCAACGAATGAACCGCATGAAGCTGATAAGAGACATGCTCGAAGGTTGACCGGTCAACGCCGGCGCCGGGCTTCACGAAGCAGGAGGCTACAAAGTTCACATACTGCAGCCATTTGTCCCCGGAACTGATGGCTGCCCCCGTAAACTCCATGTTCTCCTTGAACGACGAGACGACCTCAAGCAACAAGGGCAATCGTCCGAACAGGATCAGGATCACAAGCGCCTGCAGCGCCACCTTGCCCGCATCCTTCACCATTCCCTTTAGCTCCTTCGACCTCGACAACAACGGGAACAATACCGCGCTTGTCAGAAGCGAGCCCGCCGCACCGATGAAATAATACACCTTCGGCCCCCAGCCGAACTGGCAGGAATAGAGGAAGAGAATTAGCCAGAATAGCGAGAAGATATACTGCTCCATATTCAGAGAGAACATCAATACCGGATAAGACGCATTCAGGAACAACAGGAGAATCAACTGATCGATGGACCTCAGCTTCAGCATCCGGCTGATCAGAACCATCGCCATCTGCAGCAGGAATACCTGAATGATCTGCATCATGATCGGATAGCCGTACGGAACGAAGAAGAGCAGCTTCGAGGCGACCATGCCAACAATCGCGAATGGCAAAGCGAACAGGCCGAACAGCGGCTGCTTGAGATCGTTTTGCACGGAGCTGATGTTCAGGTACACGTTGCTGTCCACCAGATCCGCCGTATCGGTCGTGTACACGACGTCGAATCGGACAATCTCCCCGCTCTGATCACGGGTCTCGTAGAACACGCTGCTCACGTTAAACGCGATAATCACGACAACGGCAAGCAAGGCCGTGGAGATGATCAGGTACCTTTTCTCCAGCTTGGTCAAATTTCTGGCGAACTCCAGAGCCACCGCGGCCAGCTTAGGCCACAGCAGATAGACGCATAAGAACAGGAAATAGAAAGCCGCGATTCCCACGATAATCGAGATCGCCGCGGCAATCTCGTCGCCGTACGGCATATAGCCCGTATCCCGGAGCATTTCCCTCACGTTCTTCAGCGTTCTCTGCTTGTAGAAATAGTCAATCATGCTGACGTCGATCGCGGCAGCAAAGAGAAGAGGCAGAAGGCTGTCCTTCTTCCGAATGGCCGGGATCACCTTGTCGAGATACCCGGACTTATAGGCTGCCCAGCACAAAATAAGAAAGGAGCACACAACGCCGATTGCGACATGGAAAGCCGTGCCTTTCAAAGAGACAAGCCCCGTCATCGCCGTTCCGGATAGAATAAAGGCTCCTTTCATCAGATGCGCCCTGGCAGTTACCGTAGTCATATGTAAGCTAGCACTCCTAACCTTGGAGACATCAACATGATCTGCGACCGAATGCGGATAAGCCATGCGTTAACCCGCGATTCCGTATAGAAGATAACCGAGCAGAATGCCCAGCAAGAGACCCCCGACGATCTCGAGCCGCGTATGTCCCATGCTCTCCCGTAATTTTGTAGGCTGGACAGCCGAAGAATCCGATGTCATCAGGTTGATGGCTACCGCATGGCGCCCGACCGCCCTCCGGAGCCCTGTAGCATCGATAATGACGATAAACGTAACGGCGGCGGCAAGAGCGAACATCGGGCTGTTGAAGCCCTCCGACAAGCCGATCAGCATGGACGGCGTCGTCACCACCGTCGTATGCGTGCTTGGGAATCCGCCGTTGCCGACGCGCTGCTTCGCTTCCTTGCCGAATCGAATGTAATTGATTGCGAATTTCAAGACTCCGGATACGAACCACCCGATGAGAGGCGCCAGAAAATAAGGCAGAACAACCACTCCCCGCTATGCTCTAGATATGAAGGCAATACCGCCCACGATGAGGACAAGCCCCGCGATTTTGTACGTATTGATGGATTCGCCGAAGAAATAATATGAAGCCACCAGCACGATAATATAAGCCAGGCTGACAAACGGATACGCGTAGCTGAGATCCACCTTGCGCAGCACGAACATCCAGATCAGCGCGCTTGCCCCGTACAGGAAGATGCCGCCGGCATTATAGAAGTTGAGCATGCGCAGCGGCCCGGACATCGACTCGTTCGGATGCATCGCTCCGAACTTCAGCAGCACCTGCCCCGCCGCGCCCATAATAACGGACACCAGAATCCATATCATATTCCACATGAGTATCACCACTTATTCCAGGAAGAGTAGAATCAAGATAACCGAAATACCGTAGAGCACAACCGTAACCAGAATAGGCTTATCCTCGAGCAGCACCTTATCCGGCTTGCCGCCTTTCCCTTCCATATGGACCAGATACAGGTAACGGAACACCCCGTAGATAACGAACGGAATCGTCCACATCAGTTGAACCGTCCGGCCGGAGGTGAAGGTGAACAGCGAATAAGCCATAATCGTAGCGGTCGTAACGATGTTGCTCATCTGGTCGAGCAGCTGAATGGAATACTTCTCGAGCACCTTCCGGTGCCCCTCCTTCTCGTTCTGAAGAAGGAAGATTTCATGCCTTCGCTTGCTGATCGCAAGGAACAGGGATAAGAGCATCGTGCAGACGAGGAACCAAGGCGTAAGGGGAACATCAATCATTAATCCGCCGCCGATCGCGCGAAGCACGAAGCCGAAGGCGATAATCATCACATCCATAATTACAACATGCTTAAGTCTCATGGAGTAAGCGACATTCATGAGGAAGTACACAAGAAGCAGTCCGCTGAAGAGAGGGTTGAAGATAAAGGCCGTTGTAAGTGAGGTCGTGAGGAGCAGGAAGCCGAATACCAATGCGACATAAGGGTTGACCGCGCCCGAAGCGATAGGTCTATGCCTCTTCTCCGGATGGTTGCGGTCGGCTTCCCTGTCGAAGAAGTCGTTAAGGATATACACGCACCCGGATACGAAGCAGAATAGGAAAAATCCGATGATAGCCTGCCAAAACAACGACCAGTGCAATAAGCTGAGCGAGAATACGGGAGCCGCGAATACCAGCGCATTCTTCGTCCATTGTTTGGGCCTAAGAAGCTTAATTAATGATATGGGGACGCCTGGATGGGTCTGGGCCAGGCTTTTGCCCATTTGAATTTCCGGTTCCAAGTCCTCTACCTCCTCCAACGATCTCTCTAAGAGATTAACTTGGGGCTATCGTAACATTATTAATGCCATTAAATGTAGCATTTTTGCGAAAAAAAGTTACAGAATGGAGCAAAATTTTCGTAAAAAGGGGCCTGCCGCGTTGGCAAGCCCTATTCGTACCCCTATAATGCTCCAAATTGCGCCTGGTGCAGACGGCTGTAAATGCCTCCCGTTGCCACAAGCTCCTCGTGACGGCCTTCCTCGGTGATGCCGTTCTCGGTCACCACCACGATGCGGTCCGCGTTCTTGATCGTCGCCAGACGGTGCGCAATGACAAGCGTTGTCCGCCCTTCGGACAGCTCGGCCAGCGACTGCTGGATCGCCTGCTCGGTCTCGGTATCCAGCGCCGAGGTCGCTTCGTCCAGGATCAGGATCGGCGGGTTCTTCAGGAACATGCGCGCAATGGCCATCCGCTGCTTCTGGCCGCCGGACAGCTTCACGCCCCGCTCCCCGACTACCGTGTCCAGTCCATCAGGCTGGGAAAGAATAAATTCTTGCAATCTCGCGCGGCGCGCCGCTTCCATAATATCCGCGTCGGATGCGCCAAGCTTGCCGTAGGTGATGTTGTCGCGGATCGTACCGGCGAACAGGAATACATCCTGCTGGACGATGCCAATCTGCTTGCGGAGCGATTCCAGCTGCAGATCGCGGATGTCGTGGCCGTCCACCGAGATGCTGCCTCCGTCCACTTCATAGAAGCGCGGCAGCAGACTGCAGAGCGTTGTTTTGCCGGCGCCGGACGGACCAACGAATGCGACGGTCTCGCCCGCCTTGATCGACAGGCTGATATCCTTCAGCACCTTCGCTTCGCCTTCGTAACCAAATGTCACGCTCTTGTATTCGATATCGCCGTGGAGACGGTCAACCGCCTTCGCGTTTGGAGCGTCCGCAACATCCGGCTCGGTCTCGAGCAGCTCCACGTAACGGCGGAAGCCCGCGATCCCGCGCGGATAGCTTTCGATAACGGCATTAATTTTCTCGATCGGCTTGAAGAAAATATTCGTCATCAGCACAAACGCAACGAATTCCCCGTAATGCAGATTGTCGTTAATAACGAACCAAGTACCGGCCAGCAAGACAAACAGCGTAACCAGCCTCATCAGGAAATAGGTAATGGACGAGTTGAGACCGATGATTTTGTAAGAGATCAGCTTCGCCTGACGGAACCGGCTGTTGTTGCCCGCGAACAGCTTGCTCTCATGCTTCTCGTTCGAGAAAGCCTGAACGACGCGGATACCTCCAACGGTGTCCTCGACGCGGGCATTAAAGTCGGCCATATCCCCGAAGAGACGGTGGGAAGCCTTCGTCATCTTTCCATTGAAGTACAGAACAAGCACCAGAATAATCGGCACGACGATAAACGTCATGATCGTCAGCGGCAGGTTAATGTACGCCATAATGCCGAACGCGCCAATCAGAGTCATCACGGCGATAAACATATCCTCCGGACCATGATGCGCCACTTCCCCGATCTCGAACAGATCGTTCGTCATGCGCGAGATCAGATGGCCGGTCTTCGTATTGTCGAAGAATCGGAAGCTGAGCTTCTGGACATGATCGAACAGCTTCTTGCGCATGTCCGTCTCGATATTGATGCCAAGCATATGTCCCCAATAAGTCACGACAAAGGACAGGAACGTGTTCAGCACGTAAACCGCAAGCAGAATCGCGCAGGCGCCGATGATTAACTTCAGATTCCCTTCCGGTAGAAGCGTATCAATGACATGGCTGACCGCCAGCGGGAAGCATAATTCCAGAACGGCCAGAACGACCGCACAGCAGAAGTCGAGCAGGAACAGCTTACGATAAGGCCGGTAATAAGCAAAAAACTTCTTAAGCATCTGGATCTCCTTTTCTCGAAAAATAGAGCCAGCGAATCGTTCATCCGCCAGACTCTTAGAATAATCGCGAACACGAAAACATAGGCTGCTTCTCCTATTGACGAAGCAGCCTCTTTTCGCTAGTTGATAATCATTATCATATATGGGATAAGCATGACTGTCAATTAATTCGGGTTCACTTGAACCGCCGCCTGCTTGCCGCTAAGCTGAATGCCGGTCTGCTTCGTGCCGTATGGCTTCAGATCCGTCAGCAGCTTCTCCAGCAGCTCCTTCGCTCTGGCTCCCTCTTTGCCCTGAATGCGGATGACCAGCTGGACCGCGTTGCCCGCTTCCAGCAGCTTCGCCGCCTGACGCTCTTTCGTGTCGTAATCATGCTGCTCGATATCGACGCTAAGCCGCAGCTCCTTCACCTTCGCGGGCTGGCTTTGAAGCTTCTCCGCCTTCTTCTGCTGGCTCGCCTGCTGCTTGGCGCCGCCGCGCACGATCAGCTTGCACGGAGGCGGACTGCTCATCAGCGATTCGCAGACGAGATCCACCTTCAGCTGCTTCGCCATCTGAAGCGCTTCTTCCCGCGATACGATGCCCAGCGATTCACCGTCCAGACCGGTGAGGCGCACCTCGGCCGCTTTTATTTTCTCATTCATAATCAACATAAATCGTATATCCCCCGTTTACTGTCTGTTAGGCCTCTAACGTAGCGCCCGTGCCTCCCGCGCCGTTATGCAGGGCGGCAGCCGGCTTCTCCTGGCCCGTCTTCATGAACTTCTTCTGTCTCCATCGCCTAAGCACCCATACGCCGCGGATGTATTCGTCCATAATCATGCACGCATAGATGCCAACAAGTCCCCATCCCAGCGTTATCCCAAATATATAAGAAAGAACGGTAGCGATCAAGGTCATCGAAGTAATCGAGGTCCACATCACGTAACGGGTGTCGCCAACAGCGTTTAATGCGTTGCCGATGCCCATGTTGAGCATTTTGCCCGGCTGCAGCAGCAGGTTCATTCCGAGCAGGGAGACGCCCATCGCGATAATCGCCGGATCCTTCGTGAAGATCTTCAGAATGGTGCCGCCGATCAAATACAGCACCAGCGCGTTCACCGTCACGATCGCAAGCCCGATCCACAGCGCGCGGTAGGAGTTCTTGTAAGCCTCCTGCACCTTGCCCGCCCCGTACAGATGCGCGATCTGAATCTGGAGCGCGAGCGCAAGCGAATAACCAAGCATGAAGCAGAACGATTCCAATGTATTCATATACGTACACGCCGACAGCTCCACCGCCCCAAGCTGCGCGATATACGTATAGATCAGAAGCTGGGAGAAGACCCAGCAGGACATGTTAATGCCAAGCGGCCAGCCAATCTTCAGAATTTCCTTGAACAGCTTGCCGTCGAACAGCTTGAAGTCGCGAAGCGAAATTTGGCGTTCGAAGGCGCCAAGGAACATCACCAGAAGCACGATTACCGCCAGCAGGCGGCTGATGTCCGTCGAGATCGCTACCCCCTTCAGACCCCACTGCGGAAATCCGAATTTGCCGAAAATAAAAGCGTAGTTCATCCCGACATGAATGACGTTCATGCCAATGGCCGTATACATCGGGCCTTTCGTATTGCCCGTATTGCGGATCGCATTGCTCAGCGCCGCCATCACGGCAACCAGCACCATCCCGCCGCCAACGATCGAGATATACGTCTTGGCCAGCGGCAACAATTCATCCGGAAGCTGAAGCGCGGAAGCAATCGGCCCCGGGAACACATACAGCAGCACGCTGATGAAGAGGCCGATAATCGCGCTGACTTTCACGGACATGATCGCGATCGTACGCGCGTCTTCATTCTTCCGCATGCCAATCCGCTGCGCGATCAGAATACCCGCCCCGCTCGCCACCGTCATGAACAGCGTCATCAAGGCGCTGAACAGCTGCGTCGAGAATCCGACGACGGCAACCGCATTATCCGAGATCTTGCTCACCTGCAGCGTATCGGCCGCCCCTAACAGAAATTGCAGGAATAACTCAATAAATATCGGCCATGCAAGCATCCATAGCGAAAACTTGTGATGTTCACGCTTTTGCATTTTATAATCCTCCCGAGCGTACACCTGCTGCAGCCGATGTTTAAGTAAACGGCAACTCCAATACGCCACTATAATAGTCATGCAATTTCATATTATAGATGCTATACTTCGGATAATGTATCAGTTTTACAACCGAAACTTTCAAAATTCAAACCTCCGCAAGAGGTATAAAAAGGTGCCGCCATGACGCTGTTTCATTTTACCGTTCCGCCGCTTCCGCACTACATCGCATCGGGCTATACGAAGAGCTCGGCCGGGTTCAAGCATCCCAGCAGATACCGGATCGGCGTATTCGATCTGCTTGTCGTTACGGAGGGCTGTCTCTTTATGGGGGAGGGCGATTCCACGTTTGAGGTACGGGCCGGGGAGGCCTTAATCCTGGGGCCGGACAATCATCATTACGCGACAAAAGAATGCGAAGAGCCCTCCGCCTATTACTGGCTTCACTTCCAGACAACGGGCCGGTGGGCAGCTTCGGAGGAATATGCTCCGCGGATTATTCAAGGCAGGGAGCCGCATGGCTTAAATCCCCAAATTTTCACTACGCAAACCTTCATCAAGCAGGTGCCGCAATATACCAGGCTGCTTCAGCCCGCCAAGATCGTCGAGCAGATCCAACAGCTGATGGAGCTGGGCCACGGCAACCATCTGGGCAGTGTCAGCTGGAAGCAGCAGGTGCTGTTCCAGGAGATTTTCGAGCAGCTGTCCGCCTCCATCGAGACGCAGGGCACGACGCCAACCTCGCAATGCGCGGAGCTGGCCGCCTCGTATTTAAGGAAGCATTACCGCGAGGACATCAAGGCGCAGCAGCTTGGCGAGAGCATCAACTTCCATCCCGTCTATATCGCCAGATGCATGCAAAAGGAATTCGGCTGCTCGCCGTTCGACTTCCTGCTGCGCTTCCGCATACAGCAGTCGAAGCTGCTGCTTCTGCAGACGAACTATACGATCGCAAGGGTGGCCGAAGAGGTCGGCTTCAACTCCGCCGCCTACTTCACCTCCTGCTTCGCCAAGTATGAAGGCATCTCGCCGCGCAAATACCGCCAGCGCTTCTCGCATGGCTGATGCCATGCAGATGAAGCGCCGGCGGCTTGGGCATCTCTACTCTTGATGCGCCTTGATCAGCTCCGTCTTCAGCTGCCAAGCCTGCTCGCTTAGGTGAACCGGATACAGATCCGGATTCAGCTTGCGGAGAATTTCCGGCCGGAATAGGCTGAGCTGATGCTCGTGGAAGCTGCGGATCTCTTCCAGTTGCGGAAGCTTGTACACGATCTCGCCCTCCACCACGATGGGCTTCAGCAGCGGAACCGCTTCATAATCGCTGATGTACCGGTGGATATACGGATGAACCGGATCAAACAGCTTGATCCGCTCGCCGCTTAAGATCGCCGTCTCCTCATGCAGCGTGATATAATCCGCTTCGGCAAGTCCCGTGGACTTGTTCATGATCCGGTACACGTCCTTCTTGCCCGGAGCGGATACCTTCTCGGGATTGCCCGAGATCTTGATCACCGGTATGTATTGCCCGTCACGCTTGCGGGCGGTCAGCTTGTACACGCCGCCAAGCGACGGCTGGTCGGCCGCCGTAATGAGCTGCGTGCCAACGCCCCAAGTATCAATCTTGGCGCCTTGCGCCTTCAGGTTGAAGATCAGCGTCTCGTCGAGATCGTTCGACGCCACGATCTTCGCGTCCTGCAGCCCCGCCGCGTCCAGCAGCTTCCGCGCTTCCTTGGACAGGTACGCCAAGTCGCCGCTGTCGAGCCGGATGCCGCCAAGCCGCTTGCCGATGCTCTCCAGATAACGCGCGGTCTTAATCGCGTTGGGTACCCCGCTTCTCAGCGTGTCGTACGTATCCACGAGCAGCGTAACGCCATCCGGCAAGGCTTTCGCATAGAGCAGGAAAGCTTCCTCCTCGGTTTCATGCCCCTGAACCCAGGAATGGGCATGCGTTCCCTTCGTCGGAATGCCAAACATCATGCCGGCATGCATATTCGAGGTTGCATGGAAGCCGGCAATATAAGCCGCGCGCGCGCCCCATACCGCCGCATCCGCCTCCTGCGCCCGGCGCGTTCCGAACTCCAGCAGAATATCTCCCGACGCGACCTGCTTGATCCGCGAGGCCTTCGTCGCGATAAGCGTCTGGTAATTCATGAAGTTCAGCAGCGCGGTCTCCACCAGCTGCGTCTCGAAGATCGTGCCTTCCACCCGCACGATCGGTTCATTCGGGAATACCAGCGAGCCTTCCTCCACCGCATGCACCGTTCCCTTGAAGCGGAACTGCCGGAGCACCTCCAGGAAGCCCGGATCGTAATTCTCCTCCTGCCTCGCCAGATAAGCGAGCTCCTCTTCCCCGAACTTCAGATGCCGGATGAATTCCACGATTCTCTCGAGGCCGGCGAAGACCGCATAACCGTTGCCGAACGGCAGCTTGCGGAAGAAAGCCTCGAACACGGCGCCTTCCCCGTCCGTGCCATTTATCCAATGGGCGTACATCATATTAATCTGATATTTATCCGTATGAAGCGTTAAGTTATTAGCACCGTCCACTGCTTCTCGACACACCCCTCTAGTTGATCTTACTCACAGCATATCCATAATAAGCAAAAACAACAGCCTTCCGCCACATCAGCGAAAGGCTGCCGCTATTCATGCCGGCTTTAGAACTTCCGGACGAACCGGTATTCCGGCCGCCGGCGTCTTCGTTCCAGCCAATAATTAATCGTAATGCAGATGATGAGGCCAATGCAGCCGCCCGTCAAATCCACGATCACATCCGTCGGATTCCCCGTCCGCCCGACCTTGCTCAGCTGATTCGTCTCATCGAGGGCCGCGATCCCGCCCGTCAGGATCAGCGCCATAATAACCGGCAGCACCATCTGCCTGCGGAGCATCAGATTCCGGATGAACATGTACAGCGACACGCATAACACGGCGTACATGAACAAGTGCGCCCCTTTGCGGAAGAAGAACTCCACGAAGCCATACGGGTCTTTTTTGGCCACTACCGTGCTGCCATGATAGGTAATGGAGGTATCCGGAAGCTTCTGAGCCAGCTCTTCTTGGGCCACCCATTTATTTAATGCAGGTTTTATTGACTGCTGATTATAAGATTCAGAAGATAAAGTAAATATGAAAAAAATCCAACAAAATACGACAAAAAACCATATTATAGAATTTTTTCTATCCTTTTTTAACATTAATCCTCAACACTCCTTCGACACAATCCGACCCGCCCATTATCTATCTCTGGTCTGTTATTGTAGCAGATTCATGAAGGAAATGGAAATCTATCGCCTTCCCCACGAAAAACAAGACTAAGGTAATGTAAATTTGAGTAAAAAGTCCTATAAACTATTGTTTTCAGTATCCATTCTTTGGTATTATAAATCTAGCGAATGTTAGATTTCTGTTAAGCTCATGCTTACGAAGCATGAACCATCACGAGTGTCCTTGAATAAGGCCATTTGTGTAATCATTCATTTTAGGAGGTTAGAGAATGGCTGGCTATTTGATGTTCTCCGAGATTTGGACACCCTTCAAGGTGGTAGGCATACGAGTATTTAAAGACGAGAACGGCGACTACTGGTACAAATACCGAAACAACAAACGCTCTCGGCTGTTTCGATAATCTCTTACTGCCATACATAAGATCATAGACAATAGAAAAACTCCCCCGATGGCTTCAGTGAAGCCATCGGGGGAGTTTTTGGATTAACCTAACATACCGCCAGCAAGTTTCTTAATGGTGTCCATATCCTCATTAAAACGCTTCGTAATTGCCGCAATCAGTTCATCCGAGCTATAGCCATACTTTGTTAATTCGGCTTTCGTGTTCGTAACGAGAGTATTGAAGTCAGCCTTGCACTGATCAATTGTTTGTCTACCGGTAGCCTCCAGGCTAGCCTTCACCGAGTCATCTGTCGCTGCTTGGTGCTGGAAGTATAAACTGCTCAATGCAGCAGTGCATTTCGATTCGAGCGCTGTAAATTTAGCTTCGGCACTTGCTGCCAACTCGTCATAAGTAGGTTTCACTTCTCCAACCGGATCTGTGCCGCCACCAGTACCTGTTCCAGGATTAGTACCTTCTCCAGCACCATTATTTCCGCCAGCTTGTGCCGCTTTGTATGCCGCGGATTCGCCTGTGATGCTGTTGGTCTTCTGATCCCACTTAATATCCGTTCCTACAGCTTCGGACATGAAGCGAAGCGGAACATAAATGCTGTTATTGATCGAATAGAGAGATTGACCTGCAGGAAGAGCTTTTTCCTGTCCATCGAATACAAGCGTAGCTTGAACCGGCTTAATCGTAATGCTCTTACCGGCAGCAGGCTGTGCAGCGCCAGCAGCTGCACCCGCAAGCAGCTTCGCAAGGGCTTCCTTCTCAGCAGCTGTTGGTTCGGATACCGTCACTTTAGAAGTCTTTTGATCCCACTTTACCGATTTCTGCAGAGCGTAAGAGATGAAGCGAACCGGAATGTAAGTGCGGTCTTGATAGATGAAGGCATATTGTCCGTCCGGCAAAGCAAGCGCTTGTCCATCGAACTTCAGGTTAACCGCTTGCGTCTTAACGGTAACCGAACTGGATGCAGCACCGGCTGTCAATGGCAGAACAGTACATAGAGCTACAATTAACAGCATGAGTGTGTAATGGCGTAAATTTTTCATCATTTGGATTCTCCTCATATTTATTATGATTTAATAGCTTTGGCAATAGCGCTAATCGCGGATGCTCGTACGCTTTGCTTGCTTGCTTCATACTTCGCATTCCAATCCGGCATTGCACCGCTATCAATTCCTGCGTCAGCATAACTAGAGGCCGCTTGACTCACGATGCCCTGGAATTGCGCATCACAAGAGCCCTCGGCCTCCATGACTTTACCTAGATATTTATTTTGCAGATCCTCTACCGTAACTCCGTCCGCACTGCCAACGATCTGCTGCAGAATGGCGTTGCTTTTAGCCTTACAGGTTCCAGACAACGACGCTAACTGCGACTCTGTCTTGGAATCGATGGATTGCTTAACCTGCTTCAAGTCAGTGGTAAGCTCTGGCGTTGGTGTTTTCTCAGGTTCTGTTGGCTTGCTGGTTTCGGTAGGTTTATTATCTGATTGAGCCCCAGTGCCAGCAGTTTTAGTTGAGCCACTGGAATGTTGTTGCATCTTTTTCCAAGCCTCATTATTTTCTTTCATCTTCTGTGGATCTCTCTCGCCCACCCACTCAATTGGATAATCGGGGTTAAGAATATTAAGCCCAATTCCATATTGTTTAGTGATTGATTTCAATAAGGCAATCTCTTCATCGGAGAGTTTGGTTAATAACAAATCTCGGATTTTCTGCTTCTCTTCAACCGGTAAATCCGTTGTAGCATTACCCTGCAGATAAGAAATCTGCTTCAAGCTAAGACCCGAATTCAAGAGAATGGCTGCTACATCAAGGGCATCTGCACTGTCGATCTTTTCACCGCCAATAAGCTTGCTAGCTTTCTCGACTGGTTTCTCGATAATAGCTGGCAGCTTCTTAGGCTCTGACATCACCTCACCAGTACTATCCGCTACATCACTGCTATGACGAGATGCAATATCCTTAATATCGATGGATTTGATGTAATAGTAAGCGACTCCTATAAAGATCAATCCGACAACAACAAAAAATGAAGCGGTACCGATTACCCACTTCATCCAAGGCTTAATTGTTCTTTTCTTATTTTGATTTTTATTTAACATATTCACTGATAGACTCCTGACTTTCCTTGATATTTAGAAGCGCTATCCTTTCCATATTTATCATATTTATTTGCTATTATTACCATCATTGAGTAAATTATCCAACTCAGAATTACGATTCTCATTAATTTTAAGTACAAAAAGTAGTAAAAAGGCTATGCCGTATCCTTTATCTTCTATGGGAACAGATATTACCATACATAATATTACAATAGATATATAACCTATTATAGTAAGTGAGTTCAGGGTATACACCCTACCTTCTGAGGATCTTCGTAAGTAAACATATATATTCCATAACCACACCACGAGAATCAAGTAACCAAGCATACCGTATTTAGCCATTATAGAATATTTTGAATCAAGTGATACATAATTATATTCTACTCCATTGTACTTTTTTACCTTAAATATATAGCCTGGTCCCATACCAACAATAGGTGATTCTTTAAAGGCCAGCAATGTTGCCTCCGTTTGATTAGTACGTTCGATATAGCTATAGTCATTCAATCTGCTTTTTTTATCAAATACACTCCCGATCATACTTATTCTTTCGTAAAATTTTTCCTTTTCAATATTGGTGACACTTAATAGTAATGATACACCAACAAAAAACGATAAAATAAATATTAAACTTACATAGACCCCACGCTGAAACCTTTTAAAATATGAAAGCCCTTTACCGCTTAATAATATCACCAGAGGACCTATGAGAGCCAAAAACGTTGAACGAGTTCCTGTGATTAATAATGCAGCTATAGTAAATGCACTGAGAATGGTCCAGATAAATACTTTGTGCTTCCCTCTTAGAGCAAGTGCACAACAGTAAATAAAGAAAGCAAATGATAACATAAAGCTCGGGAACCCTATACTGGTCATCCCACTATCTGCATCTGTTATTCCTCGCCTAACTATCCAACCATAAGAACAAGAAATCGTAGCATAAATTCCTACCAAAATAAATAATTTAGTTACCACTGATCGTTTAATATGTTTAGAAAAGTCAAAGGCTAATAATGGAGTAATTGAAAATATTAAATATGGTGCTGCATCCCTTATAACAGTTAACTCATTAGCACCTCTTAGAATAGACAGAACGATACAAACAATAACATAGAATCCAAAAACATAACTTGTGAAAAGTACTGGTACAAGAGTCTTATACTGTCTTTCTTTTAATAACGGCCTGGTTTGGTGAAATGAGATTAATGTTACTACTATTATCCCAATAAGAAACGCTACTTTTTGTAGCCCAAAGTTTGATGAACTTTGAAATACTAACAAACTCCCTATTACAATATAAATAAATCTAAGTACTGCGCTTCTAGTAAGTAACCAAATTATTAACGCACCTATGGGTGCTGCCATATATAAGGGATTAATCGCGATTATTACTCCCATAACAGCACTAAAAACCAAAGTTATTGCAGTATGCTTTAAACTAAGATTAAGCATAATTCCTCCTAAACTAGCCAGTTACTCTTTTAGTTGTCCCCAAAAAGAACTTTCTTAAAGGGTAGAACCTTGTAAGTAATAATTGAGCAATTAACCATGGGACAAGAATACCTAGAATAATTGCTAATATTTCAGTATAAATCGATTGATTCTCCATTACTCCTTCGATTAATAATTTTATTGCAATATGGAGATACATTATTACTAATGAATCCCTACCTAGAGATAAAATAAACCCAATTACTTTAGCTCTTATATGAGAGATGAAATTACTCAATGTATATATAAATAAGATAAATATAACTGGTACTACTATATCAAGAATCAAGTTGTTGTAATTTTTCTTATACATATCTAATGAATAGTCAATCATTCCATTTAACTTTAATGTGATTAATAGAATTACAAAAGTACAACTCAGAATTGTTATTAATCTCATGAAGTCTTTATTAATTCTGATAAGTAAATGACTAAAAACAAAACCACAGTAAAAATACGTAACCGCTAATAAGGAAACATCAATATTACCTGGAATGTGCAGGTCCCTCATAAATCGGGACTCAGCGTGTGCTAATAAATATAATATTATTACTATAACAAAAAGATATATCTTATTTTTTACTATTGATTGCATAAATCCGAATAGTAATTGAGTAAAAATCAAGCATGTTATAAACCATATTGTTACATATACAGCATCTGGTATAGATTGACCACCAGCTAATATATGTAAGACATCGCTAAAATACCACTTAATTGTTTTGGGACCAATTATTAAGTAACGAACAAAAGTAATGATTAACACAAAAGAAATATATGGAACTATTAGTTGTTTAACTCGATTTACAGCCCATTTTTTATATTCCGCTAAATTTTGCAATGGCCTAAAAAGAAAACCACTTATAAAAAAGAATAATGGCATATGAAACCAATATAATATAGATTGAAACATCGTTCCGCCTGTAGAATGTCCCACTACAACCGCAATAATCCCTATACCCTTAACAATATCTAACCCTATATTTCGTTCCTTCTCACTCATAATTCTCCCCTTATATTTCAGGTTAGGGCAACTGCTACTACAATATGATTAACCTCACATTAAAAGGTCAATATTGGTTTACCTTCCCTAACACCATTATTCATTTTTGGCCGACCAACAGAGTAGTAAGCAAATGGTGTATTTTCTAGGTCCTCTTCACTATAAATATTTCTTCCATCAATAAGGTTTGGTGTTTTTAGCCACAGCTGAATATCTGAGAGTGGAATATCAATAAACTCTTTCCATTCAGTTAGGATACAAAGCGCATCAGCATTGAGTGCAGCTTCTTCAGCAGAATCACAATATAAAATTTCTTTTCCATGGAAGCTTTTATTAAAGTTATCCGAAGCAATAGGATCATAAGCCTTAACATGAGCTCCTCGCTCTATTAAAGCTTCAATTATTTCAAATGCTGGTGCATCTCTAACATCATCTGTCTCCGGTTTAAAAGCCAATCCCCAAATTCCAATTGTTTTGCCATTAATGTCACCCAGCAAATCTTCGAGCTTGCGGATAACATTAAACCGTTGATCACGATTAACTTCGACTACAGATTTCAAGAGTTTAAAATCGTAATCCATTTGTCCTGCAATTTGGATTAATGCTTGAGTATCTTTTGGGAAACAGGAGCCACCATAACCGATTCCAGCTTTTAAGAATGAGGATCCAATTCGTTTATCCATCCCCATACCTTTAGCAACTTCCTCAACATCCGCCCCTACTTTTTCGCAAATGTTGGCGATTTCATTGATGAATGATATTTTTGTTGCGAGAAAAGCATTAGACGCATACTTTATCATTTCAGAGCTTCGAACGTCTGTAATCGTTATTTGATCAGTTAGAGGTCGATGAAGCTCCGTCAGCATATCGGCTGCTTTATCACTTAAAGTACCAATAATTATTCTATCTGGATTCATAGTATCCCTTACTGCCGTACCTTCTCGCAGGAACTCTGGTACAGAAGCAAAATCAAAAGAGGCAGAAGCATGCTTACTAATAAGTTCAGCAACCCTCTCATTGGTACCGACAGGTACTGTACTTTTTACAACAATTACTTTATAGTCATGAACGGCATGCCCTATTTCTTCTGCGGCCAGCTCAATATAGCTCAAATTCGCTTTACCATTCGGCAAGGAAGGTGTACCTACTGCAATAATAATAATCTCAGAATTATTCACGGCCTCATAAAGGTCTGTTGTAAAAGAGAGTCTCCCTGCTTGGGTATTCTTTGCAATTAGTTCTCTAAGTCCAGGTTCATGAATCGGAACCTCTCCATTGTTCAGTAAGTTAACCTTTTCCTGTACATTATCTACGCATATGACCTGATTCCCTAATTCTGAAAAGCATACTCCGGATACTAATCCTACATATCCTGTTCCGATAACCGCCAGTCTCATTCTCTCTCACTCCTAACGATTTCTTCTATATAAGCAGCAATGTTTACTGCCTCATTAATTCTGTCATGGCCTCGGGTTTCTCCTAAATGTATTCCCTTCATTAATGATTTACTACTGCGGGTTTGCATCTCTTCCCATTTGATAATTCGGTGGTGGTGTACATTACTTAAGGCCTGAATTGTATTTAAATCCTCATTTATAAAATCACGTTGTAGTAAAATGAGAGGTTTATTAAATACATACGCCTCTGCCACTGTACTCCATCCAGGCTTAGTAATAACCAAATCAGCCGCCGCTACGTAATGTTGCGACTCAGTATAGGATTCAGAAATTACTTCAATGTTATCTCCTGTGACCTGCATGTTACTGGAAACAATAAATATTGTTGAGGAGTCATTCCATAGTGGCATCTTCTGGAGTTCTTCTAAATTTATACTCATTCCAATACCAAAATAGACGACTGTCCTTTGTTTGTTGGGATTAAGTCTTTGTTGTATATCCAATACTAATTCCTTATCTATACTTCGACAAAAGAATCCGGAATTATAAGATCCGTCCCTTCCCCAATTTGGCTCTTTTGCACCTGCGAGTTCAACATAATAATTCATAGCAGAGTAAGCCCTATATAAAGGCTGTAATTCCTCTTCACTAAGCATTGCAGAATATGCCGTATACCAAGTGAAATTAGAAACACCGATGGATTTTATATTCGCCCTTACCGCTGCTTTAAAAGCAATTGGAGATATATCCGAAATCACCAGTCCTACCTGGTGTGTGACCAAAAAGTCCACTTCTCTCGTAAGATAACGATCTATGGAATCTATGTAATCATTATATTCTTTTCGAAACTCCAGAATGTCAGCTTCAATACTACCTTTTTGTAAAATGTAACCTAGATCAGGCAAACATTCACGATACTCAATATTATCGTTGAAGAACTTTAGTGAAGCCTTTAAAAAAGTTAATAGATTATTAGAGGAACAAATAATAATCTTGTAGCCCTTACTGTGATCACTTAACATTTCCCTTAAAACTGCAACACTTCGTGTTGCATGTCCATAACCATAACTTGAGATATAGTAAGCAATTGTTATCATCTTAGGAGATACCTATACAATGTTCAGTCATCTCGGACCAACTTGAATATAACTCCATGATGTTATCCTCCTCAGAATAACCACTATGAACAATAATAATTTCCATATCAGAAAGGGCTCTAATACTATGAAGTGTCTTAACCGGTATATGGAGAACATTACCTGCCTTTACCTTCATCGAGATTCCATTTTGAACAAAGTCGCCTTCTCCTTTGACAATTGTCCAAACCTCTTCACGATGTAGATGCATCAAATAACTCAGGTTTCTTCCTTTTTTAATCGCTGTTCGTTTCGTTATAACTCGTCGTCCATCTTCATAATGTTCATCATCTAGAATACGAACCCAACCCCACTCTCTCTCTTCGAACATAGGGCCCTGATTATAATTAATATAATCTTTAATACGAGGACTCGCACTTTTATCCGTAACCAGAATACCATCCGGGCTTACTGCAACAACTACATTAGAGACACCTAAGATAGTGACAGGAATCTCTAATTCGTTTACTAAGTGTGTATTAATACAGTCATCACTAACTGTTCCAAAACCAATCTGATTCTGCTTCATTTCTTCGGTTAGAGTGTTCCAAGTACCCAGGTCTTTCCAATATCCCTGATACGGTACCACAGCAATGTTACTCGTCTTTTCTACAACTTCGTAATCAAAGCTAATTTTAGGTAGTTTATAGTAGTACTGGACAAGCTGTTCATATTGATAAGGGTAATTCTTCTCTTTGAGGATGTTAATTAGATATCCTAATTTAAACGAAAAGACCCCGCAATTCCAAAGCGCATTAAGTTTAATTAATTCAGCAGCTGCTTCCTCAGTAGGCTTTTCTTGAAAATGGCTTACTTTAAAACAATCTTCAATCAACTGTTCTTGCTCAGGGATTATATATCCATATTTCGCAGATGGATATGTCGGTTTAACTCCTATTAATGCAAGGTCCGCACCTGTCGCATGAATGGTATGTTCTAATTGCTTAACGACATTAAAAAAGTGACTTTCTACATAAGGGTCCACTGGCAATATAGCCACGACCTCGTTTAAGTCTACTTTTTCAATGGAATATAAGTATGAGGCAGCTAGTGCAATAGCCGGAAAGGTATCTCTTCGGTCAGGTTCAATTATTAGAGGTACAGATTCGCCTATCTGATTATGCATCATTTCTACCTGTGATTTACCTGTGGCAATATAACTCGATTCACTAAGTCCACAAAGACAAATCTGATCCCATACACGCTGAACCATGGAGACGAGTTCTTCATTTTCATTTTCAAGTACTTTTAAAAATTGTTTTGAACGAGCATCGTTGGATAACGGCCACAATCGCTTACCTGATCCACCGGAAAGTAATACGAGCTTCATACTTACCCCTCCAATATAAGGCTAAAAAAAGCAGCTATTGATTTTTTTCAATAGCTGCCGTTATCTTAATATACTTACTTAAACAGATAACTCTTTACCTGCTCCATTACGTTTCCTCATTAGTATAAGTATCCTTCTAACATGCATAGAACAAACTGTTGCCGGAATTAACAAACAAATTATCTTAGCAATAACAACACCATCTATTCCTAAGTTCTGAATCTTAACCAAATAAAATGTTAAGGGAATATTTATTGATCCTGCAATAACATAAGATATTATTTGCGGCTTTATCAATCCAGTCCCATTTTCAATATTTACCGCTATGCCATTAAACATTTGAATAATAACGCATGCGCTTATCAGATATATCGTGAGATGATTAATATCAATTGATTGTTGTAACCAGATTTTCGTTATTGTATTAAAGAAAATAGATGTAATGATAATGAATATAGAAAACGCAAAAAAAATAGCATGTAATTTCCTCATTATATTACCAATCCAAACGTGATCCTGCCTGTTGTATGCATCACCGGCAGCATTCCAGAGTTGTATAAGTAGTATGGAGAAGAAAGTATTAAAGAGCATAATTAGTTTAGTTGCTATCGAATAAGCTGCAACTTCTTTAACACCTAATAATGTTGAAACAAGAAAGTTATCTATAGAAAACACAAAGATGGTTGCAAGTTGTAGAACAAAAAAGTTAATTCCAACTTTAAACAAACCCTTACCGTAATCCTTATTAACGTTTTTATATTTAGGTCGTTCTACAAACTTTCTAAACACTACCACTGAAATAAGCACATTGATTATTGAAGTAGCAGCTAAAAAGATTAAAGCAACAACGCTTATATGAACATTATTCAAGCCTGTAAGACGAATAGTAACTAACGTCAGAAAGACTAATAATGTAATTAGAAATTGACCAATACTTACAAACGAACTCTTATGTAAACCATATAGAATCGAGTTAACCAATCCTAGTATGAAGTTGATTGTAAAATTTAATACTACGACAACTATAGCTACTTTTATTTCATTTGAAGCAATATCACTATTCTTAAAAACTACACTAGTATCTATAGTTAGAGTAAAAACAATTGCAATGACAGATAAAATAACCGCAACAGTCAATAAAACATAATATGCAGAAGAGATATAAAATTTCAAATCGTGCTGTTTATTATTTGACAGTAGTTCTGTTACTTTATTTCTCAATCCATTGCCGACTCCAAAATTAGCAAGGCTGGCCCAGCCAATAATAGTCAGCATTGTTTGCCATATCCCGAATCTTTCTGTCCCCATAATAGAAAGAAGTAACGGGATACTAAAAAAGTTGACTGCCATATTCCCTAGATTGGCACCATAATTAATAATAGTATTACTTGTGAACTGTTTAGATCTATTCACAGATTAAATCTCCTTGTCCCCTAATAAACGGGCATTATAAGACAAAACGATATATATAAATAATTCAACATCCATTATAAGGGTGCTTTCTCATGTTATTTCAAAAATACTTTCGCAACTTTCAATGGAAGAACTCCACATAAAAGTTGCTTAAAACAAGTATAGAATTTCACATCAGCTGTTCGATGGTGAATTAATATTGTAGGATATAATTGCTTATGCTTTTCAACAACATGCAATCTACCCTCGGCATAATATTTTTCTGGAAGCCTACCATACTGCGAAGGATCAAGATGTCTTTGTATTCTGTACTTTTTAAGCAATAAACTTAGTACAGATTGATCCTCCCTGTGCTGAATAAACAACTCACTATCAGTACCCAAAGAACTTTTTTGCGGGCCCAATATCCTAATATCGCAGCAATAATTTAACCACTGATTAACAAACTCCATAGATTTTTTGCTCTTTCGCAACATTATGAATGTACCCGAAGCTTGATTCGAATTCATATATTCTTCATTCATGCAATCCATGAGAACAAAAGTATCTAATTTTGTATATTGCTTTTCTATGAGTGGTAGCCCGGAAACCCAAATATCAGAATTGTCTAGGCATTTTTCTATATGATTAATATTCCGGATAAAAAATGAACCTGAATCACAATAAAATAAAACATCGCCATCATTTAATTCTAGCAGTGTTTTCTTAATAAGGTATGGCTTCCATAACCACAATCCATTACCACGCTTTATATCAAATATTTGTTGGTTTGTCTTTTTAAAATCTTCATCAATATCGAATGGTGTGTATTCTATAACTTTATCAAACTTGGCGATTAATCTACCCGTAAATGAATTAAAGCGCTGTGTTCGTCTATATTTTTGATCAGCATAGTTTATTAACACCCTCACTTGATCACCTCTCATACATAAACAGAGTATTTCAGTTACTTGCTAAAATACACTTCTTCATAAGACTTTAGAAAATTATCAGGATCAAGACTCATTCGATAATTTTCCGACTTATCATTCCAATTTATTTTATCTTGCAGTATAGATATGATCTTGTTTCGTAGATCCTCAGTATCTTCAGAAATAAAAGTAAGACCTAATTGATTACTTTCAATAATGTCCCCTAGACTTCCGTGATTGGATCCCAGTATAATTTTTCGATTCCACACACCATCGGCTAATGGGCCACTAGCGCCGTCAAATATTTTCCTATATGGCAGTACCACTACATCACAAGCTGACAATGCAAGATTCATCTCTTCTTCAGAAAGAAATTTCAAGACCACAGATACCTTATCTCTGTAAGCAGAGATCTTTTCTTCAATGAATGTCTTAGTAAATGTTTCTTCCTTTCCAGCAATTAATAAATGAAACGGCAGTTTTATATTAGAGAATGCCTCTAACATCAAATCCAAGCCTTTATCAAAACGAGTCCCACCTAATGCTAAAAACATATTTATATCTTGTGGGATAGAGAAGTATTCTCTTGCTCTCATTTTAGAAATTTCAATTAACGCATTAAACTTTGGATATTCAATTTTTGTTACATTTCTAATACCATCTTGTAAATGGAGCGATTGTAACTTATCGGTATGTACCACTCCACAGCTTATTTGTTTAAATATCATCTTTCTACTTAAATCTCTTAAGAAACTTCTTCGAACTTGATGAAAAGTTGCTACTACTGTATATTTTTTTAAGTTATGCAAACCTATCCCAAACCCTTTATACAAGGCGTCTGCATATAAAAAATGAACGAGATCAACTTTATACTCTGCTGCAACTTCAGCTACTTCTCTAATCCATTTTAGATATCCTTTTAAACTGTTTGGATCACTCTTCATGATTTTTTGAGGGCCGGTTAAACCAATAATCTCTTCAGGAAGAAAATAAAAAGCCGTGATCTCTTGGCTTTCACTCAATTTCTTCATATAGGACACATGATGTCCTGTTAACTTATTATCTACAAATAATACCCTCATATATTCCACTCCTGAATTACATCTCAATAGCACGTTTAGCAATTCCCTTATAAAGGAATACCTCTTTACCTTTATCCTCTGCAGCCACTTTCATTTTTTTATATTTTTTTTCATCGCACACAATTTCAATAATTTTATTGGTAATCTCCTCAACTGAATCATTAGAAAGAAACTCAACATTCCCACCTAAATCAACATGGTTTGTTCCTTCCCAATACTTGCATATCATTGGTATACCTTGACCTGCAACTTGCTCCCAAAAAACCGAATGTCTACCTGGGAAGACAACCAAGTCTGCTGCTGCAAAATACTTATACGATTCTTCGGAGTTTATCCAGCCAACGTATTGAACTTTCTTATTATCACAAAGTGTAAATAGCTCTTCTTTAAGACTATCAGCAACTGAACCGAATACAATCAGTTTAATCTTTGCATTCTTTATATTTAAAATTGACTCCATTAATAATAAAGTCTGTCTTTTAAACTCATCTATCTTGCCGCCAGTAACAATTAAAAAATCATTCTCTGTAATATCGTACTTTTCACGAATAAGCTTTATACTCTCTGAACCGGAGGCTTCAACAACTATATCATCATCTGCTCCCATCTCAAGGAGCTCAACTTTTTCTGGACTAATACGGTAAACCTCTTTAATAAACTGAACCCTTGAGGGAAGAACACCATAAAACTTTTTTGTATAGGGTTCGATCCTTTTGGCAAAATAGCTCCACACAGTTTTATAGAATACTTTCGCCATAAACGATCTAGCACTATTGGAGAAATCAGCATGGTTATCTACATAAACTATTACTGAATTCTTCTTTGCATACTTAACAACTTTAAGAATATCTCTAAATTGAACATTATGTACAAAGATAATATCTGGTACTGCTTTTTTAATAGATTCATAAAATCCTGTATATTTTTTATAGCGATAATTAATATCCTTATTACCTTGAATTGGTAAGCGAATCATTCTTACACCATCATTGTTTATATATTCCGTTTTTTTACACTCTACAATTTTCCCGTTATTTCCCCAGGCCCACTGAGGGGCAAGCATCGTAACATCATTACCTAATTTAACGTGATATTTAGTAAGCATATTCTCTTGATAGTTCCAACCGTCTGATACAGGACCACACATACAAATATGCAATACTTTCATTTATTTCCCTCATTCTATCTTGATTATTATCGTTCAGAAGATCCTGATAACTTTCCTATTGCATATTAAACAGATATTTTATTTTTTCAACATACTGCTTCTCTCTAAACCCGGATTTAACTTTTTCTCTATTTGTTAACATCATCTTTTGAAGGCTTGGTTTATCCTGTTTATTAACTAGATCATATATGTCTTGCGTGGTCATTTCTTTGCTACAAACGATTCCATTTAATTGATTCTCAACGATATCCGGAATGCCGGCATGGTCAGTTGTAATAACCATCATTCCATTCCCCATAGCTTCTAAAATAGATATTGGCTGCCCTTCATTGGGATATCGTGTAAGCAAGATAAATATATCATTACTACTTAATAGATTAATTTTCTCCTCACCGCTGACAACACCATGATATGTAATAAACTCTTCAAGACCATGCTTGTTAATAGTCTCGAAAAAATGCTCTTTCTCGCTATCTTCAAAAAACTTTCCTGCGAAATTGAAATGGAGTCTTTGTTCTCCACCATTATGGCATCTAGTTTTCTCTAAGTGGGCTAATTCCAACACTTCAGCATATCCTTTACTTCTAATGAAATTACTTAAATAGAGCATATGAAGAACTTTCTTATGAGTGACTTGCTGAATTTTTTCATCAAATTTTTCGTCAGGCATTAGGTATTCGTCTTCTACACAGTTAGGAACAACATGAATTTTATTTTCATGCATCATTCCCTTGAAAATACACTTTAGTGATTCACTCAGGACAATTGCACCCTGAACATTCCCAATTTCGTTGAAATTTAATTTCTTCTGCAATGACCCCATATCGTTATCTACTAGTTGTCTATAGTACCCCCCGTGTAGATGAACAATACACTTCTTCTTGAAGATTCGGAGAAGCTTTAAAAGAATTAAGTCACGTATATTCCCTGGTTTTGTTTGACTAATTGTAAAATAAAATAGATCTGCTTTACTTCTAATCAACGCTACTATACTTTGTAAAATCCTTTTATTATTGGTGATATCTATCTTTTCTAAATCAAATTCATTCATTAGATCGGAATGATATAGTGTATCAACTGCTTTTGATAAACCATGAAGGGGTGGCGGGAACTGCGCTATAAAACAAACTTTTTTCTTCTTCATAGCGTTACCTTCACTTCATTCATCTCTAAATGACGAATCACTCTAACAGGGTTACCAGCAGCTACACAGTTAGCTGGGATCTCTCCGCTAACTACACTTCCTGCACCAATTACAGCGTTATCGCCTATTTTTGTACCTTTTAGGATTAGGCAGTTGCAGCCAATAAATACGTTCTCTCCGATTTCGATCGGCCGAACACCCATATGATCATTAGGAGTAATCCTTCTCACAATCGGGTCAATCGGATGAAAGTCATTGTCGATAATCTTTGTATTACCACCAATTAATGTGTTATCACCTATTTGAATACTTTTACGTGCGTATATCGTAGCCCCGGAAATTCCAACATTATTACCTATTCTTATCTTTGCATCTGCTGTGCGTGTTACAATTATCGTTCGCTGATACAAGCCAACCAGGTTAGATAGGAATGACGAATTAATCGTTACATTATCGCCGATTATAAGCTCCGCCCCAGACTTGTTGAAGATTACCGGCATGCCCTTCAACAATAAGTTTTTCCCGTATCTAACCTTAGTTGCTTTCATTAAAATCTTAAACCAATTACTATTCATATGAATAACCTCAGCTTCGTTAAATACTGATTTCTTGAATATATTTGCTAATCGATACATCCTTCGTCAGATTCTTAACCAAGAAGGCCCTTCCGCGCTTGCTCATTTCAGCAGGAATATTGGTGTCTTTCTCGCTTATGAACTTCTCAATAATAGCCTCAACTTCACCATAGTTTGCTGGTTCCGTTACATAGCCGCACTTCGTTTCTTCAATAATAAGTCGAGCTTCGGAGCCTTGTTCGAGGACACCCAATATCGGCTTCCCAGCTGCCATAATCCCGTACAACTTGCTTGGAACGGACACTCCCTTAATACCCTTGGCATTAATACACCAGTGTACATCGCCGGCATTAAGACTATAGATAAGATCCGACTTTTTCTGATAAGGAATAAAAGTTACATTGTTAAGCTCATGCTCTTCTTTATAAGCAACCAAGTCCTTCAGAACAGAACCTTCACCGATGAAGGCAAATACGACATCGTCTCTATCCTTGAATTTCTCGATGACAGGCATCATGTTCTCAAGGTCATAGTAGAGACCGATATTTCCGGAATACATGATGACAAACTTATTCTCTAAACCATACTTTCTCTTAAAGGCAACCACTTGTTCATGGTCAGACGGCAAAGGATAAATTTCCTTCTCGTCGATCCAGTTATTAATGAAGGAATGATTCGGAATCTTCTTACCCTTAAATCGGTGTTTCATGGTCTCGACCATATCTCGGCCAACTACAATGACTTTATCCGAGCATTTGCAGCTGAATTTATCGAACCACAACATGGCATTGAGAATAAGCTTGTTCTTGCTGTATCCAACTGCCATGGTCTGCTCCGGATTAAAATCTTGGATGTTGTAGATATATTTGGCCCGCTTCATCCACTTGCCCCATACCCCAATAAGTCCGCCAAGGACAGGCGGCTGCGAGATGGAATATACATAATCCATCTTCCCTACCTTGAAGGTAGCCAGCATGGCCCCAACAAAATAAGCCAGAATGTTCTTGATTCGGCTCATCTTATTGTTCTTGCTGAATTCCGGCACGCGGATTCGCAGCACCTTCACACCGTTAATCTCTTCATAGTAGAACATCTTGGTCTTATACTCTGGAGCTACGCTGCCTGTATACGAAGGAACCACGCAAATAACCGTTATATCAAAGGAATCAAGCATCCCTTCGGCCAGTTCCTTCAGGATCTGGCCGGTGGATGCGACGTCCGGGTGATAATAGTGAGCATAGATAAGCAGCTTCTTATTTGAATTCGGTTCGGTTGTCATGCCCTACACTAGCACCCCATCGAACATTTTTCTGCTGCCTTCTTCTGAGCTTACTTTGGCCATGTCGTATTTCACCATGACGCTTACAAGCTCTTCGAAGGAAGTCTTTGTAGGATTCCAACCCAACAGCGTTCTAGCTTTTGTTGGATCGCCAAGCAATTGATCCACTTCTGCCGGTCTGAAGAAGGTAGGATCTACTTCAACAATGACTTCACCTGTCTTCTTGTTAATGCCCTTCTCTTCTACGCCGTTGCCTTGCCACTCAATTTGAATACCCACATGCTTAAAGGCCAGCTCCACAAATTCACGAACCGAGTGCATTTCGCCTGTAGCGATAACAAAATCCTCTGGTTTATCATGCTGAAGGATCAGCCACATGCATTCTACGTAATCCTTCGCATACCCCCAGTCACGAAGAGAGTCCAGGTTGCCAAGCATCAGCTTCTGCTGTTTACCTTGTGCGATACGCGCTGCAGCAAGCGTAATTTTCCGGGTAACAAACGTTTCACCGCGGCGTTCGGACTCATGATTGAACAGAATGCCGTTAACCGCAAACATATTATAGGATTCGCGATAGTTTTTCGTAATCCAGAAGCCATAAATCTTCGCAACGCCGTATGGAGAGCGAGGATAAAATGGAGTTGTCTCTTTCTGAGGGACCTCTTGAACTTTGCCGTAAAGCTCGGAAGTGGAGGCTTGGTATACGCGAGTCTTCTCCGTAAGGCCAAGGAATTTGACTGCTTCAAGAATGTTCAGTGTTCCTTTCCCGTCAACATCAAGCGTATAGCCAGGCATATCGAAGGATACGCGTACATGCGATTGCGCAGCGAGGTTATAAATCTCATCCGGCTGGATCTCACCGATTAAGCGTGTAATGTTAAGAGCATCGGTAACATCGCCGTAATGAAGATGGAAGTTCTGGTTGTTAAGAATGGATCTCGCCTCTTCTTCTGTAAGAAGATCTTCCAGACGTTCTTGGTTATAGGAGGAGCTGCGGCGGATCACACCGTGAACCTCGTAACCCTTCTCCAATAAAAGCTCTGCCAAATAGGAACCGTCTTGTCCTGTTACACCTGTAATTAATGCGCGCTTCGCCATCGTTTCCACTCCCTATAATCTCTCTCTTCAATATTATTGCCGTACCAGATATTCCTTCTGAAAGGTTTCGTAAACAGCCTTGATCCCCTCTTCAAGAGGAATCGTTGCTTTCCAGCCAAGACCGTTAATCTTCGTAACGTCTACTAGCTTACGCGGAGTGCCGTCCGGTGCAGAAGTATTGAATACAACTTCGCCTTCATATCCAACTACATCTTTTATCAAATAAGCCAGTTCCTTAATGCTAATATCTTCACCAACACCGATATTTACGATCTCGTTCTCTTCATAGGTATTCATCAAGAAGAGACAAGCATCGGCCAGATCGTCGGAGTGGAGGAATTCTCTGCGTGGCGTTCCCGTTCCCCATACTTCCACCTCGGAAGAGCGATTCAGCTTCGCTTCATGGAACTTGCGAATAAGGGCAGGAAGGACATGAGAAGTCTTCAGATCAAAGTTATCGTTAGGTCCATACATATTGGTCGGCATAACGGATATGTATTTCGTTCCGTATTGGCGGTTGTAGGATTGGCACATCGTAATGCCGGCAATCTTCGCGATGGCATAAGGCTCATTCGTAGGCTCAAGTACACCTGTCAGCAAGTATTCTTCCTTCATCGGCTGAGGCGCGAACTTCGGATAGATGCAAGTTGAACCCAGGAACAACAGCTTCTTCACGTTGTTGCGGTATGCGGCATCGATGACATTCGTCTGAATCATAATATTGTCTCGGATGAAGTCCGCCGGATACTCATTGTTAGCGACAATACCGCCAACCTTGGCTGCCGCCAGGAATACATACTCAATGCCTTCTTCCTCGAAGAAAGAAAGAACCCGATCTCTGTCGAGCAGATCGAGTTCAGCACGGGTGCGATAGACCAGATTGGTATAACCTTTCTCTTCGAGAGCTCTTAGAATTGCCGAGCCTACCAGCCCTCTGTGTCCTGCTACAAAAATTTTCGAATTCAGTTCCACTCTCTATCCACTCCTTCTCCTAGTACGCATCATCCGATCCCACCATCGCTTTAGCTGTCTTTGCGATAATCCGTAGATCAAATAACACAGTTCGTTTCTCTATATACTCAAGATCCAGCTCCACCATTTCCTTGAAGCTCAGCTCATTCCGGCCGCTTACCTGCCACAGTCCGGTACAGCCTGGCTTCACGCGAAGGCGGAGTTTATCATAGCTGCTGTATTCGGTAACCTCTCTTGGAAGAGGAGGACGCGGGCCAACAAGCGACATCTCGCCGCGAACGACGTTCCACAGTTGAGGAAGCTCGTCAATGCTGGTCCGTCGAATAAATCTTCCAACGGTTGTAATTCTCGGGTCATGTTTCATCTTGAACATGGCACCTTCTATCTCATTCTTATGTAAGAGGTCCTTCAATAAGTCCTCGGCGTTCGGGACCATGGACCGAAATTTGTACATCCGGAATTTCTTCTCATTAATGCCCACCCGCGTCTGATAGAAGAACACCGGTGCTTTCGGATTCTCCAGCTTAATCAGCAGGGTAATTACCAGCAGCAACGGGGATAATAATAGGATCCCGCATGCCGCGCCAACCAAATCCATCATGCGCTTGATCATCAGATAAGTGCGTTTCGTGCTTCTTGTCTTGGCTTGAACACGTTGAGCAATAGATAAATGGCTGTCTATAGTCATCTCGGATTCTTTCCGAAGAGGCGATAACGCCATGCTGTTGTCTCCCCCTGTTTACTTGAATTTATGGATAAGCTCCCGCTCTAAAATTCCCTTCATAGCCTCCAGCAGCGGTCCCTTAAGGGACTCATTACGCAAGGCATAGTCAAGCGTTGTCGTAATAAAACCTAGCTTCTCGCCTACATCGTATCGTCTGCCTTCGAACTCATAGGCGTACACGCCTTGTGACTCATTGAGCTTCTGGATGGCGTCCGTCAATTGAATCTCGCCGCCGGCACCCTTCTCTTGCTTGGACAGGAACTTGAAAATATCCGGAGTGAGAACATAACGGCCCATAATCGCAAGATTCGATTCCGTTGTTCCCGGTGCCGGCTTTTCGATAAAACGATCTACCAAGCTTAACAGCCCGTTCTTCTCGCTGTATTCCACAATGCCATAACGTTCGGTCTCATTCATGGGAACCGGCTTCACGCCAATAACCGACTTGCCCGTCTGTTCGAACTGGTCCATCAGCTGCTTCGTGCATGGAACCTTGGAATCCACAATGTCATCTCCAAGAAGCACGGCAAACGGCTCGTCTCCGATAAAGTTGCGCGCACACCATACGGCATGCCCAAGACCCTTCGCTTCCTTCTGGCGGATATAATGAATATCGACTCTCGAGGACTTCTGCACTTCGTCGAGCAGCTTAAGCTTGCCCTTCTCCATCAGATTGTGCTCCAGTTCAAAGGCGCTGTCGAAGTGATCTTCGATTGCTCGTTTGCCCTTGCCGGTCACAATAATAATGTCCTCGATTCCCGATGAGACTGCCTCTTCCACGATGTACTGAATCGTGGGCTTGTCTACAATCGGCAGCATTTCCTTGGGCATCGCTTTGGTCGCGGGCAGGAACCGGGTTCCAAGGCCTGCGGCCGGGATAATGGCCTTTTTCACTTTCGTCATGTTTTGTTCCCTCTCTTTTCTTTCTTTTTCTCTCTCTATTTTTTGTCTATGTATGTGGTGGATATTGGATAACTATTGCGTATAAATATACGAGCTATGTCTTTCTTCGGCAGAAAAACATAGCTCGAACATTTAGTTATAAATTAGGGGCATTTAACCCCTCCTCACATCACACCCCTGGCAATAATGCCTAAGGTTTGCTTGTAAAACCCACAGCGTGACCGAGTGCCTGCAGTGATAAAGGTGCAGCAGACTTTACCTTGAGCGGTGGTTGTAGCCGCTCTCCCTACTTCACATCAGCACTATAGTAGTAGTAATAAGCCTCTTCATTCGACCGGCGCTTCACGTTATTGAGTACGACGCCAAGAATGCGGGCATTGACGTTCTGCAGATTCTGAATCGCCTTCTGCGCGAACTGGCGCTTCACCCGGCCTTGATCGACAACAAGAACAACCCCGTCGCTCTTCGTTGCCGCAATCTGCGCATCCGTTACGGCCAAGAGTGGCGGCGTATCCACCAGAACGATGTCGTACATCGTACGAAGCTCATCCAACAGGGCCGTCATCCGCTTCGATGCCAGCATCTCTGCCGGATTCGGAGGAATCGGTCCCGCTGTAATAACGTCCAGATTCGGAACATCCGTCGTTTGGATAACCTCTTGCAGGGTGCTTTGCTGGGAGATGACGGACGACAAGCCGAACCGGTTCGAGATCTGGAACGTCTTATGAGCCGTTGGCTTGCGCATATCGGCATCAATCAGAACAACCTTGCGGTCGGACTGGCTAAAGGCTACGGACAGATTGGCAATGGTTGTAGACTTGCCTTCGCCTGGTCCTGCAGAAGATACCATAATGACCTGCATGGCGGAATCAATCGCAGCGAACTCGATATTCGTCCGAAGCGTACGGTATGTCTCCGATACCGGCGAACGCGGGTTGGCGACGGTAATCAGGCGGCGTTTATTCTCCGATTGTGACATTCTCCAGCCCTCCTGCCTTTTGTCTGTTCTCTGCTCGTGAAGATCCCGTCTGGAATTCGCTTGCTTCCACCCTCGCAACCATGGCCAGAGTTGGCTGACCCAGATAACGCTCGACATCGGCTTCCGTCTTAATCGTGTCGTCCATGTATTCCAGCAGGAACGCAATACCAACCGCAATCATAAGGGACACGACAAAAGCGATGATAATGTTCAGCGTGACATTCGGCGATACCGGTGCAGGCTGGTCATCCAATATCGCTTCGTTCAGGATGGATACGTTCTGAACTTGAAAAATATTAGGAATTTCCTGTTGAAAGACAATCGAGATGGCATTAACGATCTCAGCGGCCTGGCGATAGGAGACGTCCTGTACAGCCAGAGTCATAACCTGCGTGTCGTTTACAGAGCTAACCTTGATCTTCTTGGCCAGTTCCTTGGCGGATAAGCCCAGCTGCGGATACTTCTCAGCAACCTTTCCAAGAATCGCCGGCGTCTTAATGACTTCTTTATAGGTTTCGATCATCTTGATGTTGGAGTTGATTGCGTTGATGTCCAATGCTCCCACGGCTAAGGACTCATTCGTGCGGTTCACGACGATCTTGGTAGATGCCTCGTAGATGGGGTCCTTGAATATCTTGGTGTACACACCCGATGCAACGGTACATACAAGTACAAAAATAACAATAAGCAGCAATCTCTTCCTCACGATAAGGAAGTACTCTCTTAAGTCTAGTTCCTCGGACACTATTAGCCCCCTCCTGAATGCCTAGTTGCCTATGATGATTGTATTACGTTAGACCTAATATTTGTAGACAAATTTTGTAAATAAACCAACTTTTGTTATAAATTAGCGAAAAAATACCTTCCTCCCAACTGCTGCATCTGAGAGGAAGGTCATAAGCCCTATTCATTACTTAAAGTTTACTGCACGGTAGATCATAACCGCAGCTTCAGCGCGAGTTGCGGAAGCATTCGGCGAGAATTTGCCGTTGTTGCCGATTACGATGCCGTTCTTCGAAGCGAAGGCTACGCCGGCTTTCAGGGAAGCGCTGATCGAACCAGCATCTTTGAAGCCTGCCAGTGCTGCAGTCACGTCCGTTACGTCTTGAGCACCTTTCGTTACTTTCAATGCGCGAGCAATCATAGTCGCCATCTCTGCGCGAGTGATTTGCGCGTTAGGATCGAACTTCGAAGCCGAACGGCCTTGGATAATGCCAAGCTTAGCCGCTGCGCCGATATAAGGTGCGGACCAGTCCGTATCCTTCACGTCCGCAAAGCTTTCTTTCGCGGAGCTGTTATCGATATCAAGAGCACGAGTCAGCATTTTCGCGAACTCTGCACGGGTTACGTTATCTTTCGGAGCAAATACGCCGGCTTTCTTGCCTTCGATGGCGCCTTTCGCAGCGATTACTTCAATTGCACGGCCAGCCCACGACTCTACGGAAGCGATGTCCGTGAAGCTTACTTTGTTCTCAACAACAACGTATTGGGAGAACGTATCGCGATGCTCCACAATCAGGTTGCCTTCTACCGTACCGCCTTGGAATACAAGCTTGCCGTCAACGATCTTCGCGAGCGACAGAAGCTCTTTGTCCACGCCGTCTACGTTACCGAGAGGAATGGAAACCTTAACCGGCTGTTCGAAGGAAGTTACCGTTTTGCCGCCAATCGTCAGGCCGAAGCTATATACGTCGGAAGCTGCTTTCCGTTCGCCGGTTGTCGAGGAATCAGCTTTCGATTTGTTGATGTTGAAGTCAACCGGACCGTTGAATTGACCGCCAACCGGAAGCGTTGCGCTCAGGCCGTTAACCGTCAGGTTAATGCCGCCAAGACCCGCTTTGATTGCTTCTTGGATAACGGCATCGTTCAGTCCGATCTTCACATCGTCTTGCGCAACATTGCCCAGGTTAAGGTTCAGAACAGGTGCCGGAACCGTAACGCCAGGAGCCAGTGCTTTCACGTTCTTCAGGATCTCGCCGATACCCGCGATAGCGGACAATACGGACGAGCTGCTTACTTGCACGGAAGCTTGACCGTTCGATACTTTCACGTCGCTAGACAGATCAAATGTCGACAGCTTCGTTACGAGCGCAGTTGCTTTTTGAACCGCTTCTGCAAGGATTGCCGCTTTCTCAGCGTCCGTTGCATTTGCAAGCTTTTTCTTGATGTCGTCGATGAGATCCGTAACAGCTTTCGGAATCTCAACCGTACCTGTATCTCCGCCGCCGATAACGCCGCCACCGCCAGGGGTAGTCGTTTCGTTCATTTTCAGGTAAGCGCCATAAAGTGCTGTAGCTGCTTTAAGAACCACTGTGCTCTCTACTTTTCCTTGAGCGTTTGCTACAACGCTTTTCAGGTCGGCCGTCGTAATGCCGTAAGCATCAAAGATATCTTGAACAACCAGCTTCTCATCGGACAAAGCTACCAGAGCTTGTTGGATCAGAGCATCTCTCTTAACAGGATCATTCAGCGCCGCGATAAGCTGCTCAGTAGGGATATTTTTCAGAATACCGGCTAATTTTTCTTGCAGAGTGAAGAAATATTGTGCCACTTGATCGACCGTTACGTCATCTACTTGCTCTGGAGTAAAACCAGCACCTACCCCAAGTTGAGCCAGAACCGCACGGTATTTATCGGTATTACGGATTCTTTCTAATTCGGTCAGGTTCGGATCGTAAGTAATCGAAATCACATCGGAAACGAGATCAGCAAGAGCATTCTCATCGAAGGATTCGCCAAGCTTCGTTGTCACTTTGCTTGTAATCGGGCTTGCAATAGATTTCAGTTCGCTTGTGTCCAGCGATTGAAGCGCCGTGCGAAGAGCTTGCACTTCATCCAGGCCGCCAGTTGCTGCAAGCGCCGCGCGAAGCTTGTTCGCATAATCTACGATTCCCGTGCTTGGGAATGCCGCTGCCGCGTAAGCCGTATTATTAAATCCCAGCTTTTCTGCCAATCCCTTGCTGCTCAACGGAATACCTGCGAATGCGGTTGCCGCCATGCTTGCTGCGATTGTGGATACGATAAGCTTCTTTTTGATCGTCATTTCGTAAGTTCACCTCATAGTTTGATAGTTGTGACAGTATGTAACTCTTGTAATCCTATACCAGATACTGGTATATATAGACACTAATAACGCGACAAAGCGACTAGCGCGAGCGCCAAGCCCTCTAGTTGATTTGCCAATTCGTTATCCATTTCTGTTAATTGGATTCCAGTAATGGTCCATTCCGCCATAGGGATCCTTGGGAAATCTGTGCCTATCTGTTGCCTATTGTTAAAATGTACCTAGGAAAATACTTGATGCCCATTATAGCAGAATAGAACTGGCGAATCAGCACTTTCGCAATATTTCCTAGTTTTCGACAAAAAATGATCGGTTTGTACTAGTTTTACGGGATATTCTCCCAGTTTGGTAGCGTTTTCAGTCGATATTTAACGCTGGAAATTAAATTTCCTTCTCCCAATCGACAAAATAAAAACCGTGCCATCCGCCGATAGAGGTCCTATTCTGTCACAAATAAGAGACTCTGGTCGATCGTCAGCACGGTTATACCAATAAATGTAAAATTTTACTTGCGATGCATCTTAAATTCTAGAAATAATTCATTATAGTGCACGAGCATTTTTTTGCCGAGATTCTTGTAAACCTCAAGCTTTTCGGTCAGCTCTTTGTCCGGGTAGAAACGTTTGTCGCCCGAGATTTCCTCCGGCAAATATTCAAGCGCCTTGGCGTTAGGCGTAGAGTAACCGACATACTCGGCATTCTGCGCCGCATTCTCCGGATCGAGCATGAAGTTTATGAACTTGTGCGCGCCTTCAATGTTCTTCGCCGTCTTCGGAATGACCATGTTATCGAACCACAGGTTCGAGCCTTCCTCCGGCACGACGTAATCAAGCTTCTCGTTCTCGCTCATAATCTCCGACGCGTCGCCGGACCATACAAGGCCCACCGCCGCCTCTTCGTTCGCGAGCAGCAGCTTGATCTCGTCGCCCACGATCGCCTTCACGTTCGGAGTCAGCGTGCCAAGCTTCGCCTTGGCCGCCTGCAGATGCTCTTCATTCGTATCGTTCAGCGAATAATGAAGGCTGTTCAGCCCCATTCCGATGACCTCGCGAGCACCGTCGAGCAGCAGAATCTGATTCTTCAGGCTTGGATCCCAGAGGTCATCCCAGCTATGGAACTTAAGGTCGGTCAGATCGGGATTGTAGACAATTCCAACCGTTCCCCAGAAGTAAGGAATCGAGTACTTGTTATCCGGATCAAAGCTCAGGTTAAGGAAGCTTGGATCGATATACTTCAGATTCGGCAGCTTGCTCTTGTCGAGCGGAATGAGAAGATTTTCCTCTTTCATTTTGTCAATAGCATATTCCGAAGGAATACTGACGTCGAACGTCGTGCCCCCTTGCTCGATCTTGGTCATCATGGCTTCGTTGGAATCGAAAGTCTGGTAAATCACCTTGATGCCCGTCTCCTTCTGGAATTCATCCAGCAGCTCCGGATCGATGTAATCGCCCCAGTTGTAGATCGTCAGCGTATCCTTGCCCGTATAGCCCGCGCTCGAATTGAGGTAGGAGGTCAGGTACATGAGCCCGAAGGAAACGATCAGCACGGCGATAAACGTCTGAACTAAAGATTTCATCCCCGTCCCTCCGATCGCGCCGAAGTCCGGTTATTCCGCTGGTTGATGAAGTAGTAGCCGATCACCAGCAGAATGGTGAACAGGAAGATCAGAGTCGACAGCGCATTGATGGAGAGCGCAATCCCTTGGCGGGCCCGCGAGTAGATCTCGACCGATAAGGTGGAGAAGCCGTTGCCCGTCACGAAGAAGGTCACCGCGAAATCGTCCAGCGAATACGTTAACGCCATAAAGAATCCGGCGAAGATGCCAGGCTTGATAAACGGAATAATAACGCGCGTCAGCACATGCCAGCTGCTTGCCCCAAGGTCGCGGGCCGCGTCGATCAGCGTTGGGCTCATCTCCTGCAGCTTCGGCAGAATCATAATGACGACGATCGGCACGCTGAAGGCGATATGCGACAGCAGCACGGACACGAAGCCAAGCTTAATGCCGATAATGGTAAACATGATTAAGAACGAAGCGCCGATAATGACGTCCGGGCTGACGATCAGCACGTTGTTGAGCGACAGCAGCGCGTTTTTCGGCTGGCGTCTTCTTACGTAATGTATGGCTAAAGCGCCCGCAATGCCGAAAATAACCGAGATAGCCGACGACAAGAGCGCGATAACAAACGTGTTCAGCACGATAATGAGCAGCCGCGTATCCGCGAAGACCTCCTGGTACCACTCGAACGTAAAGCCTTCGAAGTCGCGCATCGCACCCCCGCTGTTGAACGAATAGAAGATCAGATAGAAGATCGGCGCGTACAGAATGATAAATACGGCGATCAGGTACACATTAGACAGCTTTGCGGTTTTCATTCTGCAGCCCTCTCTTTCTGCTGCCCGTGAGCAGCATAATAACCGCCATCACGATAATGAGAAACACCGCGATCGTAGCGCCCATGCCCCAGTCCTGGGTCACGAGAAAATGCTGCTCAATCGCCGTACCGAGCGTAATCACCCGATTGCCCGCGATAAGGCGCGTAATCATAAAGAGCGACAGCGCGGGGATAAAGACCGCCTGGCAGCCGGACTTCACGCCGCTCAGCGTCAGCGGGAAGATAACCCGGCGGAACGCCGTCCACGGCGATGCCCCAAGATCCCGTGCCGCGAACACCAGCGAAGGATTCATCTCCTCCAGCGAGTTGAAGATCGGCAGGATCATAAACGGGATAAAGATATAGACCGATACGAAGATAAAGCTGAAATCGGTGAACAGGATCTGCTGCGTACCGATGCCGATGAATTTGAGCATGCCGTTTACCGCGCCGTATGTGCCGAAGAGGCCAAGGAAAGCATAAGCCTTGAGAAGCAGATTGATCCAGCTTGGCAGGATGATCAGTAGCAGCCATAGCTGCTTATGCTTGGTTCGCGTCAGCAGGTAGGCTGCCGGATAAGCGACCAAGAGCGAGAACGCGGTAATCAGAAAAGCGTACCAGAACGAGCTGAGCGTCATCTTCATATAGACCGGCGTGAAAAACTTCTCGTAGTTGCCGAACGTGAAGTTCCCCTCTACGTCGAAGAAGGAGTAGTACACGACCAGCACGATTGGCGTAATAACGAACAGCGCGATCCACAGGAGATACGGAATGAGATAAAAGTTGCGCGTATTAGTTCTCATCTTGACCCTCGCTGTACGCGTCCAGACGCTTATCGAATTCTTCCTCCGTCTCGCCGAAGCGCATGACGTGAATCGCTTCCGGATCAAAGTACAGGCCGATCTGCTCGCCTACGGCTGCTTTTTTCGTGGAGTGGACAAGCCATTCATTGCCCGCTTCATCGTAGCAGGAGATCTCGTAGTGAACGCCGCGGAACAGCTGAGAGTCGACGCGCACTTGCAGCTTGCCTTGCTCCAGTGTCGTAATTTCGAGGTCCTCCGGACGGATGACGATCTCCACCGGCTCGTTCGGGTTAAGGCCTTGGTCGACGCATTCAAACGCACGGCCCGCGAATTCAACCTCGAAGTCCTGCTTCATGCGGCCGGGCACGATATTGGATTCCCCGATAAAATCGGCCACGAACCGGTTAATCGGCTCATCGTAAATATCGTTTGGCGTGCCTGACTGCTCGATCTTGCCTTGGTTCAGGACAAAGATCTCGTCGGACATCGCGAGGGCCTCTTCCTGGTCATGGGTGACGAAAATAAACGTAATGCCAAGACGGCGCTGCAGCTCGCGAAGCTCGTATTGCATCTCGGTGCGGAGCTTCAGGTCCAGCGCGGAGAGAGGCTCGTCCAGCAGGATCACTTCCGGCTCGTTCACGATGGCGCGGGCAATTGCGACGCGCTGGCGCTGGCCGCCGGACATTTCGCTGATATTGCGCGTCTCGTAGCCTTCCAGGTTGACGAAGCGAAGCGCTTCTTTTACCTTAGCCGTGATCGCCGCGTTCTTCAGCTTCTTGATGCGAAGGCCAAAGGCGACATTTTCGAACACGTTAAGATGAGGGAACAGCGCGTAGTCCTGGAAGACGGTGTTCACTTGGCGTTCGTTCGGCGGAATCCGGTTAATCACCTTGCCGTTGAAATAGATCTGACCCTTGGACGGTTCGATGAACCCGGCGATCAGCCGAAGAATCGTGGTTTTGCCGCAGCCCGACGGGCCAAGCAGCGTATAGAATTTGCCTCTTTCAATCTCGAAGCTGACTTCGCTCAAGACGGTCGTCTGATCGTCGTATAGCTTCGTCACTTGCTCGAATCGGATGATCGTTTGATCCGACATGATGGCTGCACTCCTTCATACCCGGAGGTAAACATAGTTAATGGTTTAGGTTCCTAACGCTTGCTTTCAGCATTTGATTATACATGAAGCTTGCTTGTGCGCGCATGACTTTTTGCGTGTCCGGGGGTATAATACAGAAATAAGTATCTAATAAAAACCTATTTACAATAAAAAGGAGTGTATAATCCTATGGCACAATATCGCGAGATTGATTCTATGGAAGGCTGGAACGAAACGTTCGAGGCTTCGAGCGACCGTCCAACCGTTATTTTCAAACACAGCACAACTTGCCCGGTAAGCGCCAACGCGTACCGCGAGTTCAACGAATATTTGAACGGCAGCCCGCGCGAAGACGCTGATTATGTACTCGTTAAAGTAATCGAGTCCCGCCCTGTATCGCTGCAAATCGCGGAGGACACTTCGGTGAAGCACGAATCGCCGCAAATCATCTTCCTTGAGAAGAAAGCAAAAGTATGGTCCGCGTCCCACTGGGCGATTACCAAAGAGCATATTACGGCGGTATTGGACTAAGCCTCGTTGTATGCGTGAGCCGGCAGCAGTGTTGATTCCCTCCTTGAGGGAATCGCACTGCTGTTTTTATTAGGTTGGCTATCACTGCCTCCTTCTAGTCACTGCACCTCGCACGCCTCCCGCTGCACGGCGCCATGGCGGCAATTGGCGCTCAGGGCTCGGTGACACTTCTCGGCGGCGGTGCCGCCGTCCGCCCATACGGCGGGTCACCGCCCAGTAGCTAAGGTGAGTTGAGTGCTGCTACCGCCCTCCGCCTACGTTGCACGAAATGCACGATAAAGGTGCTAGGCAGCCCAGTAACTCGGAATATCCTGCACGAAATGCAGGATATCAGGGAAATGCAGCCCCGATCCGTGCAAATTAGGGCTACATCCTGCATTCTGTGCAGGATAAGTTGCCCCGCATGCCCGAAATGGACCTATATTGCTGCATTTTGGGCAGTATATCGTTAAGAGGCCGGCTATTGGGGATGAGTTGGAATGGTTGAAGTACTGATATCCTCCTATGGTTGCACGTTGTGCATCACCATGATGGGTCACCGTCCAGTAGCCAGTTAGTTGATGACCTCGTCGTCCGCCTACGTTGTACGAAATGCACCATAAAGGTGTTAGGCAGCCTAATAGCCCGGAATATCCTGCATGAAATGCAGGATATCAGGGAAATGCAGCCCCGATACGTGCAAATTAGGGCTATATCCTGCATTCTGTGCAGGATAAGTTGCCCCGCATGCGCGAAATGGGCTTATATGCTGCATTTTGGGCATTATATCGTTAAGAGGCCGGCTATTGGGGATGAGTTGGAGTGGTTGAAGTGCAGATATCCGCCTACGGTTGCACGTTGTGCATCATCATGATGGGTCACCGTCCAGTAGCCAGTTAGTTGATGACCTCGTCGCCCGCCTACGTTGCACGAAATGCAATATAAAGGTGCTAGGCAGCCCAGTAATCCGGAATATCCTGCACGAAATGCAGGATATCAGGGAAATGCAGCCCCGATACGTGCAAATTAGGGCTATATCCTGCATTCTGTGCAGGATAAGTTGCTCTGCATGCGCGAAATGGGCTTATATGCTGCATTTTGGGCAGTATATCCAGTAAGCCATAGGATGAGACTGTTATTACCAAAAAAGCTATGCTACACTAAGCTTCAGACGAAGAACGTCCCAAGCCATTATTGGCAGCATTGGGGCGTTTTTTTTATTTTCGGGGAGGTTGGTTCTATGACGGTTAACGATGAGTATGAAGAAGCGCATCGGCGGTTTATGGAGACTCATATGGAAGGAAGAACGGGGGAACGGAGGGGGAGGTTGGCCAGAGGGCATAACTTCGCCGAGAAGCTGTTCCTCCAGAACGTGTGGTGGCCGCTATTCGGCAGCTTCGAGCATTTGCATCCCGAATATGAGGTTTACGATTGGAATCGCAAATCGCAATTCGTAGACTTCGCTTATTTACCCCCACAAGGCATGTTTGCTATCGAGTGCGACGGCTTCCAAAGCCATGTGAAAGATATGGACCGCGAGAAATTCAGCTACTCCTTGAATCGAGATACATTCCTCACGGGCATGGGGTGGAAGATGATTCACTTCTCCTTCGACGATGTGCAGAACCGTCCGGAAATATGCATCATGCTGCTAAAGCATGTTCTCGGTACGCATATGATTCGAGGCCGGCACAACGCCGGGAGCCTATTAATCCCATCGGCCGAGAGAGACATTCTTCGGTTTGCTTTTCACACGGGAGGACGTGTCGGCCCCAAGAATTTATCCGATCATTTCCGAATCAGCTTTCGCACCGCGCGCAAAAGACTGCAGTCGCTATCTGCAAAAGGAATGCTGAAGCCGATCGAGCGCGGCGTCCAGATTCGATATTACGAGCTGAACGACCGGGCTATTGAGCATCTGTAACCTCACCGATTCCTTGTCCACCTGAAGCAGATATGGATTGAGGCTGCTTCAACTAACTAGCTACTTGGCGGAGACGCGCCATTTCAATCTCTCCCCTTCTCTCTCACCCATAGCTGGCCTATTAATTTATGCTGCACGAAATGCAGCATATTGGTCCATCTAGGGCTGGCTGTGCGAGTTATCCTGCATAGAATGCAGGATATAGCCCCGATTCGAGCTTATCGGGGCAGATTTTCTCGTATATCCTGCATTTCGTGCAGGATATTTCGGTTACTGGGTCGCGTTGCGCCTTTATGATGCATTTCGTGCAACGTAGGCGGACGGCGGCGGTAGTACTCAACTAACTAGCTGCTTGGTGGACAAGCACTACTCCAGTGCACAACGTGCTATATTGGCGGATGGCGGTACTTCAACTAATTGACTACTTACCTGGTGGACCCGGACTACTCCAGTGCACAACGTGCTATATTGGCGGATGGCGGTACTTCAACTAACTAGCTACTTACCTGATGGACCCGCACTACTCCAGTGCACAATGTGCTATATTGGCGGATGGCGGTACTTCAACTAACTAGCTACTTACCTGGTGGACCCGCACTACCCCAGTGCACAACATGCTACTTAGGCGGATGGCGGTCTTCGACTAACTAGCTGCTTGGTGGACACGCACTACTCCAGTGCACAACGTGCTACTTAGGCGGATGGCGGTCTTCGACTAACTAGCTATTGAACGAGAAAAAGGCCACGGGACTAGCCCGTGGCCTAATCTTTAACCCAAGCTGGCGGGGCTTAGCCCAGCGTCAGCTCGAACAGGCGCGCGGTGCGCGGGCTTGGCAGCGTCACGCGCAGCTCGCCTGCAGCGGCGTCCCAGCTGCAGCCGGTGTCGCCCGCGGCTGCCGGGTACGCGCAGCGCGCAGCAAGCGGCTTGCCGCTGAGCTCCGGCAGCGGCAGAGCGAGCTCGCTCGACTCGCCGCCGATGCGCCATACGGCGAGGTACAGCTTGTCGCCGCGGCGCAAGCCCAGCGACAGCCAGTCGTCGCCATGCGCCGGCAGGCCAAGCGGCCATACCGGCAGCGCTTCGCGGATATCGCCGCGAATGGTTTTATAATAATCTAGCGCTTCCTTCACCAGCTCGCGGCGGCGCGGGCTCAGCTCGGCCAGATGACCGGACTGGTGAACGCGAAGCAGCAGAGCGTTAACCATGTTAAAGATCACTTCCTCGTCGTCGCCCTCGCGAAGCGGATACGACCATACGGCCGCCTGCTCCGGCGTCAGTACGGCAGGCGCACCCGCCGCGATCGACGCGTATTTCACGTAATCCTCCTGATCGCTTGTCGACTGAATGCTGTAGCGGCTCAGCATCGCATAGTCCATTCGCATGCCGCCGCTGGAGCAGTTCTCGATCACTAGCTCAGGATAACGCGCAAACACGCCGTCCAGCCAAGCCAGATAAGCACGGTTATGCTGGAGCAGACCGTCGCCAACGCTGTCCGCATCCGTCTCGGTACCGATACCCGCGTTAATGTTGTAGTCCATCTTGATGTAGCCTACGCCATAGTCCTCGACCAAGCGGCGGATGACCTCATCCGCATGCGCGATAACGGCCGGATTGCGGTAATCCAGCTGGTAGCGGCTGCGGTCCTTCACCCGCTTCCCGTGACGCATGAAGAACCAGCTGTCATCGGTATCCGCCAACTTCGGCGAGTTGATGCCCATGACTTCAAGCTCAAGCCACAAGCCGGGAATCATTCCTTTGCTGCGGATATAATCGAGCACGTATTTGATCCCTTCCGGAAAACGCTCCTCCGAAGGCAGCCACTGGCCTACGCCATCCCACCATTCGCCCGGTGCGTACCAGCCTGCATCGATACAGAAGTATTCGCAGCCTACGTCAGCTGCCGCATCTATGAGCGGAAGCAGTTTTTCGGTCGTTGGCGAACCCCACAAGCAGTTCATATAGTCATTAAAAATAACGCGAAGAAGCTTGTTATCGTCATTCTCGCGGCGGATGCGCCGGCGGTATACGGTCAGCTGTTCGGCCGCTTCCTCGACTCCGCCCTCTACCGCGCCAATCGCAACCGGTACGGATACGAAATTCTCGCCCGGAGCCAGCTTCAGCCACCAGTGGTTGTCATGCTCGGTTGGTCCGCTGATCAGCAGCGTCAAACGGTCGACCTGATCGGTCAGCTCCCAATGCCAAGAGCCGTTATGCTCGATCTGCCAGAATAGGCTTTCACCCGAAGCCGTGTTCGACATAATGGCCATCGGAATAAGCTCAGCCGCCGACCAAGAACCGGTGTTGCTGAACGAGAGACGTTTCGAGCCGCGGTCGATCAGATGCGACATGCCAAGCTCCGGCAGCGTATACGTCCGCCATTGCAGCTCGCTTTGCCATGCGTTATGCGCGAGAGTTACCGTTACCTTGTCATCGCGGTCCCCTTCGCCGTCTTTATCAAAGCCGGTCAACGCGAAGGAAGATACGTACTCTATGCCTACTTCCTTACCGCCGCCATTCACAATCTCCGTCCAGCAGCGCGCAACCTGAGCGCCGTCATAGAACTGAACGTTCCACAAGGCCGTTACGCCGGTAACCGGATCCTTGAGCCCAAGCACCAGCTTCCGTCCGAACTCATTGCGGGTATCAGATAATCCGTCATACACCATCCGCAGCCCCGGCTGCGAAGCACGGTGCGTACGGCCGTGATATTCCGCCCGGTCCTCGCCGGTTAATTGCAGCTCCAGCAGGCGGAAGCCTTCTTTTTGTTTAGCCGCAACCGACTCCTCCACCCAAGGCAACGCGCCGAAGTGAAGCAGCAGCACATCGCCATTCTCCCGCACCTCATATACCAAATGCAGGCCATTCTCTTCGATCTTGTTAATCCCCGCCGCCGTAGCCAATTTCTCCATCTCCTATTCCCGCCTTTCCGTTTCTAACGAAACCTCATATTCTTATTTCGTTGCATTCGCAGTCGCAGCTTTTTCAAATCTAAGAAAGACACGCTATTCACCATCAAGCCATGCTCAATCTGCAAAAATAGGCCAAATAACGTTACCTAGTTTCGTTACGTCCCACAGGTGGCGCATGCCCCAAATGGGCATCGCAAGACTCATCAATACGCTAACCACGCATGGCGCATGCCCGGCATCGCATGCCTCGTCAACACGCTAGCTCCACAGGTGGCGCATGCCCCAATGGGCAATGCATGCCTCGTCAACCCGCTAGCCCCACAGGTGGCGCGCCCGAATGGGCATCGCATGACTCATCAACCATCAAGCCCCTCAGGTAACGGATGCCCCCGACCGGCTCCTCCAACCGAACAAAAGAGGCTGTCCCATCAGCCATTGGCTTCTGGGACAGCCCCTCGTTAAAGTAGCTTATTCGGCCGACCCGAATTGCTGCCATGCAGTCTGGATTTCGTTGATGGCTTGATCTTTCTTCTTGCTGCCGCCGATGTAAGCCTGCATGATTTCGCCGAATTTCTGATGGAACGTATCGAGCGAGTAGTTAACCGACAGGTCGCCGGATTTTTGCGTTTTCAGGATCTCTTCCATTTGCTTAGGCATATCCAGGTCAGGAAGCGGAGCGTCCTTGATTGGCGGAATGACCTTCGCTACGTTGGAGAACCATTGCTTGCCGTAGTCCGAAGTGTACAGCCAGTTGAAGAAGTCGATCGCTTCACGGGCTACTTTGGAATCTTTGTTGATGCGAAGCGCTTGGTCGGCGCCTGTAACGATTTGCGCTTGCTCAGGCTTGTCGCTTACAGGGTAGCCGGCGATGCCGATTTGGATGTCCGGGCTGATTTTCTTGATCGCTTCCTCATCCCATGCGCCTTTACCCGTCATGAACGCTGCTTTGCCTTGCGCAAAGTCGCTGACTTCCGCGTTGCTGTCGCGCTCAAGCGGCTTGTCCGTACCGTGTTTAACGGTCAGATCGATGAAGTTGAAGAAGTTGTCCTTCAATACCGGATGATCGTTGAACGTTGTTTTGCCGTCGATGAATTGCTGTACCAGCTCTTTAGGCGCGATACCCGCATCTTCAGCAGCTGCGTTTACATAGTGTTGGAAGATGTGCTTCCATACCCACCACTCTTTATAAGCGTTGGCGAATGGCGTGATTTTCTTCGCTTCAAGCTTCGCGATATCATCGTTAAGCTCTGCGATCGTTTTAGGAGGCTCGGCGATGCCTGCATCCGACAGAAGCTTCTTGTTGTAGATCAGCGTCATCAGGTTGCCTTTAACAGGCAGACCCAGTACTTTACCGTCCGAAGAAGTCATGTTGGCTTTAACGCCGTCCGTCATCGCAGCCGCAAGAGGCTCGTTGGTCAGATCCGCGCTGTATTCAGCGAAAGTATCGATGTCACCGCCAGCCGTTGTCTGGAACACGTCAGGCGTGCTGCCCGAAGCGATCTTGGATTTCAACACTGTATTGTAATCGGCTTGCATGATTTCAAGGTTAATCGTTACGTTTGGCTTCACTTTCTTGTACTCGGCGATGTACGCATTGAACGCATCCGTGTACTCCGGAGAAGCTGTGAACATGTTAATCGTTACCGGTTTGTCGGAAGCCGCGCCATTACCCGCCGCACCACCGTTATTAGCTGTATCATTGCCATTGTTGCCGCCGCAAGCAGCGAGCATACCGCCGACCAGCGCAAGGCTGAGCGACACCGAAGCTATTCTTTTGAACATTGTAACGCCCCCGTTTCTCATAGTTGCCAGCATTTCTGACTTCCCGTCCACGATTGGCGGGCTGTTATTGTAGCTGACCTTATGCACACGTTTATCATAATGAATAAGGATCGGGATAAAAATGCACATAAGTGACTAGTTAAGGGTAAAAAAGCGGAGTGTTGCCCTAGTTCACTTTTTATCCTTCCTTGCGAGCGGTTCGATACTCCGTCGGCGAAATGGAGAAATAATTCCGGAATGCTTTGCTGAAATAATTCTTGTCCTTGTAGCCAAGCATCTCGGAAATATCCTGGATCTTCAGGCTTGGATCGTCGAGAAGCTCCTTCGCCTTGTCCATTCGAATACGCTGCACGTACTCATGGATCCCGCATCCGAACTGCTGCTTGAACAGCTTCATTATATATTCCCGGCTTAGAAAATATTTATCAGCGAACATCGAAATTTTGATGTCTTCGTAATACCGGTTATCGATGTACGCTTTAATATCTCCAATCTCGAAGGGACGATTCGCGGACTGCGTCAGGCGGATCTGCTCTAAGTAGAAGTGAAGCGCATCCTCCAGCAGCCGGCTGAACTGCTCATAGCTCGCAAAGTCGTCGGACAAGCCCATGAAGCGAACCGGATGCTCCTCCATTAAAGGCAGCTTGTCCCTGGGCACGCCAAGCTCCAGCGAGATATCGTTGAGCAAAATAATGAACCGGGCCAGCGACTGATCCGCTTCCCCTATCGTAAACAATTCGGCGCCGCCCCATTTTCTCAGCTCTTCGGACAGAATCGATTTCGCCCCAGCCGTATTGCCGGACTCCAGCGCCGCCCGGAACAACTGAATTCGACCTGTTACAGGATAGCTTTCGTTAACGGACTTCATGACGGTATTGGCCACAAAGTACCCCTTCAGCTTCAGCAGATCAATTCCGTTGATCGCCGCCTTGGCCGTCTCGTAAGAGGAGGCAATTTCCATAATGCTCTCGCAGGGGGTGCCAATTCCCGCAACGGCCACGATGCCAAGCAGATCTTGAAGCGCCGCCAGCGCTTTGTTCATCTGGTGCAGCGAGCGGTACGCGATATCCTCCTGGTAAGCGCCCTTCATCGTCAAGATGACGATAAGCTCGCGGTCCAGCTTGGGACTGGCGAAGCTAAACGCCTGGAAGTACTCGCCCGCAATCTCGTTCAGCATATTCCCCACGGCAAAATGAAGCAGGTCCACGTCCGAATGGAAACGGGCTTTCCGCACCTTCTCCATATTCAGCATTCTCAGCACGACCGCGGCGAACCGGTTGTCCGGATCATCCGCCCCGATCAGCGGAAGGAAAGCCTCGTTCGTCTGGCTGCGGAAGCTGCGGTCGATAATGGACAGATACATTTTCTCTTTCAGCTTGGGCAGGGACATATTGAGGGTAATATTGCGGTTAATGAACTCGCTCTCCCGAACGCGGCGCGCTTCCAGCAGATCGACCGCCTTGCGCAGCGCGGCATTCAGGTCCTGCCGGTTAATCGGCTTGAGCAGATAGTCGACAACCTTCGAGCGAATAGCCTGCCGGGTATATTCGAAATCGTTATACCCGCTAATCACGATGGCCGGCAGATCCGGGTAGTCCTGCTCCAGCACCTGCAGCAGCTCCGCGCCGCTCATGCCCGGCATCTTCATATCCACCATCACAAGATCCACCGAATGGCTGGCCATCATCTCAAGCCCCATCTTGCCGTCGGTAGCTTCCAGCACCTCGCCCACGCCAAGGCCTTTCCAGTCGCCCAGAATCCGTATGGCCTCGCGAAGCGGTTCCTCGTCGTCGATAATAAGAACTTTATACATATTGCCCGCCTCCCCGCGGTATTAGCATTTCCATTTCCGTGCCGGTCGGACTTGTCCGGATCACCAGCTGCGAGCTTGTTCCGTACAGCAGCTTGAGCCGCGTATTCAGGTTAACCAGACCTACGCTTCCTTCTTCCTCCGTCCGTTCATTCCAGTCGCCCTCGAACGATTCGAGCACGTCCTTCAGCCTGCCCGGCGCAAAGCCGGGTCCGTTGTCGCTGACGATAATGAAGGCATGACCGCCCGACGCCCTTGCGCTGATCCGGATGGTGACGGGACTGGAGACCATCTCGACCCCATGCTTGATCGCATTTTCCACCAAGGTCTGAAGCGACAGCTTAGGTAGCTCCAGCTCCTTGAGGTCCCGGTCCCAGTCGATGACCAGCTGCAGCCTGCCTCCGAACCGCGCCTTCTGCAGCGACATGTAGCGTTCGATATGCAGCAACTCCTCGCTCGCGCGGACGATATCCTTGCCGCTGATGCAATACCTGAGCGTAAGCGCCAGCGCGTCCACCATGTCCGCGATATCGAAGCGCTCCGCCTTCAGCGCCTTGGTCGAGATCGCTTGCAGCGCGTTATAGAGGAAATGCGGATTAATCTCCGCCTCGAGCGCCTTCAAGATGGCGTTCTTCTCCACCAGCTTCATCTTGTAGCGCTCGTTGATAAGCTCATTCGTCTGGCTGACCATCTGATTGAATTGGCGGGACAGATAAGCCAGCTCATCCCGGCCGACAACCTCTGTGGAAGCCTCGAAATCCCCTGTACTAAAGCGCTTCATCTGCTGCGAGAGCAGCTTGAGCGGCTTGGTGACCGCATTGGAGAAATACGTAATCAGCACAACCGCCAGCAGCAGGAACAAGAGACCGATCATAAAGTTCAAGTTACGGGTTGTCTTCGCGGCCGCATAAAGCTCTTTGTAAGGTATCGGCTTCACTAACTTCCACCCGTCCTGCGCGCCTACGTTATAGACGACCAGATATTTGTTATTTTCCGGTGAATTCCAGGTTAGGCCGTTGGCTTCCGTTCCGTCCGTCTTAATCCCTTTCATCAAGCCGCTGCCCTCCATCGACTCATAGAACGTTCTGTCATCCAGCGCGAACGGCACATTGTCAGGACTTAGGAAGAACAGATGCTGGCCTCTGTCCTCGGGTATGTCCTGCATGATTTTATTCAGCGTGCTCTTGTTGTAATAAAAGGACACTACCGCCTGAGGAGCGCGGGTCGAGATTGAACGAAGCACCCGGTGATACGCCATAAAGCTGCGGCTCGGGTCCATATCGTAGCCCCGTTCCTCGTTCGACAGAAGGAAGGACTGATACGCCTGATTCGTCCCGCTGTCCATCGCCTGCTTGTACCAGGACATCGTTGGTATATTGTCCGCTTGGCCCGACCGGATCTTGATATCGAAGTTCTCCTTGGCAATCGTGTAGTACGTGCCGCTCCTGACGAAATACAAATAAATCGCTTCGAGATCCTCGTTGCTGCGGGAGAAATACATGTTTCGCAGGTAATCCTCCACGTACATTTTGGATGCATAATCCGTGGACGCATGCGTAATGGCAAAAGCCAGCTCGTCGTAATTCACCTGCGGGAGCGACAGCTGCTCCATCCCGTCAAGGTAATCCTCCAGATTCTTGTTGACGAGGAGCAAATTGTTCGACGTGCTGGCAATGCTGTTATTTAGCGCTTCCCGCTGCAGCATCTTGTACGAGATGAATGTCAAGGACCCCACAACCAGAATAATGATCGTCGTAAAAAGCAAAATAAGCTTGTTCACCAATCGGCTGGACACGCGCTCGGTCAAGACGCTCCAGCTTTTTGCGATATGATTTGCGATAACCATCCACTCCCCCATGCTCAAAGGTGCCTGCCGTACAGTTCACCTTTTTACCCCTAACAGATTTCATATATCCATTTTGGCTGCCTTAAGGCGCAATTATAATACACAGTATATCGAATAAGGTACTGATGTATAGTCGGCCAACGACATCCGGACATAAGAGGCGACAACTGACGACATCGAGAAGAGGTGCAAATATGTTTAAGAAAATGGGGAGAAAAGTAAGCGAGAAAATCGAGTTCGGGCTGTTCACGCTGCCGGTTCTCATCTGTATCGCGATCGCCTTCTACATTCCGTTCGCGATGACGATCCGCTATTCCCTGACCAAATGGAACGGGATCTCCAAGCATCCTAAATTTATCGGACTTGATAACTTCAAGCAAATTTTCCTGCATGACACGAACTTTACCCAATCGGCATGGTTCACGATTAAATACGCGGTTCTTTACATTGTGCTCATTAACGTGTTCGCGATTCTGCTGGCACTGGTGCTCGACATGAAGCTCAAATCAACGTCTTGGCTGCGTGCGGCATTCTTCATCCCGTACATCCTGAGCCTTGTTATCGTCGGCTTCATCTGGAAATTCATCTTCATGCAAGGCTTCGAATCGCTTGGCGCTAGCACGGGCTGGGGCATCTTCAAGCTCAGCTGGCTGGGTGAACCGGGACTAGCCTTTATCTCCGTCCTGTTCGTATCCATCTGGCAATCGATCGGCTTCTATCTCGTGATTTACATCGCCGGCCTGCAGTCGGTGCCGGATGATCTGAAGGAAGCGGCCACCGTTGACGGGGCTGGCCCAGTCCGCCGCTTCTTCAGCGTAATCCTGCCGCTTCTGGCTCCATCGATTACGATCTCGGTCTTTATGGCCCTGACGAACTCGATCAAAGTATTCGACGTCATCCTGTCGCTCACCGGCGGCGGTCCCGGCGGCACGACTTACAGTATCGCTTACGATATTTACCGCGATACCTTCCAGAACAATCTGTACGGCTACGGTACGGCCAAAGCGCTGATCCTGTTCGTTGCCGTGCTCATCATTACCGTTATTCAATTGACGATCTTCAAACGCAGGGAGGTTGAGGCATAATGAACCGTCAATCCAAAGCCGGACGCATCACGCTCGAAGTGGTGATGGTCCTCCTGTCTCTGTTGTTCCTGTATCCGCTGTTCCTGGCGATCATCAACTCGTTCAAGAGCTTTGGCGAGGTCATGAGAGACGTCATTGCTCTTCCGACCAAGCTGTCGTTCGGCAACTACGAGCATGTGTGGAATGTCATCAACTACCCGAAGCTGTTCCTGAACAACTTCGTCATCACCGGGCTTGGTCTCGTGGGGATTATCCTCGTTTCCTCGATCGCGGCTTATAAGCTGGCCCGCACGAAATCGAAATGGAGCGGCCTGATCTACATGCTCTGCATTATGCCGATGCTGATTCCGTTCCAGTCGATTATGCTTACCGTTCTTAAGCTGTCCCAAAAGCTTTACATTACCGAAAGCACTTGGGGACTTGGCCTTCTGTACTGGGGCTTCGGCGCACCGTTGGCCGTGTTCATCTACCATGGCTTCGTTAAAGGCATTCCGAAAGAAATCGACGAGAGCGCAACGATTGACGGCGCTTCCGGCTTCCGCCTCTTCTTCAGCGTGATCTTCCCGCTGCTGAAGTCCGTAACCACAACGATCGTCATTATCGACGTGATGTGGATCTGGAACGACTTCCTGCTGCCGCTCCTTATGGTCAACGGCTCGCCGGATACGAAGACGCTGACGCTTGCGGCTTACACCTTCGTTGGCCAATATACGTCGGACTGGCAGTTTGCGATGACGGCCATGGTCATGGCCGTTCTGCCTTCGATCGTCGTATTTATCTTCCTGCAAAAATATATCGTTAAAGGCGTTGTAGCCGGCGCCGTTAAAGGTTAATGGCGTTAATGCCCGTCCGCTCCTTCCGCATCCCTTGCATGCGGCGGGCCGGATGGGCATTTTTGTCGTTCCCGGCCTATATCAGCTGATCGTCATTAACCGGGAACATTCCGTTTTACCGCAGCTAAAGCTGCGATTCGACAGATTCACTGTTTTTTAGAATGATTATCGTAACATTCGACAAAAAATGATACACTATCGTTTAGTAAGAATTAGGAAGGAGCATCGCCTGCCATCCATGGTCTATAAGATACGGCCGCGCAAAGGCTTTAAGCTGTCCTCTATTATTTCATTTGTCGTCATCCTATCTGTTCTGATTACCATCTTCATCAGTACCATTATCGGATATAACACCGAGCGAAAGTCGCTCTTCAACAATACAATCGAAATGAACGGCATTGCGGCGCTGAACCTAAGCAAAACGACGCAGTCGCTTGTTATATCCATGCAGAAGAGTCTCGAGGTGACTGCGGATTATTTCTCGGACATCGAGCTAAGCGATCGGAATGTCTTGTCCCAGCTGGATTTCTTTATGGGGACAAGCCCGTATTTCAACTCGCTTACGATTGTGAACAAGAACGGCGTTATTGTCTCTACTTCGCCCAACAACCTGAATCTCATAGGCAGCAAGCCGACTTCGGAAGCGACAACGGAATCGCTCCGGTTGAAGAAGCCGTATATATCGAAGCCGTTCCATGCCATAACCAACCGGCTGATCGTTATGGTAAGCTCGCCGATCTTCGACCATAACGGCAATTACAAAGGCTTTGTCGGCGGATCGATCTACCTGCAGCAAGCGAATATTTTCCGCGATATTCTAGGCGTTCAGGCGAGCACCACAAACGGTTCCTACTTCTATGTGGTGGATTCCGCCGGCAACCTGATCTATCACCCGGACAAAGACCGCATCTCGGAAAATGTGAGCAGCAATCCGGTTGTCCGGAAGCTGATGAAGGGAATGTCCGGCGCGCAGCGCATCATCAACTCGCAGGGGCAAAATTTCCTTGCGGGCTTTGCGCCGGTACCGGCTGCGGGCTGGGGGATCGTCTCGCAGACGCCGCAGGACTATATTACGAAAATTTCGGAAAACGTCATCCGCGAGATGACGAAGTTCTCCGCACCGTTCGTTCTGCTGCTCGTTCTTCTCTCGTTCTGGCTGTCCCGCAAGCTGGCGCATCCGCTTAACCGGCTGGCTACCTACGCCTCCCGCCTCTCCGGCGGGGATGAAACGCTGAAGCCGCTGCAGGCGGATGTCAGCTGGAACTATGAAGCGAATCAGCTTGTCGATACGGTCGCCGTTGCCTTCAATAAGCTGCGCGCGCAGAAGGAAGAGCTGCATGCCGAAGCGAATACCGATGCGCTCACCGGCCTGACGAACCGCCGGACCATGGGGGCGATCACTACCTTATGGTTGCAGCAGGGCACGCCGTTCTCGGTTATTATTATGGACCTTGACCATTTCAAGAACGTAAATGACCGGCATGGCCATCAGATGGGCGATGAAGTGCTGAAATTTGTGGCAGGCGTCATGGTAAGCGAGAAGGGACCGGACGATTATTGCTGCCGGTACGGCGGCGAGGAGTTTACGATGCTGCTGCCTCATGCCACAGAGGCGGAAGCTGTGCAGGTCGCGGAGCGGATCCGGCGGCGGATCGAGCAGTCCGTCACCCCGATCGGCGAATCGGTGACGATGTCGCTTGGAGTCGCGACCTTCCCCGATGCGGCGGAGGAAGTTGTCGAGTTGTTCAAATTCGCCGATCAGGCGCTCTACCAGGCCAAGCGCGACGGCCGCAACCGCACGGTTGCCTACAGCAGCCTGATGAATATGGCGCGTATCTAAGTTGAGGCTGTCCACCTTCAGGTGGACGGCTTTTTTTTTCGCGGCTGCGGCAGCACCGGAGACCCCGATCACAGCTTTTGCCTTCTATTCGAATCTCCGAGCACATCGGCTTGACCGCTTTCTTCTAACGTAGCGGAACGGCTCATACCTTTACTACAAAGAACGATTCCGCTTTAGGAGAAGGAGACGAAAGCCTTGAACTATTATATTGATGTGGAGCCGGGCGTCAGTCTGTACGTGGAGGACACGGGCGCAGGGCAGCCAATCCTGTTCGTGCACGGCTATCCGCTGGATCACCGTATGTATGAATACCAGATTAACGAGCTGCCCAAATACGGCTATCGCTGCATCCGGATGGACCTCCGGGGCTTTGGGAAATCGGACTCCCCATGGGAGAGCTACAGCCTGGATCGGATGGCCGATGATGTGCGCTGCATGATCGATACGTTAGGCTTCAAAGAGCTTACCCTTGCCGCCTTCTCGATGGGTGGTGCGGTAGCTGTCCGTTACATGGGACGGCATGCCGGGCATGGCGTCGGCAAGCTGCTCCTGTTCGCCGCGGCCGCCCCCTATATTACGAAGCAGCCCGGCTTTCCGCAGGGCATGCCGCCCGAGGGACTGGATGCCCTCATCGGTCTCGCGTACCGAGACCGCCCGCTTATGCTGCAGGAATTCGGCAAGCTGTTCTTCCATAACGAACCGTCGCCGCCGTTCCGGCAATGGTTCGACTCCGTCCAGCTTGACCAGTCGCCACGCGCCATCATCGCCTGCGGATATACTTTGCGAGACGAGAATGTAAAGGCGGATCTGGCACGGATCAAGGTGCCGACGTACATTTTCCACGGGGTATACGACCGCGTCTGTCCCTTCGAGCTGGCTATCATCATGAAGGAAACGATTCCAAACTCCATCCTGCTCAGGTTCGATAACAGCGGGCACGCCATTTTTTACGAGGAGCTGGAGCTGTTTAACGCCTGCCTGCTGGAAGCCTTGCGGCATTAATCTCATAGCGCCCATTAAGCTTCCGCCAGCTTTACATAACGGAGGCTTTTCTCATGGGCCGCAAGGACAAAAGTACGGTTTTTTCCGCCGAACATGGAGATTCGGTAAAAATAGGTTTACAATAAAAGAAAAATCGTACTCTGACGTACTCTTTAGGATGTGACTGACATGACCCAGCCTTACTCGTGGAAACGCAATTTGATCGTTTTATGGATTGGTGTTTTCTTTTGCAGCACGGCCTATTCGGTTTCAATTCCGTTCATCCCGCTGTTCCTGCATAATGATCTCGGAGTGAATAGCCATCTGGAAATGTGGTCGGGATTCGCGTTTGGCATTACGTTTCTAGCCAGTGCGCTTATCGCGCCTTATTGGGGATCGCTAGCTGACAAATACGGCCGCAAGCCGATGCTCATTCGTTCGGGCTTCAGCTTAGCGGCACTTTATTTCATTACGTTCTTTATCAAAGATCCGTATGTGTTCCTTATACTCCGGGTGTTCCAGGGCCTGCTCGCCGGCTACGTGCCGGCGGCCATCGCCCTCGTCGCAACGAATACCCCGGAGGAGAAATCCGGCTATGCCCTTGGCATCATGGCAACCTCCGGCGCGACGGGCGGCATTATGGGACCGCTCATTGGCGGTACGGTCAGCCATTACATCGGGAACCGGGAATCGTTTGTTTTCTCCGGCTGTATCGTGCTGGTGGCAGCGTTAATCGCAACCTTCTTCGCTACCGAGCATAAATTCAACCGCTCCGGCGTGCGCTCCTCCGTTCTGGACGACCTGAAGCATGCCTCGCATAACAAAGCCTTCCTGACGCTCCTTGGCATGTCCGGACTTGCGATGTTCTCGGTTATGATTCTCGAGCCGCTGCTTACCGTCTACGTGCTGCAGCTAGGGACAAACGAGCATGATGCTTCCTTGCAATCCGGGATTGTGTTCTCGGCCGTCGGGATTGCGACCTTGATCGCCGCTCCGCAGTGGGGTAAATTCGGGTCGAAAATCGGCTTCTCCAAGGTGCTCTTTATCGGCCTGCTTGGCGGAGGGATCGGCAACTGCCTGCAGTTCTTCGTCGGGCATATTGCCGAATTCGGCATTCTGCGCTTCGTGTACGGCCTGTTCTTCGCCGGGGTAACTCCCGCTATTAATGCGATGATCGTGAAGTCGACGGAGACAAGCTTCCGCGGCCGGGCCTTCAGCTTGAACCAGTCGGCTACCCAGTTCGCTACCATGCTTGGACCTGTTATCGGGGGCGTGCTAGGCGGCATTATCCCGATTAAATGGGTGTTTATTATTAACGGCGTTATGCTGGTGATTGCCGCCGTTCTGGTGAAGAGACAGCACATGGAGGAAAAAATGGCCGCCTCCAAAGCCGCCGCCGAGCGGTCATAAGCCGCGTTTAGGATCATCTAGAATAATCCCCCATTCCGCATATATAATGGTAGAGTGATTCAATCTACATAGGGAGAGGAATGGTAAGATTGTTCGGAAAAGTAGCTGCCGACATACTCGGCCTCAGCGATATCGGGTCGGTTATCCGGCCGGAGAATTATGATAAGGTGGATTCCGATGACTACGTGATGCACGAAGACGGGGAAAAAATTTATTTTCTGATCAAGTCGAAAACCGACGAGTACTGCTTCACCAACTTGGCCCTTATTCATCTGGACGGCACCAGCGCGGTCAGCAAGAAACGCGTGCTGCACCGTTACCCTTACGCAACGAACAAGATCGGCAACGTAGCCCTGGAGACGGCCGGCACGGTCGACCTGGACGTCGAGATCAAATTCGTGATTGGCTCCGTACCGTTCTCCATCGACGTGAATAAGAAGCATATCGAGCAAGTGAAGGACTTGTACAAATCGCTTATCAAAATTTCCGAGATCCACCACGAGAACGAAATCAGCCTCAGCTTTGCCCGCCAAAGCCTGGAGCTCGCTTCCTCGACGCTTAGCCATGCCCATAAAGGCGACTACGATGTAGCCGATGCGTTCAACAAGCTGAACCAATCCGCATTCAACTGGCTCGAGGGCGCGCAAAAGCAGTACAAAGTAAAAGATTTCGGCGCAATCTTTGACCGTTATATCAATCTTTAATATGCTAAAATAAAACGCCGCCCCATGAAGGGCGGCGTTCTTGCGTTTGGCGGGGCATGTTCAGGCTTGGTCTTGATAAGAATCTACGGGCTATGCCTATGTAAATCGCTATACCTCCCCAGCCGAACGGCTTGCTGAAATTACACTGCACGATATGCAGGATATACGCACATTTGCAGGCCCATAGAGAAATTACGCTGCACAGAATGCAGGATATTACGTCAATTCGAACCGATTAGAGCTACAAATCACGAATATAGTGCATTCCGTGCAGTATCGTTCAGGTTACTGGGGCAATGCGCATCTTTATCCTGCATTTCATGCAACGTGGGCGGACGGCAGTACTTCCACTTCTGCACAGAGCAGCTTCAACGCTCATACCGCTGCACAATAGCCATTGCACATTGCTTGCTGCGCTAACCGCTGCACCTTCGAGCTGCCGCTAGACCAGCAGCTCCATATGCCGGATGCGCGAGCTTTCCACTTGAATCGTGGAATGCTGAATGCCAAAGCGTTCCTCGACCAGCGCGATCGCCGCCTGCAGCACCCCTTGGCAGTCCGTTCCTTCCGCGACCTGCAGGTGGCAGCTCAAGGAGTCCAGACCGGACGTAATCGTCCAGATGTGAAGGTCATGCACGTCAACGACGCCTTCGATCTCTCCAAGCGCCGCGCGAATCTCCTTCTCGTCCACGTTCACCGGAGTCCCTTCCATCAGAATGTGGACGGTATGCTTCAGCACGCTCCACGCGCTTCTTACAATCAGAACGGCAACGACAATCGAAATAATCGGATCGGCGATATTCCAATCGAAGAGGTAGATCAGCAGCCCCGCAAGCACGGCCCCTACCGAGCCAAGCGCATCGCCCAGCACGTGAAGGTAAGCGCTTCGGACGTTGAGGTTGTTATGGACATCCCCTTTGCGCAGCAGCGCCCAGGCGCTCGCCAGGTTGGCAAGCAGGCCAACTGCCGCAATCAGCATCATCGAGCCGCTTGCCACAGTCGGCGGATCAAACAATCGGCCGATGGCCTCCCAAATAATAAAGACCGAAATAACTACAAGCGTAATGCCGTTAAATAAAGCCGCCAATATCTCGAACCGGTGAAAACCGTACGTGCGAACCGCCGAAGCCGGGCGCGCCGCGAACCATACCGCCACAAGGCTGAGCACCAAGGCGCTCACGTCGCTCAGCATATGCCCCGAATCCGACAACAGCGCCAGGCTGTTGGTCGCCAGTCCCCCGACAAACTCCAATACCATAATGCCCGCCGTAATAATTAACGCGATAAATAGTCCGGTCTTGTTGCCCGACATATCAAAGTGATGATGATGCCCGTGATGTCCATGGTCATGACCATGTGTCCCGTGACCGTGGCCGTGGCCATGGTGATGTCCGCCGCTGCAGCTATCCGCATGCCCCTTGCCGGAATGCGAATGCTTATGCTCCCCTTCTTGCTCGTTATGGTTATGTTCATGACTCATAAGACTGGCACCTCACTTTATATATATGAACAACTATTCATATGTTTATGATGCCGCAACCGCCTTCTTTTGTCAATCCATGGATAAGCCTTTTCCGCTAATCGCACAATCCGCCCGGCCTTGGGATGTGACCAAGGCTCCGGGCGGAACGGATCTTCAAGTTATGGATTGTTCGTATGCTGCACGTTTTGCAGCTTTTGGGAAGCCTTGCCTTTGCCGTAACGGACCTGGTTTTTCTTCTGCTTGGCTTGCGTGGCATGAACCTTTGCCACAAATTCGCTAGTGGATTCCATCGCTTCAATCCCCTCCTTTGCCACTAGTAGGGTTTCCGCGGAGATTTCACCTTATGCGCTTCGTAAGCCGGTTGCTACAGTACCTTGGATAAAAAAGCTTTCGTCCGCTCCTGCCGCGGCTCGTCGAACAGCTGCTGCGGAGTTCCTTCCTCCACGATCATCCCTTGCTCCATGAACAGCACCCGATGCCCGACCTCCCGGGCAAAGCCCATCTCATGCGTAACGATGACCATCGTCATCCCTTCCGCCGCAAGCTCCTTCATGACGGCGAGCACCTCGCCCACCATCTCGGGATCAAGCGCCGAAGTAGGCTCGTCGAACAGCATAATGCGAGGCTCCATAGCGAGCGCCCGTGCGATCGCAACCCGCTGCGCCTGTCCGCCGGAGAGCGATGCCGGGAACTGTCCCGCTTTCTCGCTGAGACCTACCTTGCCAAGCAGCGACAAAGCAAGCTTCTCCGCATTAGCCGGTTCCAGCTTGCGTACCCGCACGGGTGCGAGCGTAATATTTCCAAGCACGCTAAGATGAGGAAACAGGTTAAACTGCTGGAATACCATCCCCATTCGCGATCGGATCCCGGTAATGCTTGACCCGGCCTCGAGCAAGGAGCGGTCTTCAATGCGGATCTCGCCTCCCTCCGGCTTCTCCAGTCCATTCAGGCAGCGGAGCAGCGTTGACTTCCCCGAGCCGGAAGGGCCGATAATGACAACAACCTCCCCAGGCGCTACCTGCATGGACACATCCTTCAGAACGGTATTCGCTCCAAACGACTTATGGACTCCAGTTACAGCAATAATCGGTCCCGCCGTCATCCCGCCACCCCCTTCTTCTCCATCCAGCCCAGCAGCTTGCTAAGCGAGTAGGTCAGAATCAGATAAATAAAGGCTGCCGCCAGATAAGGCTCCCATACGCGCAGATACTGGCCCCGCATCACATTGCTCCAGTACATTAATTCCGGGGCGGCAATCAGGGCAACTAGCGAGGAGTCCTTGATGAGGACGACAAATTCATTGCCGAAAGCCGGGATCATCCGTCTCACCGCCTGCGGCAGGATAATAAACCTCATCGTCTGTCCGCCGGTCATTCCAAGGGATTGCGCGGCTTCCGTCTGCCCTTTATCAATCGACTGGATGCCCGCCCGGTAAATTTCCGCCGTATAGGCCGCCGAGTTCAAAGCAAGAGCGGTAATCGCCGCAACAATGGCATCGGTGTGTCCAATACAAGCGGGCACAAGCCCAAAATGCACGATCAGAATTTGAACGTATAACGGCGTACCGCGAAAAAAATGAATATACCCGCTCGTCGGCCAGCTGAGATACCATCTGGACGACATTTTGCCAAAGCTGACGGCCAGCCCCAGCATGGAGCCCAGCGTAATCGCAAGCGCAGAGATCCCAATCGTCAGCGCGGCCCCTTTGAGCAATAACGGAATATAGTCGACGATAATATCGAATCGAAAATGCATGCGCTCGTCCTCCCCGGTCAAGAAAAAAGCATGCGCAACTTGATCCCATTACGCATGCCTTATGCTGCTTACTTCGCGTTTAGCACATTGTCGACGTTCGGCTCTTCCCCGAACCATTCTTTATAAATTTCCGTATACTTGCCGTTCTCAAGCACCGTCTTGATCGCTGGATCCAGCTTCGCCTTCAGCTCGCTGCCCGCCGGAAGCAAAATGCCGTAAAACTCCGAACCAAAGCTCGCCGTGTCCATGATCGCCTTCAGCTTGCGCTCCGGATTATTCTTCATATATTCGCGGACAATCGCGATATCGGCCACAACGGCATCCACCCCGCCCGAATCAAGCTCGAGCATCGCCACCGCATTGCTGTCGAACCGCTTCAGGTCGGTATTGTCGTTGCCCATAATGCCGGACATCAACGTATCCGCCGTCGTGGAGCCCTGAACCGCTACCTTCTTGTCTTTCAGATCAGCCGCGCTGGCAACCGTACTGTCTTCCTTCACCATAATCATATTGGTGGATTCAAAGTAAGGAATGGAGTAGTCATAAGACTCTTCCCTCTCCGGCGTAACGGATACGCTCGATATTCCCGCATCATAGCTTTTGCCGGATTGCACCTCCGTCAGCATCGCGTCCCAGCCGGTATTCGTGATGGAATACTTCAGTCCCGCTTCCTCCATAACCGCCTTCAGAAAATCAACGTCAAAGCCCGAAATTTTATCCTTATCCATGAATTCCATTGGCGCATAAGCCGCGTCGGTCGCGAACTTGTACACCTTCTCGCTGGCAGTGCTGCTTGGTTGATCGCCGCTTGCCGTGTTGCTGCTGCCGTTTTCCTTGTTGGCCCCGCATGCTGCCATCGTCATGACGAGAATTCCCGCTGCCAGAAGTACCGATAACCGCTTCCCCATGGTCCACTCCACCTCTCTCAACATTGGCCTAGCACAAATTGAGCTGCTCGTGCAATCTATCAATCAGCTAGCAATTCATCAAGATTTTAGCAGGTAGAAACGTTCTGCGCAATGATTTATGTTAGTTATTATAACATTTAAATAACATGGCGCTTAAAAATCCAAATGGGTCAGTGCGGTGTTAACGCTCATCGCCGCCTTACTCCCTCCGGCAGCCGCAACCACAAGCTGGGCGGGCGAAATCGTGGCCGCATCGCCTGCGGAGTAGACATGCTCCACCGTCGTTTTTCCGTAATCGTCTATCGCCAGACCGCCGCTTTCGTTTAATCTGCAGCCTAATTTCTCGGCACCCCGGATAGGGAGATACCAGTTCGACGTTACAAAACCTCCCGTACGGGCCACTTCCGTCCCGTCGGCAAAGACGATCTTCTGCAGGCGGCCGCTTTTTCCTCTCAGAGAAGCAATTCGCTGCTCGAAGATCCGTACCCCCCGGCTCAGAAGCTTCGCCCGCTGCTGCGGCTCAATCGATCCGACCCCATTGGTGCACACAATCAGATCTTTGCTCCAGTTATAGACCGTGGATACCATCGAGAAGCGGTGGGACTCATTCTCCGAGATGACGGCAAGCGGCTGGTCTCTCATCTCCCATCCGTCGCAATACGGACAGCTGAACAAGGACGAGCCGTAATAATCGGCGACGCCGGATATATCGGGCAGCTTTTCCTTTAGTCCTAGCGCCAGAATAATCGTCCGCGCCTGATACACCTCTCCGGTGCTTGCCTGCACGAGAAACAGGGCATGCCCCCGCTTTACCATATCCACGGCCTTGGTCCGAACCACCTTGACGGAAGGATATTTGCTTATATCCAGATGGGCAAGCCGCCGGAATTCATCGGGCTTTACGCCGTCTCTTGTAATAAATCCATGCGATTCGCGCGTCACCGCATTCCGCGGCTTGTTATCGTCAAACAGCACAACGTGCCGTCTAGCCCTGCCCAGCACAAGCGCTGCGTTAAGCCCAGCCGGTCCGCCTCCGATAATGGCGCAGTCGTACAGCTTCATCTGCTATCACTCCTTAAAAACCTGTATCCTTACTCGCTATTCGTTCAGTATGGCATCTTTGCGCAAAAACAAAACGCCTACGAAGGAACAAAAAAACCGCTATGCTTAGGAAGTCTTGCTTCACTAAGTACGCGGTTTGCTCGGGTTTTATGCTTGGTTAGGGAGAATTGCGGAAAAAAGTTTATCCTCGAACCGGGTGGAGAGTACGACTAGAGTCGAAGAAAATCCATAGGTATGGCATTTTTCAAGGAAGCTCTCCAAGGTTTCGCTTGTTTCCGTCACGACCTTCAATAAATAATTGTACTCCCCGCTCGTTCGGTAGAAATCCACGATCTCAGGGGCGGCCTCGCTAAAGGCTTCGAATTCCTTGCAGTGGCTCGACTTAAACAATACAAACGCCGTTGTATACTTGCCAAGCTTGGATAAGGACAGCTCTGCCCGATAGCCCGTTATGACTCCCTGCTCCTCCAGCTTACGGAGTCTCTCGGTGACGGCCGGCTGCGACATGGCAATGATGCGGCTCATCTCCGAGATCGTAATCCTGGCGTTATCATGAAGAATCGACAGTATTTTATGATCAATTTGGTCCATGAAATAGATCACCTCTAATTTTAAAGGTTTGGGACAGCTACTAACGTAATCATTAAGTTTTCGAGCGCCAAATTCCTTAATCCTCTTATGTGAATTGTAAGCCGATTCCAATAAACTGTCACTAATAACCAATGAAGGAGATGGATGATGATGACAATGACCTTTAATGAAACAAATAGAACGAATGGCTTAAGCTTTTTCACCACCGGAGACGGCGTTCGAATAGCGTATCGAGTCGATGGGGCAGCCGATAAGCCGGTACTTATGCTGGCGAACTCCATTGCTACTTCCATGAATATGTGGGAAGGACAGATCGAAGCATTCGGGGAGCATTTCCGCGTGCTGCGCTATGATTACCGCGGTCATGGCGACTCGGATACGCCAGCCGGGCCTTATTCCTTCGACCGATTGGGGAGAGATGTCATCGAGCTGCTCGATTCGCTTCGGATCGACCGCGTCCATTTTCTCGGATTGTCGCTTGGCGGTGCCGTCGGGCAATGGCTTGGCATCCACGCTCCCGAACGGATCAGCCGGCTGATCTTAAGCAATACCTCGTCCTATCTGGGACCTGCCGAGCAGTGGGATGGATTGATTGCTTCCGTCCTGCAAGCAGAGAACTTGAACGGTTTCGCCGATACGTTTATCAAAAACTGGTTCCCTTCGAATATGATCGATTCGAAGAGCGGGATTGTCGCTGCCTTCCACCGGATGGTCCTCGCCACCCGCGCGGAAGGAATCGGAGGCAGCTGGGCCGCAATCCGCGACATGGATATGCGCCGGACCGCTGCTCTTATCAGCAGCCCGACACTAGTCATCGCAGGTCAGAATGATACGGTGACGCTGCCAAGTCACGGCGAATTACTTGCCGAGACGGTGCCGCACGCAAGGCTTCTTATGCTGCCCGCCGTCCATCTCCCTAATGTGGAGTTTCCGGATGCGTTCGAGAGCGCTGTTCTCGACTTTCTGTTGTCGGAGTAAAGAAGTAAGGCTGCCGTTTAATCCGGCAGCCTTACTTCTTTATTTCTATCCTGATACTTAAAAGCCTCCATGCAAATACTTACTTTACAGGATTAGAATGAGATCAGGAGGAATCGCATGCTATACATGTTAGGTCTAGCCTTTTTATTCGCCGCGGTCAGCATCATTCTTCTTCGTCTTGCCGGGCGTAAATCGATTTCGCAAATGACCATGCCCCAGCTGGGGATCTTGCTGACGATAGGCGCAATTATGGGCTCGGAGGTAAGCGGAAAAGGAGCCTTAAAGACGATAGCAGCAGCCGCGGTGTTTGTTCTCGTTCTTGTAGGGGTCGAATGGCTAACGCTAAAATCCAACACTGCCGAGCGATTGCTAAAGGGATTTGCCGTACCCGTTATCGAGAATGGAGAGGTTATAACAAACAATTTGAGAAAGCTGCGCATATCCGTAGACGATCTGGAGAAGAGATTGCGCATGCACGAAATCTCGGCTTTCCAGGACGTAAAATCGGCGACAATCGAGGTCAACGGAGAGCTTGGCTATGAGCTTTATCCGCATGCGAAGCCTGCCACGATAAGAGATATCGAAAGCCTGTTACGATCCTATTTCCCGCAAGCCGTTGCACCCCCGGCAGTAAATTCCGGCAGCCGCAATCTATTCGCTGAAGTCAGTACGCCGCATAAGGATGAAGTTCCGGATCAACTTCAATAGAAGATCATTCGTGCAAGTAAGGGCTGCCGATGACGGCAGCCCTTACTTGTCGATTGCATTTTATTTAATTTGGATATCAATGTCCCCGTGAATCCGAGTCGGATAATCCTGAATATGAAGCGTAAGCGGACTCTGGTATTTCTCCTTCAGAATATAGAATTGGTACTCGGTATCTGCCCCATTGCCCGAGGTACCCGTCATATGCGATTCGAAAGAGTGGCCTGCAGCGTCCTTAAACGCGCCTTCAAATAGACTATACATGCGATCCTGATCAAGCGGATTGTTGTTCTTCAGTTCGAAAACAAGAATGTCCTGCCCATCCTCGCTACTAGTGCCTATGTCTTTCAGAGTAAGCTGGCTGTCCGGTCTGGCAAGCAGCTGCTTGCGTTCGAGGTCAACCTTCACCTCCAGTTTATCTTTGTCCAGCGCCCGAATACTGCTCGCCCGCAAATAGAGATGCTTGGGCTTCTTGAAGTAATTGCTCTGGAAGTACAGTACTTGGCTGTTCTCGTTTATAGTAGACCCGGATATGCCATTCATTATCGAACTGAACGCTTCACCTCTTTCATCTACAAGCCGAAGATCATCGAGGTAGAACAGCTTCTTCGTATTGGCCGGATCATAATTTACTTCAACCCCGATTCTTGTTGGGTAGACTGTCATCTTCCCGAAAGTGATTTTCTGGCCTTCAACCGCGACAGTCTGGTTCAAATCGTAAGTTTCCTTCATTCCTTCAAACTTCGCTTTATCTACAGGAACAGAAAAATGCCATTCTATATCCGTTGTTGCAGCTTCGCTGACTTTATTGAGCTTCAGTTCCAGCTCCAACGTATCCGGCAAGCGAGTTCCGTCTTCCGGCTGGAATTCTATTGTATCTTGCCTTATCTTCCAGTCCTCTTCAAACGCACCGGAACCGTACGAGCTAGATATATGCTCAACATTAGATATTCTAGCTCCATTGAAATTAACAACACTCTTCCGTCCATCTACATTCTCTAGCGTATAGAACACAATGATTCTCGATTCGTCGGCGATCATACCGTCAATCGTTACCTTAATCCCGTCCTGTTCTTCCGAGAGACCTACTGGCTGCATAAAGTCATTGTCTATGGCCAGTTCAAGGCCCTTATCGTAATGAATGAGCTCGACAAACGGCTTAAGGCCTGGTATCTCCCCCACGTACGCGGCTACCTCGGGAGAGAACCGGACGGACGCAACCGATACGAGAAGCAAAAGACATGCGGTATAAGCAGCCACTCTGGAAAATACTCTTCGTCTTCTGCGCTGCCGGCCGGCCCTTATGCCGCTCCATATCCTCGCGTCAATCTCGGAAGGTATAGGAATGTCCTCCATGTATTCCTTCATCGCCTCCAGCTCCGGAAGCTCCCGCACTTGTTCATCCCGATACTCATCCATTCGGCTCCCCCTCCTTCCCCAGCCGCTGCCGCAGCCCGCCTAGCGCTTTATGCAGCCAAGTCTTGATCGTCCCTTCCGGCTTCTGCAGCGTTCTCGCAATCTCCGTAATGGTCAGATCGTGATAATACTTCAGCTGAATCACTTTCTGATAGTTCGCATCCAGCTGCTCCACCGCCGACTCGAGCATCACCCGCTCCAGCAAGGACGATTCGCCATTTGCCGCATGCGGATCAAGAGCAGCAGCCACTGCTTGCTGTCCGTACGCTCTTCGCGTTTTCCGCTTGGCTTCGTCAGCGCAGTAATTCATCAGAATCCGGATCAGCCAGCTGCCGAAATATTCCGGCTCCTTCAGCTTGCGAATCTGCATATACGCGCGGCAGGTCGCTTCCTGCACGGCCTCAAGGGCATCGGTTTCGTTTTTCAAATACGAATAAGCAATCCGGTACATCTTCTCCTTGTGCTGCGTAATGAGACTATAAAAGGCAGCATCGTCGCCCCGTCTCGCTGCGGCCACCAGTAATTCGTTTCCCACACGCTTCCTCCCCTGCCATTTCCGCATCTACTTATTAGACTTCCGGGAGGAGCAAACGGTTTTGGCCTAAATAAAATAAGCAGACGAATTCGCCTGCTTAATCAACCAGCTTCATGAAAGACTGAACATGCTTCTCTAATTGCTCGAGCTCTTCACCGGACAATTGATCTCCCCGGAAGCTCTCGGCGTCTTCGTCGGGGATCAGAATCGTTGACGGTTCGTGAAGCTCTTCCGTTCGATGAAATCCATCCTTGGTATCCAGTACGTTCGACTTATAACCCTGTTCGTGCGTAATGACGGTTTTGACGTACTTGCCTCCCGTATCGTAGAAGTCTTCAACCGACTTCAGCTCCACCCTCGTATAATTCTTGTCTGCCTTTGTCGTCATGATGGAATTCACTTTCTTAAACCCCGCTGGTTCATACAGTCCTTCCGCATTCTGCTCCATGACTTCAATGCCAAAAGCTTCGATATGCCGAACCTCTTCCGCCTGGCCGCATGCGCTTAGCAGGAAGATCATGCCCAAGAACAGACTATATACTAACCTCCGCAAATCCCCACCTCCTATAAATAGGACGTTCACCGCATCTAAAAGTTTCCAAATAAAAACAAAAAAGCAGACGGTTTCCGCCTGCTCACTTATAAAGCCTTCTCATAGCAATCAACCTCTATGCCGATGTTGGCCAATTTGGTCGCATAATATTGAAATCCCAAGGAGCTCCAAAACCGTTTGGCGAGTTCATTTTCGGGAATAACGCCGATGCGTACGGACTGTTTCCCTTCCTGCTTAAGCCGCTGCTCATAGGCAGCGTAAGCAGCCTTGCCGTAGCCTTTCCCTTTCAGCCTGTCGTGAATCATGAGAAGGCCAAGCCATGGGTAACCATCCTTCGGATTCTCGTCCAAGTATTGCAACAGCCCAATAGCACGGCCATCCAGCCGAATCAGCAGACTGTGCTGGTCTGGAGAAAGCTGCTCAAGAAGCTCCTCGCGAGAGCGCTCGGGGCGACCGTTCTCCATGAGATTATAGGCGGTATTCGAATTCACAATATCCTGAACGGTGTCGAGATCGGCTGGTTCAACGGGGACGAACCGAATGTTGAGACGCATCGTTTAAACATCCTCCAGACCTTTAATATACCAGGCATCGCAGGCAAAATGCTCCGACCCGGCTAGCGGCGCAGACAGCGACTCGAAGCCGTGCTTGGCGTAAAAGCGGTTAGCGGCATGCATATTTTGCAGCGTTTCCAGATAGCACTGTTTATAATGAAGCCGGGCAAAGGTTAACGCCGTATCGAGCAGCCTTGCCGCCATGCCCGTACCGCGTACCGCCGGGAAAAGATACATTTTCTGCAGCTCGCAAACTTCCTCCGAGTCGGCAAAAGGCGCAATTCCGCAGCCGCCCACAACCTCTCCGTCCTGCTCAATGACCCAATAAGCCCTGCCTTCGCGATTATAATAGTCGGACAAGCGGCTCAGGCTCTCGTCGGCCCAGGCCAACCCCTCCCGATTGCCTCCGAACTCGATCAGGCATTCTCTGATGACGCGTTCAATGGCTGCGTTGTCCTTCTCCTGAAGCTCTCTGATGATCATGCTGACAACCTCCGTTTCCGTACCTATTATAATCCGAAATGAGAATAGAAAAAACCGCGCAATAGAGGATCTCCTCGATTGCGCGGTTCTTCTTGTTAGGCGAATAAAATTATTTGCCTACGATAGCGTTAAGCTGTGCACGGCCTGCGATGATCTCTTGTTGATAACGATCTTGCATCGGTTCAAGGATCGAAGGCTCGCCGCCAAGAGCAACGATTTTTGCAGCTGCGTCGTCCATGATCACTTTGTACTGACTAGTGCAGCTATTGAACGCAGCGGTACCCGTCTTGTACAATTCCGTCTTCTCATGCGTCGACGTTAACGTCGTGAACTCAACCGCGATGTCCGTCAGGCCAGCCTGGCACTGGTTGCGCAGCTGGAACAGCTTCGCGGAAGTGTCATTGTACACCTGTTGGATTTTTTTCTCGTTATTGCCATTGTTGCCATTGTTGCCGTGGTTACCATTGTTGCCGTTGTTGCCGTTGTTGCCGTTGTTGCCGTTGTTGCCGTTGTTGCCGTTGTTGCCGTTGTTGCCGTTGTTGCCGTTGTTGCCGTTGTTGCCGTTGTTGC
>NZ_JAASRQ010000003.1:0-200386 GCF_011761545.1 Paenibacillus sp. BK720 | reverse complement strand
TTGCCGCTGTTGCCGTTGTTGCCGTTGTTGCCGTTGTTGCCGTTGTTGCCGCTGTTGCCTTTACCGTTGTTGCCCTTGCCGTTCTGAATGCTCTCCACTGCCTTTTGCACTTCTTGCGCAAAGTTCTGAATAACCTTCTGAATGAACGTATTGGCAAGCGGCTGGAACGACGATTGCGAGAAAAAGCTCGCGTTAACGGCAGCTGTTGGCGCTTTGGATGCCGCTGCTGCGCTCGAAGCGTTCACGATCAGCGCCGGCACAAGCAAAGCCGTAGCAGCCAGCGTTATCAGCGCCCGGAATTTCTTTTTCATACCTTCCTCCTCCTGCATTTTCTGCATTTCCTGTATTTTCGTTTATAAGGTAAACCTGCACTCCATCCGCCCGGCCGAAGCGGACTTTCATTCAAGCGCTCACCCCCTTTCGAGATCAGGATTAGCAGTTCGTTAGAGGTTCACCGAAGGCTTGCCCTACAAATTCACGGATTTGCGCTCCGCCTCATGGCGATTAACCGGACGGCGACCCACCGAATAGTAAACAAAACCGTGCTGCTCCATAACCTTCGGATCAAAGCTGTTGCGTCCGTCAATGATGATCGGCTGCTTCATCCGGTCGCGGACTTTCGCCAAATCCATGGTCAGTACTTCATTCCACTCCGTCAAAATCACGCAAGCATCGCAGCCCGCTGCCGCAAGCTCCGCCGACTCCAGATAAGCGACCTCCGCTGGCAACTGTTTCTTTGCCGCTTCGGCTGCAATCGGATCAAACGCGCGAACAACCGCTCCTTGCTTCAGCAGCTCCGGAATAATGCTTAAGGAAGGCGCTTCGCGCATGTCGTCCGTGTTAGGCTTGAATGCCAGGCCAAGCACGGCAATCTGCTTGCCCGCAAGTCCGCCAAGCGTCTCGCGAAGCTTGTCCATGACAACGAAACGCTGGCGATGATTTGTTTTGATAACGGACTTCAGCAGTTCGAAATCATACCCCGACTTGTCCGCGATATGCGCTAAAGCATAAGTGTCTTTCGGGAAGCAGGACCCGCCGTAACCGATGCCGGCCTGAAGGAATTTTTCGCCGATCCGGCTGTCCATGCCCATGCCCTTTGCTACGTCTTCAACGTCGGCGCCGACTTTCTCGCAAATGTTCGCGATGGCGTTGATAAACGAAATTTTGGTCGCGAGGAACGTGTTCGCCGCGTATTTGATCATCTCAGCGCTTTCCAGATCCGTCTTGAAAATTCGCGTGTTGAAAGGCGCATGCAGCTGCGCGATCTGCTCCGCCGCCTCCGCATTGTCCGAGCCGATAATGGCGCGGTCCATGTTCATGCAATCCGACAAGGCCGTGCCTTCGCGAAGGAACTCCGGATTGGACACGACGTCAAAGCTGGTCCATGGGTATTTCTTGTTCGCCTGAACAACCTCGCGCACAAGCTCGCCTGTGCCGACCGGCACGGTGCTTTTGTTCACGATGATTTTGTGGCCGTTCAGATGCTCGCCGATTTTCTTCGCCGCCGACATCACGTAACGCATATCCGCTTCGCCCGTCTCCGACATTGGCGTGCCAACCGCGATATACACGATATCCGAAGCTTCGATCGCTTCGCCTACTTCGGTCGTAAAGAGCAGGCGGCCCTGCTCCTTGTTGCGAAGCGCCATCTCTTCGAGACCCGGCTCATAGATCGGAATGACACCGCTATTGAGCAGGTCGATTTTGCGCTGATCCACGTCGCAGCAGATAACCCGGTTACCTACCTCGGCAAAGCAAGTGCCCGAGACAAGACCGACGTATCCGGTACCGATTACTGTAATTTTCCGCATGTTAGTTCGCCGCCTTCGTAATAAAATGCTTCTCGTACACTTGCTGCAGGTAGCCCAGCACATCCTTCTGCAGATCATCGCGCTGAAGGGCGAAGTCGAGTTGCGCTTTGATAAAACCGAACTTGTCGCCCACGTCGTAACGAACGCCCTCAAAGTTGTAAGCAAGCACGTTGCGCTGGTCGTTCAGCTTCTTGATCGCATCGGTCAGCTGAATTTCGTCGCCCGCGCCCGGGGTTTGATGCTCGAGAATATCGAAGATTTCCGGCGACAGGACGTAACGGCCCATAATCGCGTAGTTGGAAGGAGCGGCTTTTTTCGAAGGCTTCTCCACCAGACCGTCCAGGAAAAAGACCGACGGCTCGATCGACGATCCGCGAGGAGCGATAATCCCGTATTTGGATACATCCTCGTCGGCAACGCGCTGTACGCCAACAACCGAAGACTGGTAGCGGTCATAGACGCGGATCAGCTGGCTGAGGCAAGGGTCCTCGGACTGTACGATATCGTCGCCGAGCAGGACGGCAAACGGCTCGCTGCCCACAAAGCTGCGCGCGCACCAGATCGCGTGGCCGAGGCCTTTTGGCTCTTTTTGACGGATGTAGTGAATGTTCGCCATCTCGGAGATGCCGCGGATTTGCTCGAGCTCCTTCGTCTTGCCTTTCTTGGCCAGCATGTCCTCCAGCTCGAACGTTTTGTCGAAATGGTCCTCGATCGCCCGCTTGCCGCGGCCGCTGATGATCAGAATGTCTTCGATGCCGGAAGCGATCGCTTCCTCGATAATATATTGGATAGTCGGCTTGTCCACGATCGGCAGCATTTCCTTCGGTTGAGCCTTCGTTGCAGGCAGGAATCGGGTGCCGAGACCGGCAGCTGGAATTATCGCTTTACGCACTTTCATGGGACATCCTCCTCGATTTCATTTGAATGGTTTGTTTGATGCAGGTGATGACGCGGTCTTGCTCATCCCACGTGAGACTGGAGCCCGACGGCAGACAGATGCCTTGCTCGAACAGCGTGTCGGACACGCTGCTGCCCGGCTCATGCGGGAAGTACGGGTAATATTGCAAAAGCGGCTGGCGGTGCATCGGCTTCCATACCGGGCGCGCTTCGATATTGGCTTCGGTAAGCTTCTCCAACAGATCGGCCGGCGTGCAGCCCGTGATAATCGGATCGATCGTCATCGTCGTCAGCCAGCGGGTAGAGCGGCCGTATTCCGCTTCGGGCATCATGGCAATGCCTTCGATATCCGCAAAAGCATGCTTATAGCGGTTAAACACCGCTCTGCGTGCATCTACCCGTTCGTCGAGCAGCTCCAGCTGTCCGCGGCCAATACCCGCCAGCACGTTGCTCAAACGGTAGTTGTAGCCCAGCTCCGCATGCTCGTAATGAGGCTGCGGCTCGCGGGCCTGCGTCGCCCAGAAGCGCGCCTTCGACAGTGCCGCGGTATCGTCGGAGACCAGCATGCCGCCTCCGGAGGTCGTAATGATTTTGTTGCCGTTAAAGGAGTAGATCCCGAATTTGCCATGGGTACCGCTGGATTGGCCTTTGTACGTGGTGCCCAGGGATTCGGCTGCGTCTTCAATGACCGGCACGCGGTATTTGGCGCAAATCCGGTTGATGGCGTCCATGTCGGCGTTTTGCCCGTACAGGTGAACGACGATAACCGCTCTAGGCAGCTGCTTGTTGCGATGCGCTTCCTCGAAGGCGCGCTCGAGCGCCTGCGGCGACATCGTCCAGGTCTCGGCGTCGCAGTCGATGAAGACCGGCACGCCGCCTTCGTACAGCACCGGATTCACGCTTGCGATAAACGTAAGCGAGGAGACGAAAACGCGGTCGCCGCGTCCAACTCCCAGCAGCTTAAGCGCCATATGGATGGCCGCGGTGCCGGAGGACAGCGCAACTGCCCCCTTCGCTCCCACTTTCTCCGCCAGCTCGCGCTCGAACTGGTCGACATTGGGACCAAGCGGCGCGATCCAGTTCGTGCGGAAGGCTAACTCTACGTATTCGCGCTCCCGCGTTCCCAAATGCGGCGGGGATAAATAGATTCGACTGTTGTTCACGTCGCGATCAGCTCCTCTTTGTGCTGCCCGCCTCTGTCAGGGCGGGCTATGTGGTGCGCGCGGCTCGCGTTGGCAGCGCCGCGCGCTTGATTTTGGTTTGCTGCGCCGCCAGCGGCGAAGCTGCGGCGCGGGATGTGCCGTAAGGCGGATTTCCGCCTTACGGCGGTGCTTTTGCCATGGCGGCGGCTAGTGCATGCAAGGCTGTTTTCGGCCTTATACCGCCTCATTCGCGCAGTCCTACAGCGCCTTTTCCACGCTGAGGCGTGGCGGCACGACCCGTGCCGGAACGCCTACAGCGGTCTTGCCGCCGGGGATGTCCCGGACGGCGACGCCTCCCGCGCCAAGCACGGACCAGCTGCCGACGCGGATGCGCGGGATGAGCACCGCGCCGCTGCCGATATGCGCGCCTTCCTCGGCGGAGGCGGCGCCGGCCATGGTCGCGTTCGGCGATATATGCGCGAACGGGCCGACCAGCGCGTCATGCTCGACGACCGCGCCGGAGTTGATGATGGCGTGCGCGCCAACTACGGCGCCCGGGCCGATGACAGCGCCGGGCATCACCACGGCGCCAAGTCCGATGCGCGCATCCTCCGCGACAACCGCCGCGGGATGCACCAGCACGGCGTAAGAGGACTCAGGCAGAGCGAGCATCTCAACGATGGCCCGTCTCGTCCGGTTGTCGCCGATGCCGATCACCACGTGCATGCCCGGCTCATCCGCGAGAAAATGCTTCAGCGTCGCGATTGGACCATACGGCAGGCCGCCTCGCAGCTCGACGCCTGAGAAGCGGTCGTCGAGAACTGCCGCCAACCGGTAAGTTTGCGATACCCGGGCGATATCCATCAGCACCCGGCCATGTCCACCCATACCCACAACGATGAGAGGGCGTCTTGCCGGCTCCTCCATTACCCGGTATTGCTCCGTATGACCGCTAATCATGATGCATTCCCCATTTCTCTGCTTCCCGTAAATTTTTGAACGGTGGCCTGTCCCGCGCTCGAGATTCCGTCGCGCTTCAGCACCTTCCCCACAGTCCGTACCAATATGCGTAAATCAAACCAGATGCTTCGCCGCTCCACGTACGCGAGATCAAGCTTGAACTTGTCCTCCCAGGAGACGGCATTGCGGCCGTTCACCTGCGCCCAGCCCGTAATGCCCGGACGGACATCGTGGCGATGCGCTTGCTCTTCGGTATAGAGCGGGAGATATTCCATCAGCAGCGGCCGAGGCCCCACCAGACTCATATCCCCGCGAATCACGTTGAATAATTGCGGCAGCTCGTCCAGACTCAGCTTGCGCAGCAGCTTGCCGAAGGACGTCAGCCGCGCTTCGTCCGGCAGCGGCTGGCCGAACCGGTCGTACGCATCCCGCATCGTGCGGAACTTCAGCACATAGAACGGACTGCCGTACCTGCCCGGACGCTGCTGCTTGAACAATACCGGCGAGCCCAGCTTCAGCTTCACCAGGAGCGCTACGACCAGCATCACGGGCGACAGCAGCAACGCAGCCGGTACGCTGGCAATCAGATCGAACAAGCGCTTGCCAAAGGCATTCAGCCTAGCCCCTAGTCCGCGGCTCCGATCCACTTGGACCTTCGTACTGCGATACAGCCGCATCAGACGCTCGACTACCCGGGCTTCCGTAAACGCCGCTTCAATCCGCCGTCGTCCCGCATCGCCCATCCGCTTCCTTGCTTCCGGCGTGTTCATCATCGCCGCCAGCGCTTCGCCCAGCTGCATGGAATCCCGGTAAGGGACGAGCAATCCGGTCTCGGCATGCGCCACCAGCTCTCGCGTGCCCAGCACCTTGGTGGCAACTACCGGCTTGCTTAACGCCATCGCCTCCATCAAGGAGCGTGGGATGCCTTCTTTTTCCGAGGTGAGCGTTACGGCATCGGCCATGACCAGCCAAGGAATAATCGAGGATTGCTGACCGACGAACAGCACATCGTCCTCGAGGCCGCTCATTTCCGCCTGAAGCTTAATCTCCGCCTCCAGCGGGCCTTGGCCGGCCAGTACCGTTACCCAGTTCAGCGCACCAACCCGCTTGAGCTCCGATAAAGCATCAAGCAGCAGGCTATGGTCCTTCACCGGTTCGAAACGCGCCGCCATAAACAGCACCTTTTCCTCCCGGTCGATTCCATGCTTCCTGCGAAGCGCCGCCGTCTGTTCCGGCGTAACGCTACCTGCCAGTTCGTCCAAATGCTTAAGGTCTACTCCGTTGCCTTCCACGAACACCGGCCGCCAAGGCGCCAGCTTGCGAAGCACGCCGGCATCCTCCTCGTTCTGCGACGCAAGCGCATCGCAGCATGCCGCGCCAAACTTCTCCAGCATTTTGTATAACCAATAGGTCTTCCTCGGCTGCCCTTCATAAAACGGCAATCCGTGGCTCGTATGAATAACAACCGGGACCCTTGCCAGCTTCGCCGCAATCCGTCCGATGAGGCCGGCCTTGGCCGTGTGGGTATGCACAATGTCATACCGCTCCCGGCGGAACAGCTTATACATCGCAAGGATCGACCTCAGGTCGGCAACCGGTTGAATGGACCGCGCCATCGGGAGCAGCTTCCATTCGAACGGGTAGGCTTTTTCCTTCATCAGCTCCGCGTCTACACCCTCCGGAGAGGAGATGAAGGTTACCTGTACGCCTTCCTGCTGCTGAAGCAGCCGAAGCTTGTCGCCCATAATTTTGTGGCTGATGCCGGAGGTGCAGATATGGGCTATTTTTTGATTCATTGTCCCGCCGCCTTTACCGCCGTTTCCAGGTCGGAATGGGCGCCGTAATAGGACTTGTACCACTCGGCAAAACGTCCGATGCCTTCCTCAATCGATGTTTCCGGACGGAAATCCACATCCGCCATCAGTCCGTCGATGTCCGCATAGGTCGCTGTTACGTCGCCCGGCTGCATCGGCTTGAACTCCATAACGGCTTTGCGCCCCAATTTATCCTCGATCGTGTTGATGAACGCCATAAGCTCAACCGGCTTGTTGTTGCCGATGTTGTACACCTTGTAAGGCGCATAGCTCGTGCCCGGATCCGGATCGACGCGATCCCACTCCGCGTTTGGCTGCGGCGCGCGGTCGAGCAGACGGTAAATGCCTTCGACAATGTCGTCGATATACGTGAAATCGCGCTGCATTTTGCCTTCGTTAAACACCTGAATCGGCTCTCCGGCCATAATTTTCTGCGTAAAGCTGAAGTACGCCATATCCGGGCGGCCCCATGGACCGTATACGGTGAAGAACCGAAGCCCCGTTGTCGGCAGGTTATATAAATGGCTGTAGGCATGCGCCATCAGCTCGTTGGATTTCTTCGTTGCCGCGTACAAGCTGACCGGATGGTCGACGTTATCGCTGACCGAGAACGGCATGCTGACGTTGGCGCCATACACGGAGCTGGAGGAAGCGTAGACCAGATGCTTGATGCCCGCCTGCCGCGACGCTTCCAGCACATGGCCGAAGCCCTGCAGGTTCGTCTCCAGATAAGCAAAAGGATTCGTGAGGCTGTAACGCACGCCCGCCTGAGCCGCCAAATGAACGATCGTCGTAACGCCTTCCTCCCGGATCAGTGCCAGCAGACCTTCGTAATCCGCCAAATCCTGCTCGGCTCCCTTGAAGGACGGCGAAGCGACCAGCTGCGACCAGCGGTCCCGCTTCAGCTGCACATCGTAGTAATCGTTGAAATTGTCCAGCCCTACGACGCGTTTGCCTTCCTTCAGCAATCTCGCGCTCAAATGGAAGCCGATAAATCCGGCTGCTCCCGTCACCAAAATCGTCATATAGCCCCCACCCTTTCTCTGCTCTCGCTTGTGCTTGTTGTTTCGCTGCCTGTATAGGTCTCGTTTTGCTCCGTTGTGTCCGGAAGAACTAATTCCGCCGCGGCCGCGGCTTCCGCTACCGAATCTTGCAAAGCCCCTTGTCTCACCATATCGCCAAAGGACTGCCAGAACGCCTGCCGCTTCGCATCAAGCCGCTGCTTCGTGAATTGCTTCGACTTGCCGAAGTTCTCCTCTGCCTGCTCCTTCAGCCATTTGCGGTCAAACGTCGCGCGTTTGATCTGCTCGGACAGCTGGCCGACTTGGCCCGGACGATGCAGGCAGCTCTCGTGGATCAGCTCCGGAATGCCGCCTGCCGTAGATCCAAGCACCGGGCATCCCCGGCTCATCGCTTCAATCGTGGCCCGCGGCAGTCCTTCCTGGTAGCTTGGCTGCAGATACAGGTCGATGCCATCCAGCCATTCGAATACGGCCCCGCCGCTTGGCAGTACGCCTTCGAAAGAAACCATGCTTCCAATGCCCAGCTTTTCGGCCATGGCCTGCCAGCGTGCCGGGTCCCCGTCGCCAAGCACGCGGAACTTGGCTGATGGCAGTTGCTGCTTTGCTTTGGCAATGGCGCGAAGGGCAATGTCGATCCCTTTCGTGCGGCCGTTCAGCGAGCCGATCAGCCCAATCGTCATGGGCGAATCCGGACTCATCGCCTGCAGACGCTCCAACCGGCGTGTCAGCACTTCGTCGCCCGGCTCCGGAATTTCCACATTGGAGCAGGATTCCGTTTTGCCTCCAATATTCGGATAACGCTGCTGCAGGAACCGCTCCGTCACATACAGGGCATAAGGCGCGTCCTTCACGATCGCCCGCGTCTGGCTGAGCGAGAACGGCGCGTACAGCTTGCCCTGCAGATTGCCGTAATTCCATAATCCGTCCCAGGCGCAAGCTACGACTTCAACCGCATAAGGCTTGCCCATTTGGCGCGCAACCCGAATCGCTTCGGCTCCGATTTCGCTTGGCACGCGAGCGATAACGGCGTCAGCTTTGCCGATCGCTTCTTGCAGCAGCTGCTCGATGTAGCCCCGCTTGGTCATTTTATTGACCGGATTGCTCAGGGACGGAAGAACAAGAAAATCCACATTAGGTCCGCTCGACAGCGTTTTGCCCGCCATATCTTCATCCGAGGATGCTTTCTTGCCCCGGGCCGCAACCGTAATCCGGTCGAAAACGCCTAGATACCTTTCCCATACCGCATAAGGCAGCTTGCCGCCGGAGAAAAATTTCCCCGATTCGTTAAAATAAAACGTATGGTCATGTGCCCACAGCACGTTCATGTCTTTCCCTCCTTCTATTTCTAATGCCCGGCGGCGGTTTATGCCGCCTCGGGCGGATCCAACATTACCGTAAGGTCCCTTAGGGACCTTAACGACCCAAACCAGCTGCTTCTTCCGCAGCTTAAGGTCCCTTAAGGACCTTAAATATCCTGTGACCGCCGTTTTCCGCCGACGTTTGCGCCTTCGCCCACACCCTAAGGTCCCTTAGGGACCTTAACGACCCAAACCAGCTGCTACTTCCGCAGCTTAAGATCCCTTAAGGACCTTAAATACTTGCCGGCTTTAGCGCCTTCTCCAGCGCCTAATGCCTATGGCGCCCTAAGCGCCTTCCGGCGCGGGAGGCGTCACCGCTCCGATGCTCTTCACGGAGCGTGCCGGTACGCCGGCCGCCAGCGTGCCTGCCGCGACCGGCTTGTTCACGACAGCACCGGCGGCGATAACCGAACGGGCGCCAATCTCGACGCCGGCCAGGATGCGCACGCCGCAGCCGACCCACACATCGCGGCCGATCCGAATGGCCGAGCCCATGACCGGGTTGTCGCGGATCGGAAGCGACGGATCGTTCCAGGTATGCTGGAACGACACAACCGAAGACTGATGCGCGATCGATACTTCATCCTCGATGATCAGTCCGCCGTAAGCATCGATGTAGCATTGCTTATGGATGCTTACATTCGAGCCGATGACCAGCCGCTCCGGATAACGGAGCTCGACCGAGCGCCCGATTAACACATTGTCGCCGCAGCGCTTCGCCATTCTTCTCAGCAGGACGTACCGCATCGCGACGCCCGGCAAATCCGGCAGCCAGTCGCTTAAGACCCACATCCACTGCAGCAGCGGCCTTGGCACCGGCTTCAGCATGGCCTCCGCTATACGCAGCAGGCCGCGGAACCGGCCGAACTGGTCTCGTCCTCTTTTTTTCGTCTTATGGACCGCACTCCGTTCCAATCGATCTCCCGTCCATTCACCTGCCCTACGTCGTTGTTCTTGTTCCGCCATGCGCTTGCGCCCCCTTTCCGCCGGCAAGCCTATCATGCCAAGCAGGTGCTGCCGCACCTCCAGCCGGCACTCGAGCAGCTTCTTGCTGCTTCAGCTCGCGGTCTTGTTTGGCCTTTAAAGATTGAATTTTCCGATGTTTCAGAATAAAGATTTTGCGGCACCACATAATGGCGTAGGCAGCAATCGTATAAAGAATCGGAAGTACCGGCAGCTTCTTGCGCACCATGTTATCCCCGATCGTCCCGACGCCATAGTCCAGCTCGCGGCCCGTAATCGTGACATAACCGACCAGCACCAGCGTGCAGGCATAGGTGAAGATCAATGCCGCCGCCATCAGATAAAACTTTCTCGTCTCCTTGTAGACGATCGCCTGATAGACCGAGATTATCAGGATAATTCCCATAAACACCGCTTCCAGCGTGCGAAGCAGCAGCTCCGGCTCCCAGTTGCTGAAGTTGATCGGATTCGGACTGAGAAACAGGAAGATCGACAGCATCGTAGCGTTAATGATGCCAAGCGGCCCAATTTGCAGGAACAAGAGACCTGCCGCTCCAGCCATGACGCACATGGAAGTGCGGACCTTCTGGGTATACAAGAAGTAAAAGCTGAGCGTATAGATAATCGCGTAATCCCTCAGCCCCGTCGCGTACAGGATGACAAGAATGAACAGCAGCCATCTCTTGCGGACGAGCAGCAGGGCCCCAAGCAGCCCCAGCCATACGCAGGTAATGTCTTTGGCGAACAAGGAGGACATGTACATCAGCGACGGACTCAGCATTAACCCGACTACCGAAACGATGACAAAAGGCTGCTTCGCGTTCTCCGGATCCGGAAGCTCGTACCCGAAGCGGCTTGCGTTCAGCTTGTACGTGCTGTTGACGATCAGGATGAGCAGCACCGTGTTGAACAAAATAATCGCCAGCGGATCGTCCAGCTCCAGCCATTTGAAGAACGGCATGTACAGCAGGCCGAATACCGGGTACGCGGAAATGTTCATCCAGCTGGTCTGAATTTGCTCCATGGCATACGGCATAAATTGCGACAGCTTCTCGAAGGTGGTTACCTGCTCGTAATAGTGGATCTCGTCCGGACCGGCCAGCGGATTAACGGTTGCCGCGTAGATCGCTTTACCCGCCAGCGTAGCCGTAAAGCTCGCCATCAGCAGCACCGGCGCATTCGGCCAGCGCATGAGCACGAAGAACGGCAGCAGCAGCCCGCTGTAAAGAATAAGCGAAAGCCTCTCATCCGCGGCAAAAGCCCACTTCGCCGTCAGTATCAGCAGGACGGAATAACCGACAAGCATGATTTTCCGCGTATCGACTAAACGGTCAGCCTGCATACAGACGCTCCAGCTTTTCCGCGCTTACGCGGATATCGTAGCCGCGCTCGCCCAGCGCAGCCGCTCTTTCCTCCCAATCCCCGCCGCTTAGGGCTCTCCGCTCGCCGATGCTGGCCATCGCTTCCGCCCAGCGCTCCGGAGGGTCGTTCAGCGCAAGACGCTCGATCAAGCCGATTCGCAAATCCGCTTCCCTCGGCACCGTCTCGGAGATCAGGCAAGGCACGCCGGCAGCTTGCGCTTCAATGAGCACGATGCCAAGTCCCTCGTATAGCGACGGCAGGACAAAAGCGTCCAGCGAGCCAAGCAGCTCCGGCACATCCTTGCGGAGGCCCAGGAAGTTGACTTTGCTCTCTATGCCAAGTCCGCGCGCCTTCTCTTCCATCTCCGCCCTCAGCGGTCCGTCGCCGCAGAGCAGAAGACGGGACTTCGGGCGCAGCTTCACCAGGCTTGCGAAGCTGTCCAGCAGCAGCGCGTGATTCTTCTGCTTGCTGAACCGGCCGATATGGCCAATCAGCAGCTCATCCTCCGCCGCGCCGAAGCGGCGGCGAAGCTCCTCGCGGTTCTGCCGGACAAGCGACTCGTAAGGAGCCAGCGTAATGGCGTTCGGGAACACGTCCACGCGCCCGTCCTTCCAGCAGCCGTCCCCGAATAGCGACTCGCAGGCCGCCCGCGAGCAGCCCAGCATATTCGTGGAATGCCGGCTGATGAGGCTGCGCATATACGAACGGTACAGATTGCGAACCAGCGAAGTCGACTTGCTGTCGCTTGTGTTGTGACTATGGCTGATCCGTACCGGCACGCCCAGCTTGTCCGCCAGCTTAAGCACGTACCCGCTGAAGCCGAATACATGACTGTGCACCGCGGCGTAAGGACCGTATTTGTTCATGTTGGCCGTCAGCTGCTTGCGGAAGGAACGGATTCCGTCCTTTGGCGGCGGCTGCACAAAGATGGTTCCTCCAAGCGCCCGGATCTCGTCATCGTAGAAGGAAGGCTCCGGCGACTGTACGGCAAAGTGAAACTCGTATTTGTCCCGGTCAATGTTCCGGTATACATTCATCAGCAGCGTTTCGATGCCGCCGGGATGCATGCGTCCAACGACATGCAGCACTTTAATTTTGGTATGGCTCATGGCAGTATTCTCCCGATATGTTCATAGAGCTGCAGTTTCTTGGCGTCAATGGCCGGTCCAGAGTCCGCCATCCGGCCGTCCACCGCCGCGGCAAGCTGCTGCCTGCTCTCGCGGAAGTCGATCAGCTGGCTCTTCATGCCAAGATCGGCGAAAATATTCTCAAGCTTCCGGTCCCAGATCAGACCGTACGTCGGCTTGCCCATTGCAAGCGACGGAATGCAGGCGTGGAGCCGCTGCGCAATAACGGTGTCGCAGGCGGCAATCGTGCCGACCAGCTGTTCTACCGTTGTCGGATACGGGGTGAACTCGACACCCTTCACTCCAGCCAGGCGCGGCTTCACAAACTCCTCGACAAAGGCGTTATCCGATGCCGCGCCGTTGGTGAAGAAGCTTACGCTATGCCCCGCTCCAATCGCGACCTTCGCCGCCTGCAGCCACCAATCGGCGCAAGCCTCGCGCTCCCATCGGAGCTCGCAGTGACGGTTCATTTCATGCGGATCCATGACGCCAAGGCCAACCTTTCGTCTCCCCGGCTTTTCCTGTCCCGCCGCCGCCTCCGTCAGGCCGAAGGCCTCCGGCGTGAACAGCGCCGGGTCGGCTAAAGTAACCGTCTTGACCGCAAGCTTCGGATCAAGGTCAAGCAGGAAACGCCGCGAGTCTTCGTCCCGCACCGCGATCGATGTTGCATACCGGCAAGCCCCAAGCAGCCAGCGTTTGGCTTGCGTGCTCCAAGGCCCGCGCGCGCCAACAAGCAGAATATGAAGCGGCTTGCCTTGACGCTTGGCTTCCTCCGCTACGCGGCGGACGGCCAGCGGAAACGTCCAATACGTATCGATGAGCAGATGCCCGCCCCCGATAAATACCGCTTCCGACTCCTCTACTGCCTGCTGCAGCTCGCGGTTCAGCTTCTCGTTCTTGCTGCGGTGAATCCAATAAGCCTTCAGGCGCCGGAGCGCATCCGGCGTCATCTTCTTGCTCGAGCCGGCGCTGTTCAGCTTGACGGCCGGTGCCGAAGCATAATGCACGGCCGCCGAAGCCGGAGGGCCGGTTAACGCGTAATGCAGGCCGCCCCGCGCCGAGTAGATCGGCATCGATTGATCGCAGCGGCCGTCAAGCAGGTCGAAATGAATAACCTGATGTTTGCCGCGCATCGAGATAATGCGGTTTAACGTATAAGCGATGAGGCCATCGCCTAAATTCGGCGACTTCGGAACCCCCGCCAGCAATACTTTCTTCACGAGTAATTCCCCCTCTTTCTTGCGAATGACAGGCTTGGCGCCCAAGCAAGCGTCTGAACGCCCGGTTTGCGCCTGACGAGCAGAACGGCCGCCGAGTTCCAGACGATAATCGACAGGGTAGAGGCGAGAGCTCCGCCAAGCATCCCCATTGTCGGGATGAGCAGCGCATTAAGCGCCGCATTCACGACCGCGGCAGCGATCAGCACTTTGGTGAGCGCGTTCTGGCGTCCGGTCATCGTAGCGACGGTGCCGTTCTGCCCGCAATAAGCGCTGAACAGCTGGCCGAAGGCCAGAATCAGCAGGGACGGATAGGCCTTCGTGAACTCCGGACCAAAAAATCCCAGCGTCCAATGGCCAAGCACGACGAAGTAGGCAAACACAACCGCCGCGAAAGCAAATCCGATCCGTCCCGTGCGGAGGCATACCCGCTGGAGACCGGCCATATCGCCTTTTGCATACTTTTCGGATACAAGCGGCGATGCCGTCATATTCACGGCGGTCAGCATAAACGACACCAGGACGGCCAGCCGGACCGCTGCCGAGAAGAGCCCCGACTCGGTCTCGCCTCTCATAAAGCCCATCATTAACACGTTTAATTGTCCAAGAATCAAATACATGCCGGCATTAATCATTAACGACGATGATAATCGCAGCCAGCCGCGCGTCTCGTAGTTCGGCTTGACCGCAGCCGTCTGCGGGCCAATCCGCTTCTTCAGCACAATCGCGCCAATCACGTACGTGACGGCCGTTGCTATCGCGAAGCAGAGCAGTGCCATCGCGGCTCCAAGCTTCACGCCGGCAGCGCCAAGCGCCGCGACAAACCCAATCGTCAGTACCGGGCGGATAATCTTTTCCGGCATTTGCGCGAATAACGCGTCCTTCATCGCCTGCAGCGCGCTTTGGCGCAAGGTAGCGAGAGTAAGAAGCGGAATCGCGGCAAAGCCGGCGATATAAGCAATCGTCTTGGCGTGAGCTTCGCTTCCGCCTGTTCCGCCCCTGCCCCAGTCCATCAGAGCAACAACGGCTATGCCGATAAGCGCGGCCAGAACGGATAGCGTAAAGCCAATCTGATTGCTTCGGCGAAGCAGCCCTTTGATTAACGGCCAGTCGCCTTTCACCCGATAGGCGGAGACCAACTTTACCGTTGCGGTATCGAAGCCAAGCTTCGCCGGGAAAACCATAAACGTAACCACCGTCGTTACAAACGCGTATATTCCGTAATCCTGCACGCCGAGCAGCCGGGCCAGCGCAATCTGCAGCAGCATCGCCAATCCCATCCCAACGGAGTTGATCAGGAAGCTGGCGCCTCCTCCCCGGCTAAGCCGCGAAGCAATTAGCGTTCGAATCGAGCCTGCGCCCGCGCTTGCGCTCGAGGCGCTGCCCTCCTTGACGCCGAGTTTCATGCTGCACACTCCTCAAAAGATAAACATTAGTTAACCGCGTTAACCTGCAGCCGTTGCGCCGCCATTGCGGTAGGTAGGCACCAGATGCTGCAGAACCGCGCGGATATCGTCCGGATGCTGGCCAAGCACCTTTTCCATTTTGCGAATCTCGAAATCAAGCTCTTTACGGTTGAGCTGTACCGGTCTTCCGATAAAGATCCGGTTATGCTTCGTCGAAGAAAGGCCTTCTTCATTCGTCAGCAGCTCTTCATACAGCTTCTCGCCTTCGCGCATGCCGGAGAACGTAATGTCGATATCGACATGCGGCTCGTAGCCCGACAAGCGGATCAGGTCGACGGCCAGATCGTAAATTTTGACCGGCTTGCCCATATCGAGGATGAATACCTCGCCGCCCTTGGCGAACGAGCCTGCTTGAATAACGAGCTGGACGGCTTCCGGGATCGTCATGAAATAACGCACCATCTCCGGATGGGTAACCGTTACCGGACCGCCTTTGACAATCTGCTCCTTGAAGCGCGGAATAACGCTGCCGCGGCTGCCAAGCACGTTGCCGAACCGTACCGCTACGAACTTCGTGTTGCTGTGCATGTCGAGAGATTGAATAAACATCTCGGCGATCCGCTTCGTTGTCCCCATCACGCTTGTCGGGTTAACGGCTTTATCCGTCGAGATCAGCACGAAGCGTTCCGCTCCGTAGGCGTCCGCGCATTCGGCAACGTTTTTCGTTCCGAAAACGTTGTTCTTGATGGCTTCCGCCGGGTTACGCTCCATCAGCGGTACATGCTTGTGAGCTGCGGCATGGAAAACGACCTGCGGCTTGAATTTGGCAAACACGCTGTCGATCCGCGTTCGGTCCTGTACATCGGCGATAACCGTCTCGATAGGCAGATTCGGGAATGAGCTGCGCATTTCCATCTCAATCGTGTAAATACTGTTCTCGCCGTGGCCAAGAAGCAGCAGCTTGCTTGGTTTGAAAGGCGCGATCTGGCGGCAAAGTTCGGAGCCGATCGAACCGCCTGCTCCCGTTACGAGAACGACTTTTTCTTGCACGTATCCGGCGATGTGCTCGAGATCCGTACGGATCGGGTCGCGGCCAAGCAGGTCCTCTACGCTGACATCGCGCATGCGGCCTGCCGCGCCGCGGTTATCAATCATGTCCTGAAGATCCGGAACGATCTTCAGCTTCGCTTTTGTTGTTTTGCAAAGATTAACCAGCTCGGAAATTTGAGTCTTCGATACCGAAGGCATCGCGATAATAATCTCGTCGATTTGATGCGATTCCACCACGCAAGCAATCTCCTTGCGGTTGCCGAGAACCTGCAGCCCCAGGATATCCATCCGGTGCTTGTACGGGTCGTCATCGATAAAACCAACCGGCGTAACGCTGACGCCGTCGTTCTGCATCATTTCTTTCGCGATCAAGGTCCCGCAGCTCCCCGCTCCGATAATAAGCGCGCGACGGCCGCCTGCCGGCTTGCTCACGCTGTATTTATCGCAGAAGATGCGCCAGGCAAGGCGCGGAGCGGTAAGCAGCAGAAAAGTGCCTGCCGCGTGATGCAGCATAAGCAGCGGATGAGCTTCACCCTGCATCACCCACCAGGCAGCAAACGGAACGACAGCGGAGACCAGGGCAACCTGCAGCAGGCAAAGCATGTCCGAAATGCCGGTATACTGCCAGATCCGGCGGTGAAGACGGAGACGGTGGAGCCGCCAGAAGCCTACGACTGCCGCTAACGCTGCATAAGACAGCCAGGCAACCGCCCCGCCTTGTGGCGCCGATGGTTCAAGCGCATACGCGATGGCGAAGCTGGCAAGCACGGCTGCCAGATCCCCCGCCACAATAACTTTTGTCCGATAATGAGCCCGCATTTTTATTTTCCTCCTAAAATGAATTACTTTACCAACGGTAAAACAGCTACGTTTGCGGTAATTCATACTTCGTAAGCATCAGCTTTTCCCTTTGCGTTTATCTATTTATGGTTCTGCTTTAGAGTCTGATTCGTCTCACGTCCGATCGGCGTATTCGTAGTAAGGTCCCGCTTCGCGATGGGTCGTCTGGTTCAGCGCGATGCCAACGATTCTGGCCTGCACGAATTGCAAGGCGTTTTTCGCTTTGATGGCATGCTGCTTCTTGCCGGTACGCGCATTGACGACCAGCAGTACGCCATCGCATTTGTTTGCCACAACCTGCGCATCCGCTACGGCCAGGACCGGCGGCGTGTCGATCAGCACCATATCGTACTGCTCGCGAAGCTTCCCAAGCAGCTCTTCCATTCGGGAAGATCCCAGAAGCTCCGACGGATTCGGCGGTACCGGCCCTGAAGGCAGTACGTCTAGTCCCTTAATGCGGGTTTCCTTGACGACTTCCCTAAGATCGGCCTGCCCGGATAACACATGCGACAGTCCCGTGCGGTTGCTGAGCCCAAAGTTGTAATGGGCCGTTGGCTTCCGAAGATCCGCATCCACCAGAATGGTGCGCCTCTCCATCTGCGCATAAGTGACTGCCAGATTCATAATGGTCGTCGACTTGCCCTCTTCCGGCCCCGCCGAGGTGACCATCAGAAGCTGCAGCGGGCGGTCCGTCTCGGCGTATTGCAGATTCGTACGCAAGGTACGGTATGCCTCCGAGATCGGGGAAGTGGGGTTAGCCTCGGCGACAACCGGGCGAAGTTTGAGATCACTGCGCGACATTGCTATTCTCCCCCTCCTTTCCTATCGTGATTTTGCCTGCGGCCAGTGCCTTCGGCTTCAGATCGCCTTGCTTAATATTCGGTATGGCTGCCAGCGTAGGAAGGCCAAGATACCGTTCCACGTCGCTTTCCGTCCGTAACGTATCGTCAAAGTAATTAAGAGCCAGTACCAGCGTGATCGACAGCAGGAAGGCAGCGACAAATCCGATCGCGATGTTCAGCTTGGTCTCCGGCTTCACCTTCATCGGCTGGTCGTTCGAGTCCGCGGTATGAAGGATATACACGTTGTCGACCTTCATGATGAGCGGGATCTGCTGCTGGAACACATAAGAGACGGTGTTAACGACTTGCGCCGCTCTTTTGTAATCCGTGTCCAGATAAGAGATGGTGACCACCTGCGTACCGTTCACCGAGCTGAATCGGATATTATGCATCAGCTGCTGGGTCGTCAGCCCAAGCTCGGGATGCTTCTGCACCACCAGATCCATAATGGCCGGAGTCTTGATAATTTCCTTGTACGTGTTGATTAAGCTTAAATTCGTGTTGATCATATTCAGATCGAGCTTGAATGATCCCGCCTGACCCGCTGTCGAATTGACGATCAGCTTCGTATAGGCTTCATAGACGGGCTTCATCACCCAGGCGCTGTAGGCTCCCGCCGCAGACGCACCGAGTACGGTCACGAGAATGACCAGCCAAAGCTTTTTCCGAATGAGCCACACTATTTCCTTTAAATCCAGTTGGCTGCTCAAAACGACAATAACCTCCATCCCTTTCCATCAACATTCGACTTTGATTATGTCATAAGGGTTATGGGGACATAGAGGGAAGAAGGTAATATTTTCAATTAGGCGGCTGTTATCATTTTTTGACTATGTATGGCATGCTGAATTTCCTAGCATTTCATATTTCTAATCAAGAATTAATCGTTTTGAGAGAATAATTTCCAGTAATTTCGAGGTTTATTACGTGCAAATTTCATTTATGGCCAAGTATTTCATACACAACCTGAGGCACAGATTCAGGACGTCCGGGAAAATCGCGTTGCGCCGCATAGTAACAGGCTTTCGCGGGGACCGAAGGTTGAGGAAGCTGCTACAGATAGTCGCACCCAAAATCGCATGCAAGGGACTTTCGCCGTACGGTTGTCCAATAATCGGGATAATGCCTGGGAGGGTGAAAAGGATAAGAGGATTCTCATATTCCTTAGCCCTCCCGATTTCCTGCCCGTTGGCCTAGGTTTGACGCTAATTCAGAGTCCATTGGCCCCTGAAAAGGCAGGATCGGACTTTTTTTGAGTTGTCGGAAGAAGGCATTTCCCCTTATGAAACATCTAACTCTTTGTTAATTCCGACCGTTTTCATAGAAAATAACGTTTTTCCCCTTCAATCCCGTCTTTGTCTATAAACCAATTGTAAAATAAGCTAGTCCAGATGTAGGACGATGGGCAATGGACTCCACACCCGAAGGGTTCCGAACCGCGGTCCCGTAGTCCGACAGGACCGATGCCCGCGACAAATTGTAACCGTTTGCAGGAAGCGTTTTTCGCATAAAAAAAGCCCAGCCTGGTCTTTTGGAAGACCGGACTGGACTTGTTTCTTCTATATAATAGATGAAGGAATTGTTAATTGCTTGTTTCGACGCGCGGCGTTGGAACTGCTGTATCGCTTGCGGCAGTTGCAGCAGGCTTGCCCCGGCGAACCAGAAACGCGACCGACAGGAAACCGATCGCCAGCATGGCCGCAAGAACAAACAACGCCGGAACGAGATGATCGCCGAAGGCCTCGGGCGAAGTGATGGCTCCGCCGCTTTCGAAGATCAAGCCGCTGATCGCTACGCCAAACACGCCGCCCAGCTCGCGGGAAGCATTGCTCAAACCGCTGGCTTCACCGGCCGCATGCTCGGGAACGGACGTCAGAATACCGTGGGACAACGGGGTAAAGCTGAAGCCCATGCCCGCGCCAACCGCAACCATCGCCGGAACGATGTAGCCAAACGGGAAGATCGCGCCTTGGCCGATAATCATAAGGGCAAAATAGATCATAGCCGCCGTCTGGAGGAACAGACCGAAGAGCAGAATTCTTTTCGAGCCGTATTTGCCGACGAGCAGGCCCGCAAGCGGTGCGCAGATCATCGTGCAGACCGTCCAGACCATTTCCCTTACGCCTGCTCCAAGCGCCGAATAGCCTTGGGCTTGCTGCAGGAACAACGTAAGCAGGAAGATCGCGCCAAAAATTCCGGCATTCATCCAAAAGCCCGCCGATAAGTAGGCGCTGTAAGTCCGGCTTTTGAAATAGGCGAATTGAACGAACGGCTGCTTCCGGCTGCGTTCCCAGAAATAAAAGGCCAGCAGCAGAACCGCGCCGCCCGCAATGGCGCCCCAGACGCTAAAGGCGTCCCAGCCCTCGGAGTTGCCGCGCATTAACCCAAACACGATACCGAACAACGATACGCCCAGAAGCACAATCCCCGGCAGGTCCAAAGGCTTGCGTTCACCCTTCGATTCCGTCAGCCACAACGCGCCAAGGATAACGGCAATGATGCCAACCGGCACGTTAATCCAGAAAACCATTTCCCAAGGCGCGCCATTAATAATAATCCCGCCGACCAAGGGCCCAATGGACAGCCCTAGTCCGGAAATACCGGACCATAGGCCGATAGCCGCGGCGCGTTTCTCGGGAGGAAAGGCCGCATTCACGAGCGTTAAGCTGAGCGGAATGATAGCCGCGCTGCCGATCCCCTGCAGCGCCCTCGACAGCGACAGCTCGATGGAGCTGGTACTGAGAGCCGAAGCAAGCGAGCCAAGCGTGAACAACACGATGCCGAGCAGGAATATTTTTTTGCGGCCAAATCGGTCGCCAATCGCGCTAAACGGAATAAGCAGCACCGCAAAAGCTAACGTATACGCATTGAGGAACCATTGCAGGTCGGACATGCTGGCGTGAAATTCCTCCTGAATGGAAGGCAGCGCCACCCCGATAACCAGATTGTCGAGCATGGCCATAAACAAAGCGATACAGGTCACAACAAGCAGCCGAACGCGGGAAGCGGTAGAAAACATGTTAAAACCTCTCCTTTTTTTGGTTTTTTATTTATCGATTAATAAATACAAGCATAAAAAAATATAGATCTAGATGGGATGGCGAATCAGATGCATGCTTGGTCCTCCTTACGCAAATTATTTAATTAATTATTTATTAATAAATAAATGAATAGCCTTTAAAAAATCCGCTTTGGAGCAAACGGATTTTATCACGCAGCCGGAACGGCTTTGGATGCTACTCAGTGTGGCCCAGATCTCCCAGATCTCCAAGCACGGGAAGTTCAAGGATTTCGGACATGGTAATTACCATGCCGCAGCCGATAAAGGTCGAAGCTTGCTGGCTTGGATTCGGGATCCCCGCCCGCTTGAACCGTTCTGTAATGAGTTGATGCACTTCGGCGAATCTCTGCTTCACGATCTCGCGGACGTTCGGCTCCGGCGTCGTGTAAGACTGCATGCAGAGCAGCGTCTCATCCCGGTGAGCGGCCATTAGCTCATTGAAGGCTTCCCCCATATGATGGTGGAGCATTTCCGCCGGGGCTTCTACTTGGGAGAAAGCGTGCAGCAATCGTTTCTGCGCTCTCTCGAGGACAGCGAGGTACAATATTTCCTTCGATTTGAAGAAGTGAAACACGTAAGGCTGAGTGACCCCAACCTCTGCAGCAACCATAGCGGTTGTTGTCTTGTAATACCCGTTATTCGCAAATAGCGAGGCAGCTGCATCTAATATCTGTTCTTTCCGATTCGTTACAGCGTGGAAGTCTTTTTCTCTTGGCGTCATAGGCAACCTCGTTTATTTATTTATCAATAAATTACTGTATACGATTGGAAATGTCAATAGGCTCCATCCAGATAAATTTCTGCGATATGGAAAAAGCCGACGGATGTCGGCTTGATCGGCGCTCATATCTTGAGGCAACCTCCATGGTCATCGCTCACCCAGCCCCCGCGTTCGAACGTCGGACCCTCCGTAACTCACCTAGTCCGGATGGCTCACCCCGCTGTAAGACGGTTTTCACGTCTTATTTGGCAGTTCTACCCCACACTCGAGCGTCTGCCCCATTGCAGCACGGTTTTTTCCTCTTATTGCGACTGAGGCATCAGTTAGAAGAAGTGGGCAGCTCGTCGAGCAGCTCCTCGAACCAAGCTGCTCGCTCCAGCGCGGCGGGGATATCGCCGACGCCGTCTTCGTCGCACCATGCGGTAGACAGCACCGCATGAGCGAAACCCCACGCCAGTAGCCTGGCGTGGTCCAAACCAAGGGCGCCGCACAACAGCTCCGCGCGGCGCCGGATCACTTCCCGCTGCCCCTTCGGCGGCAGCTGGTTCAAGAGCAGCGGAATCGTTCCGTATTCCGCTTCCCCAACCACGCCCTTCGGGTCAATGGCCAGCCATCCCGGCCCGCCATGACCCGAAGACAAAATATTCCCATGGTGCAAGTCACCATGGAGCAAGAACAACCCGCCGCCCTCTCCGAGCAGGCGGCGAAAAACCGCCTCCGCGCGGCCGACCACGCGCTCCGGCAGCGGCCCCGTGCCGCCGCCATGCCGCTGGCGCAGCCGGGCGAGGCCCGCGGCCCAGTCCGCTACGGACGGGAATTCTCCCCCGTCCGGCGCGGGAACCGCCAGCCGCCGCATCACCTCGGCGGCCGCGAGCGTCCGCTCGTCGTCGCCAAGCTCCGACTCCGCCAGCGTAAGCCCAGGCTGGACGCGCTCAATCAGTAGCGCGCCCCGCTCCCCGTCCGCGGCAAGCACGCGCACCGCGCCGCGGCCGTCATATAGCCGCAGAGCCGCCAGCTCCGTGCGGAATTCCCGGCTTGGCACGCCAAGCTTGAGTACGGCGGGCGTTCCGTCCCGCAGCACGGCCGGGGCAACAAAATTATAAGACAAAACAAAAGGAGACGGCAGTTCCACCGTCATCCCCCATTTTTCCTCGCAGTCCTGCAGCAGCTTATCGAAGCCCGCCAGCCACTGCTCTCCTTTTTCGCCGTGAACCGATCTGATCGTCTGACACAAATGCTCTGGAATCTGCATCATGCACTCTCCCCCGGCATTCTTACGCTCGCCATTCTCTTATTTACAACCCTGGGCTCCCCTTCACCAATACGGCTACAGCTTAACCGGAATAACGCATACCGGCTGGGAAATCTCGATTGAATAACCCGTATACACCGGCATACCCGACTCGCTGATGCGGAATACCGCTGCGTTATCGGTATCCTTGTTCGCCGTAATCGCGAATTGGCCGCCCGGTACCAAGGCAAAATGCCGCGGATGCTTTCCTTCCGTCGACGCATGCCCAACCAGCGTCAGCTGGCCGCTCTCCGCGTCCACCGCAAATACGGCAAGACTGTCATGACCGCGGTTCGAGCCATAAAGGAAACGGCCGTCCTCGGAAATCGCGATTTCCGCGGTGCCATTCGTTTCAGCGAACCCTTCCGGCAAAGTCGATACCGTCTGCACGGCCTCAAGCGTACCTTTGGACGCATCATAACGGAAGGAAATGATCGTCGAATCCAGCTCGTTAATCACAAAAGCAAACTGCCCGTTCGGATGGAATCTCATATGGCGCGGACCCGCACCGGGCTGCACAACGGTTTCGCCGTGACGGACCAGCTTGCGGTTTTCTTTGTCCAGCGTGTAAGCGACGATCCGGTCAATCCCGAGATCCGGCACAAAAATATAGTTGCCGTCCGGGCTGAAGTTCGTGCTGTGCGGATGCGGCGTCTTCTGGTTCGGGTGAGGGCCGCTTCCTTCATGCTGCTGAATATCGAGAATCTCGCCGATCTCCCCGTTATCCGAGAGCGACACAAGGCTGATCCGGCCGCCATGGTAGCTGCACAGCAGTACAAATTCGCTGTTCGCATCACGCTGAATATGGCAGGACGGTGCCGTAATGGCAAGCTTACGGTTTAATGGAGCAAGACCGCCGACTTCGATCGAAAAAGCAACCGCATCGCCAACCTTCTCCCCTTCCGCATCCGCGCCTTCCGCGATGGCATACAGTCTGTTTTTCGCCGCATCAACGTTAAGGAAGGTTGGATTTTTTAATCCGGATACCTGCTCCTTGAGCGTAAGCGTCCCTTCCGCCGCATCAAATTCGTAACGGTACACGCCGCTGTTCTCCGCTTCCGCGTAAGAGCCGATAAATACCGTCAATTTGTCATTATGTAAGGTCATGAATAATATCCTCCCGCTTTTATAGAATGTTCCTTATATTGTACCCTCTCATCCCGCATAAACCAAGCCTTTCGCTCCGCATGGACAACAGCCCGAAATAAGCCTACACTGTTTTTATCGAATCCGTTATTTACGAAAGGGGCGAAAACAAAAATTGGCTATCAACCGTAGACTGACGACTGATCCGGACTTTGAAGAGGCCGTAAAGCGTAAATATCCGGTACGCGTATTCAAAGACGACTTTATCGTGAACAACGGCGGCACCGTCATTCGTTTTGACGACAGCATCGTTGTCATTCAATCCAGCGTGAGCGACCTCGTCTACTATACAAGGGCGGAATGCGAGTTTTTCGAGGTCCGGAAAAAATGACAGCCGCCTTTATTTAGCGCTATAATTAATTTAGTACTAAGCTATCAAAGGAGTTTGCAGCATGAGCGAAAATGGAAAAATACTCGTCATGACCGCCGTCGCGGTTGAACGGGATGCCGTCCTGCGCGGCCTTAACGGCGACGACCGCTTCGAGGTGATGGAAGCCGGCGTTGGTCCGGTGGAAGCCGCCGTCAGCACGGCAACGGTTCTGGCTGCGGCAGGCCCAGACGCCTATCGCCTCGTCATTTCCGCAGGCATTGCGGGAGGGTTTAAGGATCGTGCCGAGGTGGGCACGCTGGTTGTCTCTAATGCGATCATTGCCGCCGATCTTGGCGCCGAGACGCCGGAGGGCTTCCATAGCGTGGACAAGCTTGGGTTCGGCTCCGCTCATATCGATGTGGATGCGGAGCTTGCCGAGCGTCTGACTTCGGCGCTTCAGGCTGCCGGACTGCAGACCGCGCTTGGCCCCGTCCTTACCTTATCTACGGTTACGGGCTCTGCCGAGACGGCTGCCGGGCTGGCCGAACGGATTCCCGGCGCTGCCGCGGAAGCGATGGAGGGCTTTGGCGTTGCCGCCGCTGCCCGCCGCGCGGGTCTGCCCGTGCTGGAGCTGCGCGCGATTTCGAATCCGGTTGGCCCGCGTGACCGCAGCGCTTGGCGAATTAAGGATGCCCTTCAAGCTCTCGAAGCTGCAGGCTCCGTATTACGGGAGGTTATTGGATGAAAATCGCTTTTTCCCCGTGTCCGAACGACACGTTTGTATTCCATGCCCTGACGCATGGACTTGTTCCCGGTGCGCCGGAATTTGAAGTGATGTATGCCGATATCGACATAACGAACAATCTGGCTGCAAACGGCGACAGCGATCTCGACGTGCTCAAGATTTCTTACGCTGCCCTGCCGTGGGTATTAAAAGACTACGCGCTTCTGCCATGCGGCGGCGCTCTGGGCCGGGGCTGCGGCCCGCTTGTTCTTACGAAAGACAAGCTGGAGGACGCATCCTCCCTTAGCGGCAAACGGGTTGCCGTTCCAAGCGAACGCTCGACTGCTTACCTGCTGTTCCGTCTCTGGGCAGCGCAAAATGTTCCGGGCGGCGTTGGCGAAATTATCGTGATGCCATTCCACGAGATCATGCCCGCCGTGCGCGACGGCAAAATCGACGCCGGCCTTGTTATTCACGAAGCCCGCTTCACGTACCAGAATTATGACCTGTCCATGCTGGTTGACCTTGGCAGCTGGTGGGAATCCGATACCGGCCTGCCGATTCCGCTTGGCGCCATTATCGCCCGCCGCTCGCTTGACCTCGGCGCCATCTCCAGCTGGATTGAACAATCCGTCGAGTATGCTTGGAAGCATCCTGAAGCTTCGAAGGACTATGTCATGCAGCATGCGCAGGAAATGGATCCTTCCGTTGCCCAGCAGCATATCAACTTGTACGTAAACGACTTCACGGGCAACCTGGGCAGCAGCGGTTATGCCGCGATCTCAACCCTGCTTACCCGCGCAGCCGACGAAGGTCTCGTACCTGCGATCGACCCGGCTCTTCTCGAGTTTCCGGGTTAACCTTTTGGGAGTCCCCATCAACCGTTATGGTGAAGGGGACTCCCTTTTATTTTTCTCTTGAAGAATAAGTTAATGGTGAGGATAATGCCAAATGCCATTCATTTTGCGATATCCCGCATCGTTAAGCACTCGCCCATCACTCTTTCTCGCCACCTTAACGATGTCACACATCGTTAAGGGAGAATCCCGTGAGCGAGCCAGAACGAAAAAGAGCTGCCCAACGATACCCTCGCTGGCAGCTCTCATCTATTTCCTTACGATCCGACTATACGTCGGAATCGTCCCATTTTTTCGAATATGCTTTCTTTGTGACCCATAGGGTCATCCAGGTGAGTATAACTACAATAATGGCTGCAAAAATCCATACTCCAACAGGAACGTTCATCTGCAACTACCCCCTTCTCGCCTATTACTACTATCTTAACGGACAATACGGGAGCGTATGCAGTCTAAATATTAACATTTTGCAACGGTTTTCACCGTAATCTGTCATTCGGAGGCATGCAGCCCCTGCTTAAGGGCAAACTACCGATAAATGCCTTAGCGGTAAGCGCGGAGGAACTCCACCGCCTTGCGGATATCCTCCTCCGGACGGTGTCCGACTTCGCGTTCAATCGTCAAATAGCCGTTATACCCAATATCCTGCAGCGCCTTCAGGTAACGGTCAAACGGAACGCTGCCTTCCCCAAGCGGAACCTCGCGGAATAAAGCGCCGTCGCTTGCCATATCGGCGATAATGTCATGGCTCATCCCCGCAAAGCCCAGGTAGCCGTATACGACGCGCGGATCAATCTCGGCCGCCAGCTTTATGCCGTCCTTCGCATGCGTATGAACGATGTAATCCTTCAGAAGATAAACGCCTTGAACCGGATCATCGCCGGTTACCATCACCATATTCGCCGGGTCGAAGTTTACCGAAACGCCGTTTGTCGTAAGCGAATCCAGGAAAGACTTTAATCGCTCAGCAGGCTCAGGACCCGTCTCAATCGCAAAATACGCCCCCATGCTGCTTGCGTAGCTGCTTAATTCTTCGCAGGAAGACTGCATCGCAGCGTAGATGGGTGAACTCGCATCATCCGGAACGATACCGATATGCGTCGTTACGATGTTGGTGCCCAAATCAAGCGCAAGCTCGAGGATCCGCTTGGACTTTTCGATTTTGGCCGCATTAGCCTGCGCATCCTGGAAGCCGTGTCCCCCAAGATCGCCGCACAAAGCCGAAATCGTAAGGCCAAGCGACGAAATGCGGTCCTTCAGCTGGCGGCGAGCCGATGCGGACAAGTTCGCAGGATCAGTCTCGCCGCTGACCGCGTAGATCTGTACGCCTTCCGCTCCAACCTCGACTGCTTTCTTCAACCCTTCCTGCAGTCCAATACCAAAGCTCTCGACAATAACGCCAACCGGATTGCTAATCTTCGGTTTCACCAGATCTGTCATCGCTTATACGCCCTCCCGCGCCGCAGCGGCTCCGGAAGCCGCCGTATCCTTATTTAAGACCACTTCGGTGCCGCGCTCCGCCGATTCATAGACGGCTTGAAGCATCCGCATCAGCTCTACGCCGTCCTCCACCGGGCTGATCGGCTCGGCTTTGCCGAAGCAGCAATCCACAAAATGAGCGACCTCCAGATCGAAGCTGTCCTGGAACTGGAACGAGAGATGATCCAGCTGCGGTTCAAAATTTACGATTTTATTGAACTGCTCCGTTACGATGACGAGCTTCGGATCAATCTCCGCTCCGCCTTTGGTGCCGTAAATTTTGCTGCTCATTTCGTTCTGCGCGGCATGCAGCGTGTAGCTGATATCGACATACAGCGAAGCGCCGTTCTCGAAGCGGATAAGCGCATTCGCCATATCTTCCACATCGTTAAGCGAAGCGTCGTAATCCGCCGCTTTATAGAAGCTTAAGCCTTCGATATGCGACCGGTTGCCCAGCTTGCTGTACGTATTCCCGCTGACCGATACAGGCTTTGGCTTGCCCATCAGATACCAGCACAAATCGATCATATGTACGCCGACATCAATCAGCGGTCCGCCGCCCGAGCGTTCGGAATCCGCAAACCATCCGCCCGGGTTGCCCAAGCGCCGGATGGCCGATGCTTTCGCGTAATAAATGTCTCCGAGCTGGCCGCTTTCCGCATACTGCTTCACAAGCTGCGCTTGGTCGGCATATCTGCGGACGAAGCCTACAAGCAGCTGCTTGCCGGAACGCTTGACCGCTTCCTGTACGGCAAGCGCCTGCTCAACCGTCTTCGCCAGAGGCTTCTCGCATAGCACATGCTTGCCGGCATCCAGAGCAGCCACCGCAATCTCGGCATGACTGTTATTCCAGGTACAGATGCTTACCGCATCAATCTCCGGATTCGCCAGCAAATCTTTATAGTTATCGTAAACATGAGGGATGCCGTAAGCTTCGGCCTTCTCCCGCGCGCGTGCCCCGTTCAAATCCGCGATTGCCGCAAGCTCCACCTCGGGGTGAACCGAATAGCCATGCAAATGCGAGCCCGATATCGACCCCGCCCCAATAACTCCAACCTTTAATTTCGTCATTGCCAGCATCTCCTCCATGTTTCCTATAATCAGTTGCAACCTGCACTATGTTCAATTTATCATGAGTATAAAAAGAGAGGAATGAACAGCATGGCTCAAATCATGGATTATATGATCAGTTCGCAGCCCCTTCGCATGATCGATTTAACGGTGGATCCCGCCAAGCTGTCCGTTCGTTCTCTTGTTATTCGAAACGTGGGCCATTTGCCTGGCCGGACTCTATTCCGTCAAGGGGCGGTTTTTCAATATTGGGCGATCGTTTATATTGCGGGAGGTTCGGGCATTTACCGCGTTGACGATGGGGAGGCGCAGCGGGTGACGGCCGGCAGTCTGTTCTTGTTCCAGCCCGGCTTTCTTTATGATTACGGTCCTGCCCCGGATGGCTATTGGGATGAATATTACTTTACCATCGAGGGGACACGGTACCGGGAGTGGCTCGAGCATTGGCCCATCCTCCCGAACACGGTCATGCATCCGGGCGAGGACGCTTCCTCGCAGAACCGGATCGACCGCATCTTTGCGCTAATGGACAGCGGTACCCCGGCCGATGCCGACCGCGCAGCTCTGACGCTCGAATCGCTCCTCTACGACTGGGTGCAAAGCTGCCAGTCCACTCCCGCCGCTCAAGGCAAGACGGCCCGCCTTGCCCAGCTGCTCGAGGCCTTGTCCGGCACTTTGCTTGAACCTTTTGACGCGGCGGCTTTTGCCGAGCGTCATCACTGGGCGTTATCGACGCTGCGCCGAACGGTCAGCGAGTATACCGGCTTCGCCCTTCATGAATACGTCCATCGGCTAAAAATGGCCGAAGCCAAAAACCGCCTGCTCAATACCGAGCAGACGGTCAAGGAAATCGCCGCGGCGTTAGGCTACGGCGACGTGTTTTATTTTTCGCGGCTGTTTAAGAAGATTACCGGGGAAGCGCCCCAGCTGTTCCGCCGCAACATGCGTTCGAAATGAAATAAGACCCGCGAGGGTCTTGTTTCACCTGCGCGCATCTGAGATGGGCCAGCTTGAATCTTCCTACAACCTTACCGCAAAGCGGGTGCCTCGAGCGGCGATCTGCTGCAGATGCTTAAAGTTCGGATGGACGACCAGATCGTCGAGATAGGCCGACTCCATGCTGAACGGCTCGCGCATTCTGTTCAACGCCGCCACAATTTGCTGCCCCGACTCGATGCCGATGCCGTGGCCGAAGAAGAGGTTATCCGACAGCTTCACGACGTTTTCCCCTTGCCATTCCGGCGTTTCCCGGTCGAAATCCGGATTTCGGAAGTACATCACGTCTCCCGGATACGATTCGTTCTTGTTATGTGTCGTAATGAACCACAAGTCGCTGTCATGGTTCCAATCCCGCAGATAAAGCGGATTAAACAGCCTGTTAAACATCTGCTCCCCGATTGTATCCAGCACCGCTTTGTACAGCAGGATGACAATCGCCGTAGCGCATTCGAACCCGTATAACTCGCCATTCTCAAAAATATCATTTATGGCATCCGACGGTCTCACGCCGGGATTCATCTGAAAGCCGCCATTCTCCGTACGAGTCCAGTATCGCGGATTGCATCTGGATTCCCGGAATACCGCGAAGTCCGCCCGGCTGTCCTGCAGCATTCTCGCCGCATTTACCGTACGGTCCCGCAGGCGCAGCTCGAACCGGAGCGCATCCATTGAATCATATTGGTAGACAACGGGACTGTTCTGCTTGCCTTGCAGCACGTCCCGCTCGACCGGCGTTAACGCAAACGGGTTAATCTCCCCGGCGTCATTGCCCGAAATTTGAAGCATTCTCCTACCCCTCCCATGATCATGCCATGGGTTATTGTACGTGTAAGAGACAGGATTTGTGCTCTTCCGCCTGGCTTAAGCCTTTAGTGGCTGAAGAAACCGATTTGAATAAAGAACAGGACGGCGAATACGTAGAAGATCGGATGAACCTCTTTGCCCTTGCCGCGAATCAGCTTCAGAATCGGATACACGATAAAGCCGATGCCGATCCCCGTTGCAATGCTGTACGTCAGCGGCATAAGAACAACGATCAGGAACGCCGGGAACGCTTCTTCAATGTCGCTCCATTCGATTTTGCGCAGGACGTTCATCATCAGGAAGCCCACGATAATAAGCGCCGGAGCCGTAATCGCCGGGATACCCGCGAGAACCGATACCGTCGGGGAGAAAAAGAGCGTCAGCGCCAGCAGAACGCTTACCGTAATCGCCGTCAGACCCGTCCGGCCGCCTACGGCTACCCCCGAGCTCGACTCGATATAGGCGGAGGTTGGGCTTGTGCCCAGCAATGCGCCGGTTGTTGTGCCGATGGCATCTGCAAGCAGAGCGCCGCGCGAGCGCGGGAATTTATTGTCCTTCAGCAGGCCAGCCTGCTCCGCAACGCCAAGCATCGTGCCGGTGGTGTCGAACAGCGTAATTAGCAGGAAAGTGAAGATTACGGCATAAAGCCCGTTTTGGAACACGCCGCCAATATCCAGCTGGAAAGCCGTCGCGCTAAGGCCCGTAGGCAACGCAGCCCATTTTTCCGGCAGATGCATCTGACCTGAAATAACCGCGATAATAGCCGTGATGATCATGCCGATGAACAGGAAGCCCTTCACCCGGTAAGCCATCAGAATAAGCGAGATAACAAGACCCGCAATCGTAAGCAGCGTCATCGGCTGCGACAGATCCCCCATCGTGATAAGGGTCGCTGGCGAAGCAACGACGATTTTTGCGTTTTGCAGACCGATAAACGTAATAAATAAGCCGATACCCGCCGTAATGGCATGCTTCAAACTTGATGGGATGGCATCAAGCAGCATGTAGCGGAATGAAGTCAGGGACAGCAGGATGAAGATGACCCCGGCGACAAAAACCGCGCCAAGCGCCGTCTGCCACGATACGCCTTCTCCCCCTACGACAGAAAACGCGAAATAAGCGTTAAGCCCCATGCCGGGCGCCAGCGCAATCGGGTAATTCGAGAAAAGCCCCATAATAAGCGTTGCCACAATACTTGCGAGGACGGTTGCGATAAAGACGCCGTGGAAGTCCATTCCCGCTTCGCTTAGCACGCCGGGATTGACGATTACGATATAGACCATCGTAAGAAAAGTCGTGATTCCCGCGAGCAGCTCCGTCGTAACCGTTGTGCCCCGCTCCTTCAGTTTAAACAGGCGATCCATTGCTTGTTCCCTCCAGGTTGTCCGTAATGTCCGGATGCGTGTTACCTATTGTCCCCTTGAATGCGCCGGATTAGCAAATCTGGAAAACAAAAAAATCCCGCGCCGCGAATGAAGGGAAGATGGTACACGTATCCCTTATTCGTAGTTAGGATTTTTGGCTCCTTGTAGAGACCCTCACGCCATATTGATGAGGATATACGAATGATAGTGATGCAAGTTGTTCAATTAACCTTCATAAGGTTACCGGACAAGCCTAGGGACTGTCAATCCTTTTTTCGCGAAAATAGGTTCTATTTACGAACTATTTTTTGTTAGGATATATTAATGTTCGCTTTTAAAAGATGAAGCTGTTGATTTGAGGACTTTGCTGAATACTGTCGAACGGTCCATTTTTTGCGAATCGAATCGGATGAACACTTCTTTTAGCGATATACCACTACCTTTGTCAGGCGGGCAGGGAGATCGTTTTCGAGGACGAATTAGTCTCGTAAGTGACAAATGAATGAGGTGATGAAATGACGTTGCTCAAAACGAAAGAGGCGGCCCATCAGCTGGCCGTCAGTGAAACAACTGTCAGGCGTTGGGTATCGACCTTCCCGGCTTCCTTCCGGAAGGATATGTTTGGACATTATATTTTTGACACCCCGGCGATGGACAAGCTCCGGAAAATCAAAGGCCAGCTGGATGCCGGAACAGCCCTGTACGATATCCGTCTTCTGTCGCTGGCCGAAGAGGAAACATTGGCGGCGGTCGCCGCGGAGGTAATGGGAACGACCGAAGCCGCTCATCCTGTGGCGGAACCCCGGGCGGACAAGTCCGAGGAGTCCGGCAGATTGGCGGTTGATGCGGCGGGGAATGTTCATGTGTCTGACGCGGCGGTTGGTGTGGCTGCAGGCATCGGCCGGGCCGGCGGCGTAGTGGATCAAGCCGGCAACCTTCATACGGTTGGCAGCGGCTCTTCTACTGGTCATGGCAGAAACAACGTGGGGGCACTTGTGGTGGATAGCGCCGGCAACGTATACGCGGCAGGCGGTGAAGCCGGAGCCCAGGCATCGGCCGAGATCACAACCGGACTTCAGCATGCTGCGGCAGCCGTTGATACGACGGTTGGGGATCGTATAAGCCAGGCAGCCCCGTCGCCGGCGGTATCTGCTCCCCCATCGCCTGAAGCTTCGCAAGTCATCGTCCCTTCTGCCTCTATCCATTCTTCATCCTCCGCAATCGACGAACCAGATCCGATGCTCGAACGTCTAAACGCCATAGAAGCTGCCCTGTCCCAGAAGGCCGATGAAGTCGTAACCGTCCAGCTGCTCCATCATCGCAAAGAGCTTGAAGAGCTCCGCAAATCGCTGACCGAGCTTGCCGCTACCATTGAGGCTCTCCGCAGTCCGCAGCAAGAGCTGCTCGCTTTCGGCGAAAGCGCCAAAGCCGCCGCCGAGAATGAAGGCAAACGCAAAAAACGCGGCCTGCGCTCGTTCTTTTTCTTCTAAACGCCATCTCGCCCGCAGGGCCTAGCTCCCTCCACTCCCGCGTCCCCCGTACCCGAGTGAGGCCGGTTAGGTCCTATTGGCGTTGATGCGTATCACCCACCCGTCCCGCCAATGGACAACCTGTCTTTGTAGTCCATCGCGGCTTGCGCGATCTGCGGGAGGTCATGTCCCTGCGCTAAAAGCCGCTGGTCATCGAACAAATAGTATACGGGATACCCTCCGTTGCCTGTTCCGAGTTCTTCCTCGGCTTTCTTTCCTTCCTCCGAATTTACATCGTAGATGACAGGCGTGAAGCGGCCTGCCATTGCGGCCGCCATATCGTTGACGGCCCGCGTTTCTTCCTCCACCTTTTCTTTCACCAGCACAACAACCCGCAGCTCCCCGGTCTGTTCCGTAAGGAACGGCGCATAATCCGGCGGCACTGCGGCCGGATCCGGCTCTTTCACCTGATTGCAGCCGGCCGCTATGATTAGCGCCATTACAACAAAACCTGCTGCTGCCCACCTTCCAAACACATCATCCGCCCCCCTTCCCATCCTTCGCAATAGAAAAGAGCCAGCCCCCTGAATGAGACCGGCCCTTTCCGTGCATTCCTATTCCTGAGAAAGCTTCACGTCCTGCGGATGCGGCTCGCTCGCAAGCTGCGCGGCACGCGCGTTCGATGCGACCTGCTCCGGATCCTTGCAGCCGGGAATAACGGCTGTTACGGCCGGGTGCTTCAGGCACCATGCCAGCGCCCAGCCGGCCATGTCCACGCCTTGCGGTACTTCCTCGCGCTGAATGCGCTCGACTTCCTTCAGCTTCTCCAGTGTGCTCTCCGCATCATGGCGATGGCGCACATCCGTGCTGCTGAACACGGCTCCCGGCTTGTACTTGCCGCTAAGGTATCCGCTCGCCAGCGGTACGCGCGCAAGCACGCCGAGATCCTGCCGCTGGCAGGACGGGAATACCTGCTCCTCCGGCACGCGGTCCAGACGGTTGTACACGACTTGGATCGCGCGGGAGCCCACTTTTGTCGAAGCTTCCGTTTGATGAATGTTGGCGTTGCTGCCGATCGAAGTGCCAAGGAAACGGATTTTGCCCGCCTGTACCTGCTTGTCCAGCGCCGTCCACAAATCATCGTTATCAAATACTTGGTCAGGTCCGGAATGGAACTGGTACAGGTCGATGTAGTCCACTTTTAACGCCTTTAAAGATGCATCCAGCTGCTGGATCACGCCCGCCGGATCAAACGAATCCGTGCGCGTGAACCGCTCATGGAAGTGATGGCCGAATTTCGTTGCGATAATCCAGTCCTCGCGATTGCGGCGGCTGATATAGTCTCCGATAAGCGATTCCGACAGATGATCGCCGTAGCATTCCGCGGTATCAATCAGATTGATGCCAAGCTCATGTCCTTTGTCGAGAATCGCATCGGCCTCGCCTTGCGTATACTCGCGGCCCCATTCTCCTCCGAACTGCCACGTTCCGATCCCAATGACCGATACGTTAAGATCCGTGCTTCCGAGTCTCCGGTATTTCACAATCGCCACTCCTTCCGATTTTCGCGAACTAGACTGCACCTTATTTTACCACATTGCGTTTGCAAGTTTCGAGTTACGGAAGACTCAGTGGTTCTTTTCCCGCCTAGTCCTACACGCCGGAGTAAGCCATAAAGCCGCCGTCGACCGGAACGGTAATGCCCGTCACAAAGCCGGATACGCTGTCATCCGCCAGCCAGACGAGAGTCCCCAGGAGATCCTCCGGTTTGCCGAAGCGGCGCATCGGCGTGTGGGTAATGATTTTGTTCGAGCGCTCGGTCAGCGAACCGTCTTCATTCGTAAGAAGCTTGCGATTCTGCTCCGTCAGGAAAAAGCCCGGCGCAATCGCGTTTACGCGAATGCCGACATCCGCCATATGAACGGCCAGCCATTGCGTGAAGTTGTTGATCGCAGCCTTGGCCGCGCTATAGGCAGGCACCTTCGTCATCGGGCTCGGAGCGCTCATTGAAGACATATTGATTACCGTTGCCCCCGGTTTATTGATCATTTGCTGCGCGAATACTTGCGTTGGGATCAGAGTGCCGAGAAGGTTCAGATCGAACACAAAGCCAAAGCCTTCTTTTTTCAGGTCAAAAAAGCTTGTTACTTCCGGGTTCGCCAGATCGTCCGGGTGAAAAGTCTCTTTCGTCGTAATGCCGTCCGGATGGTTGCCGCCGGCGCCGTTGATCAGAATATCGCAGCTGCCAAGCTGCTCCAGCACAGCCGCGCCAGCTTCCTTCACGCTCTCCGCGTCCACCACATTGCACGCGACAGCGATCGCCACGCCGCCCGCTTCGCGGATTTCGCGCGCTACGGCCTCGCCTTTTTCCGCCGTGCGGTTCAGAATCGCTACCTTTACGCCTTGACGGCCCAGCTCTCTTGCCATCTCGGCGCATAATACGCCGCTTCCCCCCGTAATAACGGCTACTTTGCCTGCTAAATTCTCGTGATTCGGTACCATCTTTAAACCTTCCCCTTTCGAATTCGCTCAAGTCCGTCCCAAACGCCCCACAGATACATGATGCCAAGCGCGCGGTCATACAGACCGTAGCCCGGACGGCATTGCTCATCCCAAATATGGCGGCCGTGGTCAGGACGCGCATATCCCGTGAACCCGCTCTCGTGGTACGCGCGGACAACCTCCGCAATATCTACCGTGCCGTCGCTCGATTTATGGGACGTCTCGATGAAATCGCCATTCTCGTACACGCGTACGTTGCGGATATGGGCAAAAGGAATCCGGTCCGCAAACTCCCGCACCATCGCCGGAATATCGTTGTCCGGGTTCGCGCCAAGCGAGCCGCTGCACAGCGTCAGTCCATTGTACGGGCTGTCTACCAGCTTCAGCAGTCTTGCCAGGTTATCGCGGCTCGTCACGATCCGCGGCAGACCAAATACCGAGTAAGGAGGGTCGTCCGGGTGGATCGCCATTTTGATGTCATGCTTCTCGCAGACCGGGATAATCTGCTCAAGGAAATACTGCAGATTATTGAACAAATCCTCTTCCGTCACGTCTTTGTACGCTTCGAACAGCGGAGCAAGACGCTTCAGACGCTCCGGCTCCCAGCCCGGCATCGAATAGGAGGAGTTGCCCGCGATGTTGGCGACCAGCTCTTCCGCGCTCATGCTTTGGATTTTGGCTTTGTCGAAGAACAGCGCGGTTGAACCGTCCTCCATCTCTTTGAACAGATCCGTCCTCATCCAGTCGAAGATCGGCATGAAGTTGTAGCAGATGACTTTTACGCCTACCGTCGCCAGCTTCTCGATCGTCCGCTTGTAGTTCTCGATGTATCGGTCGCGCGAGGGCAGGCCCAGCTTGATGTCATCGTGCACGTTTACGCTCTCGACCACTTCCAGATGGAAGCCGTGCTCGTCGGCCAGACGCTTGTAATCCATGATCTTGTCCATCGGCCATTCTTCGCCTGCCGGAACGTCATGCAGTGCCCATACGAGTCCTTCAACTCCCGGAATTTGCTTGATCTGCTTCAGACTTACCGAATCATTGCCTTCCCCGTACCAACGAAAAGTCATTCTCATGATAGTTGTCCTCTCCCAAGGAAATTTGAATTCAATCTATGAAATAATCCGGATGCGCTTCCCTCAGCTGCGGAAGCTCCTGATCCAGCTTGCGGATATGCTGCTCCAGCCGCTCCGCGACGAGCTCCTCGTTACCGTCTTGAACCGCCTCGAATAGTTGACGATGTTCCTCGATGACACGATCCATATGGCCGAACTGGTCAATGGCGAGGTAACGGGCGCGGTTAAGATGCGCTCGCATGTAATAGATCATCTGCATCAGCGTTTCGTTGCCGGCAATCTCCAGGACCGCGCGGTGAAAAGCCTCGTCGAGCTGTAGGAACAGCGCGATGTCTTTCGCTTCGGCTGCTTCGCGCTGCTGCCTCAGAAGCGCTTCGAATGCTGCGGTTTCAGCGGAGCGGTCATGCCCGCTCCACTTGGCAGCGGCCAGACGGAACGCGCCAAGCTCAAGCTGCTCACGGATAAAGCGGGCCTCGCTCACCTTGCGCGCCGAGATAAGCGCGATTCGCGTACCCCGCTGCGGAAGCACCTCCAGCAGCTGCTCGCTGACAAGCAGCCGGATGGCTTCCCTCACCGGCGTACGGCTTACTTTCATCGTCTCGGCCAGCTCATTCTCGTAAATCATCGTACCCGGCGGCAGCTTGAACGAAACGATGCTCTCGCGGATCGACTCGTAGATCTGATCGCCTAACGTCTTGCGCTGCTGCGGCTGCAGCGAAGAAATGATGGTCATCTGCATGCCTCCTTCCACGTTTGTCTCTTATCCTTACTTTACTTGTATTCTTGTATACAAGTAAAGTCCTATTTTTTATTTCGCTATTAAAGGGGATGGATGGCGTTAACGGGGCATTTGATCCCTTTTTTTCCGCCAGCTCTAACAGCGCAGAGCTTAAGGTCCCTTAGGGACCTTAAGCTGGTGAAAGTAGCAAGTAGTTAGGCGGTTAAGGTCCCTTAGGGACCCTAAGCCAGTGAAAGTAGCAATTAGTTAGGCGGTTAAGGGCCCCTAGGGGCCTTAACGTATCAAAGTGGCAGGTTGATACGGCCCCGTGCGCTCACCCTGACGCTCGCTCTAATCGTAGCGCATCCGCTTCCCGCGTATTTAAAAAAGCCTTAACGACGACAATTGCAGAGCACCGTTAAGGCTTGTCCACTTTATCTAGCTGAACTCCGTCAAAATCAGGATCAGCGTCAGCGCCGAAATGCAAATAATGCCGCCGATAGCCGAGAACAGCATGCTGGCCGTCCTTCCCCGCTTCGCGTCTTCGAAGCTTTGAATAAACAGGACAACCCCCAGCAAAACAACCACCAGGCTCGTCGATAATCGGCTTGGGATCATTCCCGTCACGCCTAGAACAATTAGTACCAGATAGGCCACAGTGGCCGCGTATTTCATGCTTCGCCATCGTTTCAGTCTCATCCCGCACTCCTTTTCGTCCGAATTCCATCGCCAGCTTGTACTAACGATTATACAGGATATGGAAGGGTTCGGCGACAAAAAAAGGGCCAGCTGCTGGCCCGACTCGAGACATTTATAAGGAGTGCCTGCCGCCGCAAACCCTCGGCTTAGGATCTCTAGGCAGGCCGCTCCTTCCGTCGTCGCCGAAGTTCCTCTGACCCTCTGACCTTGCCATGCATTAGCCGTAATAAGTAACGTTCACGGTTGAACCAATCGGCATCAATTCCTCGGCGTAGTAGCGAATTTTGCTTTTAGCCGTCTCTGTGAAGGGGGAATGGCTGTACGCGGCCAAATGGACCGTTCCGGTACGGACATCATACCGGTTGAAGGAGACAACAACGCCGGCAAATAAATTGTTCAGCACCGCAAACACGGCCGACTGGTCCAATCTGCCCCGCAGCGCCGTCTTTGCAAGTTCTTCGTCAGGCGTCACGCATGATACCTGATCCGCAGCCGCTTCATTGTACGGCTTCACCGATACGCAAATATCCGGTGACATCCATTCCATCGCATAACGGTGCAGCTTTGCCGCATCCGCTTCGGACAACTCAAGCTGGTCGTCCCATGCGTAGATCGTCGCCTTGTGATGTCCACAGCTGCGAATGGTGACATATCGAATATTCGGAAAACGTTGTCTGACTGCCTGCTCCCACCAAAGACGAGTTCCCATCGCAATACCACCTTTTCGTGTAAATTGGCCTCCCAACACGTCTGATAGCGCTTACAATATTGTATGGCTCCCCGTTCAAACTATTCCACCGCATGCGGAATGGTTCAAGCAGAACAGAATGAAAAAACCCGCCTCTATCCGCGGCCTCACAAAGCTGATCGTCCGCATCTATAGGTAAAGGGAAAGGTTCGACATCCGCCTCCCCTTTCCCTTCTGCCTGACGCTTCCTCAATATGGATTTAATACGCTGTCGCGGTTGTTGATCAGATCGGAGACCGTTACCATCTCGTAGCCTCTCCGTTGGAGCTCCGGCAGGATGATCTTTAGCGCTTCTACCGTCTGCACCGAACGCGGCACATAATCGTGAAGCAGAATAATGTCCCCGTTACGCGCATTGTTCAGCACCTTGTTCACAATCCTTTGTACGCCCGGGCTGCGCCAGTCGTTCGTATCCTGATGCCAGGACCATAAGACGGTGGTGTAGCCGTTTTTCTTGGCGATTGCAAGCATCTGATCGTTATAAAAGCCGCCCGGCGGGCGGAACAATGAGGGCTTTTTGCCGGTCACCTTCTCTAAAGCCTGCTCTGTCTTCATGATTTCGTTCTGCACCGTTTGGTAGGTCTTTTTCTGCAGGAAATAGTGGTTAAACGTATGGTTCGCTACCTCGTGGCCTTCCGCAATTTCCCGTTTGATCGTTTCCGGGAAGCTCTCTACGCGGTTGCCCACAACGAAAAAAGTCGCCTTCGCATGATATTCCTTCAACAGGTCCAGGATCGGTTCCGTTGTGTCCGGATAAGGCCCGTCATCAAACGTTAACGCGATTCTCTTGTTCTCGCCCGGCACTTCCCAGATGATCTCGCCGCGCTTTTCATAGTAGGCTCTGTCCTTGGTTGCCACCGGCGCCGAAAAACCGCATAAAAGCGCTGTGACCGTTACGCCAAATACGAATCGTTTCATACCTATGAAGTTGCTCCTCCCTGGATGGCATCATAGGTATTATTCCGCAATTGACCCGCCATATCCCTAACCGGCGAATTCCTTCCCTTGCTCCTTCGCAAACCTTGCGACTTCCTCTTCCGTAGGCATGCCGGTCTGCGCTCCGAACTTGGTAACCGCCAGCGCGGAGGCCATCGAGGCATAATCCACCGCGTCGCGAAGGTCCCGTCCGGATGCAAGCGCCACGGCCAATGCGGCATTGTAGCAATCTCCCGCTCCGGTCGTATCGACTACCGGCATTTTATAACCGTTGATCCGAACAAGCTTGCCCTCTCCATTCAAATAAGCCGAGCCGCTCGCACCCAGCGTCGTCACCACATGAGCGGCTCCAAGCTCCATCATCCTGCGTATGGCCGGTTCCAGCGATTCGCCGTCCGCGCTCCTATTCGCATAACCGCTGAGCTCCGTCCGATTCGGCGTAAAATAATCCACAAGCCCGAACAGCTCCTCAGGTAGCTGCTGCGCAGGCGCAGGGTTCAGCACAACCAGCTTGCCCAGCGCCTTTGCTTTGCGGGCGGCATACAGCACGGTCTGAACCGGAATCTCAAGCTGCAGCAGCACGAGATCCGCTTCCTTCAGCTTGTCCTCGTTGCGGTCGATATCCGCAGGTTCAACGAGACCGTTAGCCCCCGGGACTACAACGATACTGTTGTCGCCTTCCGCAACATAGATGGATGCGATTCCCGAAGCCGTTCCCTTTACACGCTTCACGCCTGCAATATCGACGCCGTCCTTCCGAAGACTCTCCAACAGCTCTTCGCCAAATGCATCGTCGCCTACCGCGCCGATCATCACCGTATCCGCGCCAAGACGCGCTCCGGCTACCGCTTGATTGGCTCCTTTGCCGCCCGGAATAAAGCGGACGCGCTGGCCGGTTATCGTCTCTCCTACCTGCGGGTACGCATTCGTCTCCACCACGATATCCATGTTCAAGCTGCCGATCACGACAAGCTTAGGCCGGTGTTTAATCGTCATTGATTGATCCCTTCCTTCATCCGTTTTCTATAACAGCAGGCGCGCTAGTTCCTCGTAGCTGGCTGCCGTATGATTCGGCGTATGCTCGCCGGATTCCGGGCTTGCCCCCCGGTGGTTGAACCAGATGACGGACCAGCCCGCCTCCAAAGCGCCTATGACGTCGTTACGCCAGGAGTCGCCGATATAAACGCTCTTCTCCGGCCTTGTCCCGGTTGCTTCGTTCACATGCTGAAATACCCGTATATCCGGCTTGTCCCAGCCAATCTTGCCGGAGACGAACTGCCTCTCCGGCGGAATGAGATGGTCAAGCTCCATCGCCCGGATTTTCTTAAGCTGATGATTCTCGGCGCCATTCGTCAGGAGACCAACGACATAACCGGCCTTAACCAGCTGTTCTATCAGCTCCCTGGCTCCTTCGAACATCGCAATGTTGAATTGGCAGCCAATATAAGCAGCCTGCATAGCCGAGGCCTGCTCCTCGCTGAGCGCGATTCCAAACTCCGCAAGGGCCAGCTCGAACCGCCGCCGGCGCATCAGCTCCGTGCTTGAGCCGCTCTCCATCGCGCCTGCCCCGCCCATTTCCAGCGACAGCATGTCGCTATGGTAACGCATCCGGTGATAGGCCTCTTCATACGGAAAGCCTTCCCGGTCGCCAACAACGGCAATCACCGCCTGGCGGAAAGGGGATAAATGATCGTACAGGGTATCGTCCACATCAAAAAAGACGCCTTTTTTCTCCACGCTTATCTGTTGTCCCATGCTAAAGAATACCGCTCCTCTCTTGCCTTGGTTATTATTGTACCACCGGAACGGCAAAAGACCCAGCCATAACGGCCGGGCCTTCTCTCTTTTAGGATTCCGGCCCCCGGCGATCGGGATCGGGTTCCTTCTCTGCTTGCTCGCCTTGCCCCGCCGCTTCCTCGATTGGTTCCGCCGCAGGAGGAGCCGGCGCCTTGGCCGGAGCAGCCGGCGTAACGGTCAGTCTAACCTCGGACGGCTCCGGGCGCGGCCTGCCGTACAAGTCCCAATAGATCCGCTCGATTTCCTCGCCGGTCAGATCTCCGTGCAGGAGCAGCTCCTCCGCAATCCTATGCACGAAGTCGGCATGATCGCGGACAAGCTTTTTGACCTGCTGCATCTGGTCCTTCAGAAGCTCGTTAATCTGCGGACGCAGAGACTTCAGGGCATCCATCCTGGAGCCGGCCGCCAGGAAGCTGTACAGCTCGTCGCCCATCCCGACCATGCCCAGATAAGCGCCCGCGCTCTCCGTGGCCTGGCGCAGGTCGGAGGTTACGCCGTTCAGCTTCTTGCCGAGGAACTCTTCCTCGACCGCGCGGGCAGCCAGGCAGACCTGGATATGAGCCAGTATCTCGCTGTCGCTCCGGTTATACCGCTCATGCGTCGGCTTCGTAGCCGCAAGCCCCAGCGAGCCGCCCCGCCGGATAATCGTCACCTTCCATACCCGTTCATGCGGCTTGAGCAGGAATTGCGCAACCGCGTGTCCCGCTTCGTGATACGCCACGTTGCGCTTCTCGTCATCCTTCATGGAACGAAGCGGCTGCTTGAGGCCCCACTCATACGTCTCCATCGCGGCGCGGAAGTCCTCGTAACCCGCTTCCTGCGCACCCCGCTGATGCGCGATAACGACGGCTTCGTTGACGATATGCTTGATTTGAGCCGGGCTGTAACCGATCGTATCCATCGCGGCCTTCTCCGGCGTAAGCGTCGAGTCGGTTTTTATCTTGCGCAGGTAATACCCGAACACGTCAACGCGTCCGTCATAATCCGGCGAGTCCACCCATAGCTGGCGGTCGAAACGGCCCGGGCGAAGCAAAGCCTGGTCCAGCACATCCGGCAGGTTGGTTGCGGCGATGGTCAGCACGGGCGGGCGTTCCGCTTTCTTCCGAAGCAGTCCCAGCTGACGAAGGAATTTCTTAAACCTCGAGCTGTCGAGGTTCGGAGGATCCATCTGCAGGAGCAGCTCGTTCAGAAGCCCGGTGCCGCCGCCCATGCCGAACAGGCCGCCTCCGCCGCCTCCGCTCTGTCTGGACATGCCAATGGCATCCACCTCGTCGATGAAAATAATGCAGGCTCCGTACATGCGCGCCAGCTTGCGGGCTTTTTTGTAGATCCGCATCACCCTCAGATTGCCGACGCCAAAAAACATGTTCTGGAAGCTTGGCGCCGAGGCATACGCAAACGGCACCTGCGCTTCGTTGGCAATGACTTGGGCCAGATAGGACTTGCCCGTACCCGGCGGTCCGCATAGCAGCAGACCCCGTATAGCCTCGCCGCCCATCTTCTTGAAATCCTTCACGCCCTTCAGCAGGCTGACGATTCGCTTGGCGTTCTCCACGATCTCCGGGTTGCCCCGGTAATCATCCCAAGTGGCGCCCGTCTCTCCCGGCAATACCCAGTACGTCCGCCCCCTGGAGAGGAACCAGAACAAGGCGGCAAACTGAATAATCATGAATAAGACGGCGAACAGCAGCTGAAACAAATAGCTGGAAACAACAAGCGCAGCATTCCAAGCCGTTGGTCCTCCTGACCAGATAAGCGAAACGATGATGACGAGGACAACTAGCCTGAGGAGGAATCTACGCCACTTGATCCACTGATAACTCCTCATGGCTTCACTTCCTTTTAAGGTATGCCTTATTCTATGAAATGGCATACCGCCCCATGACTATCATCGCTGGGAAGAAGCATAACGCCGGCTGTCAGAAGGACGAACACGAACCTTAATAGCCCAGCTCCTTCAAAATGCGGGACAACGTGCGCAGACGTTCCCCGTTGAGCTCATCGTCGTCGCTCAGCGCTTGGCTGAACAGCTTGATGTCCTGATTGATCTTCTCGTTATCCGTGCACACCTCGACTGTCATGGCATCCCCCTGCAGGCCAATGCGGTCAATGACCGGCTTCTCCGGGTCGTAAAGATTATCGTACCGGTAGGACTCCTCGCGGAAATGCTGCATCGACCGGGTGATCAGAATCGCCAGATCCAGCACGCGGTGAAGCGGCAGCTCTTCGGATTGGCGCGACCATTTCTCGCCGGTGTAACGCCATACCTTCGCCGATATTTCAACCTTGCCTCTGTCGTTCCATTGGGCAAGCCCAAGCGACAGTCCTTTCGCGTCCGTGTGCTCTGCGTAGCGCCCGTCTACCTGCTCGTAATTTTCAGAGACGATCACCGGTTTATGCTTTAAAGTTGTAGGGATTTTCATTAACAGGTACCTCCGTTTGGTCAAAGAAATGCATAGAATTAATAACTACTAAATTACTAAATTAGTGATTCGATTATACTGCACTCGTCTTGCCAGCGTCAAACCGTTGACCCTCTGGAGGCGAACGCATTCCGGGCACCGCTTCATCCAATCCGGTTACCATGCTCATCTTCGATCACGAGGAACAGCAATAAGCCCATCGGGCCAGATTTGGCCGGACGGGCTTATTTTTAGTCATGTAAATTATTAAGGATGTTATCCTCCAGAACCGCTGCTTTGCTGCCGTACTCCTTGATAATGTGCTGCTCTCCCCAATTGCATAAGGAATCCAGGATCGGGCGCAGACTATCTCCGTATGGCGTAAGCTCGTATTCCACCTTTGGAGGCACCTGGTTGTAGACAATCCGGTTCACGATTCCGTCTTCCTCCAGCTCCCTTAATTGCTGGGTCAGCATCTTTTGCGTGATAGAGGGCATAAGCCGCTTGAAGTCGCTTGTTCTTTTCTTGCCATGCGTCAGATGGCACAAAATCACGCATTTCCACTTGCCCCCGATCACTTCAAGCGTTGCCTCCACGGAGATGTTGTATTTCTTCGGCGGTGCGATTGTTGTATCCATTGCTGCTCCTCCTGTTCATAGGTACTTTTTAGTGCCTATATTACCTTTTGGTATCTATATTACAAAATAGTGCGTACTAGTCACATTGACCGATTGCCTCCATAATAGCACTTACCGGCCGAACAATACAACATTACGAAACGGAGAGTGCAACGAAATGGTTACCAAACAGAGCCGCTCGGCGCTGGCGCTGCTCGCGCTTGCCATCAGCTCTTTTGCTATCGGAACGACGGAGTTCATCAGTGTTGGACTTCTGCCTTTAATCTCGGAAGACCTGAACATATCCGTTACGACAGCGGGTTTATCCGTTACTTTATATGCGGTAGGCGTCACCGTAGGGGCTCCGCTGCTTACCGCCCTGACCTCCAGGGTACCGCGCAAAACCCTGCTGATCGCGATTATGATCATTTTTATTCTCGGCAACAGCCTCGCGGCAAGCGCGGGAAGTATCGCGGTACTGCTCATCGCCCGCGTAATCTCCTCCTTCTCGCATGGCGTGTTTATGTCGATCGGCTCTACGATTGCCGCCGATCTTGTCCCCGAAGACCGCCGGGCCAGCGCGATTGCGATGATGTTCTCGGGCCTTACGGTCGCCACCGTTACCGGGGTGCCGCTTGGCACGTTGCTTGGACAGCATATGGGATGGCGCACGGCGTTCATCGCCATTGCCGTGATTGGCGTCATTGCGCTTATAGCCAATCTGCTGCTTATTCCGAACACGCTGCGCAAGGGGAACCGGACGAAGCTGAGCGAGCCTTTCAAAGTACTGAAGAACGGACGGCTGCTGCTCGCTTTTGCCATCACCATGCTTGGATATGGCGGTACTTTTGTCGTCTTCACCTATCTGTCGCCGCTGCTTCATGATATCACCGGGTTTAAAGAGAGTACGATTGCGGGCATTCTGGTTCTGTACGGCGTCGCGATTGCGGTAGGCAATATCATCGGCGGTAAAGCGGCTAATAAAAAGCCGCTGTCGGCCCTGCTTGTGATGTTTATCCTGCAGGCGGTTATCCTGCTGGTACTGACGTTCACGGCGCCTTACGCGGCTGCCGCCTTAGTGACGATTACCCTGATGGGCCTGCTGGCCTTCATGAACGTCCCGGGTCTTCAAATGTACGTCGTTCTGCTTGCGGAACGGTATATGCCCAAATCCATTGACGTCGTATCCGCTTTGAACATCTCGGCCTTTAACGCCGGTATCGCCATTGGCGCTTACGTCGGCGGTATTATTACCGATAAGCTTGGCTTGGTTCATACCCCTTGGATTGGGGCCATTATGGTGCTTGGCGCCGTTGCTCTGACCGCATGGAGCCGCTCGATGGAAAACAAAGATGCAAAAGGCGAAGAACTGAAAGCTTCGGCTTAAATGAAGTCCATGATTACGAAGCAGGCATCATCCCTAGCTGTCTATAGGGGACCGCTAGGGTGACCATTCATTACCATTTATTTTAGGAGGAATTTCCCCATGAGAACGGCAAAACATTTAAACGATAAAGTGATTCTGCATAACGGCTTAGCCATGCCTTGGCTTGGCCTTGGCGTATTCAAAGTGGAGGACGGCAGCGTCGTTGTTCAATCCGTGAAAGACGCGATCAAGAACGGCTACCGCAGCATCGATACGGCAGCCATCTACGATAATGAAACCGGCGTTGGCCAAGCTGTCCGCGAGTCGATGGCTGAGCACGGCATTGAAAGAGAAGATTTGTTTATTACCTCGAAGGTATGGAACGCCGATCTCGGATACGAGTCGACGCTAGCGGCTTTCGAGACAAGCCTGAACAAGCTTGGCCTGGACTACCTGGATCTGTACCTGATCCATTGGCCGGTTGAAGGCAAGTACAAAGACGCATGGCGCGCCCTCGAAACGCTCTACAAGCAAGGCCGCGTGAAGGCGATTGGCGTGAGCAACTTCCACGTGCATCATCTGCAGGATTTAATGAAGGATGCCGAGGTTGTACCGATGGTCGATCAAGTGGAATACCATCCGATGCTTGCCCAGCAGGAGCTCCGCGCCTTCACTCGCGAGCACAACATTCAGCTCGAAGCATGGTCCCCGCTTATGCAAGGCCAGCTGCTTGACCATCCGGTACTGGGCGCAATCGCAGCCAAGCACGGCAAGTCCGTAGCCCAAGTCATCCTGCGCTGGGATCTGCAGAACGGCGTCGTAACGATTCCGAAGTCCATCAAGGAATCCCGCATGATCGAGAACGCCCACGTGTTCGATTTCGAGCTGTCCTCCGAGGATATGGACGCAATCGACGCTTTGAACGAAGACCGGCGGGTTGGTCCGGATCCGGACAACTTCGACTTCTAATCAATTGTGAACGGGTTTTGAACAAGACAAGCCAGATGAGCCTTTTTAGGTTCATCCGGCTTTTTTTATCTTGCCAATTAATTTATCAAGCGATAAAATAATTTTCGAATCAGTTTATTTATCATGTGATAAAATAAAAGGAGGGAACCGTATCTCAGACAAAAGGAGTATTTAACGATGGCACGCCGAAAAAAACAACCCCTTGACGAAGCAACCCGCTCGATGATTATCCATACCGCGCATGACCTGTTCATGGAGCATGGCTACCGGTCGGTTACGACCCGCCAGATCGCGGAAGCCTGCGGCCTGACACAGCCTGCCATGTACCATTATTTCGCGGATAAAGAAGCTCTCTATACCGAGGTGCTGCGAGCCGTTACGGAAGAGACGAAAATCGCCATGAACGATCTTGTCGCAAGCGAAGGCTCGGTAAGAGAACGACTCATCAAGCTCGTCGTATACATTTTGAACAACATGCCCGATGATCTCAGCCAAATGGAACGGGACATCCGCCAGGAGCTCCGCCCGGAAAATCGGCAGCTGATCAATCAATGGTGGCAGGAATGCTATTTGATACCCATTGCCGAATTGTTCGAGGAAGGACAGCGTAACGGCCATTTGAAAGGAGCGGAGCAGTTCGGACTTGACCCGATCCCTTCCGCTTTTACGCTGCTAAGCATGGTTCAACGCAAGCCGCGCGGAGGCGCAAGCACCCCCATACCGGCGGAAGCTCGGGCAACGCGAACCGTCGATATTCTGCTGTACGGGCTTGCCTCAGATCAAGGAAGAGAAGAAAAGATATAGGATTTAGGTTATCGATAGGGAGATGAGAAAAGATGAACGGATTGAAACGCATAGCGGATGCCGTCAGCGGCAAACGGGGACGATGGATCACTCTGGTGCTGTGGATTGTTGTTGTAGGTCTTGCCAACGCCCTCCTGCCCTCCTCCAGCGATCATAAGGACGATGCCGCAGCCAATCTTGTGAGCAGCGCCCCGTCCGTGCAGGCCGATGCCTTAAACGAACATAACGGCATTCCGGCTATTATCGCTTGGCATAGAATCGCGGGTCTCACCGATGAGGACCTTAGCCGGATCCAATCTTTATCCAAGAAGCTGGCGGATGAACCGCTGCCGCGGCAGACGGAGCTGCCGCCGCTTCACGAGATGCCGCTTCCGGCATTAAAAGCGATGGTATCCGAGGACGGTACGACCTTCCTGCAGACCGTTGTATTTGACAAGAACGCTTCTTCCGACGATCTGAAGATCAGTCTGGAGCAGCTGCAGGCGGATGCGAATGGCCTTTTTCCATCCAAGCCGTTTGACGCCGCCCTAAGCGGGGAAGGCCTTGTCGGCCGGATTACCGGTCCTGCCGGTATCGGCGTGGATGCCACCTCCCTGTTCAAGGACGCGGACGTGTCCCTGTTGATCGCAACAACGCTGCTTGTGCTCGTTATTCTTTTATTCATTTACCGCTCGCCTATTCTTGCACTCATCCCGCTGGTTGCGGTTGGCTTCGCTTACGGCTTGACCGGCCCGATTCTAGGCTGGATGGCGGACGAAGGCTGGATTACGTATGATTCGCAGGGTTTATCGATCATGACCGTGCTGCTCTTTGGCGCAGGAACCGATTATTGTCTATTCCTGATTGCCCGCTTCCGCAGCGTACTGACTACCGAACCGGATAAAAAGCAAGCCTTGCTCAAATCGCTGGGCGACTCCGGCGGCGCCATTACGATGAGCGGCTTGACCGTAGTGATGTCTTTGCTCGCGCTGCTGCTGGCCGAATACGGCGCGATTCACCGCTTCGCGGTGCCGTTCAGCTTGTCGATCCTCATTATGATGATTGCAAGCCTGACGCTTGTACCGGCAATGCTTGCCATTCTCGGCCGCGCTTCCTTCTATCCGTTCGTACCGCGTACGCCGGAGATGACGGCTGCCCGCGCCGCGCGCAAGAACAAGCCGCTGCCTGCGCCAAAGACCAAAACAAGCTTTGGCATCCGGCTAGGCGAAGCCATCGTGAAACGTCCGAAAACAATTGCTATCTCGACGTTAATCGTGCTTGGCATAACGGCGGCTTTTTCGACTCAAATCAAATTTACGTACGACACGCTGTCTTCTTTCCCGAAGGATATGCCTTCCCGCGAAGGCTTCGACTTAATCGGCGACCACTTCTCCAAAGGAAGTCTGGCCAAGGTACAGGTGCTCGTGAAGACCGACGGCAAAGCCTTGCCGCTTGATCGGAAGCTAGGAGAGCTGGCGAATATCAGCAGCGTTTCCGAGCCTGCAGCGAACACGAAGGATGCAAGCATCGTATCCTACAATGTTGAGCTTGCGATGAACCCGTATTCGATTGAAGCGCTCGATATGATACCGGTGATCCGCTCTGCCGCGGAACAATCGCTATCGGATGCCGGCATTACGGATGCAGCAGACAAAGTATGGATTGCTGGCGCGACCGCCGAGCAATACGATACCCGGCACGAGACAACGGGCGATGCCTATCGAATTATTCCCGTTATTATCGGGATGATCGCCTTGCTCCTGCTGCTCTACCTGCGTTCGTTTGTGGCGATGCTTTACTTGATGGGCACCGTGCTTCTCTCCTACTTCAGCGCTTTAGGCATAGGCTGGCTTGTCGTCCATTACCTGTTTGGCGCCGAAGCGATTCAAGGTCTGATTCCGCTTTACGCCTTCGTCTTCCTGGTCGCGCTGGGCGAGGACTACAACATCTTTATGGTGTCGAGCATCTGGAAAAAGAGCAAAACGATGCCGCTTAACCGCGCGATCGTAGAGGGCGTTGCACAGACCGGCGGGGTCATTACTTCCGCGGGTATCATTCTTGCAGGTACCTTCGCCGTCCTCGCGACGCTGCCGATTCAGGTACTGGTGCAGTTCGGCACGGTGACCGCCATCGGCGTTCTGCTCGATACGTTTATCGTCCGCTCCTTCCTCGTACCGGCGCTGACGGTATGGATCGGCAAAGGGGTATTCTGGCCGTCGAAACAAAGAGCCGCTTCCGTTAAGGAAGCGGAGTTGTAACCCGCCCGGGCGGGTGCCGTCTGCTTAACGATGCGCGGTATCGTTAAGCTGGCCCAAATCTGCGCTTTGCGCGCAATTTCGGCTGTTTTTCAACGCCTTAACGATGCGCGGCATCGTTAAGCTAACCCAATCTGCACCATTAAAAAAGCCTCGGTCCCGACGGGACCGAGGCTTTTCGCTATTTTTTCAAATGGTAAGGCACGGTAGTGATGATGACATCCTTGCGGTACAGCAGCTGGGCACGGAGCATCAAGCTCGTTTGGTTATGCAAAATGTTGTGCCAGCCCTTCTTCGGAATAAACTGCGGAATAATGACGGTTACCTGGTAATTGTTCTCGCTCGCCTTGCGCTGCACGGTATCGATAAACTTGAAGAGCGGATTCGAGATCGAGCGGTAAGGCGAATGCAGGGTTACAAGCCGGACATCCGGCTGGAACTTCTCCCACTTTTCTTCGAAGATGGCTTCATCCTCTTTCTCAAAAGGAACGTACACGGCAATGATCTGTTCCGCCTTCAGCGACTTGGCATACAGAATGGAATGCTCCACCACATGCGTAATCCCCGAAACCGGCAAAATCATCACGTTGCCTTCTATCGGCATCACAGGCTCGCAGGTTGCGAGGCGAAGCTGCTCGCCCACGGCTTCGTAATGCTTCTTGATCCGGTGGAAGACGAAAATAATAAGCGGCAGGAAGATCAGAATCGACCATACCTGTTCGAACTTCGTCAGGAAGAACATGATCGTTACGATAAAGCTGATCAAGGCGCCGATCGAGTTGATTGTGAACTTGCCGACCCAGCCCTTCGGCCGTTGGCGGAACCATTTGACCAGCATCCCCGTCTGCGACAGCGTAAACGGGATGAATACGCCAACCGCATACAGCGGGATGAGGTGCTCGGTCTTGCCCTGGAACGCAACGATCAGGATGATGGACAGAATCCCCAAGCTGATAATGCCGTTCGAGTAACCGAGACGGTCACCGCGTGCCGTGAACATTCTCGGGATGAATTTATCCTTCGCCAGGTTAACCGCAAGCAGCGGGAAGGCGGAATAACCGGTGTTCGCCGCCAGGATCAAGATAAGCGCCGTTGTACCCTGGATAAAATAATACATCGTATGGCGCCCGAATATCCCTTCGGCAATCTGCGATACAACCGTCACGTCTTCCTTCGGGGAGACGCCGTAGTAGTAAGCGAGGAACACGATGCCCGAGAACAGGATCGAGAGCAGGCCGCCCATCGCCAGCAACGTCTTGGCCGCATTATTCGGCGCCGGATCCTTGAAGTTCGGAATGGCGTTCGAGATAGCCTCAACCCCGGTCAGGGCCGAGCTGCCGGATGCAAACGCACGGAGCAGCAGGAACAGGCTGATGCCCGCAACCGGCGTGCCTAACGAGGTGTGAAGCGCAGGCGATACGTCGCCGGCGGCGATTTTGTACAAGCCGACAATGACCATGACAACAATCGCCAGCACAAACAAGTAAACGGGATAAGCAAGGATAGACGCGGATTCCGTCACGCCCCGCAGGTTTAATATCGTAATAAAAAGGACAAACAGGATAGAGATCAGTACCGAATGCTCATGCAGGCTTGGAAAAGCCGACGTAATCGCGTCCGTGCCCGCCGAGACGCTTACCGCTACGGTCAAAATATAATCGACCAGCAAAGCGCCGCCGGATATGAGGCCCGGGAATACCCCGAGGTTTTCCTTCGATACGACATACGCTCCTCCGCCATGCGGGTAGGCAAATATGATTTGCCGGTAAGACAGGATAAGTGCCGTTAATAAGACCAGCACCCCGACACCAATCGGAATCGAATACCAAAACGCCGCTGCGCTAACGGTCATCAAGACGAGCAAAATCTGCTCTGGCCCGTAAGCAACGGATGATAAGGCATCCGAGGACAGGATCGCAAGCGCCTTCGTCTTAATGAGCTTCTGTTCCCCTAATTCCGTGGACTTGAGGGGACGCCCGATCAGTAATCTTTTGATAAGAGTAAACACACAGGTCACCGCCAAAGTTGAAGTTAAACATCTAATACCTGGATACTTGGCTACTCAAACACTTATCAGTGCTAATGTAACCACCTTTTCATTTTTCTACGCATAGAAAAAAGACCGCAGAGTATCCTCCCGCGGCCCGTAAATAACCGAAGTTCACCCTCTCTATCAACGCTTACAAGGTTAGCTGACGGATTCGGGCGTCTAGAGTCGCCCTACGGCCTGCTGCCGCAACATTGCGGCCGGCATGCCGATTCACCCCGGCGACAAGCATAAACGTTCCTGCCTATCGCATTTGGTTCCCCTGCTTTCCGTTTCTAACGGAAACTCAGCGAATACGAACATATGAAGTTTTGCAGATTTGATCATAGACCCGTTTCCCCTTTCCTGTAAACCATGATATACAAGCGAAAAAGGGCAGATTAGTCTGTTTTCCGCTCATGAATGCGGATACATATTTAGTTCGCTCTCGGAATGTCCGAAATAAACCGCCATGCTTTCTTTTACCTTGCAATCGGCAGATAATCCCTGATATGTCAGTGGAGATTGGCTATTATCTGATAGGCATGCTCTATTAAAGTCGCTGTAAGCAAAAAAAGCGCAAACCTGCCTGTGGCTGGCCCGCGCTTTTTTTGCTTTTATTTCGTAAGACGGAACGATTTGGCTTCCGCATCGCGGCTGTTAGGGCCCACAAAGACATGGAACTCGCCCGCATCTCTCTTCAGCTGCAAATCCGCATGGTAATAACGAAGCTGCTCCTCGGTAAGCTCAAACGTTACCGTCTGCGTCTAGCCTTGCTGGATAGCCAGCTTCCGGAAGCCCTTCAGCTCCTTCAGCGGGCGGACAACCTCGCCGACAACATCGCGTACGTACAGCTGGACAACCTCTTCGCCTGCGGCAGCCCCGGTGTTGGTTACGTCAATCGGCTATTTGCTTGAATAGCGTAGTGATTGGCGGGCATTGTCGCTGCGCAAAAGACATGCTCCTTCGATCGCTGTTGTACCCTGATTTCCTTGAATATACCGCTGTGCGGTAGAAATCCGGATAAAAAGGCGAGCGCTGCGATTCTCAGCGAGCATGTCTTTCGCTACGCTCCGGCCCTGCCGCTCTTCAACCGTTTAATCTGACAAGGCTAGATTGGATTTAAATAGGTTTTTACGGGTTCATCCATCGTTTTGCTGGTTAAAGATATACAAGAGGCCTCATCGTTCTACCCCAATCTCGGGTTTGCCTACGAAGAGATCTATTTGATGCTTTTGCTTAAACGGATTCCGCCCTTCTTGCTCTCGCACGAGTTCCTGGCTAAAACAGTCAAGATTGTTAACGGCCTTAACTACTCGGGGCATTAAAGCGAATTTACCATTAAAGACGCCCGATGGATACCGATCACCTTGGGAGGAGACGTCTCCGATCGGCCGGAATATAAATTAGTTAAGCAATGAAACTTTTCGATACACTCATCCGTCTACTTGGTGATTTCAATTTCCGAACCTATATTGAGGAGGCCATCCATCATGAAAAAACCTTTCAAAATGCTTACTATTGCCGTCGCCGGCTCTTGCCTGCTTGCCTATACTCCCGCGCTTGCCCTGGCAGCGGAATCTACTGCCGCACCTGTTGCCGTTACTTACGAACCGATCACAACCGTGCCAATCAGCGCAGTGCTTCCCGATACGCAAGCCGTTAAAGTAACAACGAAAGTAATTGAGGAAACCTCCGATCTGCTTACCGTAAAAATCTCCGTTCCTGTGATCAGCGGTATGCTCGATACCGCCTATCAAGATAAATTAAACGCCACCATCGAGGAAAAAGCGACCAAAGAAATCGACAAGCTAAAGGCTATGGCGGCCGATGACAAAAAGTCCGCCGCAGAGAACGATTATCCGTTCCGTGCTTATGAGCTTAACGTAGCCTACGAGCTGAAAGCCGACGGAAGCACGGCCGCGAAAGGCATCGTCTCGTTCACCGTGTCTACTTACGAGTACATGGGCGGCGCCCATGGCGGTACTGCCGTAGAGGGCTACAATATCGTAAACAGCCAGCAGGCTGCCGAGCTGACGCTTGAGCAGGCGCTTGGCGACGGCGGCTTTGCGGCAGCCAACAGCGCGGTGCGTTACGCCATCAGCAAAAACCCGGATAACTTCTTCCCGGACGCCATGACAACGTTCAAAATCGGTGCTGATCATACTTATTTCGTTGACGGCAAAGGTATCGTCAATCTGGTGTTCCAGCAATACGAGATTGCGCCTTATGCCGGCGGAATCATCAACATTCCGGTGGATGCCACCACATCGGTCGGCCCAACCTTAACCTTGTCCACCAAGGATCTGACGGCTGGCCCGAACGGCGCCCATTACATTCCGCTTCGTAAAGCTGCGGAGGCGCTGGGCTACAAGGTAAAATGGAGCAACAAAACGCAAAGCGCGGAAATCTCCCGCGATGCGCAATGGACTTTGGTAACCGTAAGCAAAAACAGCTACACCATTAACAAAATGGCTCCGGTTCAGCTGTTTGCCGCGCCTAAATTAATGAAAGGCTCGCTCTATGTGCCGGATGAATTCTTCAGCAAAATTCTTCACCTCGATCTGAAGAACAATACAAGCGATAATTCGGTAACGATTAAAGGATAGCCGCTGTATCGCAATAACATGGGAACATAAAAAGGCCATTTGCCCCAAACGGGCAGATGGCCTTCTTCTTCGTTACGGCGTTAGGTTAACCGATTAGTCTTCATGCTCCGCAAAGCCGTTCTCGACGAGATAATCCATCTCCATATCGAGAATTTTCTCGACGGTTACTTCGTCCAGCTTCACGTCGCGCTGCTTCAACACATAATCGACCAGCTCATCGCTGTCGATATCGATCACTTGACCTTTAGCCGAGCTTTGCGCCTTATCGATAAAAGCCTGCTCGTGCTTCAGCACCAGGCTGATCGTATCAGCCGATACCTTGGTCTTCTCCGCCAGATAGTTCACCAATTCTTGTTCATTCAGTTCGCTCATGGTTATTACAGCTCCTCGAATTTCAAATTCTTGGACTATTGTACCATTCCGGGAGCCAGATTCAAAAACCCGCATAGAAAGCCCCCTAACCAAATGGATAGGGGGGTCGCCGCCATTGATCGTTATTGCGCCGTATAACCGCCGTCTACGGTCAGTGTCGTACCCGTAATGAAAGACGCGTCCTCGCTTGCGAGGAAAAGAACCGACTTCGCAATTTCCTCCGGCTTGCCGAGACGGCCCATGGGATGCAGATTAATCAGATATTGGCGCGCCTCTTCGCTGCCGCCTTGAATAAGCGGCGTATCGATATAACCCGGGCAAACGGCGTTTACGCGGATATTTTGCTGCGCGTAAGCAATCGCCGTGCTTTGCGTCAGCAGCTTCACGCCGCCTTTCGCCGCCGAATAAGCCGGAATCGTGTTGCGGGCTACATGACTATGAATCGAGCCGCAGTTCACGACTACGCCGCCAGTGCCCTGCTTCAGCATCTGGTCAATCGCGTATTTATCGCACAGGAAAACGCCTGTCAGATTGATGTCGATCATGCGCTGCCAGTCCTTCATGGACAGCTCATGGGTAACGCCTTGCGCGCCAATGCCGGCATTCGCGAACAGGATATCCAGCCTGCCGTATTTTTTCACCGTTGCGGCAACCATCGCCTTAACGCTTGCTTCTTCGGCTACGTTTGTTTTTACGAATAGGGTATCGAAGCCCTGACCGTTCAGCTCTTCGGATACCGCTGCGCCGCGGTCCGAGAAATCCGCGATGACAACCTTCGCTCCTTCGGCCGCAAATGCACGGACGGTCGCTTCCCCAATGCCGCTTGCTCCGCCGGTAACGATTGCTGCTTTGTTTTCGAAACGCATCATGAAAGCCACCTCTTATATAAGAATAAATAATTGCTTATCTAGCCATTGCGCCTCCATCGAAAACCATCTTGGAGCCCATTCAAGCATAGCCGTATTAATGTACCCCGGATGAATCGAGTTGACCCGTACGCCGTGAATGGCAAATTCCATCGCTGCATCCTTCGTCATCGCCCGGAGCGCAGCTTTTTCAACTACTTAATTACCAGAAATACCCTAACTGATCGATATTGCTACCCGCTTCCGCAAAGCTTAGTCATTCTACTTTCATTGGTGGGTACCATTACCATCAGTAATTCCTTGGTTAAGGTCAAATTCGGGGACCTGAAGAAGCTGCTCAATAGCGAGCACTCCTACCTGCGAGCGGATAACGGATAAATGAAAAAAGAGTATCTTCACCGGGATAACCGGGAAGATACTCTTTTTTGCCGAAGAAGAGATTAGTGCACTGCGGCTTCCGCGAGAATTTCGCATTTTCTCGCTTCCCGCTCCTCGCTCGTCATACGCGGGCATGTGTAGCATTTGGTTCCGTTCTCGCGGCGGTCGTACATGCAGCAGGAAGAGGGAATGAGCCATTTCTCCTCCGGCTTATACGGGTTCTCCACGTAACGCGGATTCGCAAGATAATAAGGATTGCGTCTGCGGTTGAACAAGGCAGGATCGAGGAATTCCGCAAGCAGCTTGCCGTCCGCCAGGAATTGCTCCGTGAGCTGAGGCATTTGCATGTGCTCCGCGATAAAATCCTGCGTCATCTTGAGCTGGCCGCCGAACTGCTGCCAGATCGCATCCGGCTTCAAGTCACCGGCCTCGGCAATCGCCTCAATCGCAGGCGTAACGAAATTGGTGAAATATTCCGCCCAGTGTTGAAGCAGGAAGGCTTTGCGTTCCTCGGGCTCCGTTGGCACCGGAATGGAGCGTAGCTCTTTTATTTTATAACCAAGATGGGCATGATCGTCATGCATCTCCACTTGGTAATTGATATTGTCCGGGTACATATCGAGCAGCTGATTATACATCGAAGCGAACAGCAGCTGTACGATGCTCACCTTGCACAGGGAAGTTCCGATGAACGACGCCGGCAGCGCATTCGAGATCGCCTGTACCGTCTCCCCGCTTCGCTGAAGCGCCTCTTGCAGGGTGGCCGGGTCAAAAAAGCCCGTTGCCGGTATATCGTAAATCGGATGCTCCGCCCCCTCGGGCGAAATATGATAATACATCTTTACGAGACTAAAATCGAACAACGTCTCCGACCTCCGTTTCATGATTTCCCTAGGCCTCCGGCCCGCCAGACTGCCTCTTTCATCCTATGTAAAGAATCCTCTTATATGATAACGATTCTCATAATCGCTGTCAATTTAGAACCGCATAAGAATCGCCCTTTTGCCTAAAGCTGTAGGTAGAGGTGAACCTTATGATCTTTATCATCGGAGCAGGGCTCGCCATAGCCGCGGCCATTGTCGGATGGATCAGTTACCGGAGCCAGACGGGCAAATCCGTCCTTGGCGGTCTCGCCGCCATCGCCATCTTCCTGGCCTCCACCGTTATCGCCACATCCGCCACCCGGACCATTATGGACAATACCATCTACATGACCGAGATCCACTCGGTGCTGGGATCGCCGACTTTTATCATTAGCACGGGGTACTTGATGGTGTACGGCATCGCGCGGATGGTTGCGGGGATTGGGCGCGGGGCGGCCCGGACATGAAAAAAAGCATCTCCCGGCTAAGGAGATGCTTTCGTTCTTCTATTTCTGATAGCTGTAGCTCGTATTCGCCACCACAGCCAGCATTCGTTCTTCCTTGATCATCGGGGATTGGCATAGGAAGCACACGGGAGCTTCGGATAATGAGAAGTTATCCCTCATCCATCCCTTGCATTGCTCGCTAGAGCATGACCATACCACTGTTAATTCAGTAGGCAGTTCTTCAGCCGTCTTTTTCCGAGAATACATTCATATCCCTCTTTCCTCTGATCTGTAATAATGAAAAAAGCCCCAAACCTTGAAGTCCGGGGCATTTTTTACGTAATCCTACAGTTTTACAACGTTTTCCGCTTGAGGACCACGGTTGCCTTGTACGATGTTGAACTCAACGCGTTGACCTTCGTCAAGGGATTTGAAGCCGTCGCCTTGGATAGCGCTGAAGTGTACGAATACGTCGTTGCCGCCTTCAACTTCGATGAAGCCAAATCCTTTTTCTGCGTTAAACCATTTAACTGTACCTTGTTCCATGTTCAATTACCACCTTGTATATGATTTACATGACATTCTTATTTTGTTCAAAAAATAAAAAATTCACATATCGTGCAGGATTATTTCCTTTGATAAAAATAACCCTCTACGAGATGTGAATTCAGGTCACGTTTAATAAATTCATTATAGCACATCCAAATGGAAATAGCTAATACCAATGGAATCCATTAGGAAAATAATTTCGAATACGGTACAAACGTTCTGAAATCTCATCTAATCGGTCCTTAACGAGCAGAACACTCGAGTAATTAGAGGGGATTTCTGGATAGCCGCAAGCGATACCTGCAAGACCGCCGGCAATAGCGCCGATGGTGTCCGAGTCTCCTCCTAAATTGGCTGCTTCCTGCACGACCCCGCTAAAGCTCGAGGAATGAAGAAGAAGATGAAGAACCCACCGGAAGGTATGAACCACATAACCGCTCGGCTCGCAGTTGGGTGCATTCGTCAGCATATCCTCGTATTTGGTGCCGGTAATTTCTTTTTGTATGGCATGCTTCAGCTCCTCGCCCTGCAGCAGCCGGTAAGCTATTCGATTATAGATGATGCAAGCCTCATTGCATGTTTCATCGTAATGAGTCATTTTCGACTGCTGTCTGGACACCCGCTCGATATCCGTTAGCTTCCGGTAAGCCAGAGCCACAGGCAGACATCTCATTAACGAACCGTTGCCGCCGCTTTGTCCGAGATCCAGATCCGTCAGGAAAGCCGCCTCGAACCAATTTCCCTCGTAATTGTGAAAAGCATGAAGAATCGTGTTCCCGATATCTTTGGGCTTGGATTGATGCCAGTTCAGAAAATGCCGTCCAATCGACTCCACAGGAGCTGCCGGATTATCCAGAATCCCCTCGGCCACGCATAATGTCATCATCGTATCATCCGTCACTTCGCCCGGTGCAAGCTGCCATACCCCACCGCCGATGATTTCGGTTAGGTAACCGTATTGATGCTTGATCTCGCGGGCGGTCATAAATTCCGTCGTTCCCCCAAGCGCATCTCCAACAGCAACGCCATATAACCCGCCTTTGATTTTATTGAACAGATCCATAACGAGATGTTCCTCCTTTATCTAAGAAACATTTTCCTATCCGGTGCGTTATTATAGGCAATCCGTAACAAGCTTTGAATTGAGGTGACCCATGAAGACTTTAGACGGCCTCTAGCTTCCCCCTAAGGAGGTTAGAGCGTTATGAGCAGAAGTTTCAAGAAATCGCCTGCATGGACGGAACAGCGTACACCAAATGCCGTATGGGCTAAAAGACAAGCCGCAAAGGCCGTACGCCGCTTCGTCGTCGACATTTCAAACGGAAAATGGTACCGGAAGCTGTACTGTCCATGGAATATTTGCGATTACCGCTTCTATAAAACGAAGCAACAAGCTATTCAAGAATGGGAGACATCCCGATGGCCAAGAGACCTGGCAATGACTAGAGAAGAGGTTATTGACGAGTGGGCCAAGTGGTATAAAAGAAAATGAGAAAACCTTTGACTTAGGGATCAGGCGTAAGGGGTAGGTTTCAAGTTTCAAAGACGGTAATAAGCGCGAAGCGTCGGCCATGGGAAGCCCTGCGCTTCGTTTTCCCTATGCTTAGATGCGGAAAAAGGCCTTCGCCGTCTGCGTAGTTGCCCGTGCCACTTCATCCGCCGGTTTCCCGATACACTCCGCAACCGCCTGCAATATATGCGGGAGAATAGTCGGTTCATTCCTTCCGTCCTTCGGCTTCTCCTTCAAATCCCTCGGCGTCAGGAACGGCGCATCCGTTTCGATCATGAGCCGGTCCAGCGGAATAATCCGCACCAGATCCCGGAGATGCTTGCCTCTCCGCTCATCGCAAATCCATCCCGTAATCCCGATATGGCAGCCCATCTCCAGATACGTCTTCAGCTCCTGCAGCGTACCGGTAAAGCAATGCACGACTGCATTTTGCACGCCATGCTCCTTCAACATCCCAACAAAGTCCGTCGAAGCCTCCCGTTCATGAAGGAACAACGGCATATCCAGCTCAAGCGCCAGACGAATCTGCTCCCCGAACCATTTCCGCTGCACATCCCTCGGCGAGAAATCCCGATTGTAATCCAGCCCGCACTCCCCAATCGCAACGACCTGCGGCATCGCCGCCAACTCGCGCAGCTTCGCAATCGTCCCTTCATCACAATTCTTCGCATCATGCGGATGCACACCGGCCGTGGAGTACAGCTTCCCGGCATACCTCCCGGCATATCGAGCCGCGTCCACACTATTCCTTAGACTGGTGCCGGTGATGATAAGAGGCGTCACTTGGTTCTCCGCCGCTCTGGCCACAATCTGGTCACGATCCTCATGAAATGATCGGTGCATCAGGTTTACGCCGATATCTATAATGGAATTTGTCATGGTTATCCACTCCCTTTTTCCGGTTCAAAAACCGAGCAGCAAGCTGCCGGAACATGGTCCGCCAGCCATACCTCGTTGCCTGCAAAGAAGAAGACGACACCCGCTTCTTTTGCCCGCGTAGTATCAATCTGCAGAATCACAAGCTCTCCCCTGCGGCTCCCCGCCAGCGTTGCAAAATGAGTTCCCTCCGACAAATGCACATACTGGCGGCTCATCGAATGGAGTCCCTCTCCTAATATGGAAGGCAAGGCCTTCCTGTTCGTCCCGTGATAAAGAACAGCCGGCGGTTCGCCCGCCGTATATTGCACTCGATCATGACTATGCCCGTATCTTGCCCGTATACGTCCATTCTCGATGGCAAAACGCTGCTTTTCCGAGTTGCGGACAACTTGCTCAATATCTTCAATCGTAATCCCGGTCCATTTCGGCTGAGCTTGTATCGCCTCTATTAGAACAGTTATCCCGCAGGAACCATCCTCCGGATCAAGGCTGACCCCAAACGGCTCCGGCGTATGCCGAAGAATCTTCGTCATTAATTTACTTAAGCTTTGCTCCATGGCTTGATTCAGCATGGCTTTCACTCCGCTTTCTCCATTTAACTCCCAATAATTTCATTATACCCTCTCCATGCAAGACGCGGGATGGGTGAATTGGATTTAGCCAAACGTTCCTATAAAAAGCCTGAACCCATTAGAAAATGGCTCAGGCGATATTTTACATGGGATTCACGGTCATATTAAACTCGTATCGACCTGAACCTAGGGTGACAACGATATCGTTCGGTTCCGCCCTCCATTGGATCATATCCGGTGATTGAGCTGTATCAGATGACGGCCATACGGTCCGGTTGTAACCTTTTTCGAAAATGGCTGTTATAAGGGCATTGCGGCTTTGGATAGGAAAATAAACCTCTGCCGAGCCGTTAGGCGGGATCTGAATCTCGCAAGCCCAGCTGCTGCCTTCTCTAGACCAGCGGACGGCATACTGGCCGCGCATGGTATGAACGGATGCAGAGGCGTAGGTTAAATTCGCGGCTTGGAACGGTTTCAAGACAACCTGCCCGAATGCTACGGAATCCGGATGCGGCGCTAATCCAGCAACATGCTTGTAGAACCAGGAGCTGACGCTTCCGAACATCGGATGATTATGAGAGTCATGCCCGTCCCAGGATTCCCACAGGGTGGTGGCGCCGTTTTCGATCATGTAGCCGTAGCCGGGGTAATCTTTTGCCGTGACCATCTTGAACGCCAGATCCGTCTCCCCCCGCTCACTCAGCAGATCAAATAAGAAGAACGTCCCGAATATGCCCGTATCCAAATGCCCGCTTAGATCATCCCGGTAATGCTTCAGCACCCGCTCCCATACTTGATCCTCGTAACCCTCGGGAACGCAGCCGAGTACGAGAGGGAACAGGTCTGCGCCTTGTCGACCAACGGAGTAAGTGGCGGTTTCGGGATCGAAAAACGACTCGTTAAACGCTGTGCAGATGAGATCAAACAGCTTCGCGTATTGTAGGGCGTCCTCTTCATGACCAAGCACCGCGGCAGCCTTGGACATCATTTTTACCGTGTAGGCATAGTAGAACGTGCTCACTAGCGTTGGAGGAAGCTCATTTGTTCCCGGGATACACCAATCCCCCAGGAACCAGCTGTCCGGTTCTTCGAATTCAACCAGATACCCTCCGCGGTTTCGCGTACCTAGATAACTGATCCAGCTTCTCATCCCTTCATAATGCTCAGCGAGTAGACGCCGATCCCCATACATACGGTACATCGTCCACGGCATAATAATGTAGGCGGACCCCCATGCGACTCCACCTCCGCCGCCGTTGAACGGAGCCGTATGAGGGACAAAGCCGGTCCGTTTGTTCTGCGAATCGCCGATGTCTCCAATCCACTTGGCGTAAAATGCAGCCATATCAAAGTTGTAACTCGCCGCCTCCGCCGTCAGGTGTCCGTCCCCCGTGTATCCAAGCCGCTCGCGATGCGGGCAATCGCTTGGCACGCCGCCATGCATATTCGTAAGCTGTGACCAACGATAAGCGCTCTGCACTTGATTGAGTAAAGGATCAGAGCAAGCGAATTCGCCAATGGGCTCGACCGAAGCATGAACAACAATGCCTTCAAGATCCGTTAAATCCGGTTCTCCGGGGTATCCAGTGACCTCCACATAACGAAAACCATGCCAGACGAATCGAGGTTCATATTGCTCTATACCTTCGCCTTTCATGATGTAGGTATCGGATTGAAGCTGATCGTCTCCACCACAGCTCAATGTATCCAGCCCACCATCTGGGCCGAGATTTTCCGCGAACTTCAGCGTAATCTGCTGCCCGGCATCTCCCTGCATGCGAATTCGTACCCAGCCCGAGAAATTTTGGCCGAAATCGAAGATGTAGGAATGAGGTTGGGGCTCGGCACGGGAGATTGGTTTGAGCGTGCTGATCTTTTTATCCGGAGGCGAAGTCTGAGCCGTCAGTTGGCCCTTCGGAGAACGAACTAAGCGGGCCTGTTCCCAAGACGAATCGTCGAATCCTCGGTCATTCCAACCTGACTGCTCCAGCCTCGCATCATAGATCTCCCCATAAAAAACATTATTGAACACAATGGGCCCGGAGCTGCATTTCCAACTGTCATCGCTGCGGATGTAGTCCACCGTACCGTCTTCGTAGGTTAGGGCCATCTGCAAAATTAATCGGAGAGCGCCGTAGCTCATTTTCCCTTCAATCGTTCTCTCCGTCTGATTATAGAAGCCGTTCCCGAGCATTACTCCAATCGCATTCTCACCTTGCCGGATATTGTCCTTCACAGCGTACTGAAGATAATTAACCCTCTTGGACGTCTGATCATCGAAAGGATACAGCAGCCCTTCGATCTGGCGCTCATCATAATCTGTCCAGTTCGGAACAAGAACATGGTCGCCGACTCGTTCGCCGTTCATATACAACTCGAAGTAGCCTAGTCCTGACACCGAAATGGAAGCCTGTTTAACTGCTTTATGTATGTAGAAGGATGTTCGGAATAACTGTGATGCAGTCTTCTCATCTGCACCTATCCATTGTGCGGTCCACTCATCCGGGCTGAGGATACCCATCTCGAAAAAAACAGCCTCTTCAGCCTCGTATAGCTCGTCGTCCTGATCCCAGCATCTGACCGTCCAGTAACAGCGTTGTCCGCTAGTGAGCGGGCTGCCAGCATATTCAACATGGAAGGTTTCTGCAGATTCGACTTTGCCCGAATCCCACAGCTCCCCGATCCCGGAGAGTGCCTTCTCCGAACTCTCGGATACGATAATCTGATACGTAACCTGCTTTCGGTTGCGCTTGGAAGATTCCAGCTCCCAGCTGAAGTGAGGCCGGGTTGTTTGTAGGCCAATGGGGTTATGGTTGTACTCACAGCGTAATCGAATGATTTTTTGCATGATCGTAGTCCCCTTCTATTGGATGAGTGACTATGTATTCGCTTTCAGTATTAAGTGAAGTTAGTATACAAATATATTGGATATTACAGCCATAATAACATACTAACTTGAGTGAATGAACCACAAAACTCATACAAACTAAAAAATCGCACCATTCATTAGTTGAACTGAATGGCGCGACGCATCTAGCTATTGAATTATTTTTGCCTCAACGAAATCTACTGCCGCAGAATCGTTATCATCATTCATATCAATACTAAATTCAATTTTAAGTTTCGCAACTCCTTTTAAATCAACATCTACAAGTTCCGCGTAGTCTCCCCCTACTAAGCCTTTGCTCTTATACAACTCTGTATCGTCTCCATAAATGGTCAAATAGCCTGTGCTTGCTGAGTTTTTAGAGACATCGTCAATTCCGGCAAATCCCGTTAATTTAGAGTATTTGCCGTCTAAATTATAATAGAGGGTTGCAGTTTCATCTGAGTAAACACGACCTAGGTCAGCTGCAAAACCGTGAAGATACTCTTTGCCAGCTATTCTCAAAGGTCCTTTCTTATTATTCCAAGTTTCATTCCACTGGTTAATAAAGAATTGTTGATAAAATCCAGATGTATCCATCTTGGTTGCAATACCTTCTGCACGCGCATAATCCATTTCAGATAAATATTTAAAACTTCCTACTTTTTTTCCAATCGAGATTGTTTTATTCTTGCTGTCATATTGAATATCTTTCCCGGTAGCTTCTGCTGCAAATCGCAATGGCACATATGTTGTTCCCTGGTAAAAGAACGGTTGTCCTGATGAAGACTTCTTTTGTACCCCATCTACCATAAATTTCAAATTATCGAAAGTAACTTGAATGCTCTTGGTATTAGCAGCATAAATAGTTCCCCCCGTAATCATTGTTCCGACTAACAAACCTGCGAATAGACCTTTGAATTTGTCTTTCATATTAATTCCCCCATAAATGTGTATTCAAAAATACCTATCGGCTAATTACTGGTAATTTTTTATAGGAAATTACTTTATTGATCAATAAAATGTAATTGAGAGAATTAATGTTGAGTAGCATTCACAAAAACAACAAAAGCCTGCTGATATCTATCTCAGCAGGCTTTTCAAACCCGTCGTAATACTGTTTGAGCATGTAGGTAAACTTTTTACACCTTATACCTCGCCGGGCCTCTAAACACTTCACGAAAATGCCAATGAACAAAGTTATCCTTCGGCATATAGTCCGGATTAATCGGCTCTCGTACCTTGTGACCGTGGTATCTCATGAGCCACTCATTAAAGCCATTGGTGCCATGCGCTTGTTCCGCAACAAGCAGCTCCCGCTCCTCGGTTATCGTAAATACACCGCGGTCGAACAGCTTATGGTGCAAGGAGCATAAGGCGATTCCGTTATCCTCCTTGTCAGGCCCACCGGCCTGATGCCATTGGATATGGGCAGCATCTATGGCGACCAGATTGTTACCGAGCCGTACATTAAAACCACACACCGCACAGCTGTATTCGTAAGCCTTCAGAATGCGATCTCTAAAGTTTGGATCACGCGGCCTTTTCCGCTTCATGGAGAAATCGAGTCCAATCTCGTCCAAAATATCCTGATGAATACTATCCGGAAAATGTTCCGTTAGCAGGATCTCCGCCAACTCCTGAATAAGAGAGCTATTGCTGTGAAGCAGCTCGAGCACCTCGTTGTTAAAACCACCGGATATATGCTCCGTCAGCAGCAGCTTATCTGAAAAGTTCTTTTTATCCACGAATTGACTAAGCTCCCATATTCCATCCGTAGAAAGCCTGACAAAAGGCTCCTCCGGATGATACGACTTTCTCGCCGGACCAAATTCAACAAGCAGCTTCTTCAGCTTCTCTCTCACCGTCTCATAAGGCAAAACTGTATGCTGCTGTTGGAACTGAGCTAAGCTTAACAGGATTAACAATGGCTTATGTGGAGCACGTTGCCCGTTCTTCTTCCAGATCGACAGGTTCGCGATTCTTTGTTTAAGCTCATTAGCTTCCATGCTGCTTCCCTACTTCCAACATCTCAACAAAAGGTATATCCGCCGGAGCAAACGTAAACTCCCCTAGTTCGGCAGCGTTGACCCAACGGTACTCATCATGATCCACCAGCATGATCTCACCGCTGACGAATGTCGCTTTATAAGCAATCAGCCTGATGTGGGTTGACCCATAGTGATGATCATTAACGCCAAAATAAGCATAGGGGTTAATCTCGATATGCATTTCCTCGAGCAGCTCTCTTTTCAGACATGCCTCAGCCGTTTCGCCCGCTTCAATCTTGCCGCCTGGAAACTCCCACATCCCCGCTTGAGACTTCCCTTGCTTCCTTCTCGCAATCAAAATCTGGCCTTGTCCATTCTCAATAATAGCTGCTGCAACCTCGATCATGTCATTCACGTCCTAAACAATCGCTTTATTCGCCGCTGGCACGAGGGCTGGCGGCATTTCGGTCTTGAGCCTCCACACGAAGCTCATCGGCTTATTACCTTCATGTCTGACGTACTCCGCTTCGCCCAGGAAAATAAACGGAGAGGTGTAGTTATTCTCTTCCTTGTATTCCCGAACAAACAAGGCAATACGAGTCCCGAGCTTGCGATGATGAATATATCTTTGCGCGGTTTTTGACTCTTCCGACGTACGGCTCTGCGTTTGCCAATGGAACAACCGCTCGTTAATCGCATAGTCCTCATATAGCGTAGACGGCGAAAAATCTTTATCCGACTTATTTAACGTAATGAAGAAAATATCCGTTTCTTTATCGTCGAAATATTTTACTCCCTCGCGAAAAGCCGGCGACTTCGTCTCATTCCAATACCCAAACGCGGCCAGCACCTGATCCGTCGAATAGCTGCAATGCACATCTAGCGGACAAGCATAAGGGAAGGCATTCGACTGATCGACGAAGCTAATATGAGACTCGTTATATTGCAGAATTTCCAGCAGCTCTTCACGGAACTGCGGACAAGCTACAATGGATCGAATGCCATGCTCAATGCTATCGAAACCATTCTTCTTAGGCTCAGACCGGTAAAACGTAAAATAGAAAAGATTCAGCATTAGCTGCTCTTCTTCGGTATTCGCTTGTTTTTCGCCCGAGAGATAAGCGATGAGGAATCTCAGCAATCTCCGGGAATTAAGGCTTAGCAGCGCTGGAATTCGCTTCGTTAAATAATCTCCATTTTGGAACTCGAATGGTTCAAGGAGCTCCGCCTCCACCATTAGTCCCCGGAAGGTACGATTACCCGTTCGACCTCCATAAAACTCATAAATACTCATGCCGTGATAACGCAAGAAATTCGCTATAGTAAGCTTTTCCCCCGAATCGCCTTCAAAATACTTCATCTTGTGAATGAGACTGCGACGATTATTGGTCGCTTGCTTCAGGTTCCGCAGGATGTAGTCGCGAGCGACCTTCTCCAGCTGAATAAAGCTGCCTCTAGGCAGACTCGAAAAGCCATGCTCCACATAGTGCTGGACGGAATGCTTGGTTTTGCCGAGCAACGCTCGCAGCTTGTCGTGGAAGTTATAATCCTTGTGAGCTTGTCCGATAAAATCGAGGACGGTCAGGCACTCTTTTCCCTCGGCTAAACGAAGTCCACGGCCCAATTGCTGCAGGAACACGGTCAAGCTCTCCGTTGGGCGGAGGAACAGCACCGTATTCACCTCTGGAATATCCACGCCTTCGTTGTATAGATCAACGACAAAGACCATTTTGATATCGCCGCGAGCTAGCCTACCCTTCACTTGGTCCCGATCCTCGTCGCTGGAGCCGCCATGCAGGGCAATCGAAGGAATGCCGGCTTCATTAAACACCTTAGCCATATAGAGCGCGTGCTCAACGCCAACGCAGAATCCGAGCCCTTTTACCTCATCCAGGTCGGTCACATACTTCCTCAAGCTATTGAGAATTTGCGTCGCCCGGATTTTGTTGTTCGTAAACAGATTTTCCAGCTCGGACTGGTCATATCCCCGTCTGGTCCACTTCACCTGCGAGAGATCCACATGATCACTCACGCCAAAATACTGAAAAGGACATAACAGCTTCCGATCGATCGCATCGGTCAGCCGAATCTCGGCTGCAATCGTATCATCGAAGAAGCGCAGCACATCCTTACCGTCCATCCGCTCAGGCGTAGCCGTTAAGCCTAGCAGGATCTGAGGCTGGTAATGAGCGAGCAGCTTCTGATAAGAAGGTGCCGCCGCATGGTGGAATTCGTCCACGATAATAAAATCGTAGTAATCCGGAGTTGTAACCTCCGTCAGCTTCATTGAGTTCAGACTCTGAATGCTTATAAAAAGATGCTCAAGCGACTTCGCCTGATTACCGCCGACATGCAGCTCACCAAAGTTCAGATCCTTCAGGATAAAACGTAACGTGTCCAAGCTCTGCTTCAGGATCTCTTCGCGATGAGCCACGAACAAAAGCCGCGCACGTTGTGGGTTCCGCTGAGCAAATCGTCGATAGTCAAAAGCTGAAATGACCGTTTTCCCAACGCCAGTCGCAGCCACAAGCAAGTTCTTATGCCTGCCGTATAACGTCCTCTCCGCCTCCAACTTCTCAAGAATCTCCTTCTGATAATCATAAGGCTGGATACTAAATTTGAAAAACATAGCATCTTGGGCTTGGTCTTTGGAGTGATTTTTGCCTAGAGCCTGTTTCAGTTGTTCCTCATGGGCTGGGTTGTCCACTGAGAATTCGGAAAACTCTCGATCATTCCAATAGCTCTCAAAGGTTGCTTCGATCTTCTTGAGGACGTCGTAGGAATCCTTTTCTGTTACTTTTAAATTCCACTCGAGGCCGCTCGTTAAGGCCGGATTGGAAAGATTCGAAGAACCCACATAGGCCGTCGTAAAACCGGTATCCCGCTTAAAAACATAGGCTTTTGCATGAAGCCTCGTTCGAGTGGAATCGTAGGAGATTTTGATCTCCGTATTGGGCAGCTTGCTAAGCTCCATGATTGCCTTGTGGTCTGTCGCTTCCATATATGTAGTTGTGATAACCCGCAGCTTCCCACCTCTAGCCGTAAACTGCTCGAGTTGCTCGATCATACAGCGAAGGCCACTCCACTTAATGAAGGACACCAGGAATTCGATGCGATCCGAAGTAAGAATCTCGTGCTTCAGTTCGCTTAACATGTTTGGCTCTGCATGGGAGCCTGTGAAGAGCGAACTCTGCGACAATGGAGTCGTCGGACGAAGCACCTTCTCATCCTTAACAGCACGAATAGAGTTGAGCTTCGCATATACATAGGTCAACACTTCCCCTTGTTCAGCGAGCTGCAACTCTTCAAAGTCTTGCTGGTCTAATGTGTTTTTGAGGGTGGAGATAATATCGTTGCACGCGCGGACCTGAGCTAGTACGGCTTCTTCGTCGGTGTCGGAATTTTCTCGTACAGCCTTCAAGGCCCGGCGAGTAACGGTGGCGATATAGTTTGAAAGCAGCTTGCGTGCTTCTTCTGGATCGAGGGCCTCTTTACCGATGTCAAAGGTGGAGGTGTCCAGTGAAGCTAGCTGCTGTAAGGTTACGTTGTTAATGAGTTGTTCGTAGAGACCTTGTTTCATGAAGGCACCCCGTTAAATAATATTGTTAAATAACTCTTTACTTGATCATGTCCTTTATCTAGAAAAAAAAGCACCTTAAGGGTGCTAAAAACAGCTTTTCAAATCAAATTAATCCCTACACTATGCAGATAGTCCCGTGAAGCTTTGATGCTCAAACAAAATTCATTAAAGGTATTTTTGTTAGTAATATGCCTATGGTATGATGGTAAAAGATGGAGGAAGTAGTTCGTAAGCTCTATTCATTTAATATAGATATCCTATCAAAGGTGTCCCTTTTTTTTCTTAAGTATATTATACTTTCTCGACCGTAGGGGAACTTTAATCCCCTCCTACTTAATTCTCTTGCAACAACAATTTCAACTACTTCAAAGTTTAAGTCCTTAGCAATCTCGGTAATTATTAAATCTGTAGCAACAGTTGTAAGATTATTTTTATTTGTAGAACCAAATAGTGAATTAGCTACTATGCACGCAATAGTACTGTCACTCGTTGTTAGAGAGCTAATTCTAATTAACGTTTTATACATATCGTCGATATAATCTCTTATCGTTTTATAAAAAGCTTCTTGTTTATTTGCGGCATCGAGTGAACCAATAATATCTTTAATAATTTTGGAGTTAAATACTGAATATAAATTAGTTTTGTCGAACTTGACACTAGGATGTGATCTAAATGTATTGTACCTTAATTGTCTGAATTGAGAGTAGTTAGTCACAAAATCTAACATCCATAGCTCTATTTTATATACCTCCGTATAGTCAAAATGATTTAAATATGGAGGTGAGAAAACAACAAGGTTGTACTTTTCTTTATTACTACCATTGTAGTCTCTGATGTCATGATTTTGAATTTTTATGTCAACCATTTTTAAATTTCTTTGTTCCGTAATTACATCATTTATCATATTAATTATTTTTTCTAGGAATATTGTCTTAACATCATAATCTTCAATTTCTTTTACTATTTTTAGAGCCCTACCTGATTTCCTCATACAACTTACAGTTTCAAGGATTGACGAATAAGCAAGAAGACAAAAGTTATACTCATAATCTGTTTCATGAAAATAATCCTTAATAAGGTTTTTCAAATTTTCTAATTGATTAAAGGTACTAATCGAAAATGCTTTTTCAATTGTTGTAAGATCAGGAAATTCTATCTCGTTATTAATGATTAAATCTTTACTAGAAATATAGTTTATAAATCGACTTATTTTATCCATATTAAGCTTAAAAAATTGCACTTTTGTATTTGCAACAAAATGAATGAAGGGGTTCACTTCAACTCCTAGCCCCGAGGAAATGTTTATGCCGGGAGTGTTAACCAGTGCTGATAACAAAGTAGTGCCCGATCCACAAAAGGGATCAAAAATACTTAATTTATCACTATTTATTTTTGAGTTATTTATCACATAGTTTAATAAATTAGGAGAGAATCCTTCTTTGAAATGATACCAATTATGTATCGGCGCAAGCAGCGATGAGGAAGGATGAACCAAATTTGAAACATTATTGTCATTTTTTATTTTAATAGATTGTTGTATTTCCTGATAGTATTGAAGTAATTGCACTTTTACATACCCTTTCCTGATCATAATCTTTAGCCATTGAGATTTAGAATTATCATAGCATTTTTCAAAAAGGAGAGCATCCATGATTAAGCTTCCCAAACTCACAAGAGTTCAAATTTTTTCACATCCAATCTATCAAACAAATATAGACTGGAGTATCAATACAGGATTTAATTTTGTTATTGGAGCTAACGGTTTAGGAAAAACAACCTTCCTAAATTGTATTCACTACGGGATTTCAGGCAACTCCGGCATCTATGAACAATTTAAAAAGTTGCTTAGACAAAGAAATATTAAAAATGAAATTCGAATTGTTGTTACTTTTTTAGTGGAAGATGCAGAAATACAAATCGAAAGAAAAATACCTGACTCTAGTACAAATTTACTAATTACGCAGAATAATTCCATTATACAATATAGTGACCCAATAATAGTAGACGAGCAAATATCACAGCTAGTTGGAATCGATAATATAAGTGATTTAGATTTTCTACTAGGTAACTTCTTAATTAGACAAGAGGAAGCAAAAAATGTTCTTTGGAGCTCGAGTGTACAATCAAGAGTCTTACGTATTCTTTTTCAATCCTCTGAGTTTAGAAAAGAGTACAACTCACTTAGAGACATTTACGGTCAATGCCATACTGATCACAACCAAAAAAGATATCATGCATCTAAATTAAAAAATGATATTGACAATATAACAAAAGAGGCTGAGCAACTCCAGAAGTTATTAGAAGAGAAAGGTGTTAGCTCAGAAGAACATACATTAATAGATGACCTTAATAAAGAACAAGCAAGATATGATAAAATAACAGGTTTTATTGAAGAAATACAGGATGAGGTTCTTCATTTGAACGATCAGTATGAAATCATACTGAACGAAATGGAGGAAGTTGAGAAACACAGATTAGAATTAGAAAATAAAATTGGAAATTCAGAAAACAAAATATACTCCGAGGTTTATCAACTCTCACCAGTTAATACAATGGCTTATGACGAACTAACAAGACTTGGTCATTGTGTTTACTGTGATACAACAGTGGATCAAAAAACTATAGAGGCTATCCTAAAAAAATCACAGCATAATTGTTTCTTCTGTGGAAGTGACCTACCGGACCAGGTGATTGAGAGTGAACTTTCTCTACATGAAGAAGAACTTGATAAATATAAAATTATTGAGAGCAAACGCAGACACCTCGAACTTCAAGATAAAAGAATAAGAGATGAAAAGAATAAATTAATTGAAGAACTCAGAGGTTTTAAAAGAGAATTATCTGACTCAGAGAATAAACTAGAGAAGTATAAGTTTCAGCTTGAGTTTCTTCCTCAAGAACTCAAAGAAATAAATCGGAACCTCGCAGCAGCGGAACTAAGAAAAGAAGTCCTGGAAAAACAATGGCATCTTGCTAAAGATGAGCAGCTAGAGCTGGAAAGAAAAAGAGATGAAGCTGAACAAGAATTAATTAAACTTGAAGAGGAAAACAAACTTGCCTTAGAAAAAATTGTAGATGACCTAGGCTCAGAGATTCAAAAGATATCAAAGTTTATGGGTTTAAATGTTTCTCTAACTACAGAAAAAGTACCTCATGAAACTGAAAAAAGGATTGATGTTCATATTTTTGTACCCATGGTACATGATATCTTGAGAAACTCTCCTGAGCAACTATCTAAATCACAGTCCATTTTACTAGATTATGCTTTCCGCATGGCTTTAATAAACTATTATCTCAAAGATAAACCTGAAATAAATAATGCAATGTTTTTACTTGAGACATCTGAAGGCTCTTTTGATGCAGCGTATGTTAAGTGGCTTGCTGAGGCATTAAAAGAATTTTCCACAAACAATGTATCCTTTATAGTTGTAGTCAACTTAAGTAATAAAGAATTCTTAAAATCTTTGTTTAAAAAAGTCGAGCATTTTGAAAGAAGCTCCCGAACTTTAAACGTCTTTATGCATGGTATATTACAAGAGGCACATATAAAAGGTAGGGCAGATTATGCAGAAATATGGAAAGAACTATTCGGGACAGAGTCAGTATTCTGATAGCGACCAATATAGTGTCAATGATTCTATTATGTGCTGGCTTTGGCATTCTGATAGATTGAACTGGGGCTATCAAACTAAAATTCAAATGCAAAAAGGAGTATATTTAATACAGATACTCTCTCCACTATATAATTTAGCTGAAGAGTATGTAAAATACTTTAGCTATAATTATGGTCCATTTTCAGCACAATTACAGGGCACTATCCATCATCTTTGTAGCCTTGGGTTAGTAGATCTGATTTATTATGAACCCGGAATTAACGGGAAAGCAAGGTACACTATATCGGAAAAGGGGAAATTTGCTTTTAGTAAATTAAGCTCATTACCTAAATTCAATAAAATGGTAGATTTATCAAGAATTATTTCCAACATGATTGATATTTATGGTTTGGATCATCTTGTAGATATTGTATATGAGGAACCAACCTTTAAAAAAATGAAAATTGAAGGGCAGTTTAGCAAAATTATCAAGGTACAAGGTGAACAAAACTTATCAACTAAAATAATAGAACAGTTTAACTCTATCTCTCAACAAATGTTTAAAAGGGAACAAATTACAATCGAATCGTTAATAATAGCATACTTTGATTACTTAAGAGCAAGTTATGCAAATAGCAAGGAGGTATAAACTTGATTTCATCAACAGTTCATGTTCTTCCTTTATTAAGAAGCTTTGAACACACCGTAACCGAACTGTGCGGTGATTCAGACTTTCCTGCCTCTGATTTAAGACGCTTATTTTCAAAACTGAAAAAAGTAGCAAAAGAAACTAGTACAAGTGATATTCCTATATGCATAATATGGGATTGGAAATCAAAAGAGACAGCCTCTCAATATGTTTGGGATATTGATCATCTACATAGTACAGTGCATGGATATAGTAAAGACGATCTATTTAGTATTGTTATCAATAGAAACGGTAATATTATAGAGAAAAGACGATATGAAATGGATGGGGCAAATATAAGAGATTCAGTCTTTGCCTCTCATGTCTCTATGGGCACTCAAGATTCAGTAGTCTTTTATTTTTATGGAAGTCAATTTTTTATTTACTTTAAAGGGTGTTTGGTAGAACATCTTCCTAATGTATTTAAGGAATCTGATATTCGTGGAGCAGCAAATAAATATAGCTATGAGGCTAAAGATTACTCAACCCTCATAAAAGAACACTTTGCTGATTATATAGAAAATGAACAGGTCACAAAACATTGGCAAAATCGTAAAGAACGGATACTCCGTCCAGCCCCTGAAGCAATTTTTAGAGATTCTTTATGGAAATTCCTTGAGGAGAATGTAATTGACGCAATTCTTGTTCAAAAAGAACAGGTCATAAAAGGAACTACTAGCAAAGTCGATATATCTATTCAAACTGTTAATTCAAGTTATCTTATTGAAATAAAGTGGCTAGGAAGGGCTAGTAAAAAGGATTCTTCTGGTACTAGTAATGGAGTAAAAAGAGCCCTAGCCGGCGCTAGACAAGTTATAAGGTATATTGAAATGAGTAAGGGAGATATTGTTAAAGGCATTCTCGTAATGTACGATGCTAGGGAAAGTGATGAGGAAATTCCCTGGGGAGATAAAGAGACGCACCATCTTCTTGATAGAAAGTTTAGAATGTGGCTCAGATCAGACAGTGCATCCCAAGCATAAAATGTATTATTGCAGTTATGGCCTCAAACTAACTTCGGCAACAACTTCGAATACTTCCTCCGCAACCGATGCAGTTCCTCGCTCCCCGCAAGCGCAGCTTGCTCCCGCTCTTTCCCTACCGCCACGATCAGCGCCTCGATAACGGCAATCGGAGCCACCATCGAGTGGAACTCCCAGAGCTGGCCGCGGGCGGTGAAGAGGGAGATGTCGGCTTTGGCGAGCATGGGGCTGACGGCGAGGTCGGTGATGAGCAGGGTGCGGCAGCCGCGTTCGCGGGCGAAATCGAGCAGCACGGCCATCTCCGGGGATTCGGAGACGAAGCCGAAGATGACGATCACGTCCTCCGGACGGATCGGCACCATGCTCTCGAACAGCTCGTGACCGCCGCGGTCCAACCGGCGGACGTCGGCGCCGAAGCGCGACAACCTAAAATCCATTAACGCAGTTAAGCATTCAGCAGAGCCGGGACCGTAGATGTGGACGGTACCCGCTCCCGCGAGCATCGCAACTGCCGCATCAAACGCCGTCTGATCCAGACGTTCAGCAGATTGCTCAATATACTCCGCTACACCCAGCACATTAGCGGCGGCACCGCTTTCCCCGCCAACCTTGTCGAAGGCAGACTGCAGCTTCCGAGCAGGAGAAAGCAGCGCCTCGTCCTTGACGCGCTGCTTGAATTCCTTCAGATTCTTCGAGCCGACCTCGGCCCAGAAGCGAGAGACGGTGGAGACGCTCACGCCGCATGCCGCTGCGATATCTTCCTCTATCATAAACGGTACATCGTCCATATTCTTGCTGATATAATCGGCGATCTTCTGATGACCGCGCGTCAGCTTGGCTGTCTCAAAAACCATTATGATTCTCCCCCGTCCGCACCCTGTTAGACTACAACTTCAACTTTCTTCTTGAGCAGCTTCTTCACGTAATTCGCCGCACGTACCTGCAGATCGAGGCTTGGCGAGATGACCCGCTTGTACGTTCCGGAACGTATGGCTTCCTTCAGCTCGGCTACGGTTTCGAAATCCCCCTCAAACTGGTTGTATACGCAGCCCACCTGGAACATCTGATGCGCGTCACTTCCCGCGATAACCGGTACGCCAAGCTCGGCGCCAAGCGTCAGGACCTTCGCGATATTTTCCTGGATGCCGATCTCATGCAGGTCTTTGCCGTTCAGGTCGAACGCATCGAAGCGCCTCAGCAGCTCCTTGTCGATATGGTAGAGATGATTGGATTCGCGGAAGGGATGTCCACCAATGACCATCAGGCCGCGCGGGTGGCACAGCTCGAACAGACGCTCCAATCCTATAAAACGGTCCGCTGTCAGGTGATCCTCCAGTAACGCGCGTACTTCGAGCAGCTTATCTTTTGGTCCACTGACCAGGATATGGCCACCTTCAGCTACGTCGACCTCCATGCCGGTGAACAGCTTGAAGCCGTCTACATTGTAATAATGGTTATTGCAAGGGTACATTTGATCGAGCGTGCCGTATACGTCCTCAAAACGGTGCGTGTTGAAATGCTCGGTCAGCGTAATCGCGTCAAGGCCTTGGGCCTTTGCTTCATTGATCATTCTATTAAAATGCTCAATCTCGAAGTTGGTTTTCTTCGAAAGCTTAACGTGAATATGAAAGTCGATTTTCATGAGTGGATTCCCCCGGTTCGTTGTTGTGATTCGCATATGGTAATTCCATTCGGATACCTGTTTTCTTATCGTAAGCGTTCATCTGATCCTGGCGCAGCACCGCGTACAGGGTGGTGCCCGGCTCGTATTCGGATTCGCCGATGACGCGGGCCATCAAGGACATGCCTGCGGCGTCCAGCTGGACAAGCGTCTCCGCGCCGGACGGGAATACCGCCGATACCGACATGGCGATGCTCCCTGGACGGCGTTCCTCGTACAGCCGGATATCTTCCGGCCTGACCGTAAGCACCACTTCCTGCCCATCCTGCATGGTTACGCCTTGCTCGAGTTGAGGAGGTTTGGAGTAGTTGTCTCCACCAGCAAGTGGAATCAATACCACCGGCGTCTCCAGCCAGCTCAGTCCTTCCTCATCTGTACGCACAACTCCTTCAAGACGGTTCATCTGCATCCCCGCGCTTCCGATAAACTCCGCTACTTGCAGCGTTTTTGGATGTTTATATAGCTGCCGCGGTTTATCCAGCTGGACGATCCGTCCGCCGAAAAAGACCGCCACCTGCGTAGACAACGTCATTGCTTCATGCTGGTCATGCGTGACATAGATGACCGTTGTGTTCAGCTCCTGATGGAGCCGCTTGAGCTCGGCGCGCATCTCGACGCGCAGCTTGGCATCGAGGTTCGACAGCGGCTCGTCGAGCAGGAGTATATCCGGCTCGGTGACGATGGCGCGGGCGATGGCGACGCGCTGCTGCTGGCCGCCGGACAGCTCGCTTGGGTAGCGGCCGGCGAGCTCGGCGATGCGCATTTTGCCCAGTGCAGCCTCTACTTTTTCGCGTACAACCGCCTTGGCCAGCTTCCGCACCTGAAGGCCAAAGGCGACATTTTCGTACACGGTCATATGCGGCCACAACGCGTAGCTCTGGAAGACCAGGCTCAGCCTGCGCTTCGACGGCTCCATATGGAACTGCGTCTCCCCGTTTGCGACTTCTCGTCCGCTGATGGTGATCGTTCCGGCGTCGGCCTTTTGCAGGCCGGCGATGGTGCGGAGCAGCGTGGTTTTGCCGCAGCCGGATGGCCCGAGGAACGTCATGAAGTCCCCTTGCTTGATCGTTAACTCAATATCGTGAAGAACCTGCTTCCCATCCAGAGCGACATGGATGCCCTGCAGCTCGATTGCGTTCATGGTTATTGCCCTCCAATGCCCTGCGTCAGATCGGCTTTGCCGAACTTCACCGCGAGGAAATATACCGTAATGACGATCGCGATAATGATCATCAGAATAACGTTCGTCAGCTGCTCATAGCCCTTCTCGGCATAATAGAAGGTAATGGTCGTCAGCGTCTCCGTGCGCGGAGTGATCAGCAGAATGATAAGCTCCATCTCCTTCATCGCCCCGATAAACACGAGAAGAAACGCCGACATTAAGCTTTTCTGATTAAGCGGCAGCAAAATCCTCCGGAACCGCGTAAACCACGAAGCCCCGCTGATCTGCGCCGCTTCCTCCAGCTCCTTGCCGATCTGCAGCATTGAAGCGCTGCCCGCTTTGACGGTGAACGGCAGTTCTTTGACGACGGTAATGAGAATGAGCAGCGTAATCGTCCCGTACAAAGCCGGAATGATCAAGGTTGGCTTCGCAAACATCGAGATATAGATCGCGGCAAGCGAGATGCCCGGAATGAGATACGGCAGAAAAGATACCTGATCCACCATCCGGCCGATCCACGACTGCCTCCCCCTCGCAACGACGTAGCCCAAGACCAGGCCAACAACCGCCGCAATGACGGAGGCGACTCCCGCGATGTATAAGGAATTTTTCAGCGCAAGCATAAAAATATTGTTCTGCAGGACGCCCTTCTCTCCGGTGTTAATGTCCGGATCGGAGCCGCCCCACCAGTAATGCGTAGTGAAGTTGCTGAGCGAATAGACGCCTTCCTTCAGCATGAAGGACTGGAACAGCAGCACAAGCAGCGGCACCACGGAGATCAGGATCATGACAAAAGCCGCCGTCCCCGCCGCCGGATATCTCCAGCGTCCAAGGGAGGTCAACGTTCTGGCGCTGTCCTTGCCCGTCACGGTGACGAAGCTTTTTCTCCGCCCCACTACCCGCTGGTTCAAATAAATCGTCAGCATCGAGATGATCATCAGCGTCAGGCTAAGAACATTGGCTTCGGTCGTCAGCCGTGAACGCATGCTGGAATACAGCATCGTCGAGATCATATAGAAGTTCACCGGCGTACCAAGCAGAGCCGGAACCCCGTAGGAGCTGATGGCCTTCGTGAAAATCAGGATAAAACCGGACAAAATCGACGGCAGCACCAGCGGGAACACGATTCGCCGCAGGATGGTCCATCTGGCCGCCCCCGTTACGCTTGCCGCTTCCTCCAGCTGGCTGTTCATCGAGCTAAGCGCCGCCCCAACGATCAGGAAGAAAAACACGCTGTCGTGAATCGACAGGGAGACCACGATTGGAACAAAGCCATATGACAGCCAGTCCGGCGGAGACACATGGATGAGTGCCTCCATAATCCCGGGCGTTCCGCCGATTTTGCCGTTTTTGAAGAAGGTAAGCCAAGCTTGCGAAATTATCCATGAAGGTAGCAGGTACGGGATGACGGCCAGGAAAGCGATCGTTTTTTTCCATGGAACATTCGTCCGCACGACCAGCCACGCCAGCCCGCATCCAATCAGCATCGACAGCGCCGAGACGGCGAAGCCAACGCCAAGGGAATTAAGAATCGGCTTGTAAAACAAATTCATGCTCATATCGCTCGCCAGCACGCGGGTCCAATGATAGAGCGTAAAATGCCCCGGGTTCGCCTCTCCCGTCAGACGGACATCCTGCTGCCTCCAGATGAAGGTCGTATACAGGATTTTCAGTACCGGCCAAGCGATCGTATACGCCAGAAAGACCAGGGCTGCAAGCCCGATCAGATGCACGGGACTGGTCAGCCAGCTCGTCAGCCCGTTATAGATCCGCGTGCGCCTTACGGTTAGCGCCGGTTTGTTCGCCAATTCTCTCTCCACCTTGCCGGTTTATTTTTGCTTAATCCAGAAGTCGCGTACCTTCGGCGCGGTCTTATACAAGGCATCGCCGTCGAACAGCCACAGGTTCAGCGACTCGAACGGAATATCGTTCTTCGTCTGCACGTCGGAGCGCGGTACCCATGAGCCAACTTCGTTAAACGGAGCAAGACCTTCGCCTTTACCGTCCTTCTCGCCCATCATCCAACGGATGAACAGCTTCGCGGCTGCTTCATGAGGTGCCTTGTTCGCGATGAAAAAGTACCCGGAATCCGGAACCGATGTTTTCGGCTTCATATCGTAGATCGGGGCGATGGTCCAGCCTTTCTCTTCGTTCTTCGATACGTCGCCCGATACCGCAAGGCCCAGCGCGTCGCTTTTGGCTTTGCCGATGGCGTCTAGGACGTCGTCGCTGCCTTTTAACACGATAAGGCCGTTATCGAACAGCTCTTGGATGAACTCGTAGCCTGCGTTTTCCGTGCCGTTCAGGACAATGTCCTTGCCGAATTTCTCTTTGTAAGCCGCCGCCATGTCGTCGCTGTTGATGACCATCGTCGTGAACAGGTCCATAAACGCCGGGGAACTGAGCGGGTCTGCCGTGTACACCTTGCCCTTGAACTCCGGAGTCGTCAGATCCCACCAGTTCGTAACGGGCGCCTTGTCGTATGTAGATTTGTTATAGAAAAGAGTCCGGAACTCCACGTAGTTCGCATAAGCTTCCGCCTGCGTGCGGTAAGGCTCGTCGACCATCGGCGCGATATCCTCCGGCAGGTATTTGAGGTAGCGTCCGGTCATCACCATCTCTTCCTCAACCGCGCCGCTTACTTCCTTCGTAATAATGACGTCCGGATTGAACTGCCCCGCGTCCTGCTCCTTCGTCACCTTGTCCATCATCTCGTCGGATTTCACCTTGCTCACTTCGACCTTGATGCCCGGGTATTGCTTCATGAAGGTCTCCGCCGCGTCGTTCGCGCGTCCGGAGGTGGAGTATACGATCAGCTTGCCTTCTTCCTTCGCTTTGGCGTACAATTCGTCAACCGACTCTGCTGCGGGAGAAGCGGATGGATCTGCGGATGGCGCCGATGCGTTTGCATTATTGCTTGCCGGCGCGTCCGTCGGAACGGCATTCGAGAGTGTATTCGAGCTCTTGTTGTCTTGGCCGCAGGCCGACATAATCGTCATGGCGGATGCTGCCGTAAGCAGGACTAAAGCTGTCTTTTTCTTCGAAATGAACATAAGGATAATTTCCTCCTAGTAGATGGGCTCTCCACGTCCTCATCTTTGTTTGTCTCTCGAGTTAGATGATAGAGCCCGATTGTAAGAGGCATGTTACGGCTATGTGGATTTTTAGTAAAAAACTATTATTTTTCACGTTATGAAAGTTTTTCTTCATTTTGAGGCGCGAGAAGCGAGGGGATTACATATAAAGGAAATATCTTTCTGAAGTGCGAATACTTAAAGTAGACTAAGGAGGGATTCAGCTTGACTAGGTCAGTATTCCATATCATTGCAAGCATCGTATGCATTCTATTGCCAATCATTTTCTCGCTGTATATGTATTGGGATATGCATCAGCCGAAGATAGGCCCCGTTGGCAATGGCACGCCCAATCCTTTTACATTCCCCAAATTAGTGCCTTTAATAAGCTGCTTCCTGATGGGAGTCTTGAATTTACCCGTAGGCATTATGCGTTATAGACAACAGAAAAGGGATCAGCAAAATGACAAAGATAACGAAGGCTAGTAATTCTAATGGAATAGGCATGACTTGTATTCGTGGGGTATTTCTATCATCGATAACCGGGATGTGTATGTTAGGCGTTGATTCATACTATAGCCACATAAAGACCTCAATGATAGCAAAAGAATTCGAGTCGAATCCCTTCTCTCCCATTGCTCAATACTTTCCAAAAAATCATTACGTATTATCGGATTACCTGTGGCTGGATTTAGGCATTGTTTACGCAGGATCCTTTATCCTTTATTTTCTTGTTTGGGCCATGTTAAGAAGATCCAAGTATAATAAATAGAACATGTGATGTACGCGACGAGGTGACACCTTTTGGAAATCATTCGGCTTGCCCATTTAGACGATGTCGATGCTCTCGTCCAAATGCGTTGGGAGTTCTCGGAGGATGAGCGCAGGAATGGCGCGACAAGCTATGAAGAGTTTCACAAGATTTGCAGTGCATTTCTGATAAAAGCGATAAATAGCGGCGATTGGTACATATGGGTCGCTGAGATCGACAATGAAATCGTCTCGCATATGTATTTGCAGCTTATTCATAAAGTCCCTCGGCCGGGCAAATTGCCGGATCCTCGCTTTGGCTACGTGACGAACGTCTATACCCGCCCTGCTCATAGAAACAAAGGGATTGGCACCAGGATCCATGCCGCTATGGAACAGTGGTCAAAGGATAATCAGACGGAGTTCCTTATTCTTTGGCCAAGCAGCGAAAGCGTGGCGTTCTATTCCCGCAATGGCTTTGTTCCATCTGATGAGGCCATGGAGAAGCATTGGGGATGAGTTAATGAATGGCAACTTATTGATGCACACCGGAGGTAAAAAATGAACAAAACCGACCGGCAGCTCGCCATCATGCTTGAGCTGCAGCGGAGCAAGGTCGTAAGAGCGGAGGATTTGGCCGCTCTGTACGAGATAAGCGTGAGGACCATCTATCGGGATGTTCAAGCCTTAAGCGAGATGGGCGTTCCCATCTTTGGCGCTCCCGGTCATGGCTATTCGCTGATGGAGGGCTATTTTCTGCCGCCTATCGGGTTTTCGGCCGAGGAAGCGGTCGCCCTTCTGATGGGCGCTGACTTTATCGAGCAGCGGCTGGATGGCGACTACGCGAGAGTAGCGAAGGCCGCGAGGAGCAAGATAGAAGCGATCCTCCCCGAGACCGTGCGGGAGGAGTCGACGCGCGTCCGGGAAACGATGCGGCTCCTGAATGCCGGAGAGCCAAGAACCGGCTTGAAGGAAAAAGACATTCTCGGACAAGTGCGGCGCGCCATTCTGGAGCGTCGTAAAATAAGCTTCTCCTATAAGAAAAAGACGCCGGAAGCGGACGGCAACCGGAAGAGCACCCGCGAGGTAGCTCCATACGGATTGGCTTTTGCCCAGGGCAATTGGATGCTGGTCGGGCATTGCGGCCTGCGCCAGGATATCCGCCATTTCCGGCTGTCGCGAATGACGGAGCTAACCGTGCTCGACACGCCGTTCGCCATGCCGCACGGGTTTAACTTAAACCGCTACCGTCCGCAGGATGATCGCAAGGAGCATGTATGGGTGCGGGCCAACCCCGAGATCGCCGACAAAATCGCGGAGACCGGCAGCTTTTATATCGAATCGGCCGAGGAACGCGAGAACGGTCTGTGGGTACACCTGCGCGTTCGGGCGCCGGAAGAGATTCTTCACCTTATCCTTAGCTGGGGCGGAGACGTTGAGGTGATGGAACCGGAATCTCTACGCTGCCGCGTTCGGGAAGAAGCCGAAAAAATGTTAAAACGCTACTGACATACTGTTGTCAGCAGCGTTCTTTTATATTGGGATTATCCCAAATATAGAAGGAGTGTTATTGAAATGAGAAGCACAACGGAAGCTCTGCAAGCATTCGAAAAATCGGTTGAACGGTATATAGATGAACTGAACCACTTGAGCACGGAGCAATTGCTTGCTAAGCCAAGCGAGGAGGAATGGTCCATTGGACAAATGGTTGTTCATTTGATTCGGTCCGCTCAGAACATGCATCTGCGCAATGTGGATCAATGCATCGAAGGAAGAGACGCGGTGCTGGCAGGCACAGGCGTGAAAACAGAGAACGGAGAGAAAGCCTTTGAGCTCGGAAGCTTCCCTCCCATCCGAATCCGGGTTCCGGCCTCCCCGCAGTATACGCCCGAGCAGCCGGAAAATAAGGAGCAGCTGATTGAAGGACTTCGGGACGTCGCGGAACGGATGAGACGCACCGAACCAACCCTAATCCAAGCGCCTCTAGAACATACCGTCCCCCATCCTAATTTCGGAGCATTAAATGCTACGGAGTGGTTTCTGCTAGTCGAGATGCACTACCGGCATCATTTCCTGCAGCTGGAACGGTTGAAAGCCTTTCTGGGAAGCGTATGAAAAACCAAAATAAACCGGCGTTGCCATTCCGATTGGGCAACGCCGGTTTGTTTTATTTATTTAGTCTCCGGAACGGCCCTTCGCGAAGAACTCCCGCGTCTGCTTGCGTGTCTCCGCAGGCAGCACACGATCCAGCTCCTCCTCCAGCCAAGACAATTTTTTACTTCGCAAATAATTCTGCATAGTCTCCTCAGCTTCGAGCATTACTAAATTAATCGAGCAGGAACCCGTCGATACCGTACAGTCCGAACAATCGCGGTTGCGGTAAACGTAACCTTTATCCTTGATGTTCTGGCACTGGAAAATCGGCTTCTTTCCCTCCACGGCCTCGACCACATCCCAAAAGGAAATAGCGTCCGGATCGCGCGCAAGTTTAAATCCGCCTTTAACGCCGGGAACCGACGAGACGATGCCCGCCTTCGTAAGCTTTGTGAAAATTTTGGACAAATAGGTCTCCGGAATGCCTTGAAAAAAAGCAAGCTCCTTGATCCCAATCGTTGATTCGTTTGGAATGAGGTAAACCAGACAATGCAAGGCATATTCTACTCCGACACTATACTGCATCATGACTCCTCCCAGTATTGCATGGGTAAATACTATAAATTTAATGATAACCGCGCCTATTGTCAACCTTGGGTCTGCCATAAAAATGGATTTGACTTTGCCAAGATGAAGCCGTATATTGGAGTCAAACCTAATCGGCGATTAACATTGTCGCCAATTAGAAAAAATATTCTAGGAGTGAAAGAATGGAAAAGCTGCTTGTTATCAATGCACATGCTACTGTGGACTCCCCTGCTTCCGTCAGCCTGCAAGTCGGCAATTATTTTATCGAGAACTACCGCAAGTTGAATCCAAACGAATCGATTGAGCAAATCGATCTTTATAGCGAAGAAATCCCGGAAATAAACAGCGCCGTTCTAAGCGCTTGGGGTAAGATGGCCTCCGGCGGCGAGTTGACGGACGAAGAGAAACGCGTTACCGGCAGGATGAACGAAATCTTGCAGCAATTCAAAAGCGCAAAGAAATATGTGATTATCATGCCGCTTCACAACTTCAATATCCCTTCCCGGCTGAAGGATTACATGGATAACGTCATGATCGCTCGCGAGACCTTTAAATATACGGAAAACGGCGGCGTAGGCTTATTGACTGACGGCCGAAGCTTACTCGTTATCCAAGGCAGCGGCGGCATCTACACGAATAACGACTGGTACACCGATAACGAATTCTCGCACAAGTACCTCAAATCGATGTTTAACTTCCTAGGTATCGAGGATTATCAAATTATCCGCGCGCAAGGTACAAACGTACAAGACAAAGCGGAAGTGCTGGATAAAGCGAAAAAAGAAGCCCAAGAAGCAGCTGCGCGTCTGGCAAGCAAAATAACCGTCTAACCCGTAACGTCAATTCGATAACGCAGAAAGATCAAGGAAGCGACAACATTGTCGAAGGAGAGGGATGTTGGCCATGTCGACTTTTATTGCGGATATAAAAATTCCCGACAGCAAGCTAGCCGTTGAAGCGGCCGAGCTATTGCGCGAGCACGGCGACGATCTATTGTGGAACCACTCGAACCGGGTATTTCTGTTTGCGGCGATGAAGGGTAACCTTAATCAAATCAAATACGATCCTGAATTGCTTTATATTAGCTCGCTTTTTCATGATATTGGACTTACCCCTAAATTCCGAAGCGATGACAAACGCTTTGAGGTCGACGGGGCTAACGCTGTCCGCGATTTCCTTAAAAGCCGAGGCGTTTCGGAAGAGTTTATTCGGCTGGCATGGGATGCCGTAGCTCTTCATTCCACAATAGGAATAGTCGAATATAAGGAAGCCGAAGTCGCGCTTATGAATTTTGGCGTCGGTTACGATGTCGTAGGGAAGAACTTCGATCTCATCTCGACGGAAGCGCGGGAGCAAGTCGTCAAGCATTTTCCCCGCGACAATTTCAAGCATGGGATTCTTCACGCTTTCTTGGATGGCTTCAAGCACAAGCCGGAAACGACATACGGCACGATTAACGCCGATGTGTGCGAGATGCTGCTTCCGGGATTTAAGCGGCCTAATTTCTGTCATAGCGTTCTTCATTCCCCTTGGCATGAGTAGTCGGCACGATTCTTAAAGAGGAACCGTAGATAAAAAACTTAAAAAGACGAGGATTGCAAAGTCATCTTTGCAGTCCTCGTCTTTTTTCGTAACACCCGATTCACAACTAGAGGCAGTCGAGACCTTGCGGTCTATGACTGCCTCTTTTTCCATTTCTTAAACCTTGTGTCATAAAAATTAACACTTATATTACATAATTTGCACTCTAAGGAGGTCTCTACCGAAAAAATGCGAAAATCATACAAAACATAGCATTTAAGCGGTTTCTTAAGCTTTCACCTCGTTTGATTAACCTAGCTAACAAAACTAATATTAAGCGAAAGAGAGATAGAGAGATTCAAGGGAGGTACTACCATGTAATATGAATGTCATATATAATCAGTCTCTTTTGCCGCTTTTGTGTCTACTAAGTTATTATATTTAACATCGATAGACTGGCCTTTGCCAACCCAAGGAGGACGCCATGATGAAACCGATTTATAAATTAGCCAGCCTTGTAATGCTAAGCACCTCGCTTCTTTTCACTCCGATCCTGAACACCGGTGCTTATGCCAGCGGCTCGAGCCTTCCTGCCGCCCAGGAGCAGACCCAAGCGCAGGAGCCGAAGGCGATGGTTCAGCTCTCCGGCCCTGCCCTCACCTCGGTCGGCAATTCCTTCGACGTATCCGTATCGCTAACGGGCGCTACCGGCGATGCAACTGCAGGAAAATTCATTTTCGAATATGACCCGACTCAGTTTGAGTACTTATCCGCGACTTCAGCGAATTCGGCCGTAAGCATTGCCGGCGTGAACGCCGAGTCCGGCAAGGTGACCATCGTAACGACGGATACAACCGGCAGCCTCACAACGGCCGGCTCCCTCCTCACCTTGACCTTCAAAGCCAACGCAGCTGCGGATCTAAGCGGAATCAGCGGCACGGTTGAGCTTGGAATCGACGACGGCAGCACGGTTCAAACACCGGAGGAATCGCTTGCCGTCCAGATTACAGGCGCTGCCGAGGGCGATCTGAATAATAACAGCGTTATCGATGTAGGCGATCTCTCCGTTCTGATCAAATACTTCGGTATCGCCTCGGACGATCCGAACTGGACGAAGGCTGCAAACGGCGATTTCAACAAAAACAATACAATCGATGTCCAGGATCTCGCCTCGCTAGGCAAAAAAGTGCTCTACGACAACGGTCAGCCCTTCGAGCTGATGGAAGCCGATATCATGAGCATCCAGAACGCCATGGCCGCCGGCAAATTGACTTCCGAGCAGCTCGTTCAGATGTATCTGGACCGGATCAATGAATACGACGATGATATCCATTCGCTTATTACGGTTAATCCGGACGCGCTTGCTGCTGCCAAAGCTCTCGACGAAGAGCGTAAGGAGCAGGGTCCGCGCGGTCTCATGCACGGCATTCCGATCATCGTCAAGGATAATTACGATACGCTTGGCATGCCAACGAGCGCAGGCTGTACCTGCCTGAAGGACAACCAGACGGTCAGCGACGCCTTCATGATCAAGAAGCTGAAGGATGCCGGCGCCATCATTCTGGCCAAGGCCAACCTGAGCGAATTCGCCATTAACACGGACACGCTCAGCTCGCTGGGCGGCCAAACGAAGAATCCGTACGATTTGACCAAAAATCCGGGCGGCTCCAGCGGCGGTACGGGCGCATCGCTCGCATCCAACTTTGCCGTAGCCGGTCTCGGCACCGATACGGGCGGTTCGATCCGCATCCCTTCGTCCTGGAACAGCATTGTTGGCATCCGTCCAACCATCGGACTGACAAGCCGCGACGGCATTATTCCGCTCGCGCTGTCGCAGGACGTAGGCGGGCCAATGGCCAGAACCGTATCCGACGCGGCCATTCTGCTTGACGCGGTCAGCGGCTATGATCCGAACGATATCGCCACAGCCGGAAGCGTCGGAAGAAAGCCCGTCAGCTACACGAAGTTTTTGGACAAGAACGGACTTAAAGGCGCCCGTATCGGCCTTGTCTTGGACAGCAGCGTTGTAGGCAGCAACCAGGAAGTACTGGCTCTGCTTAATCAAGCCGCCCAGGATATGCGCGATCAAGGCGCGACGGTAGTAGGCGTTAACATTCCGAATGTCGCCGATATTTTGAAATATCCGAGCCTTAGCGGTTATGAATTCAAATTCAACCTGAACGACTACTTGTCCAATTCCAGGTTTGTCGACCCTAACGTGGTCCGCTATCATTCCCTGCAGGACATTATCAACTCGGGCACCGACTTCCTGTCGGTTCTGAAGAGCACGTTGACCACGCGGAACAGCGTCGAGTCGCTTGATACGCAGGAATACAAGGATATCGTGCTGTTCCGTCCGCGCACGACGCAGCAGTCGCTGCTTCGCTTGATGGCCGACAACGATCTTGACGCGATCCTGTATCCTTCGACCTCGGGACCTGCCGGTTCCAGCTCCGGCAACGCGAACCGGCTCAGCCCGTTCTCCGGCTTCCCGGCAATCAGCGTTCCGGCCGGTTACGTATCCAGCGGCTTGCCGGTTGGCATCGAGCTGCTTGGACGCCCTTACGAGGAAGGCGAGCTGATCAAGCTTGGCTATGCCTACGAGCAAGCAACGCATCACCGTGAGGCACCGAAGTCGGTTCCGGCTTTGACCGGCAAATAAAGCACAAGGCATTCGTTTTCGCCGGCGTTTTACTATACGAGAAAGGACGAATCTGTTATGGCCCGTAAACGACTTTCCTTGCTTGCGACGATCTGCTTGGCGATAGCCATGCTCGTCCCCCAATACGCGATGGCCGCGGCTGATCCGCCCTCCTTTTCCGTCTCAACCGACAAAAGCGCCCTGAACAGCGGCGATGAGGTAACCGTGACGGTAAAAGGAAGCACGCTGCAGGATTTATATGCTTACGAATTACATGTATATTACGATTCCGACTTGCTGACGTTCAAGACAGGCAGCGAAAAGACGGCCTTGGTCGGCTTCAGCACACCGGCTAAGGTTGTCGCAGACGGAGGAGGCGAATCCCATCTCGTATTCGCCCACACGAAGTCGGGAAGCTCGCCAGGCGACAGCGGCGATCTGGATCTTGCCTCCTTCACCTTTACGGCAGCAGCTAACGGAAAAGCCGACGTTGAGGTTAGAAAGATCCGGCTCGTCGATTCGGAACTGGCCGCAAGCACGATTGACAGTCATTATGGCACCTCCGTTCAAATCGGGCCTTCAGGTGGTTCAGGGGGATCAGGCGGAACTTCGGGCAGCGTGCCTGCCGAGCCGGCAGGCACGCTAACGGTAACAGCCGATCAAGTGAAAAACGGCAAACCGATTGAGGTGCCGGCATCCGCTGCCGTGATCAAGCTGCCTTCCAATACGGACGAGCTGCTTGGGAAAGGTACGCTGAGCATCGTCACCTCCGGCAAAGCCGAGCTGGACATCCCTTCAGGCGTATTCAGTGAATTGAAGAAGACCTTAACCGCCGCGCAGCTGCAGGGCGGCTCGATCTCCTTGACCATCAAGCCGGTTGACGGAGCAGCCAAGCCAACACTCGGAGCGGATACGAAGCTAAGCGGATACAGCTACGAGCTGAAGCTGCAGTGGATCGCTGCGGACGGCAAAACGTACGATCTGCATCAATTCAATGAGCCCGTGACGCTTCGATTGCCGATTGATGCCTCGACTGATCCGAAGCTGGCGTCCATCTTCTATCTCCCGGACGGCGGAACCCCCGAGTTCGTGGGCGGGACGTACGAGAATAGCGTTTATGTCGCGCTGCTCTCGCATTTCAGTGCTTATGCGGTGCTTGAGATCAACAAGAACTTCTCTGATGTCCCTAGCGGCTACTGGGCGTCCGGCGTCATCAAGGAGCTCTTCGCGAAGCAGATCGTAACCGGCACGACGGCATCCACCTTCGAGCCGAACCGCAGCATTACCCGCGCCGAATTCACGGCGCTGCTTGTCAGGGCGCTTGGCCTGAAGGCGGAAGGAACGCCTGCCTTCACGGATATTCCCGCAGGCGCCTGGTATGCGGCCGACGTTGCCACGGCGTACAAAGCGGGCATCGTACAAGGCGTAAGCAGCACAACGTTCTCTCCGGGCGCCAACATTACCCGTCAGGAGATGGTTACGCTCGCGATGCGGGGCTACGAATTAATGAAAGGCAAACCGCCGGTTACGGCTTCCGAGCCATTCAAGGACGAGGCCTCCATCTCTGCATGGGCGCTGGATAACGTGAAGAAAGCCGCATCGCTCGGTATCGTTCAAGGACGTGCGAAGGGCGAATTCGTTCCGCTTGGCACCTCGACCCGCGCGGAAGCCGCCCAAATGCTTTACGGAATCATAAACAAGCTGTAAGCCCGGTTCGCCGGGAACATAGCCATTCGTATCTTCAGCAGAACCGGAAGGGAATCTATTTCCCTTCCGGTTTTTTCGTTTGTTTGCACTCCTTCCAAAAAATAAGCCGCAACTGTATTCCCCCGCCCTTTCTAAAACTTTTTACAAAATTTATCCAAAATGCCGTTGACACGACACCAAAAGGTGTCATATACTAGACACATAAACCGACACCAAACGGTGTCCAATAAACGCAAACGTCTATCAGCCAAGTCGCAGCTCGCATAAAACAAAACCCATTCGAGGAGGAAATGAAAATGAGTAAAACAGTTGGCGCGGTAACCGTCGCAAATGCAGGAACGAAGCTTCAAGGAAAAAAAATGGCCTATTGGTCCGTAACGTCGCTGCTTGCGGCGGCTCTTACGCTGAGCGGTCTCGGGCAGCTGATGAAAATAGGCGGCAACGTTGATCTCGTCGCAAATCTGGGCTACCCCCTGTACATCATGCAGATTCTGGGAACTTGGAAGCTGCTCGGAGTGATCGCCGTTCTCGCACCGCGTTTTCCGCGGCTGAAGGAATGGACGCATGCCGGAATCTTCTTCTTGATGACAGGCGCCGCTATGTCCCACCTGCTTGATCACGACTACGGCGCCGGCGGGTTTAACGTGATTCTTCCGCTGTTCTACGCCGCATTAAATATCGCATCGTGGGCGCTGCGTCCGGAGAGCCGCAAGCTCTAGGGTCACATCATTCGAGGTTCACTCTATTGGAGGGAGTGTTGTGGGCGAGAACGATCCGTTCAAAGATGTTTTCGAAGCCATTGCCGATCCAACCCGGCGCCGGTTAATCCGCCTGTTAGCCGAGGCTAACGACGAAATCCCGCTTCACGAGTTAACGAAACCGTTCCCCATGGGGCGTACAGCCGTATCCAAGCATCTGGCCATTCTAAAAAGCGCCGGACTTGTCCTTGACCGGAAAATCGGCAGGGAGACGCGATACCGTCTGAACGCCTCCCCCATCAAAGAAATTCAGGATTGGGTAGCCTTCTACAGCAAGTCCTGGAACACAAACTTGCAGCGTCTTAATCAACTATTAGAGGAGGAAGAAGAGAAATGAGTTTAACGTTATCCATGGATTTTCAGTATGCAACAACGATCGAGAAGCTGTGGTCGGCTTTGACCGATTCCGCCAAGCTTGGCAAGTGGGTGGCTAATATCCATACCGGCGAAGCGATGGAAAACAACTTCAAGCCCGAGGTCGGCCATCAATTCCAGTTCCGCACGCAGCCATACGAATATTGGGACGGCATTATTGACGGCGAAGTGCTTACGGTGGACGCTTACGATAAATTGTCCTATACGTGGAACAGCGGCGGGATGAAGCATACCGTCACTTGGACGCTGCAAGACGCGGGAGACGGCAAGGTTAACCTTCATCTCGAGCAAGCCGGAATCACCAATGAACAAGCGCTGCATGGCGCCAAGTACGGCTGGAGCAAATGGTGCGGCGAGCTTGAGAAGCTCGTAGCGTAAGGTTAAACGGGCCTGTCACCCGGCAGCTTTTTAGCTACATTGGATTGCATGCAGCGAAATCAGGCGTTTTTGCCCAACAACTTGGATTACGTTGGTTTGATTACAGCATAATCAGCCTCAGACGACCGATATAGCTCATGACAGCCATCGAGCGATTAGAAAACAAACAGCCCCCGAAGAGCATTAGCTCCCGGGGGCCATTCTATATTTCAAATCAAACTATTTCAAAATCTCTTCCTGCGTCGCCTTCTGATCCTTCACGATCTGGAAGATATCGTCCGGCATCAGCGCCGTATCTTTGTTGGCCGTGTACCACTCTTGATAGAACGCGTCCAGCTTTGCGCCGTTGTACTTCTTCCAGAGCGCCTGCATCTCGGTTAACGCTTTATCCGTGGTATAGCTTGCGCCGCTTACAATCGCTTTGCTCATCAGGTTGCCGATCTCGGTGTTGGCATTTTGGAAGTCTACCAGCAGGTCCTGCGGAACGGTAGGCAGATGCTCCAGGTGAGTCAGTCCAGGGAACTCGGCACCTTGATCGATCATGCTGTAGAAGATGTCCATGTTTTCCTTGAACTTATCCTTCGCAAGCTTCTCATCCGGTTTATCCGGGTTAAAGCTGCTTGCCGTGAACGAGCATTTGCCGCCGCTTACAACCGAGAAGATCATGTTGTAGTCCTGGCCCAGGTAACCAAGCTCCGTCTTGTTCTTCTCTTGGTCGATCGGATTCGGACAGCCTGTTGCTCCCGCTTGCCAATGCACGCCTTCGATACCGTTCGTCAGCGTTCTGCCGGTGTCCGGCTCGGACAGAAAGTCCACGTATTTCATGACCGCCTCAGGATTCTTCGTATTGCGGTTCACAACGGCCGTCAGCTGCACCGGATTGTTAATCCAGTTAATGAACTGGCCGCGCGGGGATTTCGGATAAGGCATGATTTCCAGCTTGGCGCCCGGCGCATTCGCTTGAAGCGTTGCATAATCCGTAATCCACAGACGGTTCCAGAAGCTGTAATTCGATTGAACAAGGAACATGCCCGTCTTGCCGTTCAGGAAGTCCTGGCGCGCCTTCGCTCCGTTATTGTCGGTAATATAGTCCTTATCGATAATGCCTTCGTCATAGAGACGTTTGGTGAAGTCGATGTATTCCTCGAAGTTATCCCAAGTACGTACCAGGGTTCCGTTCTCGTCTTTATAGGAGTTGCTGAGGTTGGTTCCGCCGAAAATATCCCCAAGCCCCGGGCCTACGTTAAGCCCGTACGTATCCTTCTTGCCATTGCCGTCCGGGTCCTGCTCGGTGAACGCCTTCGCCACCTGATACATCTCTTCCGTTGTTTTCGGCATGGCGAGGTTCAGCTTGTCCAGCCAGTCTTGGCGGATCGCGATAATGAACTGCGGAATCGCTTCGTTCAGCTTGCCGAACTCATAGATTTTGCCATCCGACTTGACGGATACCTGCTTCAGAATCGGATTGTCCTCCAGCAGCTTCTTGTAGGTCGTGCTGTACTGGTTAATCATATCGTCGAGCGGCATCAGCTGCTTCTGGTCATAGAGAGGGTTCTTGATGTTAGGATCGAACTCGAAGATCAGATCCGGCGCGCTGCCGGATGCGAACAGCGTATTCAGCTTCTGCTTGGACTCCGTCCGCGGAATAGCCGTAAATTTCACGCTTGTCGGGCTGTTCTCGTTAATCCACTGGGTCCAGCGGTTTTTCTCCATCGTGCCTTCGGACGCCGCAATTAATCCGCGGTCGTAGACGGTTGCGCTGATCGTTGGCTTTTTGCCGCTGCCGCCGTCGGCCGATTTGCCGCCGCTGTTATCTGCATTGTCGTTGCTTCCGCAGGCCGCCAGAACCCCAAGCAGGGTTAACGATGTGCCAGCCAGCAAGACATTTCTCTTCGTCATCTTTAACATATCTCTATTCCCCCATCGCCATAATGTAAAGTTAACCTTTCACAGACCCAAGCATGACGCCTTTTACGAAATATTTCTGCAAGAACGGATAGATCGCGACCATCGGTAGGATAAGGACGATAATACCAGCCGATTTGATGCCTTCAGGCACTAATTCCAGAGCAGACGTATCGTTCGCCAGCGATTCGGTAAGCAGCGACTGGCTTGCGATCATTTGCTGAATAAGAACGGTAATCGTATATTTTTCGGTCGAATTGATATAAATGAGTACGTTCATGAAGTTGTTCCAATAGCCTACGCCGTAGAACAGGATTAAGGTTGCAATCACCGGCATGGACAGAGGAAGAACGATCCGGAACAGCAGAGACATCTCCCTGCAGCCGTCAATTCGGGCCGCCTCTTCGATCTCCGGCTCGATGCCCTCGAAATAGGAACGCATAATGAGCATATTATACGTGCTGACCGCACCCGGCATCCATATCGCCCAGTACGAGTCGATCATGCCTAAGCTTTTGACTACCAGATAAGTCGGGATTAAGCCGCCGGTGAAAACCATCGTGAAGAGCAGCATCAGCGTAAAGGTTCTTCTGCCGTAGAAATAGCCCTTCGAGAGCGGGTAAGCCGCACAGATCGTAAACACCATCGAGATCAGGACGCCGCCAACTGTCATAACCACCCCGTTCCACAGTGAAGCCAGTACCCGCGTTCCTTCGAATAAAGCGGAATAGCTTTGCAGGGTGACGTCAATCGGCCAGAGCAAGACTTGCCCCGACTCGACCGCCTGCTTACCGCTGAAGGAGATGGATAGAATGTTGATGACGGGTGCCAGACACGAGATCGAAATGAGCAGCAGGAGAATCGAAATCCCTATTCTTGTTATTTTGTCTCCGTAAGATTCTCTCATCTTCGCTTCACCTCAGAACAAGTTGCTATTGAATTTCTTGGCAATCAGGTTTGCGCCCAGAATAAGAATAAAGGCCACCACCGATTCGAACAAACCAAGCGCCGTTGTCAGACTGAATTGTCCGCCTTGAATGCCAAGCGTATAGATGTACGTGCTGATCACTTCGGAGATATCCGATACCATGGCATTCCGCAGGTTGTAGATTTGATCGAAACCAACCTCTAAGACTCGTCCCATGGAGAGAATGAGCACTAGGATGATCGTGCCTCTGATGCCGGGCAGCGTTACGTGCCAGGTTTGTTTCCATTTGCTTGCCCCGTCCAGTGCCGCCGCTTCGTACAGGGCCGGCGAGATCGACGTGAGCGCAGCCAGATAAATAATCGTACTGAAGCCCATCTCCTTCCATACGCCCGATCCGACGAAGATCGTCACCCAGGAGAAGGTTTTGTACAGGAACGGGTACGGCTCGCCATACTTGTTCGCAATCCAATGGTTCAAGAAGCTGGATTCCATCGAGAACAGCGTAATGACCATGCCGCCTACGATAACCCAGGAGAAAAAGTGCGGCAGATAGACGACCGTTTGAACGAATCTTTTATACCATGAACGTCTAACGCTATTAATCATCAGCGCCAGAATAATCGGTACCGGGAAGCCAACCGCCAGGTTCAGCACGCTGAGCCATAACGTATTCCAAATAATCCGGAGCGTCTTGTCGTTGCTGAAGAGCATCTCGAAATTTTTGAACCCTACCCAAGGACTATGGAACACGCCGTTGAAGAAGTTGTAATTCTCGAAGGAGATGACAAGCCCGCCTATTGGCAAGTATCTAAAAATCAAGTAATATGCAAGTGCCGGAGCAAACATCAACATTAGAGGCACATTTTTCTTGAACAAGGCTTTCTTAGATGCTGATTTCAAGCTATTCCCTCCTTTCAAGTTACTGTTAACCTTTGACCTGTTACCAGTGTATCCGTTTGCAAAGGGTACTTCTTTAACTTTAATTGGAGGAACTTTAGCTAAAATTAGATCTTTCAAGGAGGCTTGCTTTATTATGCCGTTTCATACCCGAAGTCTTGTCGTCAAGCTGATTCTCAGCCTGTCGCTGATCGTTATCCTAACTTCCTCTATAACCGGAATCATCGTGTACCGGTCCAATCAGAACATGTTCCGCGAGGAAATCCGCAGCCAGTTCCTGCAAAACAACAAGCAGGCGCTTCAGCGGATCAACCAGAATATCCATGAGGTTGAACGGATCTCGCAGTCCATCGTCTTCCATCCGACCGTCGTGAAGATCTTGACGAATTCCTTAAATAACGAAGATAAAGTCGAGCAGCTGCAGCTCATGTACGACATGGTCTCGCAGGCGAAGCTTGACGCGCCCCATATCCGGGCCATGTTCATCTTCAATCTGCGTGGCGACAGCTACTACAACGCGAATTACGGCGCCGTCTCCATGCTGGACAAGCCTACCCGCAGCATTATTAATCAGGAGCTGGAAGGCACGAACGGCGCCTTGACCTGGTTCCGTCTCAAGCTGGTCAGCTCGGCCGACCCAAGCGGCTACCGCTATATGATTATTGCCGCCCGCCAAATGAAGAGCACCTTCCAGGAAACGTACGGCACGCTGGTGCTGGTGCTGGACGAGGGTTTTTTCTCCGAGGTCATTGACGATATCGGGCAAGATGATGGCATCGTCTATTTGCTGGATCGCAAGGACCGGCTGTTGTTTAGCCAGCGGAGCCAGGATGACGCTTCCGCCGAATCGGATTATCCGGAGACGATCCCTTTGCAGCATGATCGGGAAGAAAGGGCATCCATTGTTCAGTCTACCGATCGCGGCAATTATCTGTTCGTGAAAAACACCTCCGATTCCGGCATCTTCAAGCTGATCAGCGGATTGGGTCTAAGCGCGCTGGATAAGCGTAATGCCGATATTTTGAAAACCATCGCGATATCCGGCCTGTCCAGCATCCTATTGACCGGCCTGCTGCTGACACTCACCAGCACCAGGCTGCTGCGGCCGCTCGGCAATCTCGTGTCCGGGATGAGACGGCTCCGTTCGGGCCAGATGAACACCCGCGTCGAGGTCCGCTCCAAGGACGAATTGGCTTTTCTCGGGGAGTCGTTTAATGACATGGCCGATAACATTCAGACGCTGGTGGATGAGGTTTTGCTGAAGCAGCTGCGGGAGAAGGAAGCGGAGCTGAGGGCGATCCAGGCGCAGCTTAATCCGCATTTCTTGTACAATATATTGAACGAAATCTATTGGAAGCTGTATCTGCAGAATGCCAAGGATACGGCCGGCATCATCCAATCTCTCTCGAAAATTCTGCAGTATTCCTTAAAGCCGATCCAGCAGCCAAGCACGCTGCGCGAGGAGCTGGAGCAGCTGCGGAGCTACATTAATATTCAGATGTCCCTCTTTCACCCCGATCTGGAGCTGGATATCCGGACGGACGAGCATCTGCTCTGCATGGAAATGCAAAGACTGCTTCTTCAGCCCGCGGTGGAGAACGTCTTTGTCCATGCCTTTGCCGATAAAACCAAAGCGGATAAGAAGCTTCTGAGGATTCACGTTTATCGGGAGCAGGAGCATCTAAGGGTGGACGTAACGGATAACGGCAAAGGGATTGAGCCCGAGATGCTGCGTAAGCTGGCGGCAGGTGAACGCGATGTTCACGGCAATCATCTGGGCATTCATAACGTGGAACGAAGAATTCAGCTCGTCTATGGCACGCCATACGGGCTCCGCTTCGAGAGTTGGCCTGATGCCGGAACAACCGTCAGCTTTATTTTACCGATCAGCAAGGAGGACTCCGTATGAAGGGAACCGTCTTAATTGTAGAGGATCAGCCGAATTTCCGCGAAGGGCTGAAGTTTATGATCTCGCAGAGCAGGAACTGGACCGTCATCGGAGAAGCGGATACCGGTGAGGAAGGTTGGCAGAAGGCGCTGGAGCTGAGGCCCGACCTCATTCTGATGGACATTCACATGCCCGTTATGAATGGGATTGAGCTTGCGGAGCGCATTCATTCGCACGGGATGGATACGCTGTTCATCATCATTACCGGCTATCAGGACTTTCAATATGCGCAATCCGCCATACGGTACGGAGCGATGGACTTCCTGCTCAAACCCTGCTCGGATGACGATATTTCAGGTATTCTGGGCAGCGCCTCCAAGAAGCTGCAGGCAAAGCGCAAGGAGCAACAGACGACGCGGGAGCATCTGCTCCGCTCGATTCTGCTCAAATACCAGATGAACCAGGAGTTGACCTCGCATTTCCTCCGTATGTTCGAAGGCAGCCGGCTGTGGCTGGTGACGATAACGGATTATTTTCCGGAAGGCAAAAACTACGGATCCGACGATCTGTACGTGCTGCAATACGGAATCTACAACATCGTCCAGGAGCTGGCACTGAGCGAAGACGCGGATGCCAAGCTGCTTATTCTGAAGGAGGACCAGTTTGTCCTGTCGGTATCCTCGGAGTTGGCGACAGCCTGCTGGAGAGAGAACGCGGAGCTTGCCGTACGCGAATATCTAGGCATTGAGATCGAAAACATCCCACTTGGCCCAAGCTCCGACGTCAATCAGCTGATGTCGGCCTATGCCGCCTATAATGAACAGCGCGTGCAGCCGGCACTGGCGCCTCAGTCAGTGCATCGCACGGGCAGGCATCAAGCGATTGAAGCGGTAAAGAACAAGATCATGGCGCTTATTATCTCAGGGGATTTCCAAGCCCTGCACGACTACTTTGAGAAGGTTGGCAGGCATGCCTGCTCTCTCCAGCTGACGGACGGCAAGATTTTGGCGATCAACCACTCCCTTGCGCTGGGCCAGATTTCCGAGGTACTGGGGCTGTTCAGCCATCAGCGCAAGCCGGCCGAGGCGCTGCTGCAGACGATTGACCAGCTGCCGGGAAGCAAGGAGCTACAGAGCTGGTTCAAGGAAGCCTGCCAGGACTTTGAGACCCGACTGGACCGCTGGAAGCAGCAGGCGAACCCGTATGTGAACAGCATTCAACAGGCGATTGATTATATCGAAGAGCATTATTTGGACAGTGATCTATCGATTAAGCAAGTGGCGGAGAACATTCATTTGAATCCAAGCTACTTGAGCACTTTGTTCAAAAAAGAAACCGGCGAGACCTTCACCGGCTACGTCACCAAGCTTAAGCTGCAGAAGGCCCAGGTGCTGCTGCGCAACACGGAGATGAAAATCTCGGAAATCTGCCAGACCGTCGGCTTCGAGGACTCCACCTATTTCTCGAGCGTGTTCAAGAAGCACTTTCAGATCTCGCCAAGCGAGTTCCGGCAGAATCATTAACGGCGTGAAACGGCGTCCAAGGAATCTCTTATTCATTGGACGCTGTTTTTCTATGCACGCTCACTCAAGGCCTTTCGCTACTCCCCGCTACCTTCTCGTTCCTCGCACAAGTTTCCATTTCGTCTACATAGCAAAACATAGACCCTTCTCTACTAAATAACCAAAAAGACCCGTTCAACGGTTAACGCACAATAACCGTCGAGCGGGTTCTTTTATTTAAAGGCCATTACACCAAATGGCAAGCTACCATATGGTCGGTGCCAATGGTCCGAAGGGCCGGCACCTCTTCCTTGCAGCGCTCCGTCGCGAAAGGACAGCGGGTATGGAACTTGCAGCCGGAAGGCGGATTTGCGGGATTCGGGATATCGCCGCTCAATACAATTCGTTCCCGCTTCAGCTTCGGAATCGGTACCGGAACCGCCGACAGCAAAGCTTTCGTATACGGATGCTGCGGGCGGAGGAACAGGTCCTCCCTTGTTCCCGTCTCGACCAGGGATCCGAGATACATGACGCCGATCCGCGTGCATAGATGCTCGACGACGCTAAGATCATGGGAGATGAACAAATAGGATAGACCGTTCGTCTGCTGCAGCTTCCGGAACAGATTAATAATCTGTGCCTGGATGGATACGTCGAGAGCGGATACCGGCTCATCGGCGATGATAAGCTCGGGATTCAGCGCTAGCGCCCTTGCGATTCCGATCCGCTGACGCTGGCCGCCGGAGAATTCATGCGGAAGGCGGTCAATATGGTAATCCGACAATCCGCATAGCTCCAGTACCTCCAGCACCTTGCTCCGAATCTCCGACTTGTCAGCCAGCTGATGATCGAGCAGCGCTTCGCCAATGGCGTCGCCTACGCGTACGCGCGGATTCAAGGAGCTGTACGGATCCTGGAAAATCAGCTGCATGGAGGGCCGCATGGCGCGAAGCTCTTCCTTCGAAAGCGAGTAGATATCGGTCCCTTTAAAGAAGACGTCACCCGAGGTCTTTTCGTTTAAACGGACAATGGAACGCCCAACCGTGCTCTTCCCGCTGCCCGACTCGCCGACAAGACCAAAGGTCTCGCCTTTGCGGATCGTAAAGCTAAGGTCGTCAACGGCCTTCACATGACCAACCGTCCGATTCAGAAGACCCGATTGGATGGGGAAATATTTTTTCAGATTGCGTACTTCGAGCAAAGCTTCAGGCATACCGCTTCTCCTCCTCGTACAGCCAGCACGCCGCTTGCTGCGAATCGCCTACCGGAACCAGCGCTGGCTGCTTGGTCCGGCAGATCGCCATACACTGCTCGCACCGGTCATGGAAGTAGCACGACTCCGTCAGCTCAAGCGGATTCGGGACTTGCCCGGGAATGGAATACAGCTCATCCTGAAGCTGGTTCATAATCGGCTTCGAACGCAGCAATCCCTTCGTGTAAGGATGCTTCGGATTAGCGAAGATCGCCTCCACTTCCCCTTGCTCAACGATTTTGCCGGCATACATAACCGCTACGTAATCCGCCATCTCCGCCACTACGCCAAGATCATGGGTGATAAGCAGGATCGACATCCCGCTCTCTTCCTTCAGACTGCGAAGCAAATCCAGGATTTGCGCCTGAATGGTCACATCGAGAGCGGTGGTCGGTTCATCGGCAATAAGCAGCTTGGGACCGCAGGAGATCGCCATCGCGATCATAACGCGCTGCAGCATGCCGCCGCTTAATTCATGCGGATACGCATCGATAATCTGTTCCGCTCTGGAGATGCCCACTTGCTTAATGAGCTCGATTGCACGCTTGCGCGCAGCTTTTCTGCCAAGCTTCTGATGCTCCATCAGCGGCTCAATCACTTGCTCCCCGATCTTCAGGACCGGATTAAGCGAAGACATCGGCTCTTGGAAGATCATCGCGATTTCGTGGCCGCGTATCGTGCGGAGCTCATTGCGCGACAGCTTCAGCAGATCGCGGTCCTGGAACTGGATGCTTCCGCTTTCCACCTTGCCGCCCGCACTTTCAATGAGTCCCATGATCGACATGGCCGTAATGCTTTTGCCGCTGCCGGACTCCCCTACGATGCAGACCGTCTCGCCCGGCTTGATTTGCAGGCTGACATCGTCCACAGCCCGGACGGTCCCCGCTTCCGTCTTGAAGAAGGTCTGAAGATGATCAATGGTTAGCAATTCCTTCATGATAGAAGCCCACCTACCTTTTCTGTTTCGGATCCAGCACGTCGCGCAGGCCGTCACCAAAAATATTAATGGCAATAACCGTCGCAAATATCGAGAAGCCCGGCGGCAGCCACAGCCATGGCCGCTCTTGGAAATCGATCATATTATTAGCGGCGTCAATCATATTGCCCCAAGTCGGCGTTGGCGGCATAACGCCTAAACCGAAGAAGCTTAGTACGGATTCGCTAAGAATCGCTCCGCCTATATTTAGGGTCGCTATAACGATAATAAGCGGCACCAGATTCGGCAGCAGATGCCGGAACAGCTTCCTTCTATCGCTGAGGCCGAGCACGATCGTCGCCTGCATGAACTCCCGCTCGCGCAAGGACAACATCTGACCTCTGATCATCCGGGCCAAGCCCGGCCAGCTGACCACGCTGAGCATCAGCATAACGATATACATCCGGTAGTCCGGCGGCACTTTCCACTCGGACAGCAAAGCACCGATAATGAATAGAAGCGGAAGGCTTGGCACCGTAAGCAGCAAGTCAGCCAGCCTCATAATGAGCTGGTCGACAACGCCGCGATAGTAACCGGCAATAATGCCAAGCAGGGTACCGATAAACACGGACAATACCATCGAAGCAAGTCCAACCGTCAGCGAGATTCTACCTGCCAACAGCACACGGGTCAGCACATCCCGGCCAAGCGTATCGGTGCCAAGCCAGTGCTTGGCGCTTGGCGCGTGATTCATTAACGCCATATTGATCTTGTTATCCGTATAAGGCGAGAAGAAAGGGCCGATAAAACAAGCCAAAAACATAATGACGACAACGGCAAATCCCGTGATCGCCAATCTATTGCGTACAAGCCTCCGGAAGGATTGCCGCCACAGCGAAGATCTTGCATGCGACTGATTTTTATTGACGTTTATTCCCCGAGCCGTTTCACCGCTAGCAACCGTCATCTATAAGTCCTCCCTTCCTAAAGCTTCACCCGCGGATCCGCGAGATGATATAGAATGTCGGACAGCAGCGTTCCGATTACCGTCAGCACGGCGATAAACATCGTAAAGCCCATAAGCAGCGGATAATCGCGCAGCCCGAATGATTGCATATACAGCTGTCCGATGCCCGGCCAATTAAAGATCTTCTCTATAATAAGAGATCCGCCGAACAAAGCCGGAAGCTCGAAGCCAACCAGCGTAATGGCAGGCAGCAACGCATTGCGAAGCGCGTGGGTGAATAACACCTTGCGCTCGGTCAGCCCTTTTGCCCGGGCAGTTCTTATATAGTCCTGTTTAATGACGTCAATCATATTGCTGCGGAAGTAACGCGTCAGCGAGCCAACGCCCAGCAGCGTCATAACGATGACCGGAAGCGTCATATGATGAATAACTTCCTTCACATAGGCAAATCCTTGGGCATTGCTCCCCGTCGTAATCATTCCTCCCGGCGGCAGCCACTTTAAGTCAACGGCAAGCACCTTAATCAAGAATAATCCAATGAAGAAGGACGGGATGGACATCGCGGCGAAGATTAGCACCATCACAAGCGTATCAAACCAGGAATATTGTTTATAAGCCGCGATTACCCCAACCACAACGGCAATCAGCCAAGTAAAGAAAGTGGAAACAACCGCAAGCAGGAACGAGTTCCAGATGTATTGATTGAACAAGGTGAGCACCGGCTTCTGCTGGGCAAGAGAATAGCCGAAGTCTCCATGTATGGCATTCTTCATCCAAGTGAGATACCGCTCGATCAATGGCTTGTTAAGCCCGTAAATTTCCCGCAGCTCCGCCTTTCGTTCCGGGGTTAATTTAATATTGCCGGTGATGAAATCACCCGGCGTCATGGCGTACAAGCTGAAAATCAGAAAGGAAGCGGCGAGCAATATAATGGCCATGTAGGACAATCTCTTTACGAAATAAGTGCTCATATCGGCTCCTTAACCTCACATCCCCTGCCCGGCAACAGGTCCGGGCAGGGGACATTATTTTTACTTCAGGTTCCAATTCGGCAGGCTTGACGCCAATCCGTAGAATGGGCTGATGGACAGGTTCTCAATTCTTGCGTTATAAGCATAGACACTCTTCTTGTAGTTGGTAAAAATAACGGGAAGATCATCGTTAAGCAGCTGGAAGATTTCTTTGTAAATCTCCTTACGCTCCTCGATGTCGGTTGTAGCAAGGCCTTTCTCGTACAGCTCCTTGAACTTCGGATTATCGTATCCTTTAATCTCGCCGTCTACGAATTGCAACAAACCGTCGGAAGGATCCGTCAGAAGCGGTGTCGAGAAGGACACCATATCATAGTCTCCGCCTTCGACCTTGGAAACCAGCGAGTTGAAATCGGCGAATACTTCAGGCTCAAACTCGACGCCCAGCGCCGCAAAGTTTTCTTTGGCAACCGCGATGAAGATATCCGTGTTCTTGCTCTTTGTGCCGAGATAATGGATTTTCAGCTTCTCGCCGTCCTTCTCGCGAATGCCGCCCGCACCAACGGTCCAACCGGCTTCATCGAGAAGCGACTTCGCTTTTTCCGTGTCGAATTTGTAAGGGTTAATGTTATCTTCCGTATAGGCCCACGAGATTGGCGAAGACGGAATGTTAGCCACAACGCCTGCCCCTTGGTTGGCATCGACGTAGATGCTTTGACGGTCAAGACCGTAGGTTAAAGCTTGGCGTACCTTCTTATCATCAAGCGCCTTGTGCTCGAAATTAAGCTGCAGGTAGCTGTAGGTGCTTGGTGTATACGGAACGATATTAACGAAGCCGAGCGACTTCAGCTTGTCTATATTTTCGGTAGTAGCGCTGAAGGATGCATAATCAACCTCGCCTGTCTCCAGGTATTGCCACGTATCGCCTTCGGATGTTTTGTAAATGAAGTTTTTGGTCTTTGGCTTCTCGCCGTAATAGTTGTCATTGGCCGTGAAGCGAACCTCTTGACCAGGAAGGAATTTCTCCAGCTTGTACGGGCCGGTGCCAAGCGGCTTCGAGCTGAGCTGCTTCATATAACCCAGATCGCCTTGCTTGTAGTCCTTGCCGTAGTAAGCTTTGGACAGAACATCGGAACCAAGCAGCACAAGAGCAGCGGCATTCGGCTTTTCCAACGTGACGGAGATGGTCTGCGGATCAATTACCTTGATTCCTTCGATAGAAGTCGCGCTTCCGTCTTTGTAAGCCGCGCTTCCTTTAATGCCGAGCGTATTAACCTGCGAATCGCCGTCATACGACTTGTCATTCAGGATCGTCCACGTGAAAGCTACGTCATCGCTAGTAAGCGGAGAGCCGTCGCTGAATTTCAGGTCCTTGCGCAGGTGGAACGTATAGGTCAAGCTGTCAGGCGATACTTCCCATTTCTCGGCCAGTCCTGGCTGAGGGGCGCCTTTGTCATCCACGGTAACAAGCGGGGTATAGAGAAGCGAAGAAACATTCCCGTCATAGCCGCTTTGTTGGAAATAAGGAGTAAACGCACCGCTAGGGTCGGTAAGTCCGACGATAATCGTATCCGTCCGCTTCTTCGCTTGATCGGGCAATTTGCCGATGTCGCTGGCCTGAATCGTCTCTGCCGAATCTTGCGAAGCGGAAGTATTGCTGGCTGCCGGCGAATTCGCCGGCGCTTGGTTGCCGCTGCCCCCGTTGCCATTATTGGAGCACGCAGCCAGGAGCAAGGTCCCGGCAAGAACGACCGATGTAGTGGCTAAAGTTAACTTCTTCATAAATACCCTCCCATAATGTACAATAGAGTCTCCTCTTAATTCCGATTAAAGAACTATGAATTGGAATCGTTAGTCCCTATTATAGAAACCTGAGACAGTTCTGTAAAGAGAGAACTAAAAAATATTTCTTCCAAAAAAGAAATAAAGAAAATAACAAAAATGCCGCCTTACCCCAGTTAGGGAAAGCGGCATTATAAATTTCGCTAATTACCGGTTATATAATCCATAATCACATGCTGCAACCGATCAAGAGCACCGGCACGCAAGCTGTATAGCGTCAGGTTCTCGCCTTCGAAATGAGCATGAATCAGTCCCGCGCTGCGCAGCTTGGAGATATGATCGTGCGTGATCCCCTTGGATAGCTTTAGATAACGATGTATCTCGATGAAAGTCCGCGGTCCTTGATGCAGGTAACGCAGAATCTTCAGCCTGCTCTTCTCTCCCAGACTTCTTAATATCCGATAATCATGGGCTGACATGAAATCGTCATCGCTAAGATCCACTCTCGCGGAGTAGTAGCAAAGCGTTAGCTGATTAAAGTGCGATACGATATTGATAGGCTGAAAATGATACTGAGGAATCAGAACAAGCTTATTAAGATCCGTTATAGGTTCAAATATAAGTCCATTCGTTGTCTCGTCCACGAACTGCCAGGCCGGAGTGGTGGATTGAACCGCTCTTCTCTCCGCCGCAACTTCCTCCAGGCTCCTCAATATTTCCGGGCTGATCCCCTCGAAGTATTGGTTCTGCCATAGAGTGAACAGCTTCAGGAGCTTAGCTTTAAAAGCATTCATGTCTACGGGAAAACTGCTGCTGTAGGGTGACATCCTTTCATACAGCTCACCTGTGCTTTGTTTAGAGAGCCAATTCACAAAGCCGGGAACATCAGCCTCCGGACTCAAATAAACAAGCAGAAACGCAAATTTCCACTCCTGGTCAATAGAAAGCTCGTCCAGCCAATTAGCAAGTTCCGGCGTAAGCCTAGCACGCGTTTCCTGTGCCCAGCTTGCCGAAAGATCAAGCTTCTTATGCGATTTCCGGCAAATATAGGTATGCAAACTGCTGATCGCTTCGTTCAGCGGCTTAAAATCGATGTCTATTTGATATTCCATCCACACCCCCCCTTCACTTCCTAGGTCATTATACCTTAACTTGGGCGTATTCTACACGGAAATGAATGCGATTGCAACTTAAAAACAGCCCCCGAAGAGCGCTAAGCTCCCCGGAGGCTGTTCCTATCCTATTACCCTTATTGCGCCGCAATTGAACCCATCGAGGCAAACGCCAGCGGTCCGAAGCCTTCACTCGGCTCGCCTACCGGCATGTTCACTTTAAACAGGAAGCTTGCGCCGTCTACCGTTTTCACGATAACTTCCTTCGTCAGCTTATCGCTGCGGCCAATGACCATCAGGTCGACGCCGCCGATCATGGAATTGACTTCCTTCGGATCCATCGTCTGCACATCGCCTACGGCTTTGAGCTCTTTCTCCGCATCCGCCTTCACATCGTCCAGCTTGAATCCTTCCGGCAGCTTGCTAATCTCTACATAATAGTTGTTGTCTACATTCATGATCAGCTTGTTAGCAGCCGCGTCGAACTTGAACTGCTCAAAGATGTAGAGCGCATAGCCGTCGCCCTTGGCAAGCGTACCGGTGCGCGTCTCTTCATTGCCTTCGAGCTGGAGCTTGAAATCCTTTGTCGCAGGAAGCTCTTGCGCCGGCATGTCTTCAGCCGACTTCTCCATCTTCTCGATCTTGGTGATCGTGAGCAGCTTCGCCGTCGCGTCGCCCTCGATAGCCGCTTCCGTATACTCGAAGCTTACGTTATCGCCTTCTTTAAGGGCAGCCACCGCGCTGTCCGTTCCTTCCCCCAGCTGGTAAGCCGCCGATTCGCCGTTCACCGTGATCTCAACCGTATGAGAATCGGCCAAGCCGACAAATTCACCTTTGCCTTGTTTGGTTGCAACCTCCGGCGAAGCAGATTCCGACGGGGTTGGCGATGCCGATACCGTTGGACTTGGCGAAGAGTTCGCATTCGTATTCGAGTTATTGTTGTTGCAGGCCGATAATAGACAGGCCGCCAGCACTGTGCTGCTCAGCAGAATGGTCCATTTCGTTGTGATGCTCTTGTTTTTCATACTTTACCTCCTAAAAGGAAATTGCTCTTTTTTAATTGACTAACCCCTATCACTTGCCCAAAGCTTGCTTCGCAAGCATTGCTCGTTATTACAAACGTTGGAGCCGTTGTAAAGGTTACATTAAATTTCTGAATAACATCACCCAGCATTAGGGAAACCTTGTCATATCCAGGAATAACAGGAGGTTTCTTGCATCGACAGTTCCAGCATTTTGGAGCATAATGAGAGAAATATAATAAATCCTTTATCGAAGCTTATTCACGATGAGCGACCGCGCTTAATGGAAGGATTTATTGCCAAGCAAAATTTTTGATTTTGAAAATTTGAGTTGTGGAAATTTAAAGATTGTAATTCCGAGTAATCCGATGTATTATATAATACATTAGAACACCACAGACAAACTGGAGGATAGAAACATGCGCAAAAGCATTCCCGCTTTACTTACCCTCATTATTCTAACAGTAATCATCAGTGCTTGCAGCGGCAACAACAATGGCGGCAACACTGCAGGAAACAATTCTTCGGCATCCCCTTCGAATACGGCGGCAGCCGATCAAGCGAAGGACGGCGGCAACCTGATTCTGGGCGTACAAGCCGACCCTGTCGTTCTTAACCCGATTTACGCAGGCGACCGCGTCAGCCTGACAATCGACCAAGCTCTCTACGCTCCGCTGTTCCAAGTGAACAACGGCAAGAAAACCTTCTACCTGGCCGACAGCCTTGAGCCTTCGGCTGACAACCTGACTTATACCCTGAAGCTGAAAAGCGGCCTGACATGGCATGACGGGCAACCGCTGACGGCGGACGACGTTGTCTTCACGTTCGATACGATTCTCGACGAGAAACAAAACAGCTTCTTCCGCGAAAACCTGATCCTTAATGGTAAGCCGATCAAAGCGGTTAAGGTTGACGACACAACGGTTGAATTTAAGCTTCCGCAAGTAAACCCGGCGTTCGAGGCAACTCTCGTGCAATTAACTCCTATTCCTAAGCATATTTTCGAAGGCGAAGCGAATATCGAGAAAAGCACGAAAAACAACGCACCGGTCGGTTCCGGCGCATTCAAGTTCAAAGAGTACAAAACAGGCGAGTACGTAACGCTTGAGCGTTTCGATAACTACTTCGGCGGCAAGCCGCATCTGGATTCGATCACTTACCGTATCGCGAAGGATGCCAATGCAGCCAACCTGGCTCTGCAGAACGGCGAAATCAACGTGAAATACCTGGATCCGCAGGACGTATCCACCATCGAAAGCACCGGCAACTTCGATATTCAAGCTTACTCCGAAGGCCGTCTGGCTTACCTGCTCTTCAATGAAGACAGCGACACTGGCGCCCTGAAGAAAAAAGAAGTTCGTCAAGCGATCTCTTACGCTCTGAACCGCGATGAGCTGATCCAGACGGTATACGGCTCGAGCGAATACGCAGACCCTGCCAAATCGTTCGTAACGCCGGATGGCCTGTTCCAAACCAACGACGTTCCTTCGTACGACAACGATGTAAATAAAGCAAAAGAACTGCTGGCTTCCGCCGGCGAAAGCAACCTGAAGCTCCGCTTCATCGTATCGAGCGGCAACAAAGCGCAAGAAGCGGCTTCCTTGTACATTCAGCAAAAGCTGAAGGCCGTTGGCATCACGGTTGAACTGCAAAGCATGGACGCTTCCGCGTACGGCCAGAAGTTCACGGACCTTAAATCGAAAGACTACGAGCTGTCCTATGCCGGCTACATCATGGGTTATGATCCGGACGCTTACCGTATTCTTTACACAACAGGCTCGAACTCCAACTATGCTCGCTACTCCAACCCTGAAGTAGACAAGCTGTTCGACCAAGGCGCCGGCGAAGCTGACGCAACGAAACGCGGCGAAGCTTATCAGCAGCTGCAAAAAATTATCGCGGATGACGCCGTTATCTACCCTGTCGGTTACACCAAAACAATCGTTGCGATCGACAAACGTTTCGGCGGCCTGAATGAAGCCGTTCTGAAACCGGTCGTTATCTTCGAAGATCCGTCCAAGCTGTACATGAAATGAGAAACCTCGATCGAGGTCATTCCAAGATGAGCGACCGCGTTTAGAGGTAGGTTTTATCGCCAAATAGAATTTCAGTTTTCACTTGTCCCCAAACTTACAAATTCTATTGTGGTAAGAATTAAATATGGAATAGGCAAAAATAGCTCAGGCTACCCCAATGTCATTAAGCTAACTTAATGACATTGGGGGTATTATTTTTTGCCGTAAACAGCATAGGAGACAATCGCATGAGACAACTCATCGCTAGACGCTTACTGCAGACGATTCCGCTCTTGCTCTTCGTCTCGATCGCCTGCTTTGCCTTAATCAAGCTGGCTCCTGGAGACCCTGTTCTATCCTTCGTGACGCCAAACATGCATCCCGAGGATATTGAACGCATCCGTCATAATCTCGGGCTCGACAAGCCTGCTTACATTCAATATTTATTGTGGCTCAAAGAGCTGTTCCAAGGCAATCTGGGCTATTCGCTCGTCAATCACCAGCCGGTAATGGATCAGATTCTGGACCGTCTGCCCGCAACCGCGGGACTGATGGGCAGCGCCATCGCCTTGTCCGTCCTGATTGCTATTCCGCTTGGCCTGACTGCCGGAGCGAACCGTAATCGCTGGCAGGACAAGATTATTAACATGATCTCGTATATCGGTATCTCGGTACCCCTGTTCTACCTGGCTATTTTACTTATCTATTTATTTGCGATTGAGCTGCATTGGCTTCCGATTATGGGCATGCGGACGATTGGCGTCCATTCGGCGTGGGATGTCATCAAGCACGGCATTCTGCCATGCGTCGTTCTTGCCTTCGGCTTCCTGTCCGTCTACGTGCGGTACATTCGCTCCAGTACGATCGGCCAGCTGAAGGAAGATTACGTTCAGATTCAATACGCGTTTGGCGCTTCTCGCCGGCAAGTGCTGTTCCGCCACGTCATGAAGCATGTTCTGCTGCCGGTTATTACGCTGCTCGGCATGTCCATGGCGGATCTGGTTACCGGCGCAATCGTGACGGAAACCGTCTTTTCCTGGCCGGGTATCGGCTCGCTTGGCATGACGGCCGTCAAGGGGATGGATTATCCCGTTATTATGGGCATTACGCTGTTCTCCGCCTTGTTTCTGATCATCGGCAACTTGCTTGCGGATATTTTATACGGATTCGCCGATCCGAGAATCAAATCAACGAGGTGAGCTCATGAATCGGACCAAATGGCGAAATGCGGGCCTCGAGCTCGTTCGAAGCAAAATGGGGATCGTCGCAATCGCGATTCTCGTTATTTTCATACTGGGAGCGATCTTCGCTTTTCTCTCCCCCAAAGATCCCAATGCTCTGGATGCTTTGCAGCGCCTAAAGCCGCCTAGCTCCGCGCACTGGTTCGGAACCGACGACTACGGCCGCGATTACTTCGCCCGTGCCTTGTACGGCGGACGCGTCTCCCTGATGGTTGGCTTCTCGGCCATGGTTCTGGCAACCACGATCGGTACGATCGTCGGGGTTGTCAGCGGCTACTTCGGCGGCTGGATCGATAACCTGCTGATGCGTCTGCTCGAAGTCATTTTGTCGATTCCGACCTTCCTGGTCATGCTCCTGCTCAGCGTCTTCCTGAAGCCGAACCTGACCAGTATCGTCCTCATTATCGGACTTCTGATGTGGATGAACATGTCCCGCATCATAAGGGCCGAGACGATGACGATTCTGGAGCGCGAGTACGTGCTGTATGCGAAGGCCTCCGGTCAGAATCATTTGGGCATTATTTTCCGTCATATCTTCCCGAGCCTGGTTCCGGTCATTATCGTTGCCGCAACGAACAACGTGGCATCCGCAATTATGATGGAATCTTCGCTCAGCTTCCTCGGATTCGGGGTGCAGGCTCCAAACGCGACATGGGGAAGCATGCTGAACAATGCGCAGGGCTATATCGCGCAAGCGCCTTACCTTGCGTTATTCCCGGGTTTATTCATTCTGCTGACGGTGCTCAGCTTTAATATTCTAGGCGATATCCTGCGCGTAGGCTTCGAACCGAAGCTTGGCAAGCGGTAATCGAAGGGAGCCCCCTTCCGAAAGGAGTGAACGTTAGATGGCAGACAGGCTGCTAACCGTCAATAACCTACAAGTATCATTCCATACCCGCAGCGGAGAAAATAAAGCGGTTCGCGGCGTCAGCCTTCATATCGATCAAGGCGAGACGATCGGCATCGTTGGCGAATCCGGCAGCGGCAAGAGCGTCACCGCCAAAGCGATTATGGCGATGATTCCGCCTCCGGGACAAATCATCAGCGGCGACATTACCTTTGCCGGCGAGAAGCTGAACGGCTTGCCGGAGCGCAAATGGCGCCAAATCCGCGGCAACCGGATCGCGATGGTGTTCCAGGATCCGATGACCTCGCTTAATCCGGTCAAAAAGATTGGCGATCAGATGACGGAGGTTATCCGCCGGCATCGCGGTCTAAGCAAGGAAGCCGCGCTGAAGGAAGCCATTGAGATGCTCCGCCAGGTCGGCATCAACGAGCCAGGGCGCCGCGTCCAGCAGTATCCGCATGAATTCAGCGGCGGCATGCGTCAGCGCGTGATGATCGCGATGGCGTTATCCTGCCAGCCGGAGCTGCTTATCGCCGACGAGCCGACAACGGCTCTCGACGTAACCATTCAGGCGCAGATCCTCGATCTGCTGAAGGAATTAAAGGATAAGACGAGCGCTTCTATCGCGCTTATTACCCACGACCTTGGCGTAGTGGCGCAGGTATGCAGCCGCGTTATCGTCATGTACGGCGGCATGGTGATGGAAGAAGGCACGGTAGAGGATATTTTCTATAACTCGAAGCATCCGTACACGCAGGGACTGCTGCGTTCGGTACCGCAGCGGCAAGGCGGCTCGCGCGAGCGTCTGGTTCCGATCGAAGGCTCTCCGCCGGATCTTCTCGACCCGCCGCCGGGCTGTCCGTTTATGGATCGCTGCCCGCATGCGATGCCGAAATGCGCGGAGCTTCCGCCGCATTTCCAGATCGGCGAAGGCCATCGCGCCCTCTGCTGGCTGAACGATGCGGAGGTTCAGGCCGAACTTGAGCGCAATCCGGAGCTTGAAGGGAGCGCTGCCCATGTTAGAGGATAAAAAAGTGCTGGTGGATGTCCAGCAGCTGAAAAAGCATTTCGTGAAGAGCCGCGATGCCTGGGGCCGCACCTCGGAAGTGCTGAAGGCCGTTGACGGCGTAAGCTTCCAGATCAACAAGGGCGAAACGTTTGGCCTTGTTGGGGAATCCGGCAGCGGCAAATCCACCGTTGGCCGTTCTATTCTGCGGCTGTACGACTACACGGACGGGACGGTCAAGTTTGACGGCCAGGATATCTCGAAGCTTAACGAGAAGCAGCTGAAGCCGTTCCGCCGGCGGATTCAGTCGATTTTCCAGGATCCTTACTCTTCGCTTAACCCCGGCATGAGCGTGCTGGATTTGATCGGCGAACCGATGAATATTCACGGCCTGTACAAGGATGCGGAGGAGCGTAAGGAAGTGATCGCTTCGCTGCTCGAAAAGGTAGGACTCAAGCGCGAGCATCTGTACCGCTACCCGCATGAATTCAGCGGCGGCCAGCGCCAGCGGATCTCCATTGCCCGCGCATTGTCGGTACGCCCCGACTTCGTGGTCTGCGACGAGCCTATCTCGGCTCTCGACGTATCCGTGCAGGCGCAGGTTGTTAACATGCTTGAGGATTTACAGGCTGAATTCGGTCTGACCTATTTGTTTATCGCCCATGACCTGTCCATGGTTCGGCATATTTCCGACCGGATCGGCGTGATGTATCACGGACGGCTCGTAGAGGTTGCAGACAGCGATGAGCTGTACGACAATCCGCTTCATCCGTATACGAAGGCGCTGCTGTCCGCTATTCCGGTACCGGATCCTCGCGCTTCGGTTGAACGGGTCATCTATAAGCCGGATGCTGCCGCCGAAGAAGCTGCGGTGCTGCGCGAAGCAAGCCCGGGACATTGGGTCGCTTTACCTTAAGATCATTCATAGAGCTACGTTAAGGGAGGATGAAATCAAATGACGGATATCGTAAAGCTGTCGCAATGGGATGCATTGCTTGTGGAGTCCCTACGCAAGGGGCATGGTTGGTCGGATGACGAGATTGTTGCCAAAGTGAAGGCGGGATCCGATCTCCCTAAGGATGATAGCATCTTCCAATTCAACTATAGCGATCTGGCGGCTTTTGCCCAGAAAGAGCCGGAGACGTTTGAAGCGGCTGTCCGGGGCGGCTACCAGATCAAATACAATACCGTGCGCGGTCTCCGCAGCTGGATCTGGGTCGCCTTCGGCGACGAGCCTCAGCTCGAGCTTGAAGCCGGGCAAGAAGCCGTAACCGCACAGCTTACGCCCGAGCAGCTGGAGCGTCTGAGAACGGCGCTGTCCTTCGGCTGGTCCATCGAGCCGGTTGCGGGCGCCGCGGGCACTTACCGGATCGAGCCGATCCAGCGTTAAGATTTGCGTGATTAAATATTAAGGGGCTTTCCCATCGTCATGATCATGACTTTCGGGACAGCCCCTTATTTTTCGCGGTACGTTGAATTTCCATGGTTGCTTTGCAACTACAATTTGCATTTGTTTGAGCTCTAACCCAGTCATGTTATAATAACGCCAATCAGGTATTGGGGGTCGCATAAGAAATTGGAAACAACAACCGAGCAGCAAATCGCGGAGTGGATGGTTAATGAGATTAAGTTTAGGGGAATGCTGCGCCAGGAAGAAGCGATCGAGCATGTAAAGCGGCATTTTGGCGAGCAGTACATCTTCGTGAACGAGAACGGGAACGTTTCCTTGGAAAAAGAAGTGAAGAAGGCTTTCCGCAAGCTTCACAAGGGACGGATCGCCTGGGATCGGGACGGTTTCTTCTGGGCCTGGACTTAGCCTCTTCAGCTTGAGGGGCTGTCCCAGCTTATGGGACAGCCCCTTTCATCTATAATAGCTAGTCAATCAACCGGTGCCGGTACCACTTCTTGCCGCGGAAGCGCCAGAGGAAGATCGCTCCCCTTACGCCCCACTCGAGGTTCATCGCAAACCAGACTCCCAGGATGCCGAAGTCGAATACGATCGCAAGCAGATAACCAAGCACAATCCGGAACAGCCACATCGACAGCAGCGATACGACCGAAGTGAACTTCGAGTCGCCCGCCGCCCGAAGGGCCGACGGCATAATAAAGCTGATGGACCAGAATATAACCTGCATCAGAGCATTAATGATCGTAATAATGAAGATATCGTCCACAATCTCAGCCGGAGGATGGAACAGCCCGACCAGCGGGTAGAAGAGCGGGAGCATCAGACAAGCCATCACGAACAGGCAAGCCGTGGACAACCATAGGAAGGATCGGGTGAACTTCCTCGCATCCTCTATGTTCCGCTGCCCCATGCATTGGCCAATAACCGTAATGGCGGTAATCGCCAGCGCATTGGAGGGAATCTGCAGGACGTTAGCGAGCGAGCCGCTAATGGCGTTGGTTGCGATAGCAAACGTACCCAGGCTTACGACAAACGTTTGGGTAACGATCTTCCCGCCGTTGAAGAACATCTGCTCCGCCGCAAACGGCAGCCCGACGAACAGGATTTTCCGCAGCATCGAAAAATTGACCGACAGCATATCCCGAAGGCGAAGCCGCAGGTTCGTATCGATCTTGACGAGGTAGACAATAGCCAGAATGGCTGCCGCGTACCGCGAAATATTGACGGAGACGGCTAAGCCCAGCACGCCCATATGCATGAGGTTGATAAAGACGATGTTCAGCAGTACGTAAGACAGGTTCATGACAAGCGAGAGCATCAGCGACGCCCGGCTTCTTCCGATGCCGCGAAGCGCCCCGCATACCGCCTCCATCATGGCGATGCCGACGTAAGACAAGCCGCTGCCGATCAGGTACGTCCGGCCCTCTTGAAACACCTCCGGCGAAGCCGCGCCAAACAGCAGATTAAGCATCTGGTTATGAAATACCACGACAATCAGGCTGATCGCAAAAGCGACAAGCGTAACCGACGAGACGGAGCTCGCCGCGGACTTCGATACCATCTGATGATTGCCGCTGCCTTTGTATTGCGCAACAACAACCGTTCCCCCGGTCGATACGGCGATAAAGACGCTGATCAGGAAGATGTTCAGCGAGTCGACCATGTTGACGGCACTGACCGCATCCACGCCCGACGAGCTGACCATTGCCGTGTTCACGAGGTTGAGACCAACGATAAACGCCTGGTCAATCAAAATCGGAATAAACAAGGCAATAATCTGCCGGTAATCAATCGACACTCCCGTGAAGTGCCGTTCCAGGAAAGCCTCATGCTTTCCTCTCAGTCTGGGTCGTCCTATACCCATATCATCATCTCATTCTTCTCGTTGGATTGGTAAAGCTTTAAACTACCTACTAAGCTACTACTATCGCCATCATTTGTCCATGACGGATTTCCGGCTAACGGCACAAAAAATCCACCTGCCTTAAGCGGCCGTGGATTCGGAGGATTCATAAGTCTGCGCTCTTCTGCTCTCAAGCTGCTGGGCAAGGTAAAGCACCGGCATGAGACCAAGCAGCGCCACGCCTACGGAGAGCGGAATCGCCCAGTGATGGGTGGAGTGCGAGAAGAACGGGATCAGCGCCACAGCCACAATCGGCGGGGCATTCCATTTGAATTTGTTGATTAACCAGATGGTGATAATGACGTTAACAAACAGCGAAATCGGGCTTGGATAAACGTAGTACAATACCGTCCCGATGACAGAGGATACAACCGCGCCAAAGGTGACTTTGCCCACTTCGGATATCGTCGAAGAACGGGATAAGAACAGAAAGCTAAACGCGCCAAGCGTTGGAAAAAATAAGGTGTCCAGGAAAGAAAAGTGCAGGGAAAGCCAATAAATAAGCATTACATACAGGCAAATTGCTATGGTTTTCAAGTTCATAAGCTTCTTGTTATACCTCCAGTCAGCTGCCGTACAAAATTGCGCTCGTTCCATTTTAATGAGTTTTGGAAAGAGCGTCAATCTCAAAATATTCTCAGCAAAATTAATTTCCTAAATACCTACAAGAAAACTAAGAATTATTATATACTGAGGATAATTAGGACGTAAAACCATTTCGCGTGAATGGAGGATTAATGATGTCTCAACCTACGATTAATTTCAGTTACGAATGTGTCGAGGAAGTGCCGCTGCATCGCGTCCGCGGCAATCAGCTTGGCATTCTCTTAAGCGTGATTGCAACGGTTATCACCCAGCAATGGTGGATTCTGATTCTGCCGCTGGCCGTTCAGCTCGTCAGCCGTACGTACGGTGTCAAATATAATCTGTTTGTCCGCCTGTTCGCCCCCATGCTCCCGAAGAGCCGGCGAACCGAAGCCCGCGAGCTTCTGCGCTTCAATAATCTGCTCGCGATTCTGTTCCTTGTTGTCACCCTTGCCGGGCATTATTGGGGGCTGACGGTTCTGTCTTACATCGCCCTTGGCATGCTGGCCGCCGCCGTTATAGCCGCCTTAAGCGGCTTCTGCCTCGGCTGCTTCATGTACTTCCAATACAAGCAGTTCCGCCTGCGCCATCGGAGATCCTAACAACAAACAAAAGCCCGCCGGTCTCCGGCGGGCTTTCTCTCTATTCGATTAAAGAACAATGTCGGAAATGAAGCGCTCCAACACCGTCACATCGGTAATATTGTTGTTGCAGCTCCCGCTGTTCACGCACATATAATTTCCGATGGCTTTGTAGTAATCCGGCGAAGCATTAGCCGGCCTCGACTTCGTTACGGCCGAGAACAATGCCACATCCTCATGCCGGTTGCACAGGAAGCATACGCTCTTCTTCTGCACGGGCGTAAATCTGCCTTCCACGCCTACAAGCCGTCCGTTCAGATGATACGCGAGATACATTTTATTCGTTGCGATATCCGTCCAGCCGAGATAAGTCACGTAACGCAGATCGATTGCCGCGAGATCGGGAACCTTCAGCTTTTTCGCCTTCGGGAACAGCTTCTTCAGCTGCTTCTCCTCGACGGCATCAAACGGCTTCACGTATTCCTCAAGCGACCTCAGATAACCTTGAAACTCCAGCGGGGTATTCAACGACGCGAAGCTTTCGAGCAGCTTCTGCTCAGCCTCCGTTGCCCCCGGGAATGCTTCCATCACTTTAAAAGGCGTGTTGGAACGTACCGACGCAATAACCTTCGGATCGGATACCGTACTGCAAGCCTTCTGCAGCTCTCCTACTTGCTTCTTAATCAAATTCAGTTGATGGTTTCTAATAAATGGTGTACACATTGCTTTGTCAGCCCCTTATTTTATTTGATCGACTTACTGTCAAATAAGGTGCAAAGCCCATTATTAGAAACGATAGCCGGGCGACCATCCTTCAAGTACGCCCCATGCAAAGTATCGCCCCTAATTCAGGCTCTGCATGAAGCTGATTCGTAATCCGGCAAATTGATTTGCCATTGTTACCGCCTCCCTTTACTACTCGATTATAAAATAAATCCGGCTCCGCCCGCAATCCTCGCGGCTTAGCCTTCCATCCATTCCCGCAGCCGCGGCATCAACCGCTTCGCATCCTCGTAGCCCTGCTTGTACAAGGCATCCAGCTTCGCCGGATCCCGTTCCATCCGTCCCACTGCAAGCGTCTCTTGCGGACGAATCACGAAAACGGCGCCTCTCTTCTCCTGCCCGGCGATATAATCCAGCGTCTCGTTGTAAAGCTTATACCGTCCAAGCATCCTCTCTACGAGCTTCGGGTAGCTGCGGTAGGCACGCTGCGCGATCCAGCCGAACTTGCCAGCCGATTTCCGGTAATCCTCGTTGCGCGTCAGGATCAGAACATTACGTGTATAGCCGTCGCTTTCGGCCTTCCGCAGAGGAATAGGATCCGTGATTCCGCCGTCGAGCAGCTTCCGCCCGCCATATTCCACAATCGGCGCGATAAAAGGAAGCGAGCTGGATGCCCGGAGCAGCTGCAGCAGGTCAAATTCCGGTTCGCTTTTCCGATAATAGACGGTCTCTCCCGTCTCGCAGTCGGTCGTGCCAATGACGAACTCCTCCGGGCTCCGCTCGAAAGCCGCGTAATCGAACGGCACATGCTTATTCGGAATCTCGTCGAAGATAAAGTCCATGCCGAAGAGCTGCCCCTTCTTCCACAGGTTTTTCCAAGAAATATACCGCGGATCGCTTACCCATTCCACATTGACGGTCCGGTTGCGCCCAAGCTGCCTCGACAGATAGCTCGCCCCCATGCAAGCGCCCGCCGACACGCCGATCATATAGGGAAAATACACGTTATGCTCCGAAAAATACTCCAGCACCCCGGCCGTATACACGCCCCGCATGCCTCCGCCTTCCAGTACCAGCCCGATATTATGCGCCGTACTCATGCTTTCCGCCCCCCGCCAAGTCGTTTGCTTGTCTCTTATCGCTCCTTACATTGTAACGTAAACGCTAAAGAAACTTAACAAACTTTCCTAAGTCCATGCCTTGAAACCAGCCATCAACTGTGTCACAATCGAGAAGGATACGCGGGACAGTTGTCTGTATCCCGTCAGTTTGCAACCGATTACATAGTTGGCGGCAATCCAGTCCGATTCAGCACGAAGATTGATCACGAATAGCGCGATTCGCGCTAATTGTGTAAACATCCATTTTAGGAGGGACTTATCAATGAGAACCATCAAACTCGGAAGCACGGCGCTTGAAGTACCGGTAGTTGCGGTTGGCTGCATGCGTATCAATTCCTTGGATAAAGCAGGGGCAGAGCGTTTTGTCCAAACGGCACTGGAGCAAGGCGCGAACTTCTTCGACCATGCGGACATTTACGGAGCCGGCACATGCGAGGAAATCTTCGCGGAAGCGATTCATATGAACGACAGCGTTCGTGAAAATATTATTTTGCAATCCAAATGCGGCATTAAGCCTGGCGTTATGTTCGACTTCTCGAAGGAGCATATCCTTGCTTCGACGGATGCGATCCTGAAGCGTCTCAAAACCGACTATCTCGACATTCTGCTCCTGCACCGTCCGGATGCGCTGGTTGAGCCGGATGAAGTGGCGGAAGCGTTCGACCGTCTGGAAAGCTCCGGCAAAGTACGCCACTTCGGCGTATCGAACCAGAACCCGATGCAAATCGAGCTGCTCAAAAAATCGGTGAAGCAGCCGATCGTGGCGAACCAGCTTCAGCTCAGCATCACAAACGCGAACATGATCTCGAACGGCATTAACGTCAATATGGAGAACAGCTCCGCGATCAACCGCGACGGCAGCATCCTGGACTACTGCCGCCTGCACGACATTACGATTCAGCCTTGGTCGCCATTCCAATACGGCTTCTTCGAAGGCGTATTCCTCGATAACGACAAGTTCCCTGAGCTGAACAAAGCGATCGACGCGGTTGCCGGCAAATACGACGTGAGCAACACAACGATCGCGATTGCGTGGCTGCTCCGCCACCCTGCCAAAATGCAGCCGGTTATCGGTTCGATGAACATCGAGCGTCTGAAGGACTGCGTGAAAGCAGCCGACATTACGCTTACCCGCGAAGAGTGGTACGAAATCTACCGCGCGGCAGGCAACATCCTGCCATAAGAAGCTTTCATAAGCTTAAAGCAGCCTCTGGTTCAACGCCGGAGGCTGTTTCTTTTTCTATAGCAAGAATCATCAAGAACATGGGTTTCCATTCGTATACAATGAGGTCACCCGGAGAACGAGGAGGCAGCATTCGAGTGAAGCAGGACTATCTGGTGCAGATTCAGCAGACGATTGATTACATTGAAGCCCATATAGGCGAGGAGCTTTCTTTATCGCGGCTGGCGCAGGTCGCGAGGCTCTCGGACTTTCATTTCCACCGGGTCTTTCAATCCATGGCAGGAGAGACCGTGATGGAATACGTGCGTAAGCGGCGTCTCGCTATATCCGCTTACCAGGTGGCTTATTCGGATGCAAAGCTGCTTGATATCGCTCTCGATGCCGGGTTTCAGAATCATGAGACCTTTACCCGCGCCTTCAAGCGCATGTTCGAAATGACGCCGGCCGAGTACCGCAAGCGGGCGATCAAGCCTCCTGCCTACTCCAGGCTGAACGTGCTGCAGCGCAAGTACAATCCCTATTTAGGAGGAATACGAATGGAATACAAGATCATAACCAAGCCTGCCTTCAAGGTCATCGGCTACGAGATCCGCACAAGAGCAAACGGAGATAATCATAAAGAGATTCCGGCCTTCTGGCAGGAGTATATTCGGAAAGAGCTGTACAAAAACATCCCGAACCGCGTGCACAAGGAATCTCCGGTCGAGCTTGGCATCTGTTACAACTTCGATATGGGTTCGGACGGCTTCTCTTACCTGATAGGAATGGAAGCGGAAACCTTTGACGGCGTAGAAGGCGAAGGTCTTGTGTGCCGCGAGTTCGACGGGGCCGAATACGCCGTGTTCACCACGCCAAAGGTGCCGCGCGAGCAGTTCTCCTCCTCGATTCAGAATACGTGGATGACGGTCTTTAGCGAGTGGTTCCCTCATTCGGGCTATGAGCATGCCGGAACGCCGGAGTTCGAGCTGTACGACGAGCGCAGCAGTCCTGAGCTGCCGGAGATTCAGATGGACATCTATATCCCGATCAAGAAAAAGGCTTGATGAAGCGAAAAGAAGGCTATCCCCAGCCGAGGGGATAGCCTTCTTTTCATGGCCTTGTTGCTTTGGAATTAATAAGTCCGGCCGCAACCAGCACGCGCTTCATCATAACGGCCGATTCCGCGCGGGTAATCGGCTGATAACGAATACTTTACCGTCGAATTTCCCCTACCGAATGACCAAAATACTTTATCACTAAAATTTCCTGCAACACTAAAGAAATTTGGTTCGTCTATGGGGGAGAAGGTTAAGCTATTAATAAAAAATTAGGCGGTGAACATCATGAAAAAAATCAGCACCCTTGTTCTGCTTGTAACGCTAAGTCTCACCCTGCTTCTGGCAGGCTGTTCGAAGGCTGATAACTCGGCCAATACACCACCCGCAAACAACGCCACCAACCAGACGTCAAACTCTGACAATAATGACACAGGTTCGGCCACTCCAAGCACGAATGCGCCTAGCACGGAACCGGATAACGCTGCTTCGCAGCAGCCAAGCAATGACGGAGGCAGTACTTCCGGGAATCCGACTCCAATTAGCACCAATGAGCAAACCGCTCAGATTGGCAATGTTACGGCTCTGCGTCTTGCCGATTCGAAGACGGGCTGGGTAGCAGGCAACGGCCAAATCGCAAGAACCGATGACGGCGGAGCTCACTGGAAACTGCAATATTCCGGCAGCAAGACGATTAACCAGATTTTTGCCCTTAGCAGCAATAAAGTATGGGCGACAATCGGCGACAGCAATGCCAAAAGCCTGATTCTCATCCAATCGACTAATGGCGGAAAATCCTGGACGAAGGCGGGCACCGTGCCTAATCACGGGTTCCTTCATTTCACGAACGACAAAACGGCCTTCAGCGGCAACGCGATGACCAAGGACGGCGGCAAAACGTGGACGGAGCTGCAGACGCCGGGCAAAGAGATCGGTGAAGCCTACTTCCATGACCTGAACAACGGCTGGGCTGTGCAAGTGGTGAACGGTCGTCTTCTTTTCATGCATACCGGGAATGGCGGCAAGACTTGGAGCACCGTGATGACACGCAAGACCGAAGCAGCGCCTAACGGCGTGATTATCCGTTCCACGGCGGCAACCGATGCCTGGATAGAGCTCATCGGAGACTCCGGCATGTCGCAAACCTCGTACTCGCTGTTCCACACAACGGACGGCGGCAAAACCTGGCTCCCGGCGATCGTGAGGAACGGCGCGGGCTCCGGTCCGGCACCGGGCTTTACAATGAACGATGCTTCGGTTCCGAAAGGCATGACCAGCGCAGCCCCTGGCGCCCTGTATGTCGTAAATCCGCAAACCGCGATTATGGGCGGACAATGCTCGGCCTGCGACAAACCTAACACCATTATGAAAACAACGGACGGCGGGAAGCATTGGACGATCAGCAAGTCTGAATTTACGGGCTACGGCACGCAATTTATCGGCGCGTCGGATGCGAACCATATCTGGTTCATCACGACGGACGGAACCAATGCAGCCGTACTGAACACATCCTCCGACGGAGGCAAAACCTGGCACAAGGCCTTTACCTTCAAAAAGCCTCAGCAAAAATAAAAGACGGCACAAGCCCTTCTGCGATATCGCAGAAGGGCTTTGTTTATATTCGCTTCTTGAATTGAATTAGCTCGTTTCCTTAACGCCTATCAGCTCTTTCCGATGCGAATAAGCCAGCAGAAGAAAATTAATCAGAGCGAAAAGCACATAGGGCCAGGAATAATGGTCGAGCACCAGATAGATGGATAAGAGCAGCATCCCCAGCACCACGTGAAAGGCGTCGGTCTCTTGGGAGGTAGGCCTGCCCTTGCTCAGCCGTCGGGATGCCAACAGCAGCACCGCCAATATTATCGCATAGGCAAGAGAAGCAGCGAAGCCGGTAAGCCCGCTCCAGACCCCGAAGGTTACGGCAATCGCCTTGCCGCCCTTCCAGTCGGTAAACGGCGAGAACATATGGCCAAGGATAGCTGCCGCAGCGGGAAATATTATAGCGAAGCCGGTAACCGAGTCGCCGTGATGCATCAAGGCCATCGGCAGGTAACCCTTCGCAAAGTCCAGCGCAATGCCGGCGAAGCCGTAGCCGTAGCCCGCTGCCTTCCACAAGTTAATCGCACCCGGATTGCCGTCTCCGTAGGTTTTCAGATTAATCTTCTTTATCCTGCCGATCCAATACGAGAACATCAAGGACCCCGCCAGAAACGCTAGTGCCGTCCATCCGATAATCATGGATTGCCACGCCCCCCCACCTCAATGCTTCTGCCCTTCCAGGCCACCTTCCGCAGAAAAACCACCTGATACAGCGAATAAAGCATAATGTACAAGAAGAAAACTGTGCTTAACAGATGAACAGCGGGAAGCCAGATACCGAAGCGCCCCGTATAACCGACAAAATAATAAATTTGCAAGGTGTAGAGCACATAACCGATGGCTAAAGGCAGCAACGCGGACGTTCCAATGACAAAAGGAGCCGCTTCCGCCGCAATCAGCCCGAGCAGCCAGCCGGCGACGAGCAATGTAGTCCGGATCTGCAGCTTGCTTGTGCTGAGCACGGCCCCTTTGCTGAAGCCTTGAATCTCGCTTTTGATCCCGCCGGGATACATGCGGAAGGATACCATTCCCCGGCCGATATAATTCGTTACTTTCACCCCGGCCTGGATAAACCTGGCTCCCAGATTCAGGTCGTCAAGCACCTCGCCTTTGACGCTCTCATGCCCTTTCGCCCGCTCGTAATCCTCCCTTGCGGCGAGAATACAGGAGCCGTATAAGCCTTTATCCGGGTTTGTCCGCTCCATGGGAGACGTAAAAGCGAACAAGCCCAGCAGGTTCGGGATAAGCGCCAGCCGCTCATAGAATTTTTCCGCCACGTGAAAAGGTACAACCGAGAGGACTCCGCCCTCCTTCTCTCTGACGGCCAGCAAGGAGCGTACCGCGTCGGGCGCAAGACGGACATCCGCATCCAGAAACAGGATCATATCGCCTCCGGCCTGCAGATAACCGTTCCATACCGCCCAGTTCTTGCCTGTCCATCCTGATGGGAGATCCGGGTTCGAGATGACGGTGATGCCGTAGCTTTCCGCGATCTCCCGCGTCCGGTCCCCGGAATGATCATCCACCACGATAATCTCATACGGTTTATAGGACTGAGCCTTCAAGGAACCCAGCAAAAAAGGCAAATTGCTCTCTTCGTTACGGGCCGGAATAATAACCGACAGCTTTCTTTCCTGAAAGGGACCATCGCCGCTCTCAGGCACCGTATTCCTTCGAAATAACACAAACCCCATGCCTGAGGTGCATACGAGTAAGGCTGTGATCAATACCCCCATGTCTCACACCCCCCAATAAGCTTATATAGCAAATATATGGCTTTGACGGTCGTTCTAAGAACGTTTATCTGCCGGGATGGGAGGCTTGATCCATTAATATTTTATAAAAGCGCTGGAGATGGACCGCGCAACGGGATGGGACGACAAAAAAACAAGACCCTTCGCAGGGTCTTGCAGGGTCTTGTTTTTAGGCGAGCTTAAGATTAACCAGTTCTTCCTTAAGCGCCGAGCGCGACGGGTAATCCCGGAGCAGCTGCTCGACAATCTGCTTAGCTGGAGTAATTCCGCCTGCTTTTGCAAGATGCTTGATTGTTCCGCATACTTTCTTATATTGCTTTCGATTTGAGGCGCGGGCAGCTGATATTTTAATCCAGTCGACGAATAAGGAGTAAAACATTCAAGATTTGATGCTTAATAGCCATCTCTCGGAATATCGCGAAGTTTAAATGTTGTTCTAAGTACAGATTCGCTTCCCGCTCTCCGTCAAATCTTTGAATAACATGATAACGAAGCTCAGCAGCATGCTCTGTAAAAAATGATCCACTGTCTTCCTGCTCCATATCCGCAAGCTGCTTTTCCCATATTCCTCTCTCTGACGAGTTGCTAACCAATAGCATCGCGCTGTCCATAAGCGATAATTATTTAATCTCATATTAACAGGAGTAGATCCTCAACTCTATGAGGAATCGCTATTTTCCTCGACAATTTCAGGCGGCCCAATCGTCACCCGCTTCCCGTCGAACGAAAGCACGGCCTTGCCCTCCACCTTCATCTGCTCCAAATAATCCTTCGGGATTTGCAGCCGCCCGACTTGATCGAGGACGACAAACCGTTCGTGGCGGGAGCCAAACCGGGCATCCTGCTCAGGTCGCGCCGACATCTCGGACTCATTCCCTAGTCCGTCCCCCTCCCGCTTGATCCACTCCGTGCTGGTCAAACCGTCGCGGATTGCCACGACGCGGTCGACCCGATCCGCAACCGACAGATCATGGGTAACAATAACGATCGTCACCCCCATCTCCCGGTTTAAGCGGCGAAAAATTTCAAGGATCCGTTCGCCCGTTGCATGATCCACCGAGCCCGTCGGCTCGTCGGCCAGCACCAGCTGCGGCCGGTTCGCCAAGGAAATGGCAAGCGCGACGCGCTGCTGCTCGCCGCCGCTCAGCTGGGTAAGACGGCTGCCCATCCGGTGCTCCAGCCCGACTGCCGCAAGCAGCTGCTTCGCGTAAGCCCGATCGAGCTTGCCATGGATAAGCATGGGCAGCTCGACATTTTGCAGGGCGGTCAGGTAAGGAACCAGATTGCGCCCGTTGTTTTGCCAGATGAACCCGACAGTCTCCCTTTTATAGGTTATCAGCTGCTCCTTGGTCATCTTCAGCAGATTCCACCTGCCGACATGCGCCTGACCCGCCGAAGGGCGGTCAAGCCCGCCCAATATGTTGAGCAGGGTCGATTTGCCGCTGCCGCTGTTGCCGATAATCGCCATCATCTCGCCCTGCTCTACCGTCAGATTCAGCCCGTGGAGGGCAACGACTTCTACCTCGTCCGTTTTATAGATTTTGACCAGGCCTTCGCAATAAATCATTGGCGTCGTTCCGACTGCTGCTTCCATTAACGTTCCTCCCCAAGCTTAACGGCCTGCGTAATGCGCAGGCTTCTTAGCTGCCAGAGCAGGAGACAGGCGCCTGCCGCCAGCATAAAGCCGATTGCCGCATAGAGCTTCAGCATATCCCCCGCTTCGAACACGATCCTAAACGGCGGAACCTGCCTGGCATTCTCCAGGCCTTTATCCTGCAGGAACGGCAGGAACAACCGGCTGGCGAGCTGACCCAGACCGATGCCTGCGGCAACGGACAGTCCCATGGTGAAGAGCTGCTCCAGGAGCAGCATGCTTGTCAGCTGCAGACGGGACAGCCCCATCGCACGCAGGATGCCAAGCTGAACCGCCCGGCGCGACAACGCGAAGAACCAGAAGATGAGATAACCAAGCAAGGACACCAGCAGCGAGATCAGAAAGCCGAGACTTAGGATCCCGAACAAGCCGCCTTGGGCGGGATGATTGCGACGGTCGATCAGCTCAGCCCGCGCGTCCCGTACCGAGCTTACTTCGATTCCTCGGTCAGCAAGCGAATCGAGCACATTCGCCAGCTTCGCGCCGTCCTTCATGTTCAGCCACACCTCGTATGGCGTCTTCTCCACCTGCTGATAAATATAATCCAGATTCCCGATAAAAAAAGGCGCTTCATCCTCGTACAAGCTTGGCCAATACGGGACAACACCCACCACGACGAACTCCACCGGGGTATTGTCGTAGCCGATCTGAATGGTAAGCGGATCGCCTTCCTTCAGGCTATGCTTCTTCGCAAACGCCTCGGATACAAGCACAGCCTGTTCAGCCGTGCCTAACGCGTTCAAATAATAATAAGGATGCACCTTGTACAAATCGTTGCGGAACCAGGCAGTCCCGGCAAAAGCCGCATTGTCGATTCCGACGACCTGCCCGCTTCCCGCCGACTTGCCGCTTACCTCAACCTTGCCGGTTGCCTTCCATACTCTTGCGGCGGCCTCTACGCCCTGCAGGTTCCGGAATGCCCCAAACGACGGCTCCGTATAATAAATTTTGTTCTGGTCATTCTCGTCCTGAACCCCTTCCCAGGCCGTCTCGAGCACGACGTCGGCACCATATTCATACTTCGTGCGGTCCGAGGCATTCAGATCCATGGTCCGGGCGGCCGCAGAGTTGTACACGCCAAGCCCAATCGTCAGAATGAGCAGAATCATCAGCGGGTAAAAGCTTGCCGCCGAACGGGACAGCTGCGTCAGCGTGACGTACAGGGTAACCGGCATGCGGCTTTGCATGAGCTTGTTCCAATACCGCAGCAACAGCGGGAACAGCCTTAAACAGAGCAGACCGGCGGCGAAGATCATTAACGCGGGCAGGACGAAAATAACGGTCTGCAGCGCGGTGTCTCCCCCGCTTCCCGCAGGCACGAGGCTGCCGCTTTGCAGCAAGTACCAACCGGCCGCAGACAGAAGGGCCAAGGCCGCGTCCATATACAGCCGCTGCCATAACGGCTTGTCTGCCGATCTGGCCCGCTTCCGGGCATGCTCAACCACGGAAGCTTCGGCATATTTCCGGATTGGAGCGGTAGACGCCACTACCGCCAGCAGCGTCGCCGCACCCCCAAAGAGCAGGGACATTCCGGTCAGGCCGACCGGTATCGATTTTCGCCCGACAAAGGACAAGAAGCCGCTCGACGATCCGATAGCCTTCGCCATAAACCAGGCCAGCGCCAGGCCAAGCAGGAGTGCCGTGATTCCCAGCAAAACCGACTCCAGCGCATATAAAGCGGTAATCTGACGGGGACTTGCCCCGCGGCTGTGCAGCACGGCAATATCGCTGCGCTGCCTCTCCAGCGCTTGCTGCGCGTTCAGCGTAATGAAATACAGCACCATTGCCAGCACCGGTGCGGCTAGCGCGAACAGCATGGCAAGCAGCAGCATGCTTTGCTTTTGGAACTCATGAAGCATGGCCGCGAATGAGAGATTTATCTTCGTGCCTGCCAGCATGCCGTGCAGCGTAATGTCCAGCCTTCCGAGCTCGCCGATAAGAGGGGCCAGGTCGCGAATCCGGATATTTTGCAGATCAAACGCATAGTACCAGCCGCCTTCGCCCGGCATAAGCTTATTGCCGCCAAGCAAGGTGCCGAACATCGTCTTCGGGCTGACCCACAGCGTATCCGCCAGCTTGTCCTTGCCTTCAATCGCCCAGCCGAAGTCCGTCTCGTTCTTCAGCGTATAGGAACCGGTGATGCGAAGGGTCAGCCGCTTTGTTTTTCCGTCTGCGTTTTTGGCATCGTACGTGAACGTATCGCCAATCCTCCAGTCGTACCGTTCCATCGCGTCGCTTAGAACCAGCACCTCGATTGCACCGTCCTGGATGCCGTCTCTTGGCAGCTTCCCTTCCGTCAGCTTCACCGCATCCGGCACGCCGCTTTGCGTGGCGAGCTCCATGCGGACCAAACGTCCGGCTTGCGCGGAGCCGCTGCTCCGAATCGTGGAGGATGGAAGGCTAATTCGGCTGGAGTAGGCTTCGACCGGGAACCCGATACGATCCGGCAAAGCCTCCTTGATCCACTCGTCCAGTCCGTTAAGACCCGACCAATCCGCGTCAGTGCTGCCGTCCGACTGGTATTTCATGTACAAGGAAGCGGCGGGGAGACCTTCCGTCTCCTCCTGCAGCGACTTTGCGACAACACGCTTCAGCGTGCCGTCCGCATACATCGGAATACTCATGGCGAAGGAAGCCGCGACGGTTAAGCCCAGCAGCGTGCTGAGCGTAAACCAGCGGTTTTGCCACATTTTCAGAAATAGAAACTGGAGAATGCGCATTATTTGCCCACAACCTTCTGGCCTTCCTCCAGCCCTTTAATAATCTCAACATCCGTTGAGGTCTGGATGCCGGTCTCGACGTCCACCTCGCCCTTGCTGCCGTCTTTGCCCGCGACAAGCACGTAATGCCGGCTGTTTTGCGTCCGGAGCGCGGCTATGGGAATCGTAAGTACGTTCTCCTTGCGCTGAACAATGACGGAGGCCGACAAAGGCGTTCCGCGGCCAAGGCCGTCAGGCGGCTTATCGAGTTCAATTAGGGCATAGGCATCAAGCGACTCCTCGCCGCCGTTATCGCCTGACTGCCCGTCATCGACCGGAAGCCTTTTGACCTTGCCTTTAAATTCGCCCACGGCGTTAATGTCCACGAGCGTCTCCATGCCGGGAGCAATGCTGTCCATATCGCTCGTGTTGAACTGTACGGCAACGACCAGCGAATCCATATCGGCAATGCGGCCAATCGCCTCGTATGCCCGGGCCAGATCCCCTTTTTCCGCCGTAAAGCTGACGATTGTTCCCGAATAAGGGGCCACCAGCTTCAGGCTGTTCAGCTCCTCCCTCAGCTCGGCAAGCTCTTCCTTCATCAGCTCGTAATCCAGCTGCTGCTTGCGCAGGATTACGCTGTCCGCGGCTTCGGAGTCGCCCCGCATCGCTTCCTTCAAATCCAGCTCGGTCTTCTCGATATCGATCTCCTTGCGCCGGATCTGGCTATTCAAGTCCCCCGGATCCAGCTCTGCCAGCACCTGTCCCTTCTTCACCTTATCCCCGGCCTGAACATGAACGTCCGTAATCCTCCGGTTATCCGTCTCGAAAAACAAGTTCTCCTCCCGCACGGACAACAGCTTGCCCGAGCCGGTCGCTTTCAGCTCAAGCGTCTTCCGCTGAACCGGATATTCCGGCTTCTGCGAAATCTTCGGCACCTTGATTTGCGGCAGCGCCTCCGTCTCTTCCTCCTGCGGCATCAGCGAGCAGCCTGCAAGCAGAGTAAAGCCGACCACCGCAAGCAGCAGGCCTGCCGCGCGTCCTTTCTTATTCCGGCTCTTGCAGCCGGCCGTCCGCCATCTGATAGACAACATCCGCCGCCTCCCATAACGTAGAATCATGTGTCGTCATGCAGATGGCGATTCCCTCCGCTTCGATGATGTCGCGAAATATGGCAATGATTTTTGCCGCCATCTGCGAGTCCAGCTCCGCCGTTGGCTCATCGGCGAGCAGCAGCGCCGGTTTATGGGCAATGGCCTTGGCAATCGCAATCCGCTGCTGCTCGCCGCCCGACAGCTCGGAAGGACGATGATTGGCCCGCTTCGTCAGCCCAACCAGCTCCAGGCATCTGGCCGTCCTTGGCTTCCATTCCGAGCGGCGTGCTCCGGCCATTCTGAGCGACAGCTCGACATTCTCCCAGGCGGAGAAGAGCGGCAGCAGGGCAAAGGATTGAAAAACAAAGCCAATCTGCCTGCGCCGAAGCATCGTCAGCTGCTTATCGCTTTGGTTCCGGAACGACCGCCCCCTGAAGAGAACCTCTCCCTCGGAGGGCTGGTCCAATCCGCCGAGCAGATTAAGAAGCGTTGTTTTTCCCGAGCCGGAACGCCCCCGAAGCATGGTCAGCTTACCGGATTCGATGGCGAGGTCGATTCCCTTCAGCACCTGAAGGGGGCTGCCGCCGCTAATGAAGCTTTTGTAAACGCCGTGCACCTCAAGCAACGGACCCCCAGGCTGTATAAGCTGAACGGCCATTATTCCGCCGCCTCGTCCGCCAGCGCCTTCGTCAGCAGATCCTGCCCTTGCGACTGGATGGCCTTAAGCGCATCGTCAACGGACTGCGTACCTTGAACCGCCTGATTAATTTGACCGGCGGCCATCTCCTCGAAGGAAGCCGCAAAGCCATCCGGCAGCGATTCCTCTTGCAGCAATGCCTGCTCATTGATCTTCTCGTTGTAGAAAGCGTCAATGTTCTTGCCGTCCGCTTCGTTCTTGTAGGCCGTTCTTGCCGACAGAGCCGGCGAGGACTTGGAGCTTGTCTTTGCGAGCTGCTCGCCGTTTGCGTACTTCAGGAATTCCCATGCAGCGGGCAGGTTCTCGGAAGAAGCATTAATCGCAAAAATCGTATCGAGGCTCATGCTGCCGGTAACCCCTTGCTGCGAAGGGTCGGTTGGGATCGTGACGAGATCCCAGTTCACGTCCTGACCCGGTGCTTTAACGGAACCGCCTTCGCCGCTTCCCGCCGCTTTGGTTGCCGTGGCCATCTTTACGCCCTTGATGCCCATCATGTTCATCAGCATGGGACCATCCACCGTCATAGCCGCTTGTCCGGACATAAACCGCATGGTAGCCGGACCAAACGAAAAGGTCGTCTTCCCGCCGCCCATTCCGCGGATCATCAATCCTCCCTGACCGCCTCCTCCTTGCGATGCAACCGTGGAAATGCTGCCCGATTTGTATCCGTCCACCACCGACTGGACAACGGCCTTCCATTCCGGCGTGTCAAAGGATACCGTCTTGGCCTCGCTGTCCGCATACAGAAGTCCTTTGGCCTCGCCAATCTCCCGGATCAGCTCGAACGAGTCCTGCGTCTGCATAGGAAGCGATAACCCGTACAATGCGTCATCCGCTCCTACCTTGTCCATGGATACGTTATCGCTGCCCTTTTTCGCCGGGAACCTTGCCGCCAGCTGCATCACTTCCTCCCAGCTCATGCCGTCCGTCGGATACGGAACGCCGTATTTATCGAACAGGTCTTTGTTGTAGTAAAGCGCCTGGCTCGAGAAGGTTGGGCTAAGCCCGTACAGCTTGCCGCCGCCGCGCGCCTTCAGCAGATCGATAACGGATGGCAGGAACGAATCGAGGTCGAAGCTGTCCTGCTTGACCGCGGCATCCAAATCGTACAGCTTGCCGTCCTTTGCGAGCTCCGCGTATTGATCCTCCGTCAGCAGAACAGCGTCCGGCTGCTGCTCCTCGATAAAGCTCTCCATCGCCGCTACCGGATCATCCGCCGACATCGCCTCCTCCGTCGACACGACCTCCAGCTCCACATTCGGGAACATCGCCTGAAAGGCGTTGCCGTACTGCATGTAGAAGGCTTCCTCGTTGAAATAGCCGACCTTCAGCGTTCCTTTATCCTCTCTGTCCAGGCTGCCGAACGCGGCGCTGCCTTCTTTGCCGCCCCCCGAAGTGCAGGCCGTTAAGGTTAGGGACAAGGCCAACAAACTTGTGGCAAGCCCTCTTCTATTTCGTCTCACTGCCGATCACCCTTCTTTCGTTTAATAGGTTCAACGGTAAGTATGATTCGCGTTTCTTAGAAAACCGTTAGAGAAGCTGAAAGCAAGCTTAAAGGACGATTAAAGGGAGGTAAAAAAGTGGCGGGGATTACCGCAAGGCGGCATTTCGCTGCTGCATGCTCCAAGCGCAGAGGCGGCACCCCTTGCAAGCGCAGGCTCTATTTTGCATGGCTTCTGCCGCAGTTTTCCCGTTGGGAGGCGCTCTCATCTTACACGTTGCATGTATTGCAGGATAATGAGCCGCTTGGGGTCGCTTGGGGAACATATAGTGCAGCAAATGCAGGATAACACGCCGGTGGGAGCTTATTTGTGCTGTTTTCCTTCGATATCCTGTAATCCATGCAGCGTATTTGACGTTACAGAGCTGAACGAGCTATTACGCTGCATTTCGTGCAACGTATGCGCAACTATTAATTCCATCACAAAAACGCCCTTAACCGTCAGCTTGGACAGTAAGGGCGTTCTCTTGTTCGTAAATTATCCCACGGGTAAAGTGACCAGTACACGCGTGCCTACAGCGGTCTTGCTCTCGATGCGGATTTTGCCGCCGTGGCGTTCGACAATCCATTTGGCGATGGCCAGTCCAAGGCCCGTTCCGCCTTCCTGCCTTGTCCGCGCCTTATCCCCGCGATAGAACCGGTCGAAAATATGCGGAAGATGCTCCGGCGGGATGCCGATTCCCGTATCCTCGACCTCGAGGTACACGGTATGCGCCAGCTTGCGGCAGGCTACCCGGATGACTCCGCCCTCCGGCGTATATTTAATGGCATTATCCATTAACGCCATAAGGAGCTGATGCAGCCGTTCCTCATCGGCTTGCAGCTGAATAGGCGACTCTACTTCGCCGCGCAAAATAATATCCTTAACCTCCGCCAGCATCGTCATCTTGCTGATGCCGTCCTGCACGATCCGCTCCATCGAGATAAGCTTCTTATCCAGCTCTAATTGATTCGAATCGGAGCGCGCCAGCGTCAGCAGCCCGCTGACCAGCTTGCCGAGCCGCCTCGTCTCCTGCAGCACCATGGAAATATGCTTGCTGTCCTGCTCAATCGTATGCTCCGGATGACGGAGCAGCATCTCCGCATGAGCTTGAATGACGGATAACGGCGTGCGCAGCTCATGCGAGGCGTCCGAGACGAACTGCTGCTGCTTCTCCATCGAGTTGCGGATCGGGATAAGCGCACGGTTAGCCAAATAATAACCCGCCGCAACGGCGACCAGCAGCCCGATAAACCCGCCGAGGAGCAGAATCATACGCAGCCGGTTCAGCATGCTCACCTCTGCCGAAATATTCGTCAGCAGCTGCTGCTTCACGCCAACCTGCACCTCCCCGCTAATGCTGCTGTAGAGCACCGGTGATGCCGAATCCTTACTGCCGTTGAACACGCGGTAATACTGGTCGCCAAGTTTGACCGTCTCGGGACGGTCTCCGAAGTTATCCGGGCGGAGGTGATTCAGATCTTTTTCCCCGAACATGGATGCCGCGGGCAGCTGGATCGGCTGATTGTCCTTCGTCCAGTACAGCTGAAACACGGGACGGTTCATCTGGCCTACCTGATAAATAACGGTTGGTTTCATCTGCAGCGACGGCAAGGCTTGCATGGTTATCTTCGAGCTCACGCCCGCCACCGTCAACTGATTGCTTACTCCCGTCAGGGACTTGTCGATCTGCGAGAACAGCATATCCTTCATCACGAAGTACACAAGCGCGTTCAGCGATATAAGTATGATGGATAAAACAGCGGCGTTGCGGATCGTCAGCTGCATTCGGGTGCGCTTGATCATGACGTCTTCTCCTTCAGCATATAACCAACACCGCGGATGGTATGGATATAACGGTCGCAGCCCGAGGGCGTAAGCTTTTTGCGCAAATAATGGACGTATACATCCACCACGCCGGGGCTAGCATCCGAATCGATTCCCCAGACGCGGTCAAGCAGCTGCTCCTTGGTCAGAATCTGCTCCCGGTTCAGCAGCAGAAACTCCATCAGCTCGAATTCCTTTGCCGTCAGCTTCAGAGGTTCTCCGCTCGCATAGCCCTCCATCGCGTGGCATTTTACCGAAAGACTGCCGTAGTTCAGCTCCCCGTCCTTCGCTCCCCGCAGCTGGCGGCGCATAAGCACGCGAAGACGGGCCAAGAGCTCCCGCATCGCAAAAGGCTTAATCATATAATCATCGGCGCCCGCATCCAGCCCTAGTACCCGGTCCTCTACTCCATCCCTTGCGGTGAGCAGCAGAATTGGCGTGGTCAGGCCTTTTCCGCGGAGCTCCCGAAGAACGGATACCCCGTCTATGCCAGGCAGCATAATATCCAGAATGATCAGATCATGAATGCGTTGATCGGCCAAATACAGACCTTCCAGTCCGTTGTCTGCTTCATCGACCTGATAAGCTTCTTCCTTCAGAACCGTCGCAACGGCGTCGCGAAGCGGTTTTTCGTCTTCCACAATGAGTATCCGCAAGGCTCTCTGCCCCTTCTTCTAACATAATGACTTGCCCCATTGTACAGGATGAACCTTAAAGAAGAGTTAGAAGACTTAACTTTCATGCCTACACCCGCTTCGGCGCTCGAGACCGCCACTCCAGTGACGTTAAGGTCCCTCAGGGATCTTAACCAACTATCTAGCTACTCCTTTCGCTTGCTTAAGGTCCCTTAGGGACCTTAACTTTCATGACTACGCCCGCTTCGGCGCCTCGGGACCGCCACTTCAGCAACCAATAAGACCCCTGCGAGGGTCTTATCGGTTGCCTTTCTGCCGTCCATGCATGGTTTGCGCTCCATCGGTTCCCGTGCCGCATAAGGCCTTGCCAGGGTCTTATGCGCGTCCTCCTCCTGTGCCTACAAAAAAAGATGCCCCATCGCCAACGAAAGCGATGGAGCATCGTATCTTATCGTTCATCCTTTATTTCGCGTAGTTAAACATCGACTGCACCGTTACCTGTCCCGGCGCCGCAGGGACGAACAACGCTTGGTCCGCCGCTTTTTTCTTGAACTGAACCGTTACGGGGATACCCGGAATCAGATCGAAGAAGTTATCCGTAAAGATGCCTTCCTCCTCCGCTTGCACCCAGACTTGCTTGGCCAGTCGCTTGGCCGTTAATACGAAGGCCGTCCCCTCGCTGCCGGCTGCTTCTTCCACCGCGATCTCGGGATCCGTAAGCGCCAGCTCCTTCGCGTAGACAAAATAATGCTTGGAGCTTGCCAGCTCCCGGCCCGCTTGAATCAAACGGCCGGCCAATACCGCGCAGCCCGGATTAAACTCGCCCAGCTGCTCGGCGGACAAAGAGAGAACCGGCTTAGCCGAACGGGCGCCAATGGCAACCGTCTCGGAACCGGACTTCAGCAGCGTGCCGTCCAGCTCATGCAGGCTCCACTCCAGCACCGCGTCAATGGAATGCCCAAGGTCGGACACCACATGGAGGTTCGTCACGTCTTCCTTCTGATCGAAGGACAAAAGAACATCGGCAAAGCTGTTCTTGATCAGGTATTGAGCGGCCTTCCATCTGCCGTAGTAATCCATGCTCGACCAGGACGCAACCGGCCAGCAGTCATTGATCTGCCAATATAACGAACCCATGCAATAGTCCATGCTCCGGCGATGCGCTTCAATCGCCTGCTTCATCGCTTCGGCCTGCAGCACCTGGCTGATATAGAGGAAGGAAGGGAAATCCTTCGGCTGCTTCATATAACGGTCCGCATAATCCTTGATCAGGAAATTGCCCCGTCCATTCTTCTGGTGATGCAGCATTACCTCGGAATCCAGCGCCATATCCTTCTCTTCCGCGTAAGCCCGTACGGTCTTATATTCGGGGAAGGACTGGAAGCCGTACTCGCTCATGAAGCGTCCGATATTCTCGTTGTACTGCTCGAACGGCTCCTGCGCATGCCATACCGCCCAATAATGGATATCGCCGTGCGAAGAGTTGTTTGTCGCATGCTGCTCGCTATTGCCCGTCAGACGCTGCATCGGCGATGATGGCCAGTATGCAACATCCGGCGCCATCGCCGCCACAACCTCCGGCAGCACCCGATGAAAGACAGCCTCGTAATCCGCCCAGATTCGTTCCCGCTGCTCGGCGGTAAACAGCTGCTTCCAGCCCCAGCCCTTATCCTCCTCAAATTGCGACCAAGCCGCATCAATCTCATTGTTGCCGCACCACAATGCGATGCTTGGATGGTTGCGCAGACGGCGCACATTGTCCTCCGCTTCCGCGCGAACGCTGCTCAGGAACGCTTCATCGCCCGGGTACATGCTGCAGGCGAACATAAAGTCCTGCCAGACCAGGAGACCGTTTTCGTCGCATAGCCGATAGAAAATATCCTGTTCGTAGAAGCCCCCGCCCCATACGCGGAGCATATTAAAGTTCGATTCCACCGCGCTTGCAATCTCGTGGCGGTAGCGTTCCTCGGTCACCTCGGCGAAAAAGCTGTCGTTTGGAATATGGTTAGCGCCCTTCGCGAAGACCGGAATGCCGTTCACCTCGAAGTAGAACGACGATCCATGCTCGTCCGGCTTGCGAATAAGCTTAACGCAGCGAAGTCCGGTCACTGCGGAGGCTTGAGCCAGCTCCTTCTGCCCTTGCGAGAGCACTGCCGTAAACGTATACAAATGAGGCTCTCCAAGACCGCGGGACCACCACAGCTTCGGCTGCTCAATCGTAAGCGGCCAGGCAACGGTCTGCGCACCGCTCTCAAGAACGACCTTGCGCGTCCATTCCCGTCCGTTATCGGTATGCAGCTTAAGCTCAAACTCGCCGCCGTTCTCCGATTCCACCGCGAGCTGAACCGTTAACTTCGCCTCGGCAGCCGTCACTTCGTCCTGCCCCACGTACAGATCCGTGATTCGCGCGCCGCTCCAGCCCCGCAAATAAACCGGCCGGCCAAGCCCGCTCGTTACAAAGCGCGGACCCCAGTCCCAGCCGTAATGATACGGCGCTTTGCGCGAGAATACGCTTACTTTTTTGCCTTCAAGGCCTCCGGTAACGGAGTCGTCATTGGGTGCCGGCAATCCGGGACCGTAAGACTCCAGCTTAGCCAACCCCTCTTCAACCGGGGAACGGAAGCGGATGTACAAGCGGTTGCCCTTTTCCCGGACATGGGGCTTCGCGTCAACTGTCCAAGTGCGGAACATATTGTCCGCCGACAGGATTAAAGCATCGTTCAAGTACACGTCCGCGTACGTGTCCAGCATCTCGAATACCAGCTCGAGCTTGGCATGCGCAAGCAGTTCGCCCGGGGCGTCGAATACGGCTTCGTATTCCCATGTCTTTTTATCAATCCACTGCAAGTCCCTCTCGTTGGTCTGGGCAAAAGGCTCGGAAATAAGGCCGTTCTTCAGCAGGTCCGTGTGCACGCAGCCCGGTACGAAAGCCGGCTTCCACTCCTGCTCTTCGCTATTCTTAAACGTCCAGTTCGAAATCCGCCACTTCAACTCGCTCATGAGAATCCTCCTAAATATAAGGCCATTGCCAATGGTATTTGCGTAAATGGATGCATTCGACTGTAGTATAACGGAGGTGCGAAACAAATGTATACCTCACTAATTTATACTTTTTTCAGGTTTATTTTATAGAAAATTTGAACGGGCAGGCTACAATGATAGAGAAATGAGGTGCATGGAGTTATGTCCATCCGAAAAAAACTGATACTCTCCTATGCGGCCATGATCGCCGTTCCGATCCTTTTGTTCGGGCTGACCATCGCGCTGCTGGGGAATCTGCTTATAAAAGACGCCCTTCCCGGTGCCGGGGGAGGCGGTAAATCCGGGCATTCGTTCCCGCTCAGCTCTATACGCGATCTGTTCGCGGAACGGAGTGAGCTGGCCTCCGGCCTGAAGTTCATCGCCGAGCATGACCCCAAGCTGCTGGCCGATCCGGCATTTCTGACCGACATGGGAGCAAGGCTCCGGGAGGTGGAGTCCGGGATGATCGTCATCCGAGATGACGAAGCAGCGTATGTCTCGCCCGGGCTGTCCGCCGATCAAATTCCAACCGACTTGGCCAATGGTCGTATGAAAGCGGAGAATCCCGGTCCGCCAAGCGGCACCCAATGGAATACGATCGCCTTCTCAAGCCCCGACGGCAGCAGAGGCAAGCTGGTCATCGTCTCCGACATGAAGCCGGTAGCGGACTTCTTCAAGCGGCTGGTTCCGCTGGTGCTGCTCACCCTGCTCGGGGCGCTTATCGTCACCAACGGTCTGCTTACTTATCTCGTCTCGCGAAGCATCGTCAAGCCTCTTTACGCCTTGAAGGAAGCAGCCGGCCATATCCGGGAAGGCGATCTGGAGCATCCCATTCGGCTGCGAAGGCAGGATGAGATCGGACAGCTTGGGGCTGCTTTCGAAGAAATGCGCGTTCGCCTGCAGGCCTCCCTGGGAGCCCAGCTTGAGCTGGAGCATGGCCGCAAGGAGCTGCTGGCGAACATCTCCCATGATCTGAAGACGCCAATCACCGCCATTCAAGGCTGCACGGATTGCCTCAGCGACGGCATTGCCGATACGGAAGAGAAGCGGCAGAAGTACGTGCAAATGATTGCCGGCAAAACAACCGAGATGAACCGGATGATCGAGGAGCTGCAGCTGTATTCGACGCTGGATACGGGCAAGCTGCCTTTTCAGTGGGAGACGGTTGATTTAACGGCCTATATGATTCAGTACGTTAACGAGTTGCAGCTTGATCCCCGCTTCAGCGGGACGGAGGTTACCTTTACGCCAAGCGCCGGCATGGAGCAGGTCCTTATACAAGCAGACCGGCAAAAGCTTCACCGCGCGCTTATGAATCTGGCCGACAACAGCCTTCAATATATGAAGGGCGAGACGAAAAAGCTGCAATTCTCGCTTGATCAGGAGCCCGGCGGCATCTATCTCCTGCAAATACGGGATAACGGCGAAGGTATTCCCGCCGATGCTCTGCCCCGCGTATTTGACCGGTTCTTCCGGGCGCAGTCCTCGCGAAGCCCCGGCAAAGGCAACAGCGGACTTGGGCTCGCCATTGTGAAGCAAATTATAGAAGCGCATGGCGGAACCGCATCGGCTGCCAGCAAGACAGGTGAAGGAACAACGATACAGCTTCGGTTCCCTGCATGGAAACGGGACGGAACGAAGCCGGGGAATGGAGGCGCAAGATGAAGCGGATTTTGATAATTGAGGACGATCCGGTTATTGCCGAGGTGCAGAAGGATTATTTGGTTGCCCACGGCTTTGAGGTCGATATGGCCGAGCGCGGCGATTCGGGCCTGGAACTTTCGCTTCAGGGCGAATATGACCTCATCCTGCTGGACCTGATGCTGCCATCCATGGACGGTTACGAGGTATGCCGCCGGATTCGCGAAGCAAGCAATGTTCCGATTCTTATCGTGTCGGCGAAGAAGGAAGAGATCGATAAAATTCGCGGCTTTGGACTTGGAGCGGATGATTACATTCTCAAGCCGTTTGGCCTTGGCGAGCTGGTAGCCCGGGTAAAAGCCCATCTGTCGCGCTATGAGCGGCTGGTCGGACAAGGTCAAAACAAGCAGCGCAGGGATGAGCTGCGGCTGAACGGGATCCGGATCGAGAAGCCGTCCCGCCGGGTGTTCGTGAACGAGCGCGAGGTGCCTTTTACCGCCAAGGAATACGATCTGCTCCTCTATCTCGTCACCCATCCGAACCGTGTCTTCCGAAAAGAGGATCTGTTCGAACAGATTTGGGGAATGGACGCAATCGGAAGCGACCATGCAACGGTCACCGTTCACATCAGCAAGCTGCGTGAGAAGATCGAGCGCGACCCGTCGAAGCCTCAATATGTCGAGACGATCTGGGGAGTCGGGTACCGGTTCAATATTTAAGAGGGAGGAATGGAGCGCTTGAAAAAAATTACGTTGCAGCAGCGGCGAATCTTACTCCTGCTTCATATTCTTTTTGCGGCAATTATGCTTGGCGTGCAGGTTGTGTTTATTATCCTGGCCTTAACCGCATCCGTTACGGATGATCCCGACACGCTAAGGTCTTGCTACCGCATTATGCATCTGTTGGCCGATTCAAGCGTACGCGCCTCCACGATTGGCACCACGGTAACCGGCATTGCGCTGTCGGTGCTAACCTCCTGGGGATTGTTCCGTTATTATTGGGTGATCGCCAAAGAGGCCCTTACCCTGCTTGCGATCGGTATCGGGTTCATCGGCTTATACGAATGGACCTTGCGGGGGCTCGACGACAATGGAAGCCTGACCGTCCATCATACTTGGCTTATGATCGGCATCGCCTTGCAGACGGTATCCCTTATCGTTATGTATGTGCTGTCCGTGTGGAAGCCGGGCGGCAAACGAAAAGCCCCGGCCTTATAAGGTCCGGGGTTTCGATTTTTCCTCCGTCAGCGGCCGATATTCTTGTAATAAATCATCGTCGCGTCCAGGCTTCCGTCAGCCGATCTCGCGAAACCCGGAATACGGCCCGCCAGCTGATAACCCAAAGACGCGTACAGCAGATTCGACGGATCTCCTTCCCTGGTATCCAGTACAAGCAGCGACCGATTCTCCTCAAGCGCCGCCTCCTCGGCCGCAAGCATCAGCTTCCGGGCAATCCCCCTGCGGCGGCACTGCGGATGAGTCATTAGCTTCGCAATCTCCACGCGATGCGAGCCGTTCGATTTGCCGCAAAGCTGAAGCTGCACGGCAGCAGCGATTCGCCCGTCAAGCCTGGCCACAAACAACAGGACCTCCGGATCCGGTACGCTCCTCCAGTATCGTATCGCTTCCTCTTGGCTGAGCGGCGGCAGGAACCCGACGGATGCACCGTCCTCCACGACTTGAACCAGCACGCTTGCCAGTTCCTCTATCGAGGTCTCTAGCGAAGTTAAACGTTCGATAACGATATTATTGCTCATGCTGCTTTCCCTCCATCCTTCTTCAAAGCTTGCCTATACCCCCATCATAATGGCATGATTATCATTTGTATAACGAATAATATAGGTTATTATGATTTATATTTTCGATCATGAAAGGACGTAGCTCATTCGCATGGATTTCTCGCAGCTTGAAGCGTTTATCGCAATCGCTCATCTCCTTAACTTTACGAAGGCGGCCGAGCATCTTCATATCTCGCAATCGGCCATAACCGCAAGAATCAAGGCGCTTGAGGCCGCTGTCGGCAAAGAGCTGTTTCAGCGGGATAACCGGAACGTAAGCCTAACTCAGGGGGGCATCGCCTTTTACCCTTATGCCGAAAGAATGCTGCGGTTATTCGAGGAAAGCAAGCTGACGCTGTCGGATACGTTCGAGCATTCGGTTGTGATGAGCGGTCCCGGCTCGGTCTGGCATTACCGATATTTGTCCCGGATTCTCGCCTTCAAAAACGATAATCCGCAGGTCGCCGTGAAATTCTACAGTCATATTGACCCCAGCTATATGGTCCGGGACCTGCTCCTGGATGGTATGGTGCATCTCTCCATCCGATTTGATCCGCCCGAGCATCCGAAGGTGACAAGGCAGCTGCTGTTCGAGGATGAGCTCCTTCTCGTGTCCAAGCAGCCTAAACTCGGCGTTATACAGCAAGAGGATTTCCGCTCGGCGGGTTATTGCCACCTTGCTTGGGGCACCCCTTTTCCGGAGTGGTTCGCGCAATTCGCGGGTACGGGTTATGTTCCCTCTCTGGAGATCGATCATTCCTCCATCATGCTGACGATTCTGCTGCAAGGGGATTTCTTTGGCTTCCTGCCCCGGTCCATCGCGCAGCCTTATCTCGATTCGCAGGCTTTGTTCGAGCTGCCTTGCGCCGTCAAGTCTCCGTCCATCCGGGCATACGCCACCTACTTGACCGACCAGCAGCAGCATGGCAGCGTCAAGCTTGCCCTGCGGATGCTTGGACTTTCGTAATTTGCTGTCATATGCTTCCGCTTCCTCTCATACAATTTGCTGACTGCTTATCCCGGCAAAAAGGAGGATCGCGGATGAGACACGGAGAGCCAATAACAGCTGGTTATGCGGTGATCGTAAGAGAAGACATTCCGACAGGGCTTTCTTATGAAGCGCTTGTCGCCGCATTTGAACGGCAAATGGGAAGATGGGAGCCTGAGCTCGGGGATCAGCTCGCTCTGCAGCAAGCTTCTTGGGAACATGTAGAGGCTGCTGTGAAGCAGCTGGAAGGCCCGCATGGACTGATGATCTTGTCGGAAGTGAATCAGGGCGCGCTCCTGTCGCTTCATAACGGCATCAAGCAAAGCCGCCTCTATCTGGTTGGCAATCCGCTCATCGCGGAGCCCATTATTGCTATCGACAGAAGGGCCAGCCTTTACGTTCCTTTCCGCGTCACTTTATACGATAACGGCGGCCCGCGCGGGGCGATCATATCGTTTGACCGGCCGTCCTCGTTTCTCGGCGCGCTCCACCAGCCGGCACTTGCGCCATACGGCAAGCTGCTTGATGCGAAGATTTACAGCGTTGTGCGTTCCATTATGATGTAGCGACAAGCGTAAACGGCCGCGCAAACTTATACTTTCTTATATTTAAAAAAAGGGAAGGAGGGTACTGCATGAGGCAGTACCCTCCTTCTCTTTCATTCGGCACGGCGTTTAGAAACGGCCGATTGCCACGAACAAAGCCACGGCCAGCATCAGGATATTCATGCCGATGCTGCTGTATTCCGCGCGTCTGGCATGGAATACGGCGGCAAGCAGCATAATGACCGCGATGCCGATTGCCGCGATTGGCGTCAGCACCGGCGCGATACCGGTTGCCCACGGGAGAATCAACCCCAAACCGCCAAGCAGCTCGGACAGGCCGATAAAAGCAACATAGCCTGTAGAAGCGTCCTTTGCCCACGGCATCGTGCTTTTTACTTTATGGGGCTGAAAGGTTTTCATGAAACCTGCCGGAATAAACATTAATGCTAACAATGCTTGCGCGATCCACAATGCAATATTCATAAGATACGCCCTCCTTGATTACGTGTTGTTTATAGCGATATAATAAACCCAAGGGTCACAAGGCGGAAGTAGGCACATCAAATAAACCTAGTATCCAAAAAGAAACCTTAAGCCCCGCATGGGATTGGAGGAATTATGACAGACGAAAACTGCAGCCGGGTGGAAACCGCATTAGAAATTCTAGTCGGCAAATGGAAGCCTGTTATTCTATATCAGCTTTTCACTAACGGTACGATGCGGTTCAGCGAGCTCCAACGGGCGCTGCCGGACATTACGAAGAAAATGCTGACCTCTCAGCTCAGAGAATTGGAATACCACGACATTGTGCACCGGAAAATCTATATGCAGATCCCTCCGAAGGTCGAATACTCCATTACGGAATACGGGATGAAAATGACGCCTCTCCTGGAAGAGATCAATAAGTGGGGCACCATGCATATTCAGCATTTAAGCGAGCTGTACGGCGAAGGCCGCAAGCTGGAGGAAGCCGAAACGAAATAAAAACGGACTAGCGCTCGCATCACGCTAGTCCGTTTCCGTTTGTATCGGGCCCGTTATGGCCTCTTCTTTTGTCTATCCAATGCCTTACGCAACATTTGCTTGTTGAGTGCGAACAGCTTCTCTTGCCCGGGGACGATGATGAAGAATGTAGTAACCTCCGGCGCAAATAACAGCTATAATACCCGCCACGAGGTACATCATCCGGTAATCCGTCAAGGAAGCGATCATCCCCATGAAATACGAGCCGAGCCCGTAGCCAAGGTCAAACATGAGGAAAAACGTGCCGTTGGCGCTGCCCCGCCGGTGCTCCGGCGACAGCTTGATCGCAAGCGTCTGGAAACACGGCAGCAAGGCGCCGTAGCCGATTCCCATAATGACGCCGGCGAACAATACCATTGCCGCGGAATGCGCTTGGCTCAGCAGAAACATGCCCACCGCAAACAGGCCAATGCCCGGATAATACAGATAATGCTCCTTGTAACGGTCGAACACTTTGCCGATAACCGGCCGGAAAACGACGATCATCACGGCAAACACCATAAAGAAGGTGCCCGTTACCTGCGACTGGTGAATCTCATCCGTAAACGAGGCCATAAAGCTGGATAAAGAGCTATAGGCAAATGAAAGAATAAAGCCGACAAGCGAGATCGGCAGTGCCGCAGGCTCGAGGAAATGGTTTAGGCGCCAGCCTTTTTTCTCCGGCTGTTCTTGGGCAATCGGCTCAGCGGCTGCGGCAGGAATGGCCGATGTCCTCAGCCCTTTTTCGCCCGGCATCTTCAACACAAAAGCAAAGCCAAGCGACAATGCCGCGATGATGCATATCGCAAGCAGCAGCACGTTAATATTCTGGTCCTTCCACAGGAACAGTCCCAGAGCCGGGCCGACAACCATCGCGATACTCATAAACATCGTATAATAGCCCATTCCTTCACCCTGCCGGGATACGGGAACGATCGTTGCCGCAACCGTGCTCATCGCCGTTGAAGCAACCGCGTAGCTCATGCCGTGAATGAAGCGGACAATAAGGAACAGAATAATGCCTTTTGTGCCGAAATAACTAAGGCAGGCGAGCAGGAAAATAACCATTCCGATAATCGCCATTTTCCGTTTGCCGAAGCGGTCGACCCACTGGCCGGAGAATGGCCGGATCAACACGCCGCCAATCACATAAATCGTAATGACAAGACCCATCTGCTGCTGGCCGCCGTGCAGACTATCCCGTACATACAGCGGAAAAGCCGTCGTCAGGACGTAAAAGGTCAGGAACATAAAAAAACTGCTCACGCAAATAGTGACGAAGTTTCTCGTCCAGATTTTATCTCTTAGCAAGGTCAACGCTCTCCAATCCCTGTTTGAAACTTTCTGTATATGCTGAATCATTATAAAATCTCAAATTTATAAAGTATAATACTTATTTTATAATGAAATCATCACATGAAAGTTATATAAGGAGAGTGACCCGCTTGGAGTTTCTCCAGTTAAAATATTTTCAAGCCGTCGCCCGGCATGAGCATATTACGAAAGCCGCCAAGGAACTCAACGTCTCGCAGCCGTCGCTCAGCAACTCCATCAACCGGTTGGAGAAGCGGCTCGGCGTGCCGCTCTTTGAACGGCAAGGCAGGCATGTGAAGCTGAATGCCTTCGGCAAAACCTATCTCAATCGCGTCGAACGGGCTTTTCTTGAGCTTGAAGAAGGCGAACGCGAAATTACGGATATGGCCGGGCTCGAGTACGGCACCGTTTCGATTTCCGTTACACTGCCCTATGTGCTGCCCCTGATGCTAAAGGAGTTTCTGACGATGCATCCGCATATTCGAATTATCCAACAGCAGTTAGGCTCCGTCTCGGAGATGAGAAGCGAGCTGGAGAATGCCGACATCGATTTTTGCATCTCCACGACTCACATTAACGGGCCGGACATCGTGTGGTTGACTCTTGCGGAGGAAGAGCTTTGCTTGACCGTGCCGAAGGGACATCGCTTTGCCGCGCGGGAGAGCATCTCCTTGATTGAAGCGGCGGACGAGCCGTTTATCGCGCTTTCCTCCCGCTCCAACTTCCGTGAAATAACGGACGGCTTCTGCCGACAGGCCGGCTTCGAGCCACGGGTCGCCTTTGAACTGGAGGAGGCCAGCTCCATTCAGACGCTTGTCGAGATGGGCCTTGGCATTACCTTCACGCTTCCGCTGTCGCTGGGCAATCGGGCATCCAGCCCGGGAACCGTGCAGCTCAAGATCACGGATCCGGTCTGCCGCCGCACCTTCGGCATCGCCTGGAACCGCAAGCATTACCTGTCGCAGGCGGCTGTTCATTTCCGCGACTTTGTGATCGGCTTCTTCGGGAAAATGTAGCTGGCTTAAGACATCCCCACTTGCACCAATTTCGCATGAAATAAGACCCTGCGGGATCTCTATCCAGCTATCTGTTGGCTTTTTGAGTTGGATAAGACCCTGGCAGGGTCTTATCGTTTAAAGTGGTATGGTTAGGGTCCCTTAGGGACCTTATCCTCCTACCTAGCCAGCTATTTCGCTAGGTTAGGGTCCCTTAGGGACCTTAACGACCCTGTAGCGGCCGAATATCGGCAGGTTTTGCTGTTTCGGCGGACTTTAAGGTACCTAAGGGGCCTTATCCTCTTATCTAGCCAGCTATTTCGCTAGGTTAAGGTCCCTTAAGGACCTTAACCTAGCAACCAGCGACACCACGCCGCAGCGTACGTTGGAATCTCTCCAGTAATATTGGGCTGTACCGCTGCTACGAAGACTCTATGCTGGATTCATTCCAGCGTAATCAACCAAAAGCGAGGTTACTGGGCGATATAATCGAATTTTACTGTACGGAATCCACTGTAGACGGGGCAGCGATAAGTTTTACCCACGCTACGCTGGATGAAATCCAGCGTAGCGTGGAATGACCATTCGGCATAGGACATTCTCCGGTCCACTGCAGTCCACCGCAGTTCACTACCCTTCTCTATAACAAAAGCAAGTCCCTTTGCGATCCGCCCGCAGGACGGCGTTATCTTCCCCGTATCTGGCAGGGCTTCTGCTTTAACGAAAGCAAATGTATGCGAATACATTAATGTATGATCTACGCATAGGAAGGGGTTGTCCCCGTGAAAATTGCCGTTGCTGTCATACATGGGATCGGTCAAAGCAGGGAGAATTTCCACGCCGAGCTGGCCAACAATCTATGTACCCAGATGGCTATTGTGAATCCGAGCGTAAAGCTGCATGTGGAAGGCATCTATTGGGGAGATATCGTAAGCCGGCTGGAGGAGCGGTTATGGAGCCGGATTCGCGGCAAGCCGCTGCGCTGGGCCAAATGGATGCGGTTAAGACCCTTCTTCGTTAACCAGCTGGGCGAAGCCATTGCCTACCAGGCTGTCCCCCGCGACAATGATCCCTCCCCGGACGATTATATTTATGACGAAATTCACCGGCGTTTTGCCGTATGCCTGCAGCGCCTTTCCGATCTAGCGGGACAAGATGCGCCGCTCTGCATGATCTCTCACAGTCTCGGGTCTATCATATCGAGCAACTTCTTTCACGACTTGCAAACGAACCGGCTGACGCCCAAAGTCTCGGAGGTTATCGGAGCAAGCAAGTCCAAGCTGGTGCATGGCGAGACGTTGACTCACTTCTATACGCTTGGCAGTCCTCTTGCCGTATGGGCTTTGCGCTTTAAAGACTTTGGCATGCCGATTGCGGTTCCCGCGCCCCCACTGCAGGGACTAGGCATTGGCGAGTGGGTGAACTTCTACGACACCGACGATGTCATCGCCTATCCCATCAAGCCCTTAAACGACCGCTATAAAAAAGTCGTCACCGCGGATATCGAGGTAGAATGCCCGGGTCTGCTAAGCTGGACGCCCTTATCTCATCGCAAATATTTTCAAACGCAAGCCGTCATCGACCGGATCGTTCACTCTCTAAGCACGCTGCAGGTCTATTACGAAGAATAAGCCCGGCCGTAGGAGGCAGGGCTTCTTCTTTTATATAGAAAAGGCTAGAGCTTAAATTTGCCTACCGCGGCTTCCAAGCCTGCGCTGCGGCTTTTCAACTGCTCGGTTGTGTCGGCAATCCGCTTGGCCGCTTCCAGCTGATGCTTCGACATCCCCTCCAGCGTGGCCGAGCTTTCCGCGGTTGTGCGGGAAATCTGGGCGATCTGTTCCACCGAAGCGGCTACTTCCTCCGAGCCGGCCAGCACTTCTTCGGCAGCTGCCGAGATCTCCTGAATCTTGCTGTTTACGTCAATGAACTGATCCATCGTCCTGTCGAACAAAGCTTCTACCCGGCCCGACAGCTCCGTGCCTTTGGCCATCTCCATGCTGCCCGCCTGCATTCTCTCTCCGATATTGGCGGACTCCTGTCCAATCTGCTCGAGTAAAGAGGTTACCTGGGAGGCAGAGACAGCAGACGCTTCAGCCAGCTTGCGCACTTCCGCGGCTACAATGGCAAAGCCCGAGCCGTGCTCGCCTGCGCGGGCCGCTTCGATGGAAGCGTTCAGCGCAAGCAGCTTCGTCTGGTCCGAAATGCTTGCAATCGACTGAAGCACCGGCTCAATCTGCTGCATATAAGTCTGAAGAAGCTCCACCGAGTCTGCCGTCTGCTGGGCTACCGACGCCATCAGCTCGACCTGCTGCCGCAGCCCGTGAATCGATTCCCTTCCATGCTCGGCCGACTCCAACGCCTCATGGGATACGCTCGAAACCTGCATGGAAGCCTCGGATACGCGCTGGATCGCCTGCGTGATATCCTCCATCGAGCTGGCGCTCTCCTCCGCTCCAATTCGTTGATGACGCGCGCCATCGGCCATCGTCGTTACGGAATGCTCAAGCTGCTCGTTCATCGCTACCATCTGTGCCGCTTCGGTTCCGAACTGCTCCGTGGAATGAACAATGCTTTGCGTTGTTAACGCCATATCGCGGACGACATCCTCAAGCGTAACGCCAAGCCGCGCGATCATCTGCGTCATGGCCGAATAGACCTGCCCAATCTCGTCCTTCGACTTCACCTTCATCAGTTGAAGCTGATGACGCGCCTCCGCAAGATTGCCGTGGGCAATCGCTTCGGCTCCTCTTACGATAACCCCCAGCGGTCTTAGCGTACGTGCCAGGAAGAAAGCAATAAACAGGAATACGAGCAGAGTGAGCACTCCCATAATGATAAAGAGAGGCACGCTGTCCCCGATAACGTCCTTATAGATCGTTTTCGATACCGATACGTCGGTATCGATGCCAAGCACGCCGATCATCGTCCCGCCTGCATCGCGCAGAGGGGCGTAGGAAGAAATATAGTCCCCATACTCCTCATTGCGGATGATGCCGGATTTGGCGGTCTCTCCGTTTTTCAGCTTCCCGATAGCGTCCACCGGAATATCCGTTACTTCGCCAATCGGCGAAGCGGAATCCGAATCCTTCGGCTGCCCGTCGATTAGCAGAATGGGCTCTCCCTTATCATTGATTTGCACCGTATAAACGTACATCGCCCCGATACGTTCCCGGTACGCATTCATCTGCTCCCGGATTGCCCAATACAGATCGGTTTCCTTCTGGTCCTTCAAAAAATCCGCATAAGCGCTTACATCAAACTGCCCGGCATAAGCCTCCGCCATATGAATATTGAAATTGCCGATCGCTTCCTCGCTTGCCTTCTTGGTGTTCTGAATCTGCATGTAAATCAAGGCGGATGAGAGGAGAACAAGGATCGCCAATATCATCACAGATAACTTCAGTATTAACCGGCTTCGAAACATATACATGCTGTCTTTACCCCTTCGACTAGTTATTCCAAATGCTATCCTACAAATTTCCCTAATTTCCCTTAGATTTCGACATAGGCCTGACATTTTCCTCCATTAGACATAACTCTTTCTTAACAAGCTATTTCCGAATCTATATAAATAAGTAAAAATCGGGTAATAAACAGTTCATCTTAACGAGATGTAATTAATTACTATATAAATACTGTAACTAAAAGGTATTTATGTATTTAATTAAGTGGCTATCTTCTTCAAAAATCATATTATTAATTGAATATTTTTAGGGGGATAAAAGAAAATGAAAGTTTGTCAAACATGTGGCCATAAAAATGTGGACACGCATAACTTCTGCGAGAACTGTGCAGCTCCATTAGGAGTAGCCGGAGAGACACCAGCACCGACGCCAAAATGGCTGACAGCTCAAGCACAAGAAGAAACCTTAGCCCGATTGAAAAAAAAGAAAAAGAAAAAAGGCCAGTATATTGCGATTTTTATTGTAGTAGCATTTATGATTCTAATAGGTATTATTGGAGCCAACTCTTCGCCATCTACTGAAACCAATGCATCCAAGACTATTGAAAAAACCAAAACCGCTGCCCAAACAGTAGCCAAGAAAAAAAATGAAGTACGCGAACAAGACAAAATCGTTTGGGAATACTTCAATCACATTGTGGATGCCCATAACAAACTAATGGATGCTTTGAACTCATATTCTGATGACAAAATGACAAAACTGAACTTCTATAATTACGCGAAAGAAATCGAAAAATATCAGGGCAATATGAGTGTTTCGCCGCCAGGCAACGTTCCTGCGATTGCAAAAGAATATACACGATCCGTTGCAGACATGGCCTTATTCTCGCAAACCGCAGCTCAGAAGCTCAAAAAATACCTCGACAGCGGAAAAACATCCGATCTTTCAGCCGCACAAAGCGCTATCCAGCAAGTAACAGGCTCCATCAACGTTATTGCCAATAATCGTGTTAAAGTGTTGAGCGATGCGGGTTTTACCCAAGCCGAAATTAAAAAAATTACTTCAGAGAATTAGCTTAAACAAAAATAACAGCCACGTCCGAACTATATGGACGTGGCTGTTTTCTTGAAGTACAATTCTTATCTTTTAAAGGCTATGAAAGCCATGATGGGCTTAGTTTATATCTCAACATGATTATTCCTCTTAGCTTGTATTACAAAACCAAGTATTGGATCAGGTCAAACAATAGCATCAACCCCGCCATCTCTGCTGGCTTGAGTAACTTTACCTCTGCTCCGTTTTTAGAATTAAGCTCCGCAGCACTTCTTGTATTTTTTCCCGCTTCCGCATGGACAAGGCTCATTCCTGCCAACCTTGGCCGATCCGGCACGCTGTTGCATCGGCACGACGTTGTTGACAGGCGCCACTCCTGCGCCGGACGAATCCAGTTCGTTAGGCTTAAAGCCGCCATTCGACCACATCCGGGTATTGTTGTATACATTGATAACCAGATGAACAACCATCTCCAGCTGTTCTCTGGACGGAATCTCGATTCCGCGGGCCTCGAAGCCCATCATGATCTCTTCGAGCGGTTTTGCCATGGAGCAGTCGAATTGAATCTCCGAGATGAGATCCCGGACAACCCCTGTCTCCGGGCACAAATATTGGAGAACATATTTCTCGAGTCCGGCCAATTGAGGGGTTACCTCATAATAGCCATAGTCCGCATAGCGGAGAAACTCTTGTCTGTCCGGGGTATAGTAAGGCTTGCCGGCAACGCTCGCCAGCAGCTCCTCCAGCTCCTCCTGATTGTCCTCGTCAAAATAATCCGCAAGCAGTCTGTTGCCCTCCACATGCCAGCTCTGCTCCCGGCGGGTCAGCAATTGGCAGATGCGGTCAAGCTCCGCTTCATTCAGCTGATCCTTGTTCTGCGCATTATGGATCTCGATCAATAAATTAAACGAGCATGCGCCGTATAAATTCGTGGCCGCAAGGATGTAGTCGAAAACCCGCCGGCAGCGCTCGCGCTCCTTCAGCAAGGCCGGATTCACAACCTTCGCGTAGGTCTCCTTCACTTCCTCGGGCAGCACGTAATACAGTTTGTCCTCTTCGTAGAACGAGTAGACAAGTCCTGCGTTCATCAGAAAAATATACGCTCCGGGAGCCAAAGCATCATCCTGCAGCGACGGAACAGGCAGAAGCCTCTGCAGAAGCTCCCACTCCTGGGAAGTGGCCATCAAGAGAGCCATGCTTAATTCTTCAGAAGCCATGATCGATGCTTGAACCGCATCCGCCAGCTCCTGCTTCTTTAGCTTGGAACGTCCCTTAATCTCGTAATTGCCGGCCAGCAGATTCAGCTTGTCCTTGGTCAGAAGCTGCAAAATCTCCGCAAGCCTAGTCTTAACCTCGCCTTTAATCGCATACTGGATGTTCATCTGCTGCAATTCTTTTATTAATAATTCCAAGACTTCACACCATTCCTTTGTACGATATCGGTAAAAATCCCTTATCTGCTGCTTCTACCATACACGGACAGCTCACGAATTTCAAATAAAGCCGTAAAAAAGAGATGCCCCAAGGCATCCCTTTCGCATACGTACAAACGGTAATTATTCCTGCACGAACTCAATCCGGTCAATCTGCATGCCCGGCTTCACGAAATCAAGCTTAAGCTCATATAGGCCTGCCGCAAGCTCCACCTTCACCAGCTTCTGGCGGATCCAGGCGCCTTCCGTGCCGTTCGTCTGAACGGTCGTCATCAGCTCGCCGTTGATCAGCACGTTGCATGCGCTTTGCGCCCACGCGAACTCGGTCGACATTAGATGCACCGTAATCCGGTAAACGCCGCTTTGCTCGACCTTCATCACGGCCGGCTCCCCCGCCGTAAACGTCACTTGAGCGCCGTCGGTCAGCGACTGCGCTTGCGGCGCGGACAGCTCCGCGCTAGCGCTAGGCTCGAACCGGGCTGCCTTCTCTTCCGTCACCAGCTCTCTTCCGAATACCGGCGCTTTCATAATAAAATCGCAAATATTCATGGCGCTGCGCTGCAGCTCGCCGCGGGTTAACGTTCCGTTCTCCAGCGATTCCAGCGTATTGTCTCCCCATACGTTGGATTCCGCGCCGTAGTTGGACACCACCATGTACAAATCGTTCTGGGAGCGGACCATCCAGTTCGTGAACCTGCGGTCAGCCGGGCCGCCAAGGACAACATCGTTCATAACCGCCCACCAGTCGGTCATGACGATACCCTTGAAGCCCCATTCGCCGCGCAGAATCGTTGTGTTCAGATCATAGTTCGAGGCTGCCCAATGGCCGTTAATCGGATTATAGGAGGTCATGATCGAATTGGCTCCGCCTTCTTTGACCGCAATCTCGAACCCTTTCAGGTATATCTCGCGAAGCGCGCGCTCCGATACAACCGCGTTTACGCGGTGACGGTATTGCTCCTGGTTATTGCAGGCGAAATGCTTCAGCGTCGCATTCGAGCCGCCTCTCATGATCCCGCGCGTGCATGCTGCCGCGAACGCCCCGGATACCAGCGGATCCTCGGAGAAGTATTCGAAGTTGCGTCCGTTGAGCGGACTGCGGCGGATATTAAGGCCGGGTCCAAGAAGGGCATCGATATCATTGCCGAGCAGCTCCTTCCCTTCCAGCACATACAGCTCTTCTACTAGCTCCGTATTCCAGGTAGCCGCAAGCAAGGTGCCGATTGCAACCTGCGTCGCTTGATGCCCGCTGTCCATGCGGATACCCGATGGACCGTCCGCCGTACAAGCTACCGGAATGCCGTAGCCAAGCAGATTTTCGCTGACGCCGCCGAAAGCCGATGCCGTGCCGGCCGTCACCTTCGGGCTGGACATGCCTTCGCCCCGGACGATAGCTGCCAGATCCTCATCGCTTAGCTGCGCGATGAAGGCTTCCATGCTTATTTTGCCGTCCGCTACATCCTGCAGCTTGTAGCCTTGGTCACCGGTCTGCGCGAGGCTTGCCGGCAGGTTCTTCTCTATGCGTTCCGCCAGCAACGTTTTGCGGACCGGCACCTCCGCGGAAGTCGGCTCGTAAGTACCGTCTTCCCTGCGGGCACCAGGCTTCAGCCGCGTGAAGCTGACCGTTGGAGCCATCGCTTCCTCCAGCTGCTGCACCACTTGAAGGGATTCTGCGGCAAAGCCTTCTTTCCCGTCCACGGAAACCGCAGAAGCATTCCGCACGCTATTCCCAACATAAATACGGTACGTCCCCGCTTCCAAGACGTAAGCGGAAGGATGACCCGTTACGCCTGCATCATCATAAGAAGCCATCGCATGAACGGGGAAACTTAAGAGAAGCTTCTGCGATTCGCCCGGCTTAAGCTCCTTTGTCTTGGCGAATGCCGCCAGCGCTTTCGCAGGCTTGCCGAGCTGGCCTTGCGGTGCCTCGTAATAGACCTGCACCGTTTCTTTGCCCGCATAGACCGTACCGGTATTGGTAACCGTTATGCCAAGCTCGATATATTCCTTCCCGTCTCTGACAGCTACCTGTGCTTGCTCCGGCACAATGGTAAAGGCCGTATAAGACAGGCCGTAACCAAATTCGAACTGAACCTTCTCCGGCGCAAACGTCTCGAAATAGCGGTAGCCGACATAAATATCTTCCTCGTACAGGTTGTTCAGCTCATTGCCGTAGTTGCGCGTCGACGGATAATCGTCAATCGAATAAGCAATCGTATCGGTTAATTTGCCGCTTGGCGTTACGTCTCCAACCAGCACATCGGCAATCGCGTTTCCTCCCTCCATACCGCCTTGCCATGCATAGATAACGGATGGAATCGATTTCATTTCGCTTCTGTTTAACCAGCTCATATCGATAATGTTGGATACGTTCAGCACAACGGCCGTTTGCTCGAATTGCGCAGTAACGGCTTGCAGCATAGCGATCTCTTCATCCGTAAGCAGATAGCTGCCCGGCTTCGCCGCATTGTCCTGATCTTCGCCGGCCGTGCGTCCAATCACAACAATCGCCTTATCCGATTGGCTTCTCGCTTGCGATACAAGCTCTGCCGAGAGCGGCATTTCCTTCTGATGCCAAGGCTCCGCAGCCCAGCCGCCTCCGCCGTTGTCGAAAGGATTTTGCTCAATCCATTTCTCGTAAACAGCTGCCAGCTGTTCGTTAACTTTAATCTTTTGCTTGCTTCGCATGCCGTCCAGCAGATTCGTCGTATGGGTAACGTTAACGCTGCCGCCCGACCCCGTACCGCTGCGATAGTAATTGACCTGCGTCCGGCCAAAGATTGCAACGCTTTCACCGGTGCGAACCGGAAGCACTTGTCCATCGTTCTTAAGCAGTACCGCGCCTTCCGCCGCTACCTTCCTGCTAAACGCCGCAAAACCTTCTAATGGAATGCCATGTGTATTCATTATGTGATCTCCTAACTAGTTTCTACATGCACTAAGTATTATCATAACAAATTCTATATCGCGACAACATAATAAACATTCAACTATTTTCCCTTGTTCCTTGCATATTACATCCCGTTTGTAAGGCGAAAAAGAAAAAACACATATATAAAATGTGTTTTATTCCGAAGACAACCGGAGCAGCCTTATAATCTTTCTATAATCTGCTTGATATATTGGGGCAAAACAAAGCTTGTCTTAAAGATCTCAGGATTGATATATTTGGCGTTCTGCCACTGCAGGCGATTGAGGTCGGCGGCCAAGGGATCCCATGTTTTCGATGCGACCACAAAACTCCAGATACCTCCGGGAAACGAAGGAATGGAACATAAATAGGCGTGTACAATCGGGAAGTATTTCCCTAAATTGTTGATGGTTTTGCTTAGGCTGCCCAAATTGTAATATGGGGAACCGGACTGGAAAACGGCGATACCGTCCTTCGCCAGGCTTTCGTACACATTCTGATAGAACTGCGGCTTATACAGACTGACAGCCGGTCCATAAGGGTCCGAACGGTCGACCAGCAGGACGTCCCATTTCTTTTTTTGCCCCTGAATCCATGTTGCTCCATCCTTATGGGTCATCCGGATTTTGTCCGAATCCGGCTCTTTGGTCATCCAGGCCTTGCAGACCTCCGTAACCCGCTCATCAATCTCCACAACCTCAACCTGCTGCACGCTGCCGTACTTTACCGCTTCGCGGGCCGGGCCGCAATCTCCGCCTCCGATCATTGCTACGTACTTGGGCTCGGGATGAGTCGTCATCGCAATATGCGTAATCATCTCGTTATATATAAAGCCGTCCTTCGAGGACACCTGGGGAGTCCCGTCCAATACGAGCATACGCCCAAAGCCTTTTGTCTCGACAATGCTGATCTCCTGAAAGGGGGATTGCTCGTAGTGCAGCAGTGCTTTCACCTTATAGCCGACCTCCATCTCCAGTTCGGGCAGATCATCCCACAACCAGACATCCTCATTACTTTCTATTTGAAATCCTGTTAACGATTTTCTTTTCATTGCTTGTTCTCCCCACCCTTATATTTTCTTGAGCCGGTCGAGCAGAAGCCCGTCCGTTCCGCTGTTCTCGCCTGTCACAAAATGCTTCATATAATAGGACAGGTACTGTCCGTAACCGGAATCCGTCTGCAGCAGCAGCTCGTCTACGAAATAAACGCCATCCGGAATGTCATCCAGCAGAAGGGTCGATAGCGCGCCGTAAATACCGCAGGCTACCTGAAAATAAGTGGCGTTTGTTCTATACTCGTCAAACACTTCTTTATTGCTCATGACATTGTACATATACCGCTCTTTATCTTTATAAACGAGCAGTACGCCAACCAGATCCGACCCTGTCAGCTCGCCGTCAAGCGGGTCAAGCACCTGATGCTTCCAATTCCATAGATCATTGGCGTTAGCCAGATTCGCCTTGATCGTATCCGTCGTATGGTCATTCACCCGGTAAATGAAGCCAAGCTCCATATCAAATGCTTTGCCAAGCGTAATGACCTCTTCATGCGGCATCAGGCAGCCGTAAAACTGCTTCCCGCCTAGCGACACCTTGAACTCAAGCTCGTACACCTCATGGTATAGAAACATCGGCATATGCTGCTTCATAAACATCGGGTAATTTAGAATCGCTTCATCCAGAAAACATTCCGGAGACCATGTCGAATACACCGTCTTCTTCTTAGCCTTCGAGGGATCCGCATAAAAGGAATCATCCTGCTCCACAATAAAGCAACCTAGCGGAAGCTCGTCCGGCACTTGCTTCATCATCTCCAGTACCATCCATTGCACGACGCCGGGATTCATTCCCGAGCCGATAATCGCTTTCGTATGCGTAAAGCGTCCTCTGTTTTCCTCGAAAATGCGGTACCGCTCAAGCAGTGTAAAGCCTTCGAGCTCTTCTTTTTCGTCAACCATCGCGTTCTCCAGGGCCGTATTGATATACATAACCCCAAGCTCGTCGCAGCATTGCAGCATCTCTACCGTATCCGCCCATGACACATCAATGACGACCTTGGTCTTGGTGTCTTTCAAATACCGGCGGAACCGGTCCAAATCCCCCAAATCAAGCTGATGTAATAGAAAGCCGACACTAGGAATAAACTGCTCGTAATAGGTCTTGTCCTTCTGCTTCTTGTCCACCAAATGGAGCTCCACCTGACGGATGCCTGCATAAATCGGATTATTTGGATCCTGGACCGCTTTGTTTAATAACGAAAGAACCGACTTTGCCACACCGCCTCCGCTTCCTAAAATCGTGAGAACTAACTTGTTATCCACTTGAACCTCAACTCCTTTACATCAAGGTATTCAAGCGGGATTTGGATGAACTATATCATAACCTAGACAATCTATTATTTTATGAACCCATAACTTTCCCGGTGTTTGTTAACGATCCAATAACAATTGGGATATATACTGGAGCCGTGCAGCAGAATATAAACTACCTCATTCCAAGAAAGGAATTCAGCTTATGGGAATTCATACGTACTTTCAGTCGTTAACCGACCTAGAGAGGATTATTCGCTGCCCGGGGAAATTCAAATTTCAGGCGCATAGCGTAGCCGAGCATTCCTGGAAGGTCGTGCAATATGCGAAGACCTTGGCGGATATTGAAGAAATGAACGGCGTTGCCGTGGATTGGAAGAAGCTCTATGAAATTACGAGCAGCCATGACTATGGCGAAATTTTCATCGGAGACATTAAGACCCCCGTCAAGCATTATTCCATGGAGCTGCGCTCAATGCTGCTGCAGGTGGAAGAAGGAATGGTCGCGCATTTTATCGACGATCATATTCCGGAGGAGTTCAAGCCAACCTTCCGCAGACAGCTGCGCGAAGGAAAGGATCAGTCCGTGGAGGGCCAAATTCTTGAGGTGGCGGATAAGCTGGATCAGATTTACGAGGCTTTTATCGAGCTGCAGCTTGGCAATACCGAGAAGGAATTTATCGTGATGTACCGGTCGGCGCTGATCAAAATCAAAGAAATAAAGCTTCATTGCGTCGATTACTTCCTCGCGCATATTCTCCCCGACCTCGTCGCGCAGGGCGTTAAATCCCCGATTGACATCGAAAGGATTACGAAAGAGGCTTTAGCCGAGTAATCTCCGCTCTCTTTACCCAAACGCACAAAAGCCAGCCTCCTGCGGCTGGCTTTTTGATATTCAGTTCCAATTCAGCTCCAATGGAGCAGCAAGAACCCGGTGGCCTGGCCGCAGTCGATGTAGTATCATAAAAGCAACGCTGGACAACCGAAAGGAGAAGCTTTATGTGCCGAAATATTAAGACGCTGTATAATTTCGATCCGCCGGCATCCGATGAGGAAATTCAGGCGGCAGCGCTCCAGTTCGTCCGCAAGTTGTCTGGATTCAACACGCCGTCTAAGGCGAATGAGGAAGTGTTCCATCTGGCGATCGGGGAGGTCACGGAGGCGGCGCGCAAGCTGCTCGGCTCGCTGGTCACGAATGCCGAGCCGCGCAATCGCGAGGTTGAGATCGAGCGCGCGCGGATTCGAAACGCGAAGCGCTTTGGCACCGCTTCCGAGTAGATGCGTCTCCGAAGGGCAGCCGCAGCCATGTTCCATGCGATGCTTAGGCTGCCTCTTCTGAATCGGCACCAGCCAGATAGGTTTTCATTCGATTGCCGTTATATGATTACCTTTACGGTCTCCCCGGGATTCACTTTAATCCTTTTCCACTGTACGTATCCGCATGGTCCAAGCGGCTGTGCGGCTTCCTCCTCCGTTTCCGCCAGCAGCTTCACTTCCGCCGGTAAGGCCGACGTATTCGTTATACGGAGCTGCCCCTCCTCCAGAAGACACTCGACTTGGTCGATCGCCGTCAGGCTGCCGGTCGTCTTATTGACATAGATACCCGGAAGCTCCGCGTAGGACAGCATAAGCGACACTTCGCACCAGCAGGAATAAGGGATCACCTCGCCAACGTTGGCTTGCCCTTCCCAATCGCTCATATTCACGCGTTCGCTCATGTAGCCGGGCGGCATATCCCAGCCCTCCCAGCCTCTGACCGGACGGTCAGCCCTGGACAAATATTGCGGCAGATTGCCGGCGATTTCCCGCAGCAGCCCGAGGTATCGCTGATTGCTCGTTGCCCGGTACAGCTTCAATAACGAATCTCCGGATAACGTACAGATTCCGGGCGCGCTATGCTTATTTTGCACATTCGCGATCACCGAGCCGGTGGTCCTTATGCCAAGCTGAGCGAACGTAGACCCTTCCGGAAAACGGAAGTCGTAGGACACGCACCAAGTCATCGCCTGCAGCGCCGCTTCTTCCGCCATGGCAAGCCATTGCCCGTCTCCGCTAGTTTCATAAAGCACAATATAGGATTCGAGCAGGGCGAACGCGGATTCGCTGTCCGGACCTTGCAAAATCTCGCCCGGCCCGCCTGTCGTGATGCCTTTTGCGGTGAACTGCTCGTAATAATACCTCGCGGACCGCCCGGCAATGGCTGTATAGCTGCTCTCGTTGAAATATTTTCCGCATAACGCGAGCCCTGCCGGAGCTATTCCTCCGCCTGCCGAACCGCCGATAATAATATCTCCGGTTGCGGTGTGAACCCACTGCCCGAACTGGCCGTACTTGTGCCATAACCGGACGAAAGCATTCGCAAGCCTTCTCGTCCCGTCCAGCCATGCATCGGGAATAGCAAACGCCGGGCGCACCTCCTGGAGGACAAACAGATGCTTCATAATAAAATACAAGGCGTCCGCGCTTTTGCGGAGAATATGCCACTGTTCGGGATACAAGCGATCCGGCGCATCATTAAACTCGTCGCCATACCACTGACCCTTGTAGCACACCCCGCGGAAAAAGCCCGACTCCGCTTGGCTGCTGAACAGGAACCCCAGCGTTTGCAGTGCCCGGCTTACGGACACCTCGCTGCCTTCTAGAAGCATTGCAAGACTCGACATGCCTCCGCCTACCCAGCCAACCTGCCAGTCCTGATGCTTCATATCGATCGTGCCTACGGCATAATAACCCAGCTCCGCGTTCCAGTTCATCGCATTGTATTTCCGCTCCTGGATCTGCCATGCTGCGGAGAACGGAAGGCTTCGCGCCAGTTCCACCGGGGACAGCCCCGCCTGCCGGACAGCCGCAAACCGCTCGAATAGGGTCTGGACGCTGGGACAAGGGAACCGATAAATTCGACAGCTTAGCTCAACCGTATCTCCCGGTTTAAAGTCATGGCCTCGGTCCGTACTGGGTACCTTGGTCGTTGTCATCTCATATTTCACGGACGGCCGGACTCCCGGTGCCTGGAACGAGATACGCGCCGAGCTTCGGTCATCGTTTTCCGCAACGTGAATGGAGCCGTCGCCAAGCGCCGTGCCCTGCTGCGTAACAAACAGCCAGCCTGTTGCCGACGCTGCATCGATAATCCCTACGGCAGGCGTAGCAGCATCTCCGGTCAACAGATGAAGGGCGGACGGAACCCCTTCCTGCAAGGAAAGCCGGGGGACATCCGTAATCAGCTGAGGCACGTCAGGCCCGATATCCGAAAGCCTCGACCAGCATGGGGCGTAAGACAGCTGCCGCACTTCAAACCGGTTACCCGCATAGATCGCGCCCGGCACCAGAACGTAATTGTGAGCCGACCATTCGTTCCACAGAAAAGATATCGCAACGGCGGATTCATCCGAGATGCCATGCGACCGGAATTGCACGTCCATGAGCTGGCCATCCGGATGGTCAACGCTGCCTGCAATGTTTACTTGTGCTGACCAATCCCGGCTGAGAACCGTTTGATTGCTTGCTTCGCGGTGAAGCGGAATATCGAAGGTCTCGAGAATTTCGCTGCCTCGATATCGGGTTACGCTGCCGGCATAAGCGACTAAGGACTCCATAGGTACGCCCCTTCCACTGCTTGTTGAAGGTACGTTAACACGCTGCCGGCAGGCCGGTCTATTGTGAAATATCCGAATCACTGTACAATGTCCGATGCCTCGTTTACAGCATTAATATAGAAAGAAGACATCTGCCCAAACGGCAGATGTCTTTCTTTTTTACAGCACGCCTAGCGCAATGAGTACCCAGCCCGCAATAAAGGACAAGCCGCCAAGCGGCGTAACCGGGCCAAGCATTCGCACTCTTTTTAGGCTGAGCACGTACAAGCTTCCGGAGAATAAGACAATCCCCACCGCCAGGAGCCAGCCTCCCGTTACGATGATGCCGGAATCCGGATAACGGTCCGCGAGAAGACCAACGCCAATTAATCCGAGCGCGTGAATGATGTGATACTGCACGCCGGTCTCATACACCTTCAGCTTGTCCGGCTCGACTCGGCTCTTCAGCGCATGCGCGCCAAACGCGCCAATGGCTACCGCCACGGCCATCAAAATACAACCCAGCACAACAAACGTCTGCATTCTGTTCCCTCATCTCTTCGGTTTTCTTCCTTTAGCATATCATGATCCTCAATAATTTCCGATTGCTTTACGGACCGACCGGTAGTATCGTAGTTGGTTGGAATAGCGTCAGGAGGCACCTACATCATGAAATTCATTCACTCTACCACAGCGGAATGGAGAGGCTGGTCCCGCAACATCCGTCTCTTCTTCCTGTCGAACATGTTATATCAATTCGGTACGGGCTTGTTCTCGGTACTCTACAACTTATATATCCACGAGCTGGGCTACCCCGACGCGATGAGCGGAACGGTCGTCAGCATGCAGTCGCTCGCTACGGCGATCTGCTTCATTCCGATCGGCCTGTTCGGCGACCGCATCAGCCGCAAGCGGCTGCTAGTTATCGGCGCCTTATGCAGCGGCATCATTCTCGCTGGCCGTTCACTGTTCGAGTCGGAGAGCAGTCTGGTGACGATGGCTGTTCTGACCGGCATTTTCGCGACCGTATTTCAGGTGCTGGCCATCCCTTTCCTCGCCGACAACGTGGATAAAAAAGACCGGCTGCGCATCTTCAGCATCTACTCCGCGTTTGTCCTGGCGGCCCAGGTGGCCGGCAGTCTTGGCGGCGGTGTCATCTCGGATGTGCTGCAGGATGCCGGGTTAAGCACACTGCTCTCGTTCAAGCTTGTCCTGCTGGCAGGCGGTATCGCGACCATCGGAGCGTTCGTGCCGTTGCAGGCGATGCGGGAAAGCAACCGGCAGGCAAGCACGGTTGAGGAACCGCGGCAACAGCCTGCCGCATCTCCACCCGTTCCGGTTAACAAAGAGCTCCGCTTCATCGCTGCCTTTGCCGCTGTAGAGCTGCTGATCGGCATTGGTTCCGGGCTTGTGATCCCCTACTTGAACCTGTATTTCACGAACCGCTTCGAAATTTCGCTCAGCGGCATGAGCTTCCTGCTCTCGCTTGGGCAAGTGATGACGATCTTCTCCATGCTGATTGGTCCAACGCTGGCCAGCCGGGTCGGACAGGTGAAGGCGATCGTCATCTTCCAGACGTTGTCGCTGCCGTTCCTGCTTATTACCGGCTTTACGAATATGCTGCTTGTCGCTTCGGTCAGCTTCCTCTTCCGCCAAGCGCTGATGAACGCGGCAAACCCGCTTCTGTCCGCGACGCTTATGAACCGGGTCTCCGCCCGCAGTCAGAGCTTAGCCAACTCGGTCATGCAGACCGCTTTTATGATGGGCTGGGCCACCATGGGCCCGGTGCAATCGCATATTATCGCGTCCCACGGCTACTATTGGGGCTATGCGATTACGTTCAGCATCACGGGATGCTTGTACGTGACGGCTTCGCTGCTCTTCTTGGTGCTTTTCCGCGAAAAGCGGAAGAAGCTAGCCCGTTAAAAGGCGGGATGCCATGTGCCGCATCACGCCTCGGCAGTCTTAACGATGCGGCGCATCGTTAAGGGCAACTCCTCCGGCCGCTGTGGCGTCCTTAACGATGCCGCGCATCGTTAAGGCTTCTGCTCGAGCACGAATTACCTCCAAAAACGCCTTTTCCTCATGGCTTTACGATACCGCGCATCGTTAAGGACCTTGCTCGAGCACGAAGTACCTCACACGCCTTCACTCATTGCTTATGTGTCCGACTACCTCCCCAACTTCAACTGCTCTGCCCCGCGGCCCCCTTTTTTACACGAAATGTTAAATAAGTACAGTAAGTCATTTAGTTCTTATAGTAACTCCAAGTTTAATAAAAGCTATAATCTCTCTAGGAAAGGAGGGGCCACTACAACGTTGTTTTGTAAGCGCTTAATAAAAATTCTTTTCGAAGGGGAATGCAATACATGATGAGTAGATCCTTGAAAAAGTTCGTCTCGATCCTGCTCGCGGCAGCCCTGCTGATTCCGATTGGCAGACTGGCACCGGTTGCGGAAGCTGCGGCAACGGAAACGACCGTTTATCATGAAGATTTTGCCGGCGGAGCAGGCATTGCCGCACAATCCGGCAGCGCCAGCTTGACTCCGGTCACAGGCAAGGTCTTTGCCGGCAATGATGATGGAAGCGCTTTATCCGTAACAAACCGTACGAATGATTACGACGCGGCTGACTTCAGCTATGCCGATCTCGGCCTCGAGAACGGTAAAACCTATACCGTCACCGTACAAGGCTATGTGGATGCGGACGCAACCATTCCTGCCGCTGCGCAGGCTTATCTGCAGACCATCAGCAGCTACGGCGTTGTAGCAAGCGCCGATTACGTGGCCGGAGCAGCCTTCACCTTAACCAACTCCTTTACGGTGGATACCAGCAAAGATACCAAGCTGCGAGTTCAATCGAACACAAGTGGCAAAACCGTTCCTTTCTACATTGGAGACATTCTCATCACGACCCCGCAAACCACAACGACAACAACGATTTATCATGAAGACTTTGCTAACGGCAAAGGAATCGCCGCGCAATCCGGCGGCGCCAGCCTGACGCCCGTAACCGGCAAAGCATTTGAAGGCAACGAGGATGGTAACGCATTGACCGTCACCAACCGCGCGAATGATTATGACGCGGCTGACTTCAGCTATGCCGATCTCGGCCTCGAGAATGGCAAGACCTATACCGTCACCGTAAAAGGCTATGTGGATGCGGATACAACCATCCCTGCCGGCGCGCAGGCGTATCTGCAGACCATCAGCAGCTACGGCGTTGTTGCCAGCGCCGATTACGCGGCCGGAGCTGCTTTCACCTTATCGAACTCCTTTACGGTGGATACCAGCAAAGATACCAAGCTGCGCGTTCAATCGAACGCAGCAGGCAAAAACGTTCCGTTCTACATCGGAGATATCTTGATCACCGAGACCGTAAGCTCGGGCGGCGGACAAGAAGAGCCTCCTAGACCGCCAGCCTTGCCTTTCAATACCCTTACGTTTGAGGATCAAACAACCGGGGGCTTTACGGGCCGTGCAGGTACCGAGACTCTGACGGTTACGAACGAAGCTAACCATACGGCAGACGGTTCTTACTCTCTCAAGGTAGAAGGCAGAACAACAAGCTGGCATGGCCCATCCTTGCGCGTTGAGCAATACGTCAATAAAGGCTATGAATATAAAGTAACCGCTTGGGTGAAGCTGCTGTCTCCCGAAACCAGCACCAAGCTCGAGCTTGCCTCCCAGGTGGGAGACGGCGGAAGCGCCAACTACCCAAGTCTGGCAAGCAAAACGATTACCGCAGCCGACGGCTGGGTTCAGCTGCAAGGCACTTACCGCTATAACAGCGTAGGCGGCGAATATCTGACCATTTACGTGCAAAGCTCCAATGCAACGGCATCCTACTATATCGACGATATCAGCTTTGAAAGCACGGGCTCCGGTCCTGTCGGCATTCAGAAGGATCTGGCTCCGCTTAAAGACGTATATGAAAACGACTTCCTGATCGGCAACGCCATCTCCGCCGAAGATCTGGAAGGAACACGTCTTGAGCTGCTGAAAATGCATCATGATGTCGTAACCGCGGGCAATGCGATGAAGCCGGATGCCCTGCAGCCAACGAAGGGCAACTTTACCTTCACGGCAGCAGACGCCATGGTCAACAAAGTACTAGCGGAAGGCATGAAAATGCACGGTCACGTCCTCGTCTGGCACCAGCAGTCGCCAGCATGGTTAAATACGACAACCGATTCCTCGAACAACACGGTACCCCTCGGACGCGATGAGGCGTTGGTTAACCTGAGAACGCATATTCAGACCGTTATGGAGCATTTCGGCAACAAGGTTATCTCGTGGGATGTTGTCAACGAAGCGATGAACGACAATCCGTCCAATCCGACGAACTATAAGGCTTCGCTGCGTCAGACTCCTTGGTATCAGGCCATCGGGCCGGACTACGTGGAGCAGGCGTTCCTCGCCGCAAGAGAAGTGCTTGACGAAAATCCTAGCTGGAACATCAAGCTGTATTACAACGATTACAACGAAGACAACCAGAATAAAGCGACAGCCATCTACAACATGGTGAAAGATATTAACGACCGCTACGCAGCTGCCCACAACGGCAAGCTTCTGATCGACGGCGTTGGGATGCAGGGCCATTACAATATCAACACAAATCCGGAAAACGTAAAGCTGTCGCTGGAGAAATTTATTTCTCTTGGCGTTGAAGTCAGCGTAAGCGAGCTTGACGTTACGGCCGGCAATAACTACACCCTTCCTGAAAATCTGGCTGTCGGGCAAGCTTATCTGTACGCCCAGTTGTTCAAGCTCTATCAGGAGCATGCGGATCATATCGCACGCGTAACGTTCTGGGGCATGGACGACAACACGAGCTGGAGAGCCGAGAACAACCCGCTCCTGTTCGATAAGAACCTGCAGGCTAAACCGGCCTACTACGGCGTTATCGATCCTGAAAAATATATCGAGGAACATGCGCCTGAGTCCAAAGATGCCAACCAGGCAACTGCTCAATACGGTACGCCGGTTATTGACGGCACCGTAGATTCAGTCTGGAGCGGAGCACAGGCCATGTCCGTCAACCGTTACCAAATGGCTTGGCAGGGAGCAAGCGGTACGGCCAAAGCGCTGTGGGACGATCAGTACCTGTATGTACTCGTACAGGTCAGCGACACTCAGCTCAACAAGGCTAACGCCAATGCATGGGAACAGGATTCCGTTGAGGTCTTCCTGGACCAAAACAATGGAAAAACGGCCTTCTACCAAAGCGATGACGGGCAATACCGGGTTAATTTCGACAACGAGACTTCCTTTAGTCCCGCAAGCATTGCAGCAGGCTTCGAATCTCAAACCAAGAAAACGGCTAACAGCTACACCGTTGAGCTAAAAATTCCGCTCACGGCCGTAACGCCTGCCAATCAGAAAAAGCTTGGCTTTGACGTACAAATCAATGACGCAACGGACGGTGCGCGCACCAGCGTTGCCGCATGGAACGATACGACCGGCAACGGCTACCAGGATACTTCGGTATACGGCGAGCTTACGCTCACTGGCAAAAGCACAGGCGGAACCGGCAATGTCGGTACCACCGTACCGCAAACCGGCAATATGGTGAAGAATCCGGATGGCTCCACAACGCTGAAGCCTGAGGTCAAAACCACTAACGGCAATGCCGTTGGCACGATTACCGGAGACGATCTAAAAAAAGCGCTCGAGCAAGCAACTCCGGCAGCAGGCGGCAAGAAGCAAGTCATCATTGACGTGCCGCTGCAGGCTAATGCCGCTACGTATGCCGTCCAACTGCCGACGCAAAGCTTAAAGAGCCAAGACGGCTACCAGCTGACGGCGAAAATCGCCAACGCTTTTATTCAAGTCCCAAGCAATATGCTGGCGAATACGAACGTGACGACGGATCAAGTATCCATTCGGGTAGCGAAAGCATCTCTGGATAACGTTGATGCCGCTACTCGCGAGCTGATCGGCAGCCGTCCGGTTATCGATCTGAGCCTTGTTGCAGGCGGCAATGTGATTGCATGGAACAACCCAACTGCGCCTGTAACGGTTGCTGTTCCTTATGCGCCAACCGCGGAAGAGCTCAAGCATCCGGAGCATATCGTGATCTGGTATATCGATGGCAACGGCAAGGCAACTCCGGTTCCTAACAGCCGCTATGACGCAGCGCTTGGAGCCGTCGTTTTCCAAACGACGCATTTCAGCACTTATGCAGCCGTATCCGTCTTCACAACGTTTGGAGATCTGGCAAAAGTACCTTGGGCCAAAGAAGCGATTGACGCTATGGCCTCCCGCGGCGTGATCAAAGGCACCGGAGAGAACACCTTCTCCCCTGCGGCTTCGATTAAGCGGGCTGATTTTATCGCTCTTCTGGTAAGAGCGCTTGAGCTCCATGGTACCGGAACCACGAATGCCGCCATGTTCAGCGATGTACCGGCAAACGCTTATTACTATAATGAACTGGCTGTTGCGAAGCAGCTTGGCATCGCGACCGGCTTTGAAGACAACACCTTCAAACCGGACAGCAGCATCTCCCGTCAAGACATGATGGTGCTGACTACGCGCGCACTTGCCGTAATCGGCAAGCAGCTGCCGGCAGGCGGTTCGCTGAACGCATTCTCCGACGCGGCAAGCGTTGCTGGCTATGCGCAAGACAGCGTAGCAGCGCTTGTGAAAGCCGGCGTTGTTCAAGGCAGCGGCAGCAAGCTTGCTCCGCAAGACCAACTGACCCGCGCGGAAGCAGCCGTTATTCTGTACCGCATCTGGAAGCTGTAATACGAAAAGGGCTAGCCGCAAGTCAACAAGTTGACTCGGGCTAGCCCCTTTTTCCGTTAAGGCCTTTTTTGGGCCTTATTCGCCTGGCGTATTGCTCTCGTAAGCAGGTTAAGGTCCCCAAAGGAACTTAACCACTCGCACATGGATGAAACTACGCATTTCTACAGCCACTTCTGCCTGGTTAAGTCCCTGGAGGACTTTAACCGGCTCTTTTACCATCTACCTTAACACGTTAAGGTCCCTAAGGGGTCTTAACCCCCTCGCTCCCTACTTCACCCAATCCGCAATCAGCGCTTCCGCATCGGCATTTAATACGGCTTTGGCTTGCGCTTTCAGGTCGCCGCTTTTCGCCTTATCCAGCTGCTTGATGAAGTCCTGCATCTGCTTGATCGCCTGATCCCGATGTCCTTTGTCCAGGTGATGCTGCGCCTGCTTCAGACTCGCCGAAAGCTGGGATGCCAGAGACTTGCCGACCTCACCCGAGGCCTTGTACCGGTCAACCAGCTTGCTCATGCTTCCGGTACTCGTCTTCACCTGAATGCGAACCGTCTTCTGCAGCTTGTTTCCTGCAGCATCCTCGACGGCTATAACAACCGCCTTCGCTCCCAAATGACCGGCGAGCTCAATGCTAAGCTTGGTTCCGTCATACGTTTTGCCGTCAAAAGCAAGGCTGGCCGAACGGATCGCCGTCTTGCCGTCCCCGGCCTGAAAGCTCAAGAAAGCATCATCCTCAAGCACGGCGCCTTCCTCAAGCTTCGATCCGTTAGCTGTCAGAGAATAGACTGGCACCGCCGGGATCTCCACCGTAATACCCGCCGACACGTTGCCCGACTTATCCGCAGCGCTAATGACAAGCGTATAGCTTTGGTCCGCTTCGATTCCGCTTAGCACAGCCGACTGAATACCCCGCTTCACTTCAGCGGCGTCGCCAACCTGCTGGCCATTGTGAAGCAGCTTAAGCCGCACCACATCTCCATCCACCGCGTAAGGACCATCCCAATGCACGGTCAGCTTGCTATTATCGCGCGTGAACCGGACATTCTCGACCTCTCCCGGCGGAACCCCGTCATCTACCGGATCTGGCGGCAGGGTTGGCGCGGTGAAGACGGAGGAGTCGCCAAAGGTAAACTTGTCGAAGTTGTACAGCCAGTCATTCCCCTTGAACAAAAGGTAGACCAGATGCTTGCCCGTAACCGGAGCCGCAGCCTTAATCGTTCCGTCAAACACCTGGAACGTCTGCCATCCGCCCGTGCCGCTTACCTCAGCTGTAGCAATGACAGGCCCGTTAATGCCGTCAATTCTGGCCTCAATGGTTCCGCCGCTTGTTGCGCTTGCCGCCTGAACGTGGAACTGCGTTGGGCCGGCATCGCCAAAATCAACATAATTGTACATCGCGTATGGATTATTCGGGCCGTATACGCCAGCCAGATAAGTCTGGTTGCCGCCGTTTTCCGTACCCACGTTGACGCTGTTCGTGAAATTTTCAGCCTCCAGCTTGCCGTAGGCATCTCTAGCCGTGCCTTTGATCTGCGAGAAGGTGAACCAATCAAGGTTGCAAGGATAGTCGCTGCCATCCGCCCCATGGAAAATAAGGTACACATCGTGAACGCCAACAGCCAGCGAATCATCGATGATGGAGGTTACGTCCACCCAATTATTCCAGCTGCCCATGGCAGGAACCTCGATCATGCCGGCCGTCGGACCGTCAAGGCTGTCCAGCTTCACTTCAATGGATCCGCCTTTATTGCCGCTCGCGACATGTACCGTAACGCCGGCGGCTCCCGAGCCAAAATCAATGTCCTTATAAGACGCGAAAGCATTATTATGAATGCCGTCCGCAAATTGTCCGGAGGAATTAACGCTGAGTCCGTCGCTGCTTGCAAAATTCTCGGCCTGCAATTTCGCGTAAGCATCCGTCTTCGTTGGATCGGTCTTCGTAAACTTGAACCAGTTCAGGTTAAACAGATACGAGTCATTGGTTTTCTTAAACAACAGATATACATCGTGTTTGCCGGTCACATGGCTCGTATTCCCCTGGTCATCCTTCAGCAGCGTAACGGCATCCATAAAGTTATTCCAGCCTCCGGTGCCCTCAACGTTCAAGGTTCCTGCCTTCGGACCGTCCAAAGCATCCAGCCTAACCTCGATCCGACCGCCGCCCGTGCCGCTTGATGCCCTCGCAATGAAACCGCTTGCACCTTGTCCCGAGCCAAAATCCACGTTTTTGTAAGCCGCATAATAGCCGTCCTGAATACCGCCTAATTGCAGCGAGCCTTCGATGCTGCCCTCCATGCCCGGCCCGTTTACGATATTGAAGCTTTCCGCCTCGACCTTGTTATACGGATTTTTAACGGCATACTCCAGGTGCTCCGCATCCAGCGGCTCCAAAGAGGTCAGCGCTTGCACGGCCGCTGCCGAGCTCCACGACTCGAAGGTACCGGATAACTGCTGGCCCGCCCAGTTGCTGTCGACCAGATTGGCCGCATTGCGATTGTTCCACGCCATATCCGTATTAAACGCCAGCCACTCGTTATAGCCTTCAGCGAAGGTCTTGTACTTGCTCTCGCTGCTGGCATTCACTGCCTTCTGCAGGTAGCCGAGGTTACGGACGAGAATGGTCTTGCCGCCCTTCAAGTCTCCGTTGGGACCTTCGTAACGCAGCAGTCCGTTCGAATCCACCAGCTGCTCCTTGGTAAAGGTTGCCCCCTTGAGCGCATCGTCCAAATAAACCTCGTCTCCCGTAATCTGATAGAGACCCACGGCCGCCCCGATAAACGTGCCCTGATTATAGTGAGTCGCGCCTTGGATCGGGCCGTTTTGCGTTTCAATCCGGTCGAATACTTTGCCGTTGCCGTCCGTGAGCATCGTTTTGCCCCAACGGTAGATCTTTGAAGCGGCATCCAGGTAGTCGGCATTCCCGGTCGCGTTATACAGGAATACCGCGGCTTCGGCAGCCGGGAAGTTTATGCAGGCGTTTTTCGTCGTGCGGTCATCGCTCTTCCACCAGATGCCGCCGCCCGCAAATTCATCATCCCATTGCGTATCATAGACGTAATTAAAGTAATATTCCGCCCGTTCGAGGTACTTCGCATCATTCGTAATCTGGTAGGCTCTTGTGCTCGCCATCGCCCACCACATAATGTCGTCGTTAAACGTATTATTCGTCCAGTCCTGGCCATACTTCGCTACCGCCCCGTCGAACACATCGTCAATCTGAGTGCGCAGCTTCGCCTTCAGCTCCGGATCCGTTGCCTCCTGGTAAGCATCCATCACCAGCTCCCACAGCTCGGCCTCCACCCAAAAGTCCTGATACCCGTCATGCTTGGAGGTTTTCCAGAAGTACTTCGCACTAGCATCCCAGAACGCGTTATTGTAGGCTTCGATCGCGGTCTTCGCATCCGCTGCCTCAAAGGCATGGGCACGGGGTGTTCCGTTTGGAATCAAGGGACTAACAGAGAGAGCTAGAGCAATTGGCAATACGATAAGCTTTGACCTTCTTCTTGTCTTACCGGTCACAAACATCCCTCCTGAAAAAATATGAATTGGCAAAAGAAAAGCCGATTCGCATGCGGGTATACGATCGGCTTCAGTCACCTATTAATATAAAGTCATACTAATATTATGTCAATATATCATATTTAATTAAATCCTTTAGACTACTTATAAATAATATAACATGTCATAACATTTGTGAAGGAAGAACTACTTACCAGCGAATTTGTCGAATCAAGGAGAGCATCTCTTTCCGCTCGTTTTCGCCTAACGGCCACCCCTTCATCTCGTTTTGCAGACGCTCCAGATTGAGGAACCCCTTCGCCACTCCGTTCAGCCTTGCGGCCAAAGTGGATCTCTCCAGCTCCTCCTCTGACGGATAAAGAGACATGAGCTTCTCCACGGCATCCGGGAACCTCTTCAAATAATATTTTTGATGCCGGGATTCAGCGGGATAAAAAGCCCGGAAAGGCGCCAGCTCCGTATCCAAAATGCTCTTCCCGTCCTCCATACGGCTCTTTATCCGCCGGAAAGCCTCCGCCTGTTCGTTATCCCGATAGAGCAGCAGGGACTGATATTGCCTATCCTTATAACCGTTTATGTTATAGGGATTATGGTTGTTCCAGAAAAGCTCCAGCAGCTCGTCATAGGAAACAAGGGCAGGGTCGAACTGCAGCTCAACCGTTTCGGTATGATCGCCCATGCTCCGGTAGGACGGTTCTTCCGTTGTCCCTCCGGCAAAACCGACGCGTGTCCGGATCACGCCGGGAACCGCGCCAAACAAGGCTTCCGGGCTCCAGTAGCAGCCCATGCCAAGCGTAATCGTTTTCTCCGCGTTATTCTCTTTCATCTTGTCCCTCCGCTGCCTAAGGAATGGTTTCGATACATTATAATTTCCGTAAACGGTTTATCTCAAGCAGGAACGGCAACGCTATGGGAAGAAAAAGTTAGGAAGTCCAAATTTGGGAGGGTTATCATGGGAAGAGTCGTTCATTTCGAAGTTCATGTCGACGACATGGAGCGTGCAAAGAAGTTTTACGGTGAGGTATTCGGCTGGACATTCGAGGATTGGAGCGAATACGCAGGCGTGCCTTATTTCGGAGCTACGACGGGCGATGCCAATGCGATGGGGATCAACGGGGCGCTGATGAAGCGCATGGGTCCTCCCCCGCAGCCGGGACAACCGGTAAGCGGCTTTGCATGCACGATGGGCGTGGAAGATTACGATGCGACGGAAGCCAAAATCCTTCGTCTTGGCGGCCAGGTAGCCCTGCCGAAATACGCGCTGCCGGGCATGGCTTGGCAAGGCTATTACATCGATACCGAAGGCAATGTAATCGGCATCCATCAGCCGGACGAGAACGCGAAATAAGCTTACGCCTAACTAAAGGCCCAACCGCGCATGGTTGGGCTTTCCAGCGTAAACAGCTAGCTCAAGAGAGCCCTGTTACGCCTTTATCCTGATGCACGCTACTCCACCCCGTAAGCCCCGATAGCACCTGATGCTTCGGATTTACTTCTCCCCTCCCCCGATAAATATCGTTCTTCCCGTCGATCAGACCGTTCCTCTGTTGAGGAATGATTTGCGTGGCCAATAATAACAACAAGAAAAAGTGAGGGATATGATGTCCGATTTTCCGGTTAAGGGAGTTTTGTTTGATAAGGATGGAACCTTGATTCAATTCCATTCGTTCTGGGTTCCGATCGCGGAGGAATTAACGGATCACTTGTTATCTAATATGAATGTGAATGAGCCAACATCCGGTTTAAAGGCAAGACTGCTCGAGTCGATTGGTCTCGGCGAGAACGGGAAGGTAGATTCGACGGGGTATCTGGCTGGGGGTACAACCGCGGATATTTCCGGGGCTTACTTGAAGGTTCTTGCGGCGTATGGTTTCGGGCCGGAACAAACCGCAGGGCTTCATGAATGGATGACGGACGAAATTTACCGGCTTACCCAAGCTCATCGCGACCAGCTTCTGCCTACGGCGGATTTGGCAACCCTGCTGCCGCGGCTGAAGGATAAAGGGTTGAAGCTGGGAATCGCTACGGCCGATGACCATGAATCGACCCTCTTCTTCCTGAACAAATATGGGATTGCGCACTACTTTGATTTCATTGGCACCTCGGACCGTTACGAGAAAAAGCCAAGTCCCGTCATGATGAACGAATTTTGCGCCTTAACCGGATTGCACCCGAGCGAAGTCGCCGTTGCCGGCGATACGTTAACCGATATGAGGTTCGCCCAAAACTCGGAGGCCGGACTTGCCATTGGCGTTCTATCCGGCACAAGCGAGCGGGAAGAGCTCGCTCCTTACGCCGGACTCATCCTGCCATCCGTTGGCGACCTGATTGATGAGCAAGACCAATTGGCCTGGCATGCAGCCCGCCAGGAATAGCCTGGGAACAACAAGTAGACCCTTAAGCCACATGCTTGGGGGTCTTCTTAATGATGCTTATGCGAGGAACAGAGCGGTGCTTGCGATATCATCAACCGATAACGGCATGCTTGGACATCGTGTAAGCCGCGCCGCAGGTCTTTATCCGGCAGCATTACGGAAAATTCAGCTAAAAAACTGGATAAACACCGTAATTGAGCTGTCAACCTTTTTGTTATATGATAAGAGAGGTTTAGGCGGCTTAAGCCCGCTAAAGGACACATTGTGATCGCGATAAGAGAGGAATATTACCTAATATGAATCCTAAACAATTGAACTATACAATGCCGGCCGAATGGACGGCGCATGAACGCACCTTTATCTCCTGGCCGGTACAAGCCTCGATGGTCTATCCGGAGCATTACGAGCAGGTAAGCGCGGGTTATGCCGAGCTTGTTACCGCGATCGCGGAATTCGAACCGATTACGGTTGTAGTGAACCCGGCGGACCTGGAGAAGGTCAGCGCCCTGTTCGCAGGCAACGATGCCGTGGAATGCCTGCCCATCGAGCATAACGATGCTTGGCTGCGCGACAACGGCCCAACGTTTGTCGTGAATCCGGACGGCGAGCTGGCCGGCGTGAACTGGAAGTTCAACGCTTGGGGCGGCAAATATTCGCCATGGGACTTGGACGATGCCGTCGCGCCGCAAATTTTGAAGCATGTTGACGTGAAGCAATTCGATGCCCCGCTCGTCATGGAAGGCGGATCTATCCATACGGACGGCGAAGGCACGCTTCTGACCACCGAGGAATGCCTGCTTAACACGAACCGCAATCCGGAGCTCAGCCGCGAGCAAATCGAAGGCTACGTCAAAGAATTCGTTAACGTGGATACGATCGTATGGCTGAAGCGCGGCCTGAGCGGCGACGAGACCGACGGCCACGTCGACAACATCGCTTGCTTCGCGGCGCCGGGCAAGGTGATTCTCCAGGTTTGCGACGATCCTTCCGACGAGAACTACGCGATCACAGAGGAAAATCGCCGTATTCTAAGCGAAGCGGTGGATGCAAAAGGGCGCAAGCTCGAGATTATCGAGATTGGTCAGCCTCCTTACGCGGCATACGAGGACACTCGTTTGACGCTGAGCTACCTGAACTTCTATTTCGTGAACGGCGGCATTATTTTGCCGGTATTCGGCGGCGCGGCTGAGGAAGCCGACCGCAAAGCAATTGAAACCCTGCAGGCTGCGTTCCCTGATCGCCGCATTCGTCCGATCGACGGCATGGCGGTTATCCGCGAAGGCGGCAACGTACACTGCACAACGCAACAGATGCCTGCTCGCCGGGCTTAATATACGCTATTACTAAAGCTTACGAAGCAGGTTTTGCTTCGCAAAACTTTTAAGGAGGCATGCAAATCCATGAGAACGGTCAAAGTAGCAGCCACGCAGATGAGCTGCACATCGAATATAGAAGAGAACATCCGTAAAGCCGAGGCACTAGTGCGAGAAGCGGCAGCGCAAGGCGCGCAAATTATTCTGCTTCAGGAGCTGTTCGAGACGCCATACTTCTGCCAGAAGGAAAAAGCGGACTACTACGTCTACGCAACCGAGCTGGAGGAGAACAAAGCGGTCAACCACTTCCGCGGCATCGCCAAGGAGCTTGGCGTCGTGCTTCCAATCAGCTTCTACGAGAAGAAGAACTGGGCACGCTACAACTCCCTTGCCGTTATTGACGCCGACGGTGAAGTGCTCGGCAAATACCGCAAGAGCCATATTCCCGACGGTCCCGGTTATGAGGAGAAATTCTACTTTAATCCGGGCGATACGGGCTTTAAAGTATGGAAAACGAAATACGCCAAGATTGGCGTTGGCGTATGCTGGGATCAATGGTATCCGGAAGCGGCGCGCAGCATGGCGCTGATGGGCGCGGAACTGCTCTTCTACCCGACCGCTATCGGTTCGGAGCCGCAAGATGGCAGCATCGACTCGAAGGATCATTGGCAAATGTGCATGAGAGGCCACGCGGCCTGCAATCTGATGCCGGTTATCGCGTCCAACCGTATCGGCGAAGAGGTCGACGAAGACTCGTCGATTACCTTCTACGGCTCGTCGTTCATTGCCGGTCCTCAAGGCAATCTGATTGCCGAAGCCGGCCGCGACGAGCATGGCGTGCTCGTTGCCGAATTCGATCTCGACCAGCTGGAATCGCAGCGCATCGAGTGGGGCATCTTCCGCGACCGCCGTCCGGATCTGTATGGCGTTATCGCATCGTATGACGGAGAAACCCGGATTAAATAAGCCGTAATAACAGAAGGACCCTCGGGCTAAACTAAATGAGCCTGAGGGTCCTTCTGTTGTTATAAAGCAGCCCGATTCGCTACGATCTGATCGATTTCACTCTTTAATAACAGGTATCTATGAACATTTCTCATGATGGGAACTTTGGTTAACTGGTTTTTATCCACGAAAACTTTCATTTGATCTTTGGAGAGACCTAGTAACTTGCCTGCTTCCGCGACAGTAAATACAACGAGATTGCTCGTTGCGTTAAAATCTCTTTTTAATTTCTGGTTCCAGTCTTCAAATGCATTCATATGCCGTTTCCTCTCTCGCTTCTTAATTGATCGGATACTTCATTATAACACGTCTTCAGACAAACACTTCAGTTCGAACCGATTCCTTCAAAAACATTTGTCACGAGCTGCTTTACATAAGAATCGTCCAACGTGCCGCCCGTCATCAGCAAGCGATAAAAGATCGGCCCGTAAATCATGTCAATTCCTAAAGAGATATCCTGCTTATTATTTAATTCGCCGCGCTCCACTCCCCTCGCGAGCAGGGTTCCTGCCTCTTGACGGCGGGGCTCAACATACCGGGTGCGAATAGCCTCTGACAGTCCTGCATCAAATTGTCCGCCGCCGATTAAATCCTTAATAATTCTTCCCTCAGGACTTGTTAGGAAACGCACCAAATCTGAAGCATGGATAACTATATCATTGAACGCGACGCCCGTGTCGGGTACGGGAAGCCTTGCTGCGGCAGCAAACAGGAACCCGTCCATGACTACGGCCGCCTTGTTCGGCCACCATTTATAAATCGTAGCTTTGCTTACCTTCGCTCGTTCAGCGATTTTCTCTACGGTGACCGTTTCGAAGCCGCTTTCCAATAATAGATCATATGAAGCGGTAAGGATCGCCTTGTGCGTTTCCATATTACGCGGCCGCCCTCTTTTTGCTTCCACTTGAACCATCCCTTTCATCTGAATGTGCACGCACCGAATAAATAAAAACGATACGTTTAGTATACTAAAAACAAAGATCAAAGAAAACGAAAATTGCCTATTTACAAAACGATACGTTCAGTATATTATTTAGCTATTAATTAGTGAACGTTACGTATAGTAATTGATTCGCACAAAAGTGAAACCAAATAGGGAGTGGTCTTTATGGAAGCTTCAAATCAGCAACCGCGCGAAAAAAATATTCCGGCCTGGTTAACGATACTACTGGCAACGGCATGCGGCATTATTGCTGCTAATCTGTACTATGCGCAGCCCTTGGTCGGGTTAATCAGCTCCTCCATTGGCCTGTCCGCCGGCAGCGCCGGCCTGATTGTAACCCTGACTCAGATCGGCTACGTTGTGGGACTCCTGTTTATCGTACCGATGGGTGACATCGTGGAAAATCGCAAGCTGGTTTTCACCGCCTTGCTCCTAACCGCTGTCGCGCTGGCCACCGCGGCGATGGCGAAGCAGCCGTTTCTTTTCCTGGCCGCTACTCTCGTCATTGGCTTAGGTTCGGTTGCCGCCCAAGTACTCGTACCGTTCGCTTCTTATCTTGCATCCGATGCTTCACGCGGACGCGTCGTCGGGAATGTGATGAGCGGGCTTCTTCTTGGCATTATGCTCGCACGGCCTTTATCCAGCCTTGTTGCGGATTTGCTCGGCTGGCATGCCATCTTTGCGATTTCCGCCGTAGTGATTGTTATTCTAGCCATTGTACTGGCTAAAGTACTGCCGGTCAGAAAACCAACGGCAGCCACGAGCTATACGGCGCTGCTTGGTTCCATGTGGAGATTGCTGCGGACTACACCGATTTTACGCCGCCGAGCTTTTTATCACGCAACGCTGTTTGCGGCGTTCAGCTTGTTCTGGACTACGGTGCCTCAGCTGTTGGCCGGCCCAAAATTTCATTTCTCGCAGACAGCGATTGCCCTCTATGCGCTGGTTGGGGTTGCGGGCGCCGTTGCTGCGCCGCTCGCCGGCCGTCTGGCAGACCGCGGCTGGACCAGACCGGCTACCGCAATCGCTCTTATAACCGCTATCGTCTCGGTGCTTCTGCCTCTTCTCATACAAACCGACTCTCCACTCGGCGTTGCGGTTCTCGTTATTGCCGCCATTCTGCTCGACGCCGGAGTATCGGCCAATCTCGTCCTCAGCCAACGCTCGATCTTCTCGCTGGGAGCGGATATCCGCAGCAGGCTTAACGGATTGTTTATGGCGATCTTCTTCTTTGGCGGAGCGATCGGATCGGCCGCCGGAGGATGGGCTTACGCGGCGGGCGGATGGAGCGCGGCATTATGGCTGGGAATCGCATTTCCTATCCTTGCTCTGCTATACTTCGCTACAGAACGGAAGTAAGACTCAAGCAGTCAGGCCTTGAAGCCTGGCTGCTTTTTTTGTGGTGTCTTCATCCCGGCTTATAATCATTAGCTCAGAAAACGCCGCGAACGCCGGGCGATATGTGCAAATGATTGTTTCGGAACCGCTCCTGGGCTTGTTATGCTGTGGATGTTTCACGGCTCTTAAGCATCCGAATAGCGAAGGAGGTGTCTAGCGAGGCTTTGCTACGATTTGCAAGCGGTTCCAATTAGAACGAAGGTGGAGGGACTACTATGAAGAAAAGAATAACAAGCCTAACAGGCTTCGCCCTGGCGATTGTTCTTACCTTATCCCTATTGGGAGTGGGATTGCCTAATCCAACGCTGCATGCAGCGGGGCTTGCCGTCACGGGCAGCGGAGGCTCGAACGAGACCGCCTACGCCGAGTGGTCGCCCGTAAGCAATGCGCTAGGCTATAACGTTTATGTGAAGCCGACAAGCGCGGCAGACTCCCAGTACCAGCAGCTCGACAACGAATTGATCCGCAAATATCCTTCCAACTGGCGGGCGGATGCGGTTGGTCTCGCTGCCGGCAGTTATGTCTTGAAGGTGGAGGCGCTTCTCTCCGGAGGCTCCCGCGAGTCGGTTGTTACCGGACCGTTAAACGTAACGGCTTATGACCGGTCGGGCTTTGCTTTTTCGTCCGACTCCCCATACGGCTCGGGTTCGGGGGCTTATGCCGACAACGGGATTCTGAAGCCCGGTGCCCAAGTGATTTACGTGACGCCTGATACGGCTCAAACCGTCACGCTTGACGTGAAAATCGATAGTTCAGGAACGCTGCAAACCGCTGTTGGCCTTGGCCAAATTATGACACTCCGGCAAAAAGGCTACGACAAGACCCCGCTCGCCATCCGATTGATCGGCAAGGTTACGGAGGAGGACTTGAGCGGGCAGCTGAACAGCAGCGGCTATCTCGAGGTAAAAGGGAAGAGCAATTACGCCGAAATGAACATGACCATTGAAGGTATCGGCACTGATGCGTATGCCTATGGCTGGGGATTGCTGCTCCGTTACGCCGGCAACGTGGAAGTCAGAAACCTCGGCGTCATGTTATTTCCGGATGACGGCATCTCCATGGATACGGGCAACGTCAACGTATGGGTTCATAACAACGATATTTTCTACGGAACGGCCGGCGGCGATGCGGATCAAGCCAAGGGCGACGGCTCCACCGACCTCAAGAAAGGCTCTACCTACATTACCGTCTCCTACAATCATTACTGGGATTCCGGAAAAGCGGCTCTTGTTGGCCTAAGCGAATCCTCCGAGTTTTTCGTCACCTTCCACCATAACTGGTTCGACCATTCCGACTCCCGTCATCCGCGAATCCGGGTGGCCTCCGCTCATATCTATAACAACTTCTATGACGGAGTGTCCAAATACGGGGTTGGCGTCACCACCGGAGCTTCCGCTTTCGTGGAATCCAATTCCTTCAGACATACCAAAGATCCGATGATGAGCTCCCTGCAAGGAACCGATGCATTAGGCGAAGGTACGTTCTCGGGCGAGAGCGGCGGCATGATTAAAGCCTATGACAACGTTGTTGTGGACGCGGCCAGCCTTATCTATGCCAACTCCAATGCCGGAACCGCGCCGGCTAACGCCACTTCGTTCGATGCGTACTTAGCTTCGTCGAGAAACGAAGCCGTTCCCGGCTCTTACAAAGCATTGGTTGGCGGAACTGCCTACAATAATTTCGATACCAGCGTCGATACGGGCGTTGACGCCGCCGACGTTGACAGAGCAAGCGACGTTGAGCGGATTGTTGCGGCAGAAGCCGGAAGGCTCAATGGCGGAGACTTCTCCTGGACTTTTAACGACTCGGTGGACGATGCCTCCTATACCATTAATGAAGCGCTCATGTCTCAAATAAGAAGCTATTCTTCCCGGCTTGTATCCATTGGAGGGAATTCCGATTCCGGGGGATCCACCCCAACGCCAACGCCAACACCAACGCCTGCTCCAACAACGACACCCGCTCCAACTCCAACTCCATCGCCAACAAGCACGCCGGTTCCTACCGAAACTCCCGCGGCCGGAGAGCATATCCATAACTTCACGACGGACGGGACAGCAAGCGGTTTCTTCACCATCCAAGGCAATCTGTCGACCTCTAAGGGGACGGTAGCCTATAACGGTCTAACCCTGACGCAATGCCTGAAAATCGAGAGCGCAACCAGCATATCGTTCACGTCTCCGGCCGCCGCGACCTTAACCTTGGTATTCAACACGGCAGACGGAACGAGAATCAAGATTGACGGAACAAGCTACGCCATGACAAACGGCATCGTGCAGGTTGCTCTTGCGGCCGGAGCCCATACGATTACTAAAGACAGCGTTACGAACTTGTATTATATGGCGCTCAAGTAAATGATATAGAAGGACCCTCGGGCTTTACGGCCCAAGGGTCCTTCTTCATTTAAATATGCTATAATGATAACCGGCTATTTTAAACGATTACAAATCCGGAGGATTCTATAATGGGACAAATCAACCGATCGTGGCCTCGAACGGAGCCTGTCAGCAAAAAAGTCATTCTTTCGGCAGCGATATTCCTCATCATCGCCATCGCCGGGCTTACTTACGTCAAATGGTGGCCCTATTATCTCAAAGCGATTCATGCGGCTGCCGAGCATACCATTGGCTCGTCGATTGTCTCCGGCAAGAACCAGGCTGCTCCCGATCCGTCCTGGCAATCGGCTTGGGACTATGCGAAGGCTTACTACAATTCGGTCTGGAAGGCGGCCATTCTCGGCATTCTGCTAGGCTCGCTGCTTCAAGTGCTTATTCCGTCCAGATGGCTGCTTAAAGCGCTTGGCAAAGCGTCCTTCGGCAGCACGCTGGTTGGCGGCGCGGCTTCCATTCCGGGCATGATGTGCACATGCTGCGCGGCTCCCATAGCGATTGGCCTGCGGAAAAAGAACGCTTCCGTCGGAGCAGCCTTGGCCTTCTGGCTTGGCAATCCGACCATTAACCCGGCAACGCTTGTCTTTATGACCTTCGTCCTGTCGTGGAAATTCACGGCGATTCGTCTGGTGTTCGGACTGCTGCTCACGTTTGGCGTCAGTTATTTCGCTAACCGGTTTGCATCAAGTCAGACTCTTCCCGAACAGGTTGCGGCCGCACCGGAGAAAGTGGAGCAGGAAGAGCATTCCGCCCCGCTTCTCGTTAGATGGATGAAAGCAATCGGCAGCATGCTGCTTCACGTCGTGCCTGCTTATTTCATTGCGGTGCTTGTGCTCGGCGCCTGCAGGGCATGGCTGTTCCCGGCCATTGGCGAGACCGCGTCCAACAACGTTCTGCTTATCCTATTGTTCGCCATTGCCGGCATGCTGTTCGTTATTCCCACGGCGGCCGAAATTCCGATCATCCAGACCATGCTCTCCTTCGGATTAGGCACCGGACCCGCTGCGGCGCTGCTGCTGACGCTTCCTTCGATCAGCCTTCCTTCGATCCTTATGATCCGGAAGTCGTTCCCTCATAAGGTTCTGCTATTCGTCGTCGTATCGGTTGTCGCGCTGGGAACCTTAAGCGGCCTTGCAGGAGTGCTTTTCTTGTCATAAAAGCAATGGATATCCATAATAAACAAAGGGAATTCTACCTGAAGGACTGGTTTGCTTACGAAAGGAAGGTTCCCTTTGGTCATTGTTCTTTTTATTTTTTACGCTTGGTTTTGCATTCAAGTGCTGATGAATCTGCGCCTTAAACTGCCGCTTGCTGTCAACGCCCTTTTATTCATGGCCATAGAAGTCGTGCTTACGAACAAGTTAACGATTAGCGGTCTCAACCTTCAACTATTCCAAATCAATCAGAATATCCCGCATTTTATCGCTTTGATTCTGCATAATGACTTCACCATAACGTTTATCCTGATTGCTTTCGCTAACGTTTTTCTCTTATCGTCAAAAACTAGCGTAAGGATCGGTATAGCCGTCTACGCGTTTGGCATACAACTGCTGCTTGGTATGGAACTGCATCGGAATCAGGTTCTTATTTATAAAGAATGGGACTACCTCAATGAGTCCCTGATGATTCTCCTGCTCATGCTATATACCTTGCTATTCGGAAAGCTCTTTCAGTGGATGGCTTCAAGAGAAGGATGGATTCGATAATGGAAGCAGTCATTTATGACCAGCATTTCAATAGTAATGAGTTGTATGTCATCGTTCTGATGACAGTAGGCTTCACCATCTATCGGCTGCTGCCGCGAACACTATCCCCCTTGCAGACCGCCTTTACCATGCTTATAAGCGTCACGTCAGGGCTCATTTTTGACCATACGATCGCTATACCGCCATTCGATTTATACGACATTGGGGACAATTCAAGTTATGAGGTGTTTGACTTTATCTCTTATCTGATGTACGCCCCTTACGGATACTTGTATATCTATGGGTTTGAGCGTTTCCGGATCTCCGGGATTGCAACCATCGGATATATGCTTGTATGGGCCGCCATCGCCCTCCTGTTCGAATGGCTTGGAGTCAAGTCTGGCGTATACCACTATAAACACGGATACTATATCCTCTACTCCATTCCCATCTACCTGGTCGTGCTCAGTATTCAGCTAGAGGCGTACCGGGCCGCTTTTTCCAGTCACCGCTGGCAAAAAAATTAAAGAACCACATCCCGGCAGGATGTGGTTCTCGTCTTGTTACTCCTTCACGGCGCCTAGCATGATGCCGGATACGAAGTATTTTTGCAGGAACGGATAAACGACCAGCATCGGCACCATGGCGATAAATACCTTTGCCGAGTTGAGCGTCCGGTTGGATAGCTCCGAGAGCTTCTTGTACTGCTCCGGCGTCAGGTTGGTACCCACCGGAATATTGACGACAAGCTGCTGAATATAGGTCTGAAGCGGATAACTGGACTGGGTATTGCTCAGCACAAGCCCGTTGAAGAACTCGTTCCAGTGGTAGACGCTGATGAACAACGCTACCGCGGCCAGCACGGGGATCGAGCATGGGACATAGACCCGGAACAGAACCGACCACGGACCCGCTCCGTCGACAACCGCCGCCTCATTCAGCTCCTTCGGCAGATTGCGGAAGAAGTTCATAATCAGGATGACGTCGAATACCGGTACCCCGCCGCCTAGCACCAACGCCCAGATCGAATCGATCAGGTGATAATTCTGAATGGTAAGATACCATGGAATCAGGCCGCCGCTAAACAACATGCAGAAGACCAGGATCCACATGAATATATTGCGCGTTTTGAAATCCTTCTTCGGCCGTGCCAACGGATAAGCCATTAATACCGTCATCAGCAAGGCGAAGCTTGTGCCAAGCACGGTACGCTGGATCGAAATCCAGAAAGCGTTAAAGAACATGCTGTCGTTGATAATTTCCTTATACGGCGTCAGAGAGAAACCGATCGGGTATATCGTTACCAGACCCGCGTTAGCGGCGGATTTCTCGGAGATGGATACACAGAAGGTGTACCACAGCGGATAAACGCAGCTTATAACGAGCAGCCCGAGGAGGATGATATTCGCAATATCAAACGCCCGTGAACCTAATGTTGTATTCCTGACCACAGCAGCGCCCTCCTCTTAGAATATCGTGTAATCGGCATAACGATAGGCCAGACGATAAGAGATATAAATCAACACGAAGCTAATGACCGACTTGAACAAACCTGCCGCGGTCGCCAGCGAGAATTGAAGATTTTGCAAGCCCAGCCTGTAGACCCAGGTATCGAGAATATCACCAGTCGAGTACACTAGCGGGTTATACAGGTTATAGACCTGATCAAAGCCGGCGTTAAGCACGTTGCCAAGGCTTAATACCCCTAACAGGACTACCGTAGTTATCAGTGCCGGGAGCGTGACATGCCGGATTAACTGCCAGCGGTTAGCCCCGTCAATAGCGGCCGCTTCGTACAGATTAGGATTGACGCCTGTCAGTGCCGCCAGATAGATAATCGCGTTATAACCAAATTCCTTCCAGACATCCGTACCTACGATCAGCTGCCGGAAGATCCCCGCATCCGCCATAAACAGCTGCGGATCCGCTCCGAAATAACCGAAAATTGTATTTACAACGCCATAATAGCCGAAGATTCCGATAACAATGGTGGACATAATAACCCACGACAGAAAGTGCGGCAAATAAACAACCGTCTGAACCAGCTTCTTGTAACGCAAGTTGCGAAGCTCGTTCAGCAATATAGCAAAGACAAGCGGGACGATCAGATTAAGCGCGATTTTGCCCACGGCAATAATTAAGGTGTTCCTGATCACGGTCTTGCTGTCATTCAGCTGAAACATATACTTGAAGTTCTCAAGCCCAACCCACTCCGATTTGAACAAGCCCGATCCCGGATTATAATTCTGAAATGCCATCAGAATCCCGAACATAGGCACAATACTGAACATGACAAGCCAGACCATACCCGGCAGCAGCATCAAATAATAATGCTTCTGATGGCCTAATTTCCTCATAACGGCTAACCTCCTGTCACTCTAGTGAGACAAGCGTAAACGGCTGCGCCGTCCTTAGGAGGAGCAGCATACGTTTCGCGGATGAAATATAAGCGTAGTATAATGGAAACTTATACTTTCTTATATTTTGAGAAAGCTTGCGAAAAGCACCGAAACGCCTGTGCCTTTCGCAAGCTTTACGTATCCTTATTTCTTCAAGAGTTCTGCAACTTCCGCCGTGATCTCGTCTCCGCCTTGCGCCTTCCAGTCCTTCACGAACTTATCGAAGGAGTCGAGCGACGCTTGCCCAAGGATGATCTTCAGAACCGTCTCATCCTCCATCTTCTTCAGGTTCGCCCATTTGGTTTCCATCGTTGGCGTCTGGTTGTAAGTCACGCTGTAGACCTTCTTGTCGATAGGAGTTGTCGCAAACGGACGGTCGCCGATCAAGAGAGAATAAAGCCGTTGGAAATCGCCGAAGTTAGCCGTGCTGAAGTTAGTTACGCCCAGCTCGTCAAACGGTGGTTTAACGACGTCTCTTACTTTTTTCGCATCGGCATACATCAGTTTGTACAAGCTGTTCGGTACGTTATAAGTTTCAGGTTCCGACTCGCCTTTCAAAACTTTCATCAACTCGGTATACTCGTATTCCGTTTCGTTCGCCGCAGCCATTACGTTACGGAGCGGATACCAGCCCACCGCAACGGACAGGTCGAAGGTTGCTTCATCACGCACAAGGGCGTTGTTCATGATCAGAATGGCTTTAACAACGTCCGGCTTCGCGTTTTTGCTAATCACGGTGTACGTGCTGCCCGTTGTTTTCATATGCGTATTCCATTTGCCGTCATCGGAGTAGACCGGATACGCCTGCCAGTTGGCCGTCGGGTCGTTCTTGAAGGAGTCCCCGTTGCCGTAACCGCCTGCCCACCATGGTCCGAAGAAAATACCCGTCTGGTTCGCGTTGATCGGATCGCCCGTGTTATCGCGCGTACCCACCTCAGGGTCGATAAGTCCTTTTTTGTACCAATCGGCCAGCAAAGCCAATGTTTTCTTCGTGTTCTCCGATGTTGTTCCGTACGATACCGTCCCGTCGCCATTGTCGAGCCAGTAGCCCGGATAAGCATCCATCGCGCCGAAGATCGGGTCAAATCCGGCCATATTGTTGGAAGAAACGAGGAACGTGGAATAAGGGAATGAATTCTTGGATGGGCCGGCAATACCAATGGTTTTGTCGCCGCCCAGCTTATTATCGATAAACGCTTTAGCCGTTTTTTCGAGATCCGCCACCGTCTTTGGTACCGGCAGACTCAGCTTGTCGAGCCAGTCCTTGCGGATCCACATAACGTGAACGCCGTCGGTGTCTACCGTAATGTTCGGGAGCGAGACCATTTTTCCTTTGTAGCTGGCATTTTCCAGGGCGCGTCCTTCGGTACTTGCCATAATGTCCTTCACTTGCTTGGACGCATATTGATCAAAGAGATCGCCAATATCGTACAGCAGACCCGAGCTTGCGGCTTTCGTCATGAAGGAGCGGTCGTCGACCACCATGCCGTCAGGCAGCTTGCCCGATGCGATTGTCAGGCTGACCTTCTGCTTGAAGTCGTTGCCCGTAGCAGCCGTCCAATCCACAATGACGTTAATGTTGTACTTTTCCTTTAAGTAACGCGTGTATTGATTGTTGCTTACGCTGTCGCCTTCCGGCAGCGTTTTGTCCGTCGGGTCCACCACCATGCCGATGTGAACGTCAACGGGCTTCGGGAATTTGGAGAAGGCGAGGTCATCCCCGGACAATGCGGGACTCTCGGAGCTGCTTGCATTCGAACTTGCCTCAGGGCTTGAAGACGCTTTCACATTGTTGTTTGATGAATCATTGGAAGAAGAACATGCTGTCAAGCTTACACCTAGTAATGCAGCAGAAAGCATCAGTGCCATATTCCTTTTCATCTAACCCCTCCTAAAACTCTTCGCTTGTTCCTTGCTTACCCATTGTACAATGAAAGCGCTTAAAAAAAGTCGGACGGATGTGCCCTGTTTTGTGTTCAATCAAGAAACGGGGGTAGATATTTGTTCGATTAGTTGTAGTCAATCTTCCCCCCTATGAATTGCGCGCGGAACTCGGAAGGCAGGAGACGGGTCTGCTCATAGAAAAGCTGGGAGAAATATTTGGAGTCGTTATAGCCTACGGCATGGGCAACCCACGCGATGGACTGATTCGTCTCGCACAGCAGCCGCTCGGCCGATCTAATCCGCTCCTGCTTCAAATAATCGTTAAACGTCGAGCCTGTCAGCCTCTTGAAGCATTGGCTGAAATAGCTTCTGCTCATGTGTACGTGATCGGCGACATCCTCGGCGTGCAGCGTACCCGAAGCCTGCTCGCGAATGAACAGTACCGCCTTCAGTATACTTGTGGTTGTATTGGTAAAATCGGTGGTTGCCGCCACCTGCGCATATACGCGCTTTCGGAAATCCCGCATCCATTCGACGGCCGAACGGATATCGGCCGCATCGGAGCCCAGCTCGGCAGCAAGGCCAAGGTCGGTCTCGAGCTGAGACAACACGCGCATAAACAGCCCTTCCAGGCGACGGAAGGACACCTTGGCTTGCGCGGTCTGCTTGCATAGCCGTTGAAAGACCGATTCATTATAAAGCCAGTAGTTAGAGCGCCATTCCTGCTCCAGCCCGCTCCAGCTCTCCTCCTCCTGCGCACGGACGTTTTGCTCGGGTGCGGGCGCAGGATTCAAGGCCGCCGGAAGCTGGCTGGACGGTTGCTGCGTTGCCGTTCCCGACATCTGCTGCCCAATCCTTTTCAAAATCTGCTCGTCATCCTCCGATTCCAGACGCACCTTGGAAATATAATCGAGCACGCCCATACGGTAAGCCGTCTGCACATTCTCGAATTCCTCATGGAACGACAGGATAACGGAACGAAGGCCCGGAAACCTCTGGCGCGTCACCTGAAGCAGCTCCATTCCCGACATGACGGGCATGGACAAGTCGACAAACATGAGATCCACCTCATGCTGCTCCATGAATTCAAGCGCCTTCGCGCCGTTCGCCGCCTCTCCAACGACAACCATGTCATGATTGGCCCATGGCATGATGGAAATAAAGCCTTTGCGCGCAAGCTTGTCATCGTCAACGATTAATACACGAATCACATGGCTCTCTCCTTTCGTTGTTCGAGAAAAGGAAGGTACAACGTAACCGTCGTCCCTTGATTTGGCGTGCTATCTATGCCCATCCGGGCTTTGTGGCCATAAAAGGATTCCAGCATGGAGCGGACGTAACGGAGTCCGATTCCCCAGCCGGTCTGCTGCTGGTCAGGCGTGTCGCGCTGCAGCAGGGCCAACGTCTCCTGGCTAAGCCCCTTGCCGTCGTCGCGGATCATAATGCGCACCATCTGCTTCGCTTCGTCCGGCAGCACGCTGATCTCCAGCATACCGTTGTCGTCGAGGCCGTGGCAGACGGCATTTTCCACGATTGGCTGCAGGATGAACCTTGCGACCGGGCTGTCCAGATAAGCTCCTTCGGCAATATCCAGCTTCACTTCAAAATCATGTCGCATCTGCTGCAGCTCAAGATAGGTTCTCATGACCTGAATTTCTGATCGGAAGGTCGCTTTTTCCTCGGATTTGCCCAGGTTGTAGTTCAGCAAAATAATAAGCGAGGAGATAAACTTCTCGATTTCCTCCTGCTTATGCATAACGGCCAGCCAGCGCACCGAATTAAGCGTATTCATTAGAAAATGCGGGTTGATCTGGTAGGCAAGCTTTTCGATCTCCAGCTGATGCCGGCGCTTTTCCTTCTGCTCCACGTCGATAATAAGCTTCTGAATCTGCCTTTTCATAATGTTGAACTGGTCGAAAATCCGGTCAAACTCGTCGATTCCCGTATGATACTGCGTAGTGCCCATGTATCCTTTGCCAAATGTCCGCATCTCCTTCTCGATCAGCCGGAATGGCCGGTTAATGAGCCGCCGCAGCACAAGCGTAAGCATAAACATCATCAGGAGGGCGATGGCGAGAATCCAATACATATGATTTTTCCACGTATAAAGCTCATGATTGTAATAAGAGACGGGGAGAAGCAAGGTTATGTCATAGCCGTAATCCCCGGTCATCCGGTTCCAGACATAATCGTCGGTCGCGCCCGACTGCCCCTCAAGCTCAAGGTGCTGGCCCGCTTCAAATGCAGCCGTATTGCTGCTATACGTTACATTGCCTGCAGAATTCGTAAACACAAGCGTATACGGCATGTTCAAACTTTCGGTAACCGAGCTCATATCCGTCGGAATATCGGTCTTGGCCTCCACGTAGACAACAAGCTTGGTTCCGTCCGAAAAGGTAACTTCCCGGGTCACGGACACCACCAGATCATCGCTGAACCGGCATAAGGATTTATGCGGAGACTGGTATCTCAGCTCCCCCATACCGGCAACATCCGGCAAGGATTCAAGCTTAAAGTCCGTACGCACCGGCAAATTCGAATAAGCTGCTTGCCCGCTTGCGTTATTGTAGTACATCACCAGCTGCATAGCCGGGTTCGAGAACGTAATCAAGCCAATGTTATAGGAAATATCGCGGGAGAGAAGACGCTGACTATAAATGTCCGCGGTGTATACATACGTCTCCATCAGATGGCCTACCGTGCCTTCCGGCGTCATCTGCTGGGTAACCTGGAGCAGATTGTTGTACATTTGGTTCTGCTTTGTCGTTTGCTGGTACAGATCAAATGCCATAGAGGTTTTGATTTTATCGTGCTGCATCGTGTAGATCGCATTGTAGGAGACGGAAGCCATCAGAATGGCACAGCCTACAAAGCCAATGGTCAGTAACACCATAATGCGTTTGCGAAGAGAGGAGAACAAAAACCGGTTGCGCAGCATGGACAAGATGCCCGTCTTTCTAATATGAGCCGTTCTCGGAGACTTAAACAAGCGTTTGCCGTGCACCTCATCACCTCACAACAAGTATGGGACAAGACAATATTCGATGCTTTATGAGTTTATCCTGCCTGACGGGGAGGAAAGCTGCAAGAGGGAATCGTATCCAAACACGAAAAAGCCCTTTATCCAAAGATGGATAAAGGGCTTTTCTATATAAGGCGGGCTTGCTGTATCCGCAATATGAACAAAATGGTCGGGATGACACGATTTGAACATGCGACCCCCTGGTCCCAAACCAGGTGCTCTACCAAGCTGAGCTACATCCCGTGGAGCGGAAGACGGGAATCGAACCCGCGACCCTCGCCTTGGCAAGGCGATGCTCTACCGCTGAGCCACTTCCGCGTATGGTGCGGTCAAGAGGACTCGAACCTCCACGTCATTGCTGACACTAGAACCTGAATCTAGCGCGTCTGCCAATTCCGCCATGACCGCATTTTTCGTAACGCGTAATGAAGATTATAGCCCAACATTCCCGGTTATGCAACAGTTATTTTTCACAAGCTTCGTTGCTGTCTTCAGCAGCAAAAAAGGCCCCCGCGACAGCCGTTTCGGCTGTCAGCGGGGCACCCTTTTATGCGATTATATGCGCGTTGTTACTTGTAAATGGTAAAGATCAAATCGCGGTTGCCGCCGTTCTCGGTGGTCCAGGTAGCCCCTCCGTTTGTTGACAGCCGCTCGAGCCCGCCGGCGTACGGATTGCTGTCGTTATAAGCAAACCCGTACTTGTTATCGGTTGAATTGTCGTCAAGCGTCTGCGGCGAGCGGAGAATTAGCCCGTATTTTTTCGTGGTATCCAGCCCCGTCAGTCGCGGATATACCGCGTAAGGCGTGGCAGCCCCCGGAATATTGTTCGGATTAAGCGAAGCGCTGAACAGCTTTTGCACCGGATTGTTGTTGGCATCGAGCTGAACGATATCCAGATAATAGTTATCCTCCGGCACCTTGTTTACATAGCTTTCGTACAAGTAGACATCCAGCCTTGGCAGGCTTGATTGGGTTAACGTAAACGTCTGCATCCTTTGAATACCCGCACGGATATCCGAGTACGTGGAATACGAGGCGCTGCTGTTATCCTGATCGATCACATAACCCGTATTGCCGCTCACATTATACGCTTCGATCTCGTTGATCGATGGAATAAATCTCGCCTTGTTGATATAAAGCCGGATTTTGGACGTATTGACGGTCGGGAAGTCGAATATTCGCCTGTCGCCAATCGTGAAGCCTTTCGTCAGGTTCACGTAGCTCGAGCCGTTCCAATATTGCAGGGTATACGCATCGATCTGGAAGTTCTGGCTGCCGTAGGCATACTCATTCACAACAACCCGGTTAACGCTTGTGCTGGAGCCAAAATCAACTTCGATCCACTGGTTGTTCGCGGTGCCGTTCTCCCCGCTCCATCTCGTCGCTTGGCTGCCGTCCGTCACCTTGCTTGCCTCGTAACCGGCTTGCGCGGACCAGGTCGACGATGCCGTTGCGGTCTTGCCGGAGGCGAGATTCGCCGCAGCAGTCGGCCATGCGCTCGCTTGCGAGGAGACGCGCACGATAACCGATTCGCCCGGCTTCAGCGTGCGGCTATAGCTGCCGGAGTAAGTGCCAAGCTTCGTCTTGCTGTACAGCTCCGTCAGCGTATAGGTTGCGCTCGGGCTAAGACCGAGATCGCTGAACGCTACGGATGCGGACTGCGAATTGTTCATATCCCAGTTGGAGAGCCCGACGTATTTATCTCCGTTAGCTGCCGTTAAATAAAGGGCCGTTGGGGGGTGTTCGAGCTTATGATAAAAGTTCGTCATCGACACCGGCCGCGCCGCCTTGCCGGCCTTCACCAGATTAAGCAAATCGGAGTTGAACAGCGTCTTCATCCGATCCTCCGAAATAAACGGCACGTTGTCGCCAATAAGGAGATGACCGCCTCCCATTATTATCGCCGTGGACAGCAGCGTTCCTTCGTTCAGCGTTACTTTATTAAAGCCGTCTATGACGCTTTCCGGGAAAAGCATGTCGGGGTCATTGTACGAATACAACGTACCGTTCGTCCACCAGGAAGCCGCCGTGTTAAGCGCTTGGCGCTCGATGCCCGGATAAGACTCCAGTCCGATTGTCGTATCGACGCCCGTTCGGCGTCCATGCGCATAACCCGATGGCAAGAGCGGTGCTATCGATTCGTTGATATAGATGTCCTGCGGCGCGGCGAGCAAGGTATCGCGCATGATCCGCATGCCGATCCGGTAAGCTTCCATCCCGTTCTTCGTGGAATCATAGAAGCTGCCTTCATACATGCCGAGGTCGATAAAATCGAGCTTGACGTAATCAAAGCCCGGGTCGATATGCTGCGTCTGCATGATCCATTGCAAATACGCCTGGCCGCCGGGATGGGTCGCATCCACGATGTACGTATTGATGTACGACTTGATCGGGTTGCCGGAAGCATCCTTGAGCGCAATATCGCCAAACGTATACGAAGTCGTTGGCACCGTATCCGTCAGCGGATCAAAGATCGCGAACGGAGCGGAGTATGTGCCGGCTTTCATCCCTTTGCTGTGCACGTAATCGGCGAAGTCCTTCAGATTCTGTACCGGCGTCTTGGTAGGGACGCCTATATAGCAGCAGTCGAGATTCATGTAATTGTAGCCAAGCGACTTCAGGTGCGTGTAGAAGTAATCCGTTGTCGGCAGCATCGCATCCGCCGTGCCGTAGGTGTAATACGCATACCACGTGTTGAAGCCGATCGGCACGTCGCCGGTCCAATTCAGCTTTGGCTCCCCAACGGCGTAGGCTTGGCCAAACGTCTCCAATCCGTCGCGGTAGTCCGCGAAATAACCGAGGAAAAACTTATCGCTCGCCACGGACGTACCGCTCTTTTTCCCTCCGGCGTTGTAGACTGAGAACCCGGTGAGCGGACCGTTTGCCGTGCTGGCCGGGGCCAGGTATTGCATGCTCTTCCACGTCTTTGTCGTAGCCGCGCCGGCGACGACTCCCTTCTTGCTTGCATTGTCGAACATGGCCGCCACCCAGTAGCTCTTGCCGTTGAACGCCGACCAGGTTTCCCCCGCACCGTACGGACGGTCGTCGCCGTTCTGGCTGTTGCCGAAATCGTTAACCGGCGCTACGCCAAAGTCATAGTTGTTCGTATAAGGAGTCGTATAAATGCGTTTGTCGCTGCCGGAGCCGATGTCGAGATTATTGGCTGCGATTGGCTCGAGGAAGTCGATCGTCTGCGAGGTCCCTTTGCTGACCGTCATATCCGAGAGGATATAGGAACGGTTCTCGTACATGGTGATGCGCAGCGTGATTGTGGATCCCGAAGCAAGCGCGTTTGTAATCGTCAGCAGCTTGCCGTTTGTGCCATAACCGTCGGTACCGGTTGTCGTCCAGCTTGCGGTCCTTGTAGCCGAATCGGTCGACTTGTACCTGGTTGAGCTTCCGCTGATCGCATAGTCCGAGTAAAAATCGCTGATGAGTGTCGTGCTGCCTTCCTTGAACGTGCCTTTGCCCGTCGACAGGTCGTACGCAACGGTAATCGCACCGTTGGTAGCGGTTACAATATTGCCCGTCTGAGAGATTGACACGGCTGCCGCATACGTCATGCGGGTACCGACAGGCAGCAATACCGACAAGAGCAGCGAGAGAAGCAGCACAACCTTCAAGCCATTCCTTCTCATTATTTTCCCTCCCAATGAGTGGTGATGAGCAGACAACCCTGCTCTCGCCACCCATTGTACGACAGTCGACCGTCCAAAATAATCCAATTATTTGTGTGATCGATGTACGCTTTTTTGCTTACCGAGGTTTAAGCGCGATTGCGTTTCAGCCTTTGATCGCTCCGGCCGCAATCCCTTTAATAATGAAGCGCTGCATGAACAGGAAGAAAACGATAATCGGGATAAGCCCCATCACCGCGTACGCGAACGCAAGGTTCAAATCGCTGCTGTATTGCCCGAAGAAGAAATACTGCTGCAGCGGTATCGTCCGGAAGTCTTTGCTTTGCAAGTACAATAACGGCAGCAAAAAGTCGTTCCAGATATAGAGCGCGTTAAGCACAAGCACCGTCGCGGTCACGGGCTTCAGCAGCGGCATAACGATGCGGATAAAAATCCCCGGCGTAGAGCAGCCGTCAATGCGTGCCGCCTCCTCAATCTCCCGCGAAATGCCCCGTACGAAGCCGGTAAAGAACAGAACTCCCGACTGAACGCCGAATCCGCCGTAAATCAGGACAATCCCCCAATAATTGTTCAGCATGTCAAGCGATTTGCCAAGCTGGTAGAGCGGCAGCATCGTGACCTGAAACGGCACCATCATGCCGGAAAGAAACAGCAGGAAAAAGAAGTTGTAGAGCGGTTTGCTGCCGCGCGCAATCGCGTACCCGCTCAAGGCGGAAATGATCAGGATAAGCAGCACCGAAAGGACGGTGATGATTGCGCTGTTCAGAAAGGCGGTCGGATACTTGGACGTATCCCAGGCATGAACGAAGTTAGCCAGATCCAGGGACGGCGGCAGCGCGTAAAAGGAATCGAAGGTCTGCTTCGCCGATTTGAGCGCCATAAGCATGGCGACGTAGAGCGGAAACAGAAACACGGCGGCAACGGCCGCAACGGCAATAAACACAAGCAATCGCGTGCTTCTCATTACATCTCCACCTCCCGTTTTCTGAATATGGTTACCTGCACGACCGTTACGATGACCAGAATGACGAAGAAGATCATCGATAGCGCCATGCCGTAGCCTGCTTTAAACGAAGAGAACGCATTCTTATAAATAAAGGTCGCAATAACCTCGGTAGCAAAGCCCGGTCCGCCGTTTGTCGTAACAAGGACGAGATCGAACACTTTCAGGGAGCCGGTCAGCACGAGCAGCATGTTGATCGTCACCGACGGCGCGAGCAGCGGCAGCGTAACGTTGCGGAAGACGCGGAGCGGACCCGCTCCGTCGATGCGCGCGCTCTCCGACAGCTCGGCCGGAATGCCCTGCAAGCCGGCAATATAGATAATCATCGGCGAGCCGATGCCCTGCCAGACGGCGATGATGATGAGACCGTATAACGCGCGGTCGGGATTGCCTAGCGGACTGGTTACGTCCATCCCCAGATGGGCGAGCAGCCTCGGAAACCCTTGGCTGTAGTTATAGCTCCAGATGAATCCGGCGAGTATAACCGAAATGACGCTTGGCAGGAAAAAAATCGTGCGGAACAAATTCCGCAGCGGCAGGTAGCTGTCGAGCAGCAGCGCAAATAAGAGCGCCACTAAATTGACGAGCAGCGTAAGAATAATCGCATATTTGAACGTGTTGCCAAGAACCGTCCATAGATCGGGGTCTTGGATCGCATTCACGTAATTGTCCCAGCCAATGTAAGTCAGCTTGCGCGAAATGCCGTCCCAGTTCGTAAACGAATAACGAATGCCCGTTACAAAAGGCACGATGACGGCGAAGGCGAACAACAGTACGCCCGGAACAAGGAACAGGACGTACCACATCTCGCGTCGAATCGTTTTTTTCAAGCTTTCCATCGGTTCCTCTCCTTCCCGAAAAGAACGGCATAAGCTGCGCCTATGCCGTTCGCGTGGCCAATCCTGCGTTATTTATGGTTTTTGGCAACCCAATCATCAAGATCCTTAATAATGTCATCCGCCGTTGCCTTGTTGAAGAACACTTTCTGTACGTATTGGGAGAACTGCGTCGTCCAGTCAATCGTTGTTGTAATATACACTTGCGAGTTGTACAACTGACCGTTATCGAAATAAGGCTTCAGGTCGGAAACGGCCGGAGCGATGTCTGCGGATGCGCCTTTTACGTACGTTAAGGTCTTCACGTTCTCTACCCACGTGTTTGCCGCAGGTACGCTAGCCAAGTAGGCGAGGAATTTGAACGCGGCATCCTTATGCTCGGACTTGCTGTTCACCGCTACGGAAGCATCCGGGTTGAACTCCAGCTTGTTAAGCGCCGGATCATTGCTGAACGGATACGGGAAGTAGCCCATGCCGGTTGCGAACAGCTCCGGATTCTTCTTCTCGATATCCGGCAGCGGCCAAGTCCCCATGTACATCATGGCCGCTTCTTCGCGGGCGAACATGTCGACCGCGCCGTTGTAGTCCACGCCAAGCTGGTCCTTGTTGCCGTATTTGAACATGTCGAGCGCATGCTGAATCGTCGTCTTCGTTGCCGGATTGTCCGCGAATTTCGCTTCGCCCTTCTCCAGCTTGTCGAAGAAGTCGGTCTGCTTGTCAACGAGCACCGTGTTGCTCGGGAAGTCGCGGCTAAGCCACATGCCAAGCGGCCAGCCGTCTTTCCAGCCAAGCGCAAACGGGGTTTTGCCCGAGTCTTTGATTTTTTGCGCAGCCGCGATTAGCGCATCGTATGTCGTAGGAATCTCGATACCGAGATCGGAGAAAATTTTCTTGTTATAAAATACGGCGATTGGTCCTGCGTTCAGCGGCATGATATAGTTGCGGCCGTCCGTTGCTTGCTCGGCGAGCACGCTCGGATCGAAGGTCTTCATAAATTCCTGGTCGGTTAAGTCTTCTAGGTAACCGCCGTCCTTGTACAGCTTAGTCGTGCTGCCGGCATTTAAGGTGAATACGTCAACGATATCTCCGCTGGCTAGCTTGGTCTTGAGCAGCGTAGCGTAGTCGTCGAATTTGACCGGCTGTACGTCCACCTTGATATTCGGATTTTCCGCTTCGAACTGATCGACGATTTTGTTAATGCCGTCCGTTGCGTCACTCTTGAAATGCATGAACGAGATGGTAACCGGCTCGGTATCTTCCGTTGCCGGCGCGCTCGCCGATTCCGTTGCCGAGTTGGCCGGCTCCGATGCCGAATTCGCCGGGCCGGCGTTGTTGCCGTTATTTCCGCCGCAAGCGCTCAGCAGCGCGGTCATCAACGCAATGCTGAGACCAAGGCCGAGTTTCTTGTTCATATCCATATCCCCTTTGTCTGATGTTCTCGGATCGAGCTTTCTCGTCCTGATGCTCAGTTTACTGGTTGTCGGCGGCCGCAGGAATAAAATAAATTGGAGATGCGATGTTCAATTTTTTGCAGGCTGGGAAAGAGGCGCCGGCGACTCCCGGAATTCCGATGGCGTATGTCCGGTAAATTTCTTGAATACCTGACTGAAATACCGCTGATTCTCGTAACCGACCAGTTCGGCAATATCCGATACCTTATGATTGGATTCCCGAAGCAGCTCGCATGCCTTCTCCATGCGCTTACGCGTTACGTATTCGATGAAATTTTCCCCGGTTGCGGCTTTGAATTGCCGGCTCAGGTAACTCGGGTCCATATGATAGCGGGTCGCCATGTCGATCAGGCCAACATCTTCGAAATAATGCCCGTCCAAATACGCCACGATCTCGGCCATTGGATTGCCCGCATCCGACGATCCCTTTGCATGGATGTGCGCTTCTATGGCCGCTGACAGCTCCGATACGTAGGCGTGAAGCGCGGAGAGCGTCATTACGCTGTCGATCGCCCGTTGATCGGACAACAACGGACTAGCTGCCGCAATAGCCGGCCACTCGCTTCCGGCGGCAGCACTAAGCTTGCGCAGCTCTTTCTGGGCGCTCCGGATGGTCAGCGATTCCGACATCTCCGCTTTGCGCGCAAACTCGCCAAGCATTCTGCGGGCGGAGGCAGCCTGTCCGCCAACAATCGCTTGCTGCAGCAGCTTCGCGTCGAATCCGCCGAGCATCTCGCCGCTCTCCCGCATCTCCTGCGGCATATCGGCTGCCCTTACCGCGAACTCGCTTCCGCGCAGCAGACTGCCGTACAGACGCTCGCTTGCTTCCTCGAACGCCTCCGGCAATTGGTCCAGAAGGTCGCGCGGATCGCTTAGGCCAACAACGGCAGATAGCTGCAGCATACGGCTGGCTGTCTCATGGAAAGGCAGCAGCAGCTCCCGCACTCCCCCGCCGTCCATAGCCGGTTCCGGCAACAGCAGGCAAAGCCGCTGACGGTCGTCCGATTTGAATACGTATAGAGGTGCGCCGCTCGTTAGTTCGCTCATCATATTTTCGATACTGAACATTAGCAAGTCCGCATTGCCGTTAAACTTGGTTTCCGCCAGCTCGCGGAATCGACGCATCATGCATACAGCAAGCCTGTAGCGGCCTACCGGCGGACTCGTGAGCAGCTCCGCTGCCTGGGAGACAATATCGGCGCTGTAGGCGATACGCCGTCCCGTCACGTTCTGCAAAAACGTCTCGGTACGCAGCTTGCGCATTTCGCTTGCGAATTGCTGGCGCTGCTCCACGCTCATATGGCTGCGGCTTGCCTGTATGGCTTTGACCATGGCATCCTTCAAATCCGCAAGCGATACCGGCTTCAGCACGTATTCGCATGCCTGGTAGGCAACGGCTGCCTTCATATATTCGAATTGCGAATGACCGCTGATCACCACAATCTTGATATGGTTATACCGGTGATACAATTGCTCGAGAAACTTCTGGCCGTTCATAACCGGCATATTCATGTCCGTGACGATGATATGGGGCTTGCTCACCGGAATAAGCTCCAGCGCTTCCGCGCCGTTGCGGGCCTCCGCGACAACCTCAACGTCCAGCTGCAGCTCTTCGATCATTTTGCCGACCGACTTGCGCCCCCATGGCTCGTCATCGACGACCATTACTTTAAACATGCGATTCTCCCCGCTTTCTGCATGGAATTCGGATGCGTATAACCGTTCCTTCACTCGGTTTACTGTCGATTTCGAGGCCATACGACTCGCCATAGGCAAGCCGTATGCGCTCGTGAACGTTCTTCAATCCAATCGAAACCCCTGAGAATACTTCCATCGACTTCTTCTCCATGTCGCCGCGCAGCTCCGCGAGCTTGGCCGGCGCTATGCCCGGGCCGTTATCGCTAACCGACAATACGATCGCGCCATCGTACGTCTCCGCCCCAACGCGAATAAGCAGCTGACCGTCATCCGGACCGCCAAGCGCATGGATAACGGCATTCTCGATAATCGGCTGCATCACGAAGCGAATGGTGGTTGCCTCCATTAGCGACTCGGGTACGTCAAACTCCGTGCGAAGCGACTCCTCGAATCGGAACTGCTGGATATACAAATAGTTGGCGACATGGGCCAGCTCCTGCCGGATCGTGGATTCCGTATTTCCCTCATAAAAGCTGTATCGGAACAAATCGCCGAGGGAACGGCACATCTCCGGAATTTCATAGTCACCGATCAGCACTGCCTTACCGCCAATCGTTTGCAGCGTATTGTACAAAAAATGGGGGTTTATCTGCATTTGCAGGGCAAGCAGCTGCGCTTCCTTGTTCCGAAGCTGCATCTGGTACCGCTGCTCGATCAGCTCCCGTATTTTTTCCGTCATGAAATTGAAGCTGCGGTTCAGCTCGGACAGATCATCCCGATAGCGGTAAGGCTGGGACAGCGTAACATGAAAGTTGCCGGTGCGTACCTTCTTCATCGCTTGGCCAAGCCGCTTAATCGGCCTAGTCAGGTATTGCTGGGCAAAGAGCGACAGCAGCGAAATACACACAACCGCAAATACCAACGCCCCGATTGCGATGAGGAGCGTATTGTTGCGATGGCGAGCCAGCTCTTCGTTCGGATAAATAATGGTCAGCGTGGAGTTCCCGTTATCCAGATAAGAGGTGCTGACGAGCAGATCCTTGCGCTGCTCAAATCGGAGCTCCTTCGGCTTTTTTTTCAGCTTGGCGTCCGGCACCTCGAATGTAGGCACAATACCGTCGTACTTGTCACTCGTATGGTAGAAGGTCTCGCCCCGGGAGTTGCGCAGCACGATGACATTCGGTGACTGGTTGTTCGCCTCGATGACTTTGGTAAGCTCCTTCATCTGAATGTAAAAGACAAGCGTTCCGATTTTACTATGGTAGAAAGGATCATAAATCGTAATGGCAAATACGAAAAAGTCCTGGTTAAACGCAGCGTCCTTGTAGGAGAAGGAGAGCGACTGCTGGAACGGCAAATCGAGCATGTCCCCGTAATGGGGAATGCTCTCGTTAAAAGGGATGGAATCGTAACTGGCTGCTCTCGACCAAAAGTCCCTCAGCTTGTTGTCCTTGCCAAAGACCATGATCTTTATAACGGTATCCTTGTTCTTATTGGATACAAGCGCATAATAATTTTTCAGCGACTCGCCAAGAGCAAAGAAATCTTCGTCATTCACCTTGCGGCCATGCTCCATCAAATTCATGACACGGGAAAAACCGTACACCTGCAAGGCCGATGAAGACAGATCGCGAAAATATTGATTCAAATAGCCAGCCACATATTGCGCATTCTGGCTGGTGCTACGGTACATCGTGCGCTCCAGCGATCTCGTGCTAGATTCGTAAAAGAGATAAGACAACACAAGCATCGGAACAAGCGATGTAATTACGCTGCTCCAAACGATTTTCGTTCTGATACTCCGGTTGACGAACAGCCACTTCATCAGTTTCATGGCTGCGGACCTTCCTGTTTCTTGCTCTTAGAGGAAACGGGATCAACGCTTACCGCGGATATCCGATTGGTGAATCCTATCCTTATTACTTCCTGGCCAACCTGTCCAGCGTTCGTCCAAACGATCATGCTATCCCTCGCTTTTTCATGTAATCGATGCCATATGATGATGATGCATTATACCGTCTGGACAGAATACCCGCAATTCAATTTATCGTTAATTCCATGTTCAATTTTTTGATGCAGCTTTCGGGATTTTATCCTTGCGAAAATTACAAGCTCAACATTATGAAAACAACAAAAAAGAGCCTTGCTAAGCAAGGCCCTGTAAATTTCGAATGATATGGTGCGGTTGATGGGACTTGAACCCATACGCCCGGTGGGCACTACCCCCTCAAGATAGCGTGTCTGCCGTTCCACCACAACCGCAAAAAGCAAGGTAAAGTGAGCCATGAAGGACTCGAACCTTCGACACCCTGATTAAAAGTCAGGTGCTCTACCAACTGAGCTAATGGCTCTCAATAATGAGAAATGGTGGAGGGTGATGGATTCGAACCACCGAACCGTTAGGAAGAGATTTACAGTCTCCCGCGTTTGGCCACTTCGCTAACCCTCCGTAAAAATGGTGCCGGCGATAGGAGTCGAACCCACGACCTACTGATTACAAGTCAGTTGCTCTACCAACTGAGCTACACCGGCATATGAATTTTCCAACCATCTAACATGGTGGCTCGGGACGGAATCGAACCGCCGACACGAGGATTTTCAGTCCTCTGCTCTACCAACTGAGCTACCGAGCCTGATGTTTGATTAAATGGCGGAGCTGACGGGATTCGAACCCGCGGTCTCCTGCGTGACAGGCAGGCATGTTAGGCCTCTACACCACAGCTCCACATCGTATTCTCGGTAAAACACCGAAGATAAAGTTTTGGTTGCGGGGGCAGGATTTGAACCTGCGGCCTTCGGGTTATGAGCCCGACGAGCTACCGAGCTGCTCCACCCCGCGTCATTTTTAAAAAATATGGTGGAGGCTGAGGGGATCGAACCCCCGACCCTCTGCTTGTAAGGCAGATGCTCTCCCAGCTGAGCTAAGCCTCCATGTTTTTTTACTCTTTAGTGTAAGTAATGGTGACCCGTAGGGGATTCGAACCCCTGTTACCTCCGTGAAAGGGAGGTGTCTTAACCCCTTGACCAACGGGCCATATCGTATTAAAAGTTGTATGGCAGAGAGGAAGGGATTCGAACCCTCGAGACCCGGTTAGAGCCTACACGATTTCCAATCGTGCTCCTTCGACCACTCGGACACCTCTCTATATGGCTCCCCGAACAGGACTCGAACCTGTGACAACTCGATTAACAGTCGAGTGCTCTACCAACTGAGCTATCAGGGAACATTAGAAATAAGGTAAAGCCCAATAAAAAACCCACTTCTGGGTGGGTGTTTATTTATGCTATAAACATAAAACACCGTAAGAAACTGAATATGATTCACACAAAACATTAGCTGGTTTCCATTTCCGAAGTATATCTATTTCAGAAACGTTGTAGGATAAGCCCTCGACCGATTAGTATTCGTCAGCTCCACACATTGCTGTGCTTCCACCCCGAACCTATCAACCTCGTCGTCTTCAAGGGGTCTT